>CAMAZY010000001.1 GCA_945863885.1 uncultured Clostridia bacterium
GTTTCGGCCGTAAAAGAAGCCGAATATGCGTATTCTCTCGGTATGGAGCTTGTTATTACCGATCACCATAAGCCGCCCGAAATCCTGCCGAAAGCGTACGCTATTGTCAATCCTCACCGAAGCGACTGTAAAAGTCAATTCAAGGATCTTGCCGGTGTCGGGGTGGCGTTTAAGCTTGCCTGTGCTCTTTCTGACGGAGAATACGAAGATGTTCTTGACAGTTATGCCGATCTTGTCGCAATCGGTACAATCGGCGACGTTGTACCACTTGTCGGTGAAAACCGTACGATTGTCAAAATCGGACTCGAAAAAATCAATCATTCCGATAATGCAGGGCTTGCGGCGCTTAAAAATATTTGTCTGAATAATAAGTCGGTCGGCGCCGTTTCAACCGCCTTTTCTCTTGTACCGAGAATCAATGCGATGGGACGTGTTTCGGACGCTATGATTGCTTTGAAGCTTTTAACCTGCGATGATCCCGATGAAGCGGAAAAGCTTGCCTGTCAGATAAACGAAGCGAATGCGGGCAGGCAGCAGCTCGAACAAATCATCATCAACGATGTAGAAAGACAGATTGCCGAAAATCCGTCCATGCTTTACGACCGGGTATTGGTTTTTGACGGTGAGGGCTGGCATGGCGGTGTTATCGGAATTGCCGCCGCACGATTTGTCGAGCGCTATTCAAAACCGTGTATCGTGATTGCAAGGGAAGGCGATAGCGCAAAGGGCTCGGCAAGAAGTATCGATGGCTTTTCGATTTATGACGCTATTGATTCGTGCCGGGACATGCTGACGCATTTCGGCGGACATACCTTGGCGGCCGGTTTTTCGCTTGCGTGCAATGATATTGAACGGTTCAGAAAAGGGGTCAACGATTATGCCCGACGGGTCGAAATGCCGTTTATGAAGCTTTCGATTGACTGCAAGCTTCGGCCGGAGTTTATTTCTGCCGATATTTTGCCGATAATAGATACATTGGAGCCGTTTGGAGCGGGCAATCCGCAGCCGGTATTCGGCTTGTTTTCCATGCGTCTCACCTCCATTACACCAATCGGCGGCGGAAAGCATCTGAGGCTTAGCCTGTCAAGAGGGAATACCACACTTTCGGCTCTGCAGTTTTCGGTCACGCCGGATAAATTTCCGTATGTCGTAGGCGATAAGCTTGATTTAGCGGTACGGCTTGAAAAAAATGAATATATGGGGCAGGTGAGTGTTTCCATATACATTAAAGAAATTCGTCTTTCGGGCACTGATGACGAGAAGTATCTGAAATCCTTAAGACTCTACGAAAAAGTGAAGCGAAAGGATCGTCTTATCCGAAAAGAAGCGTTGTTTTGCCTGCCTGACCGTAAATTTGCTGCGGATGTATTCCGTCTCATACGGGACAATTCATGTAAGACGCTTGATTACGATGTGTATTGTTTCCGGCTCGGAGTTGACGTTTCTCTTGCCTGTCGTGTACTTGTATGTCTTGATGCTTTCGAACAGCTCGGACTGATTCACAAGAGTGATACCGGATATACTGTTACGGACAAAAAAGAAAAAGTCGATCTTGAGTCTGCACCGATATTGACATATCTTAAAGATGCGGCGAATCATCAGTAAATATTGTGGCGTTGATTTTACTTCAGAAGGTGTTGTAAATGGAAGAATATAACGACGGTTTTTCAAAATTATTGGATACTGTCAAAAAGAACAAATTTTCCGACGAGGATATTAAGAAGGTAACCGATGCGTATAACCTTGCCGCAAAGGCGCACGAAGGACAAAAGCGTCGCTCGGGTGAGCCTTATATTATTCATCCGGTTGCCGTTGCGCAGATACTGGCCGATATGTGCATGGACGTTGATTCGATCTGCGCTTCTCTTTTGCACGACGTCGTCGAAGACACCGAATATACCGAAGAACAGATTCGGTCGATGTTCGGCGAAACGGTTGAACATCTCGTAGACGGTGTTACAAAGCTCGGTCAGATTGCCGTCGATACAAGCCGTGAGGAACAGCAAAACGAAAATGTACGGAAAATGTTCCTTGCGATGTCGAAGGATATCCGTGTCATCATCATCAAGCTTGCCGACCGTGTTCACAACATGAGAACGCTTCGGTTTATGCCGGAAGAGAAAAGACGCTACAAGGCCCGGGAAACGCTCGAAATTTATGCACCGATTGCGCATCGTCTCGGTATCAGAGCGTTTAAAGAGGAACTTGAGGATCTTGCAATCAGTTATCTTGACCCCGTCGCATATAAAGAGATCGCCAACAACCTGGAAAAGCAGGTGGCATCCCGTCAGGAGTTCCTTGAAGAAATCAAGAGACAGATCAGTGACCGTGTGAAAACCGATGTGCCCAATGCCTATATTTCCGGACGAATCAAGAGTGTTCACGGTATTTACCGCAAAACCTTTATCAAAGGGAAAACCATGGACGAAATCTACGACATCTATGCTGTCCGTATCATTGTGGACACCGTTTTCGAGTGCTATCTTTGTCTTGGCATTATTCACGATATGTATAATCCACTGCCCGGGCGGTTCAAGGACTACATTTCGACGCCCAAGCCGAATATGTATCAGTCGCTTCATACGACGGTAATCGGTAAAGAGGGAATTCCTTTTGAGGTTCAGATCCGGACATGGGAAATGCATCAGACCGCTGAATACGGTATTGCGGCGCATTGGAAATATAAGCTCGGGATCGGCGGAAAAGCAAAATTCGAAGAACGCCTTTCGTGGATCCGTCAGCTTCTTGAAAATCAGAAAGAAAGCGACGATGTCGAGGAAATCGTCAATGTCATTAAAAATGATTTTGCTTCGGAGGAAGTGTTCGCTTTTACGCCGAAAGGCGATATTATCAGCTTACCTGCCGGTTCAACAATTGTCGATTTTGCTTATGCGATTCACTCCGCTGTCGGCTCAAGAATGATCGGCGCCAAAGTCAACAGCCGTATTACAACGCTCGATCATCAGATCAACAACGGTGAAATCATTGAAATTCTGACAACCTCTCAGCCGAAAGGACCGAGCCGTGACTGGCTGAAAATTGCCAAAACAAGCGGTGCCAGGAGCAAAATTAAAAGCTGGTTCAAAAAGGAAAGACGGGAGGAAAATATCGAAGTAGGCCGCACGGAAGTCGAACGGGAATTCAAGCGGAACAATATCAATCTTCCCGAAAAGCAGCTTCAGGATTTTCTTTTGCGCATAGCCGAAAGACAAAAAATGGCAAGCGTAGACGATTTGTATGCGGCAATCGGCTACGGCGGTCTTCAGCTTACCAAGATCATTCCGAAAATCCGGGAAGAATACGCCAAGCTTCTCAAAGAAAACGGTCCGACAGATATACAGATCACTACACCGGCCAAAAAATATACAAGAAGCCCCGAGGGCATCATTGTTGAGGGGATTGATAACTGCCTGATAAAATTCGCACGTTGCTGCGATCCGCTTCCGGGCGATGACATCATCGGCTTTATCACCCGTGGTCACGGTGTATCCATTCATAACCGGAACTGCTCCAATGTTCCGAAAAATATTGAAACGTGCGCTGAACCCGAACGGTGGATAAAAGCCTGGTGGGATACGAAAACCGACAATAATTATCGGGCGACGCTCATTGTTACAGGTATTGACCGTGTCGGAATGCTTGCCGATTTGTCCGGACAGCTTGCCAATATGCACGTTATGATCCATTCGCTTTTCACGAAAGAAAGTAAGGACGGCCGGTGTCTGATCAATCTTACGATCACCGTAAACGGTGCCGAGCATCTGAATTCCGTCAAAGAAAAGCTCAAAAAAGTCAAGGGCGTTACCTCGGTTGAAAGACTCGGGCTTTAAAAAACAGAAAGGAAGCCGTAAGGCAAGAATTTTATGAAAGCAGTTATACAAAGAGTATTGAATGCAAAAGTAACCGTTAACGAACAGATCACAGGGGAGATCGGAAAAGGCTTCCTTGTGCTTTTGGGTGTGATGGAAGATGACACGGAAAGTGAAATGAAGCTGATGGCAAAAAAAGTCTCGCAGCTTCGTGTATTCGAAGACGAAAACGAAAAAATGAATCTTTCGCTCGGCGATGTCGGCGGAAGCGTTTTGGTTGTGTCACAATTCACTCTTTGTGCCGATGTGTCGCACGGAAGACGTCCGTCGTTTATCAAATCCGCCCGCCCGGAAAAGGCGAACAAGCTTTATGAGCAGTTCGTCTGCGAACTTCACGAGTGGGGCATCGATAACGTACAAACCGGTATTTTCGGTGCGGATATGGCGGTTGAGCTTCTCAACGACGGTCCTGTTACCATTATCATGGATACCGATGAGTGGAAGAAAGGATAAAATATGAGTATCAGTGTTAACACATTGCCGCTCGGATTGATGCGGGCCAATTGCTATATTGTGACAATTCCCGGAACCGATTGCGCTTTGGTTGTCGATCCCGGTGAGTATTCGCAAAAGCTTCGGGATCGTTTAAAGGAGCTTGGCATCAAAAAATTAGAGTATATCCTTTTGACTCATGCACATTTTGATCATATGACCGGAGCCGATGCGTTACGCTCCGATTATTGCGGAAAAATTGTCATTCATGCTTCGGACGAAGCGTATTTAGCGGACGAAAACGCAAGTCTTTCCTGCATTCTCAGAAAACCGTTTGTTCCGATAAGCGCCGATATTGTTGTTGCGGATTCCGATTCCCTTGATTTCGGTCCGGAAAAAATCAAGGTTATACACACCCCCGGTCACACGCCGGGCAGTGTTTGCTATTTAATCGGTGATAATCTTTTCAGCGGCGATACTCTTTTTCGCCTTATGGCGGGGAGAACCGATTTTCCCGGCGGCAGTGAGACTCAGATGACAGAATCTATGAAAAAGCTGAAGTCGCTTCCGGATCATCTGAAAGTATATCCCGGCCATGACAGCGCGACCGAGCTTGCCTTTGAAAAAAAGAAAAATCCTTTTATGAAGGGACTTTAATCTTCATGTATCTTGTATTAAACAACCGCTCTTTTCAATACGAAACGGAAAACCTGATAAGGGTGTTTTTTGTCAACGAACCAATCGTTTTATCGGATTCGCCGATACAAGGCGAAAACGGTGTGACCGCATTTGCCGATGAAAAAAGAATATCGGTCAGGCTGGTTCTTGATAATAAAGAATATACCGGTGATGAACCGATCGATTTTTCTTTGAAAAACGACGAGGATACCGTGACAAGCTATACCGAGCGCAAGCTTGAGTTGATGCTCTTTGCGCTATTAAAGAAAGCCACGGGATATACACCCTCATGGGGCATCCTTACCGGTGTCAGACCGGCTAAGCTTATGACAAAGCTTGTTGAAAAATACGGTTCACAGCGTGCTGTGGCATATTTTACCGATGAACTGAAAGTCAGCGAAAAGAAAGCCGCTCTTGCTCTGGGTGTAGCCGAAACAGAAAAGCCGATTATTGATCTGTCCGATGAAAAATCGTTCAGCCTTTATATTTCGATTCCCTTTTGTCCGACCCGTTGCAGCTATTGCTCATTCGTTTCTCATTCAAACGAAAAAGCCAAAAAGCTGATTCCCGATTATGTCAGACTGTTGTGCCGTGAAATTGAATATACGGCTGATATTGTAGGGCAACTCGGCCTGCGGTTGGAAAGCGTCTATATGGGCGGAGGAACCCCGACTGCGCTTGACGCCGGATCGCTGAAAACCGTAACGGACGCAATTGTAAATGCTTTCGACCTTTCCGCTTGCCGTGAATTTACGATCGAAGCCGGAAGACCCGACAGCATCACCGAAGAAAAGCTACAGGTTATTAAAGCGTGCGGGGCGAAGCGAATCAGTATCAATCCGCAGACGTTCAACGATGATGTTCTTCGTGAGATCGGCCGCCGCCACAGCTCTCAGACGACGGTTGACAGTATGCTTCTCGCAAGACGGTGCGGCTTTGACAATATCAATATGGATATCATCGCTGGGCTTCCGACCGATACGGTCGAATCGTTCGAAAATACGGTGGACAGGGTTTTGTCTTTTTCTCCCGAAAATATTACGGTGCATACCCTTGCCTTAAAGCGTTCTTCGACGCTCGTCACTGAGGACAAGGCGAGGGGAGACGGCGAAGCCGCCGATAAAATGCTGTCGGTTGCTTCACAAAAACTTACCGAAAACGGCTACATTCCGTACTATATGTACCGTCAGAGCAAATGTCTCGGCAATCTTGAAAATGTCGGTTGGGCAAAAAAGGGCAGGGAGTGCCTGTACAACGTGTTCATGATGGAAGAATGTCATACGGTTCTTGCCGTTGGGGCAGGAGCGGTAACCAAGCTCAAAAATCCGTATTACAACGAAATAGAACGAATTTTTAACTATAAATATCCGTATGAATATATCAGTAACTTTTCGGAAATACAAAAGCGTAAAGACAAAATCATTACGTTTTATCGAAATTTAAACTTATAGAAAAGCAGGTGTTTCAATGGGTGACAGCTTGATCAAGACTGAGACAATCAATAAGCGGATCCGGGACGATGCTCCGGACTTTATAGCCGAATGCGAAGAAAAATACCGTGAAAGAATCTGTGATGCAGTCAGCCTCTTTTTTGACAAGCCGGGCTATCAGCTTATCATGCTTGCAGGACCGAGCTCTTCGGGTAAAACGACAACGGCAAAGCTGATGAGTCAGGAAATTATCTGCCGAGGCAGACCGTCCAAAATCATTTCGCTTGATGACTTCTACCGGGATCAGACAACAACATTTTATTTTGAGGACGGCACACCGGATTATGAAACCCATCATGCGTTGGATATCGATTATATTGCTTCGTGTCTTTCGTCTTTGGTTAACGACGGTGAATGTCTGCTTCCCCGCTTCAATTTTTATACCAAAAAACGTGAAAAGGAGCTTGTCAGAACGAATCTTGCAGCCGATGAAGTTGTGATCGTTGAAGGGCTTCACGCCATCAATCCTGTTATTACCGATAAGCTTGACGAAGAAAAAACAACGAAGATGTATGTCAGCGTTTCGTCGAGAATCACGGATACAGACGATGAGGTATTGTTGTCGAAACGTGACATCAGATTGATCCGGCGCATTATCCGGGATTATAATTTCCGCAACTCCGAGGTTGATAATACTTTTATGCTGTGGAATGGCGTGCAAAAAGGCGAAGCCAGATATATTTTCCCTTTCAGCCATCTTGCCGACACCCGAATCGACTCGATTCATTCTTATGAACCGTGTTTATTTAAAGAGAAAGCGACAAAACTACTTGACCTTATCGGTGAGGATAGTATATACTTTAATGACGCAAAACAGTTAAAAGATAAGCTTTCTCACTTTGAAAGCTTGAATTCAGAGTTAATTCCTGAAAATTCTCTGCTAAGAGAATTTATCGGATGAAAAGGAGATGTAGTTTTGGCTGAACGAAAAAAACAGACATTGCTTACCGGCGCCGGAGCGCTTGCGATTGCAACTGTTCTTGTAAAAATCATCGGTGCCCTTTATAAAATACCGCTGACGAACCTGATTACCGTTGAGGGTTACGCCTATTTTCAGGGGGCTTACGCCGTCTATACGCCGCTTTATGCGATCTCAATGGCAGGTCTGCCCGTTGCCGTATCAAAGCTTGTTTCTCAAAATATTGAACTCGGACGAATTAAAGATGCAAAACGCATTTTCTCCGTGGCACGAAAGCTTTTCTTTCTCGTCGGTCTTGCCGGCTCGGTGATTCTTGCGGCTATTGCCATACCGTATTCGAAGCTTGTGCATTCGCCCGAAAATTATATCAGTATTCTTGCTATTGCGCCTTGCATTATGTTCTGCTGTCAGATGTCGTCCTTCAGAGGCTATTACGAAGGCTTGCAGAACATGACGCCGACCGGTGTATCACAGGTTATAGAGGCCGTCATCAAGCTGGTTTTCGGTCTTGCCGGTACTTATTTCTTCTTTAACCGTTGGGTTGCCAATTATCATAAAAATGCCGTTGACGGTGTTGCAACGGTTTTCGGTGTTGAAGTTAAAAATGAAGCCGAAGCGCTTGCGGCGATGTATCCGTATGCGGCCGCTGTGGCGATTTTAGGTGTTACGCTCGGCTCTCTTTTCGGACTGTTATACTTATTCATTCATTATAAACGGCACGGCTTCGGCTTCACAAGAGCTGAGCTTGTCAATTCTCCTCCTGCGCAAAGTGATAAATCCCTTCGCAATCAGATTATAAAAATTGCGGCTCCCGTCGCTTTGAGCTCGATTATACTGAATATCAGTAATATCATTGATGACACGACAATCAGAACCCGTCTTGCCTATGCAATGGAACACGGTTCAGATATTATCAAGCAAATGTATGCGTCAACTTTTGAAGCAACTCAGACGCTCGATTCGGGTATCGCCGATTACCTCTACGGCGCACACGCATCAGTTCTGAATCTGAAGAACCTGATTCCGACAATAACACTTACCCTTGGCATCAGTGCCATTCCGGCGCTTTCATCGGCGTGGACAGCAAAAAACAAGAAAGAAATCCGGGTCAGTATCGAATCTGTTGTTCGTGTAACGATGATGATTGCGCTTCCGGCTGGCTTAGGCTTTGCCGCTTTGTCAAGTCCGATTCTTGACCTGCTCTATCACTCGCAGCGTGACATGATTCCGATTGCCGCTCCGATGCTTACGGTTTACGGGTTCGGCATCTTCCTTTTTGCTGTGGCTTCTCCCATTACCAATATGCTGCAGGCTGTCGGACGAACGGATATACCGCTTAAATCCGTGGCAATCGGCTCTGCCCTTAAGATTTTCCTGAATTTCATCCTTATCGGCAGACCGGAAATCAACATACACGGCGCTCCGTATAGCACAACGATTTGTTATATTGTGATGGTCGCTATCAATCTCACTTCACTTATCCGGATTACAAAAGTGAAAATCAATTTTGTTTCCGTTTTTGTCAAGCCCCTTGTCGCTGCTGCGGCCTGCGGAATTACCGCTTGGTCCGTTAACATTATTCTTGCCCAAAAGCTTGCTCTTTCAGGACGGCTTTCGGCGATTGCGGCAATTGCCATGGGCGGCTGTGTATACGCTGTAATTCTTCTTCTTGTCAAGGGAATTGCCAAAGATGACCTTGAAATGATACCCAAAGGAGAAAAAATTGCAAAAGTTCTTGCAAAATTCGGATTATTAGGTTAAAATAGGAGCATTGAGGGTAAAACAATGGTTGATTTTGAATTCAAAGAACGCTATAATTTTGATGACCTTGTTGAGATCATGAAAATACTGCGTGCTCCCGGTGGTTGTCCGTGGGACGCAGAACAAACCCATGAAAGCATCAAAAAGTCCTTTATTGAGGAAACCTATGAGGTCATTGAGGCCATCAATAAAAACGACAAAGATCTTTTATGCGAGGAACTCGGCGATTGTCTTTTGCAGGTCGTATTTCATGCGGAAATCGAACGGGAAAACGGCAGCTTTGATATGAGCCATGTGACCGACGGTATCTGTAAAAAGCTTATCGAGCGTCATCCCCATGTTTTCGGTGATGTTACGGTCAGCGGAAGCAGTGATGTTTTGGCCAATTGGGATACCATTAAACGTAAGAGCAAGGGACAGAAAACGCAGGGGAGTGCGATGGAAAAGATTCCGAAAGAACTTCCCGCTCTCATGAGAGCCCAAAAGATTCAGGAAAAAGCCAAGAAAGACGGCTTTGACTGGGACGATATTTCCGGTGCCTATGAAGCGCTTGAAAGCGAAGTGGAGGAGCTCAGGCAGGCCTCTCGAAGCAGTGATATCGCTCAGATCGAAAGCGAGCTCGGTGATGTCTTGTTTTCATGTGTCAACATTTCCCGCTTTTTAGATGTAGACGCCGAACAGGCTCTTACCGTTTCAAACGACAAATTTATCAAACGGTATCTTATCGTAGAAAAACTTGCCGCCGAAAGGGGCCTCGATATGAAAAATGCGTCTCTTGACACGCTTGATGAACTTTGGAAAGAAGCGAAAGAAAAACTTGAATCCAATTAAGACTGCAAATCAGCAATGATACAGGTCTTATGGAAAATAAATTTTTGGAGGACAACACAATGAATAAAACCGAATTAGTAAGTGCAGTTGCCGAAAAGGCCGGTCTTCAGAAGAAGGACGCCGAAAAGGCAGTAGCAGCAGTTTTCTCTGCTGTTGAAGATGCTCTTAAAGCAGGTGATAAGGTTCAGCTTATTGGTTTTGGCACATTTGAGGTCAAAGAAAGAGCCGCAAGAACCGGTCACAATCCGAAAACTGGTGAATCCATGGAAATTGCAGCTTGCAAGGTTCCGTCGTTCAAAGCCGGCGCTGCTCTCAAGAATGCAGTAAAATAATTGGTTGAGGCTGCTTTTTAAGCAGCCTCAGTTCATTTTAGGAGATTGATATGAGACTTGATAAATACTTAAAGGTTTCCCGACTTATTAAACGCCGCAGTGTTGCCAACGAAGTCTGTGATGCCGGACACGTTACCGTAAACGGAAAAGTCGCCCGTGCTTCTTATGATATTAAAAAAGGCGATATTCTTGAAATCCGCTTCGGCGAAAAAACGATCAGAGCCGAGGTTATGATCGTGACCGAATATGCTGATAAAAGCAACGCCGATACCATGTATAGAATCATCGAATAAAATACTCCTCTCTTAGCTTGCCCGTTCTATTTTCCTTTTTTCGGACATAGTTTAAGAGGGGAGGTTGTTTTATTATGACAGATACAGTAGGAAAATCAATTTCATCGCATAGTCTTATTCTTGAAAATCGAAATAAGCTCAGTCTTACCGGCGTAACAGATGTTGACAGCTTCGATGAAACGGCGATTGTTGCGTATACCGATTACGGAGAACTCACCGTGTCCGGAACGGATCTTCATATTTGTGTGTTGAATATTGAGCAAGGAGAGCTGACGGTTGAAGGAAACATATCCGGACTGAATTATCTCAATCAGCAGCCGAAAAGCAGTGGCTTGTTTGCCAGGATGTTCAGATGACATACGGTTTTGCAATTTCTCAGCAGCTTGTATTATTTTTATATTCTCTCGGATTCGGTTTTTTATTAGGCGTTTATTATCGGCTTATCATGGCCTTCCGAAAAGAAATCAGTGAGAAAAAGACCGCATATATTATTTTTGATGTCTTCTTTTGTGTTAGTGCAACCATTCTCACTTTCTGTTTCTTTCTTGTATATTCCGACGGTCAGATTAGGCTGATAAGCATATTTGCCAGCGTAATCGGCTTTATCATATATATTTTTTCCGCCGATGTGTTTTTGAAAAAGCTGCTTCATTTTCCTGTGAAGTTTCTTATTTCGTCAGTGAAATTACTGTTTCTGCCGTTAACCTTTATTCTGCGTCTACTCAGGAAGGGAAACAAGAGGATAAGCGAAAAGATTCAAGTGAAAAAACAGAATCATAAAGCAGAAAAAAAGACAAAGAAGCGACAAATAAAAAATCCGAAAACGCATAAAAGCAAAATCAAAGAAAATGTTTGATTTTTTTCCTGTTTTCACTTGAAAAATCTTGTAAAATCTGTATAATTGTCAGTGTGTATAAACTGTGACAGGAGATGATTAAGCTGGCTGACGAAAAGAAAACCAAGAAAAAGCAAACCGGAAAGCCGGCTGTCAAAAAATTACTTGTAATCGTCGTTCTCGCCTTGACCATTGTAATTGTTGCGGTATTCAGCGCAATGAATTTCGTTAAAGCTCAGGAATACAACAAGCTTTCCGAACAGGTGTCCGAAGAATGCGAATCCGTAAAGTCCGATGTCAGCAAAAAAAGCGATATCATCGACGGAACGGGATTTGACGAATATTGCGAGGAAATTGCCCGTGAACAGTACGGCTACGCAAAGCCGGGTGAATACGTACTCTACGATTCATCTTTCGGAAATTAAGTTGGGAGGACGAAGCTATTTATGCTTGAAATCGGTTCAATTGTTGAAGGAAAAGTTACCGGGCTTACCGGGTTCGGAGCGTTTGTGTCTCTGCCTGACGGCAGCAGCGGAATGGTCCATATTTCCGAAGTGTCCACTTCATTTGTCAAGGACATTAAGGATCATCTTTCCGAAGGCCAGAACGTAAAGGTCAAAATCATCAACATCAATGATGACGGCAAGATCAGCCTTTCCATCAAAAAAGCCCTTGAAAATGATTCTGAATCTTTTTCCAAGCAACAAAGACCACCGAAAAAGCCGAGACAGGCAAATGTCTGGCGTGGTCAGCCGCAGCGTCCGAGTGAAGAAAATATGTCTTTTGAAGATATGATGCAGCGCTTCAAGCAGGTCAGTGACGAAAAAATGACCGACTTGAAACGCTCCGGTGAGTCCAAGCACGGCGGCGGTTATTCCCGCCGTGGCGGAAATAAAAACTATTGATATCGTAAGCGGTACGGTTTATTATGCTGTACCGCTTTATTTTACGAATTACGGAAGGTATGAAAAAGCATGGAAAAGGAATACAAAATCAGACCGATTGCTTTTATGAAAAGCCCTTTTCAAACAAAATTCGGCGTTCCAAGGCAAAGCGGTATCACACAAAACACAATTTCTGAAATCATTTTTGAGCCGGAATACCGGGATGTATCGGCTCTTAGAGGCCTTGAAAAATTCTCTCATCTTTGGCTCATCTGGCTGTTTTCCGAGTCGGCGATCGAAAGCTGGTCTCCGACCGTCCGACCGCCGAAGCTCGGTGGCAATACACGAATGGGTGTTTTTGCGACGAGATCCCCGTTCCGGCCTAATAACTTGGGGCTGTCGTGCGTGAAAATCGAAAGCATACAGGCTCATACCGAAAACGGACCCGTGATTGCGGTCTCCGGAGCCGATCTTGTGGACGGTACGCCGATTTTTGATATCAAGCCCTATATTTCTTATTCCGATTCGTACCCTGACGCTGAAAACGGATTTGCGCTCAATCCCGAAAGCGGGAAGCTTGCAGTCATATTCGCCGATCCGGTACATGATGTTTTACCGGACCGGCTTATACCGGGGATCAGTGAAGCATTGGCGCAGGATCCGAGACCGGCTTATCAGGACGATGGAAGCCGACTGTATAAGATGCTGTATGCCGGTTTCGATATCGGATTTAAAATTCATGACGGATGCGTTTTTGTAGAAAGTGCCAAAAAGGCGTGTGACTGATATTGAAATGAATGGTAGGATATGATATAATAACATAATCTTATATGGAGGATGTAGTATGAAAACGAAGAAAGTAATATCAACTGCAGTTGCCGCCGCTTCGGCAGCAATCGCAGCCGGCACCGCCGCAAATTTAAAAAAGAGAAATATCTGTCCGATTTGTGAAGCGAAAAAGCTTCTCAATAAGCTGACGCTCAATCAAAGGGCAACGGTCGGATACAATAACGGCACCGCCATGACGCCGCCCATGGGCTGGTCGAGCTGGAATCTTTTTGCAACCAAAATTAACGAAGATCTTATTAAAGAAATTGCTGACGCCATGCATGACAGCGGTCTTCAGGAAGCCGGATATCAGTACATAAACATTGATGACTGTTGGCAGGCTTCCGAGCGGGACAGCAGCGGTCAGCTTCAGTCTGACAAGGCAACCTTCCCGAACGGCATTCCGGCGCTCGTAGGATATGTTAACAGTAAGGGATTGAAGCTTGGTATTTATTCTTCGAACGGCTCTCATACCTGTGAGGATTATCCCGCAAGCCTCGGTCATGAAGCAATCGATGCGGACACCTTCGCCCGTTGGGGCGTTGAATATTTCAAGTATGACTTTTGTCATAATATACCGATTTCACCTCTGGCTCCGAAAATCTCTCTCGTTGAAGTGTCAAAACTTGGAGAAGCCTCTTTCTTAAAGCTCAAGCCGAGCGAGCTTCGTCTTTCCGATAAAGCGAAAATCATACCGGACGAAAGCAAAAAAAGCGACAGCGGCGAGTCTCTTATCGGACTTTGCAGCCGTACAGGTACGGCGAGCTTCGACGTTGAGGCTGAAAGCGAAGGCGAATACGCCCTTACGTTCACTGTAATGAAAGAAAAAGGTGACGATCGTTTTCTTCGCATCATGGTTAACGGCAGTGACGAATATCATCTTTATTCCGTCGCTTCAAGAGCTGCTGACGGGTACAGAAGAATTCAGCAGGTAATCCGTCTTCGGGAGGGTGTTAATACGATTGAGATCACCAATCCCGTCGGCTCAAGAATGGACAGCGCAGCGATCCAATATAAGCTTATGGGACGTGAACTGAAAAGAGCCACAAAGCAATTCGCCGAACAAACCGGCACTGAAGAAAAGCCGATTACTTTTTCTATCTGCGAATGGGGCTGGAACCGTCCGTGGAAATGGGGTCTTGAAGCGGGAAATCTTTGGCGGACAACGCCGGATATCAGAGCTAACTGGGCTTCCATCATGAGCATTTATGAAATCACTGTCAGACTTTATAAATACTCGGCACCCGGCGGCTGGAATGACCCGGATATGCTTGAAGTCGGAAACGGCAATCTCACATTTGATGAAAATAAGTCTCATTTTTCGCTTTGGTGTATGATGTGCGCCCCGCTGATTCTCGGAAATGACATCCGTAAATTCATCAAAGAAGACGGTACGGTCGATTCGGACAGCAAGATTTATCAAATTCTGACCAACAAAGCGATGATCTCGATCAATCAGGACAAGCTCGGCATACAGTGCAGAAGAATTAAAACCGGAATCATTGATGTTCTTGTCAAGCCTCTTGAAAACAGCAAAATTGCCGTCTGTGTTCTCAACAAGGGTACAAAACCGGCTGTGACCGATCTTGATTTCAAAAAGCTTTCAAAACTCGGTTTTGTGAATCTTCCCGAAAAAGAGTCATACAACGTTTACGATGTCTGGAATGATACCCATACTGAAAATATATCTGCTGTTGGTGCAAAAACCGACGGCCACGGTGTATGCGTCTATATTGTTGAATAAAGGGTGATTTACTTGAGAAAAAGCGACAGAGAAATACTGGACAGACAGGAAATTGTTGATTTTCTTCTTTCCTGCGATACGATCCGAATCGGATTTTTTGACGACGAATATCCGTATGTCGTTCCTGTTTCATTCGGGCTTGAAGATACCGGCGAAACGCTGACTTTCTATTATCACGGTGCAATTGTCGGCAAGAAAAATGAATTGGCAAAGAAGAACCCGAATGTTTGTATTGAAGCGGATCGATTCAAGGAATATGTTAAGCTCCGCGACGGTGTCACCGCCGATTATCAAAGCTTTATCGGCTTCGGAACGGTTTATGAATGCCTCGGAGAAGAAAAAGCAAAAGGTCTCAGTCTTCTGATGAAGCATTGCGGATTTGATGCATATTCTTCCGACGGCTGCTTAATTTTTGATTATACCGATGTCAGAAAAGTTGTCATCAGCAGTTTTTCATGTAAAAAGCGATTCAGACAGAGCGATTGATACATTCCGCCGCTGCCGAAAGGTGAGCGGCGGTTTCTTTTCTTGATAAACAGAACAAACGAACGAAGCAAAGCAGCAAAAATAAATTTTTTAAAAAATTTAAGCAAAACTGTTGGATTATTTTTTGTTTTATACTATAATGTACAAGTATGACTATGCATAAGTCGGAGGTGTTCTATGTCATCTAAATATTCAGTATCTTTGGAAAAGCTTTTAAAATACAATCAGTTTGAAAAGTTATATATGCCGAAAGAGCCTGAAGATATTTTGATTACTTCCCCTGACGTAAACCGTCCGGGACTGATTCTTTCGGGGTTTGAATCCTATTTTGATAAGGAAAGGGTCAACTTCCTCGGCATGACGGAAATCGAATACATAAACAGCATTCCCGAAAATGAGAGGCGAAGCCGTCTTGAGATGTTTATGTCAAAAAAGCCGGCACTGTTGATTATCACACGAAGCCTGGAATGTCCGCAAGAGATTTTGGAGCTTGCGGCAAAATATGAGGTGCCGATTGTCCGATCCACCGACTCAACGTCCCGCTGCATGGCGGAGATTATCGCATATCTCAACGTTGAGCTTGCCGAAAGAATCACAAGACACGGCGTATTTGTTGAAGTCTACGGTGAAGGCGTTCTGATCCTCGGCGACAGCGGAGTCGGAAAGAGTGAAACGGCAATTGAGCTGATAAAAAGAGGACACAGACTGATTGCTGATGATGCGGTTGAAATCAAAAAGACAACTGCAAAGACTCTTATCGGGTCTGCGCCGGACAACATACGGCACTTTATTGAGCTTCGGGGTATCGGAATCGTCAATGCAAGGCGGATCTTCGGTATGGGTGCAGTTAAGCTGTCCGAAAAAATTGATATGGTCATTGAGCTTGAGCCGTGGGACAGCAACAAAGTATATGACCGGATGGGACTTGACAACGTCACAAAAGATATTTTGGGTGTCAGCGTACCGTATACCGTTGTACCGGTTCAGCCCGGCAGAAACCTTGCAATTATTATCGAGGTTGCTGCAATGAACAACAGGCAAAAGAAAATGGGTTACAATGCCGCGAGGGAGCTTATGCATAACCTCGGCATGGTCGAAGATGTAATCCCGCAGGAAGATGAAATCGAAATGTGGGGAACTTTTTAAAGGAGAGTAGGATTATGTACAAAGTTGGAGTAGATTTAGGCGGAACCAATATCGTTGCCGGTGTTATCAACGATAAGTATGAGATTATCGGTCGGGCAAAGGCGAAAACGAATGCGCCCCGACCGGCACAGGAAATTTTTACCGATATCGTTACATGCGTTAAAGGAGCCGCCAAACAGGCAGGAATCGGACTTGATGAAATTGAAAGCGTCGGAATCGGCACCCCCGGTTCGGTAGACCGTGAAAAAGGATCAATCGAATTTGCGAACAATCTTGATTTTCACAACGTGCCGGCTGTCGAGATTTTCAAAAGTATGCTTGACGTTGATGTCTATCTTGAAAACGACGCTAACTGCGCCGCTCTCGGCGAAGCGATGGCCGGTGCCGGAATCGGCAAAAAGTACTTTATCGCCATCACACTCGGTACCGGTGTCGGCTCGGGCATTGTTGACGACGGAAAACTTTTGATCGGCTGTAACGGTACCGGCGGTGAACTCGGTCATATGGTTATCAATTTTGACGGAGAAGAATGCAACTGCGGCAGACGAGGCTGTTGGGAGCGTTATGCTTCGGCTACTGCTCTTGTTAATCAGACGAAAGCCTCTATGCTCGAGAACAAAGACAGTAAAATGTGGGAGCTTTGTGATGGTAATATTGACAACGTCGGCGGAAGAACCGCATTTGACGCTATGAGAGCAGGAGACAAAGCCGGAAAAGAAGTTGTCGAACAATACATCAAATATGTTGCTATCGGCACGATAAATGTTATCAACATTTTCCAGCCCGAAATGATCTGCTTCGGCGGCGGCATCAGCAATGAAGGGGAGAATCTTCTTGCACCTGTAAGAAAATATGTTGATGAATTCCATTACAGCCGGTATTCTGACACACAGACCGAAATTTGCAAGGCAAAGCTCGGAAACGACGCCGGTATCATCGGAGCGGCTCTTGTAAAATATTGATCCGGAGGTTTTCAATTGAATCCCATTATTGAATTTTTAAACGAAAACAATATCAGCTATAAAGAAAACGAGCCGATGAAGCTTCATACAAGCTTCCGAATCGGCGGAGATGCGAAAATTTTTATTTTCATAAAAAATCCTGATGAGCTGCAAAAGACGATCTGCTTTTGCCGTGAAAACAGTCTTGACTTTTTTGTTATCGGAAACGGCAGTAATCTGCTTGTTTCCGACAGCGGCATTTCTTCTGTCGTGATTAAGCTTTGCGGTGAATTCGAAGAAATAAAGCTTGTCGATGAAACAACCATTGAAGCGGGAGCCGGCACCAATCTTTCCGCTGTTTGTAAGGCTGCACTTTCAAACGGACTTTCCGGTCTTGAATTTGCATATGGGATTCCCGGTTCCGTCGGCGGAGCGGCTTATATGAATGCCGGCGCATACGGCGGAGAAATGAAAGATGTTGCGAAAACCTGCTTTCATGTGACAAAAGACGGAAAAGCCGGTGCGTTTTCGGGCGACGAGCTTCGCTTCGGATACAGAAAAAGCGTTTATACCGATAACGGCTGTATTATTACCAAGGTTTTGTTCAACCTCCAAAAAGGCGACAAAGAGGCGATCAAAGCAAAAATGGACGATCTTCTCAATCGGAGAGTGACGAAACAGCCGCTTGAATATCCGAGCGCCGGCAGCGTTTTCCGCAGACCGGAGGGCTATTTTGCCGGTGCGCTGATTGAACAAAGCGGACTGAAAGGCCGAACGGTCGGCGGAGCACAGGTTTCCGAAAAGCATGCAGGCTTCATCATCAATATCGGCAATGCGACCTGCGAGGACGTAAAAAAACTGATCGGTATTTGTCAGGAAACAGTTAAAGAAAAATTCAACGTTCAGCTTGAAACTGAAATTAAAAGTATTTGACGGTGAGATTTTATGGAATTTGTTGTAATAACCGGAATGTCCGGAGCGGGGAAGTCCTGTGTTGTGAATTCTCTAGAAGATATCGGCTTTTTTTGTGCCGATAATCTGCCTGCTAAGCTGATACCTGTTTTTGCTCAGCTGATCAAAAGCACAAATGAACACGAACGGGTTGCGGTTGTTACCGACGTCAGAGCCGGCACATCTTTCTCTGAGCTCTTTGACGCTTTTGATTCCCTGTGTGAGCTTCAGATTCCGTATAAACTTATGTTTATTGACGCTGATGACAATGTTCTCATAAACCGCTACAAAGCCACCCGAAGAAAGCATCCGCTCCAGACGGGGTTTGAATCCATCGGGGCGGCCATTACACAAGAGCGGAAGCTTCTTGCCCACGCCAGAGCGCAGGCGGACTACTTTCTTGACACCTCGAATCTTTCGGCTACCCAATGCAGAGTCCGTGTTTTAGGAATGTTTTCTGCGGATGAGCATAAGCAGATGCATATTCACTGTATGTCGTTCGGCTTTAAACACGGGATACCGAATGATGCCGATTTTGTATACGACGTTCGTTTTTTGCCGAACCCGTTCTATATACCCGAACTGAAGAATCTTACCGGTCTTGACAGTGCCGTAAGCGACTATGTGATGCAGTTTGACGAAGCAAAGGAATACGAAGATCATCTAACGAAGCTTATTGATTTTACCGTTCCGCTTTGTCAGAAAGAGGGAAGAAGTCAGCTGATTCTTGCATTCGGCTGCACCGGCGGGCACCATCGCTCGGTCACTTTTGCTCAATTGCTTTATAATCATCTTCTCAAAAACGGTTACAGCGCAAGCGTCAGTCACAGAGATATTTTGAAGTGAGGTTGCCATGTCTTTTTCAGCGAAAGTAAAACAGGAACTTGCGAATATAGAGGATATGCCGCCTTGCTGTATGCACGCTATGACCTACGGTCTTTTGCTTTTCGGAAGAAGCTTTAATTATTCGGGTATTTCTATTATGACGGAACACGAATGTGTTGCGGATAAGTATCGGGACTGCGTAAGCCGTGAATGCCGGATAGCACCCGAAATGAAAGTGTCAAAGGCCGGAAAGTATACCGTGTCCGTCAATGATCCTATCGATATGGCGAAGGTTTTTGACTGCTTCTCTTTAAGCGGAACCGAAGCGGTCATGCGGATTAACCGCGGAAATCTTCTCAACGAAAGCACAGGCGATCCGTCTGAAGCATGGAATTGCTGTAACGGGGCCTTTTTAAGAGGAGCTTTCCTTTCGTGCGGAACTATTTCCGACCCCAACAAGGGATATCATCTTGAATTTGTTGTACCGTTCCGGGCGTTGAGCCGTGACCTTGAAAAAATGCTTACCGAATATAATCTAAAGGCCAAAAGCATGACAAGAAGAGGAATCAACGTCATCTACTTGAAAGACAGCGAAAGTATTGAAGATCTTTTAAATATCATGGGTGCGCAGAATGCCGCTTTTGAAATTATGGATATCAAAATCTTCAAAGACGTCCGAAACAGCGCTAACCGTAAGAGTAATTTCAGCGTTGCTAATATTTCACGAACCGTCAAAGCGTCGTACGATCAGGTGGAGGCTTTTAAAAAGCTGATTGAAACCGGCGTTTATGATACGTTGGACGATCAGCTGAAAGTATTTTTAGATCTTCGAATCAACAATCCTGACGCCAGCCTTCGTGAGCTCGGTCAGATGTACGACCCGCCGCTTTCGAGGTCTGCGGTGAATTATAAAATCAAACGGCTTATGGCACTATGCGAAAAGTCCGATAAAAAGACGGAAAACACTCAACCGGAGGAATAATCTTGGATAACAATAAAAGCAAATTTTCAGTTTCCCCTGAACAGCTGAAAAAGCAAACCGAATATGCAGATCTTGTCAGAACGGTACTTGCTTCACGGTTTCCGATTGAACCGCCGAAAGCGTTTGTTCACACCTACGGCTGTCAGGGAAATGTCGCCGACGGTGAACGGCTTAAGGGTATGCTTTGTGATATGGGGTATGTACTGACCGACAAAGTGGAAGAAGCGGATTTAGTTCTTTATAATACCTGCGCCATTCGTGAACACGCTCAGGACAGAGTTTACGGAAATGTCGGTGCTTTGAAGCAATATAAAACCGCAAAGCCGGATATGATTATTGCGCTTTGCGGCTGTATGATGCAACAGGGCTATGTCGCCGAACGAATCCGGAACAGCTTCCGCTATGTTGACCTTGTTTTCGGAACCCATGTAATATATAAGCTTCCTGAATTTATTTATCGCTGTCTTTGTACCGGTAAAAGGGTTTTCGATATTACGGACAGCGACGGGAATATCGTTGAAGGTCTTCCGATAAAGCGGGACGGTGCCTTTAAAGCGTGGGTGCCGATTATGTACGGCTGTAATAATTTTTGTGCTTACTGTGTCGTACCGTATGTAAGAGGTCGGGAAAGAAGCCGAAGCTTTGATGACGTTGTCAATGAAGTTGAGCTTTTAGTCAAGCAGGGCTATAAGGAAATCAATTTGCTCGGTCAGAACGTCAACTCATACAATAAGGATTTATCGGAAGAATATCGTTTTCCCGCCTTGCTTCGAAGAATCAATGCAATTGACGGAGACTTTATTATCCGGTTTATGACGTCGCATCCGAGAGACTGCACAAAAGAACTGATTGACACCATGGCTGACTGCAAGAAGATCGCCAAGCATCTTCATCTTCCCGTTCAGTCGGGAAACGACCGGGTATTAAAAGAAATGAACCGGCATTATGACCGTGAAAAGTATATCAGTCTTATTGATTATGCCTACCAAAAAATGCCCGAGCTTTCGATCACCAGCGACATCATCGTTGGTTTTCCGGGCGAAACATATGAGGAATTTAAAGACACCTTAAGCCTTATCGAGTATGTTAAATACACTTCGCTTTTCACCTTTATTTTTTCACCGAGACCCGGAACAAAAGCCTATGATATGCCGGATCCCGTTTCCAGGAAAGAAAAAGGCGAATGGTTCTCTCAGCTTACGGCTTTGCAGGAAAAGGTTGCCGGTGAAAGAACAGCCAAAATGAAAGACTGTGTATACAGAGTGCTTGTCGAAGAAGAAAAATCCGACGGTATTCTTTCCGGAAGAACCGAGGGCAATGTTATCATCGAATTTCCCGGTAAAAAAGAGCTGATCGGTTCCTTTGCCTATGTTAAGGTCACCGAGCCGAAAACATGGATACTTAAAGGCGAATTATATGAATCAAACGAACGGATATAACGCTTTTCGGCGTTAATCATAAATATTTTTAAAGGAGTTACAACATGGACGTAATCGAATTGACAAGACAGCTCGGTGCCGCTATTCAGCAGGACGAGCGTTATCTCAAGTTTGCCGCCGCAAGAGAGGCGAATGAAAAGGATCCTGAGCTTCTCGACCTTATGGGACAGATTCAGCTGATTCAGATGAATTATCAGCGTGAAGCTGCAAATGAAAATCCGGACAGTGAGAAGATGAGCAAGTATGAGCTTGAATTCAACGAAGCGTACGGTAAGTTTATGGAAAACGACAAAATGAAGGCTTATGAAGAAGCCAGAAATGAAATTGATTCCATGATGAATTACATCATGCAGATTTTGGGTCTTTGCGTAAATGGCGCCGATCCTGCCACCTGCGAGCCCGAAGAAGAGCATAACTGCTCCGGTTCATGCGGCGACTGCGGTTGTGACTGCGGCTCAGACTGCCATCACTAAGTAAAAAAGGAGGAAGACAAAATGGCTGAAATGACGCCGATGATGAAACAATATCTTGAAACAAAAAAAGAATATCCCGACGCCATTTTGTTTTACCGACTTGGTGATTTTTATGAAATGTTCTTTGATGATGCGAAAACGGCATCAAAAGAGCTTGACCTGACCTTAACAGGGAAAAACTGCGGACTTGAGGAAAGGGCGCCGATGTGCGGCGTTCCTTTTCACAGCGCAGATACTTATATTGCAAAGCTTGTTGATAAAGGCTATAAGGTCGCTATCTGTGAGCAAATGGAGGATCCGGCGCTCGCCAAGGGTCTTGTCAAGCGTGATGTTATCCGGGTTATCACCAAGGGAAGCATTATTGAAAACAATATGCTTGATGACTCGAAGAATAATTATCTTACTACCTTATATATGAGCGAAAAAAGTGCCGGTATCTGCTTTACGGACGTATCGACCGGCGTGTTAAATCTGACTTATTTCAGCGGAAAACAGCTGGAAAACAATGTCATAAACGAGCTTGGCGTCTTTTCACCGAGCGAAATTGTGCTCAATTCAAAAAGTGCGCTGTCTGTTCCGATTTCTTCTTTTATTTCGAAGCGTATCGCCGCTTCCTGCGAAATGCCCGATGACAGTTTTTTTGAATACGAGGACTGTCTGAATGTCTGTATTGATCATTTCGGACTGGAAAAACTGATTTCTCTTTCCATCAATGAAAATCAAGCGGCGGTGATTGCTGTCGGCGCCGCAATCAAATACCTCAAGCAAGTACAGAAAAACGATGTAGAAGGTATCACCGATATCAATTTTTATTCCGACAGCCAATATATGAAAATCGACTTTTCAACGAAACGCAATCTTGAAATTGTCGAAACATTACGAAACAGAGAAAAGAAAGGCTCCCTTTTGTGGGTGCTTGACCGCACAAAGACCTCCATGGGCAAACGAATGCTTCGCACATGGATCGAAAAGCCGCTTGTGAATTTCGCAAAAATTTCAAAACGTCACAATGCGGTTGACGAGCTTGTTAACAACAACATGAAACTAAATGAGCTTTCCGAAGCTCTTTGCTATATATTTGATATCGAGCGTCTGATGACGAGAGTCGTTTATGAATCCGCCAACGCAAAGGAATTGAATTCTCTTCGGCAGACAATTGAAAACCTTCCGAAAATCAAGACGCTTTTAAAAGACAGTGCCTCATCCCTTCTCAGTCAGCTTCATGATCAGATCGATCTGCTTGACGATATCAGAAGCCTTATCGAACTGTCAATCGACCCGGAAGCGCCTTTTTCCGTCCGGGAGGGCGGCATGATAAAAGACGGCTTTAACAGTGAGCTTGACGAACTGCGTGATATCGAAAAAAACGGTAAGAAATATATTACCGCTGTGGAAACAGCCGAACGGGAAAAGACAGGAATTCCGAAGCTTAAAATCGGCTATAACCGTGTCTTCGGCTATTATATCGAAGTGCCGAATTCTTACAAGACACTTGTCCCTGATGACTATATCCGCAAACAGACGCTTGCCAACTGCGAACGCTATATCACGCAGCAGCTAAAAGAGCTGGAAAGCAAGGTGCTCGGTGCGCAGGAGAGAAGCGTTAAGCTTGAATATGAGATTTTCTGTCAGATCCGCAAGAAAGTCGCAGCCGAGTACAACAGAATTCAGCTTACGGCCAATGCCGTTGCGACAGTTGACACGCTTTGTTCACTTGCAAGCGTTGCGGTTGACAATAACTATGTTTGTCCGACGATGTCCGACGGTTCAACGGTTGAAATCATCGAGGGAAGACACCCGGTCGTCGAAAAAATGCTCGGCGATCTGCCGTTTGTCCCGAATGATACTTATCTTGATTGCGGCGAGAACCGATGCGCTATCATAACGGGACCGAATATGGCGGGTAAATCGACCTATATGCGTCAGGTGGCTCTGATCTGCCTGATGGCGCAAATCGGTTCGTTTGTCCCGGCGAAAAGAGCGAATCTTTGTCTTATCGACAGCATTTTTACAAGGGTTGGTGCGTCCGACGATTTGGCGTCGGGTCAGTCAACCTTCATGGTCGAAATGAACGAGGTATCCAATATTCTCAAATCCGCCGGAAAACGAAGCCTGATTATCCTCGACGAAGTCGGACGGGGAACGTCCACCTTTGACGGCATGAGCATTGCAAGAGCCGTTCTGGAATATATTGCCGACAAGCGTAAAATCGGGGCAAAGACCCTTTTTTCCACCCATTATCACGAACTGACCGAGCTTGAGGGCAAGGTTGACGGTGTTAAGAATTACAATATTTCCGTCAAAAAGAGGGGAGACACAATCACCTTTTTGCGCCGGATCGTCCGCGGCGGTGCCGACGGAAGCTACGGCGTAGAGGTCGCTAAGCTTGCCGGCGTTCCGGCACCGGTTGTAAACCGGGCAAGAGAAATTTTATATCAGCTTGAATCGGAAGATAAGGCTTTGAAAAGCAAATTGACACAGGCTGATTTCGATGCAGTATCCGAAGAATCGGAGAATCTTCAGCTTTCTCTTCATTCAACAATTGACGACGAAATTATCGATACACTGAAAAACATAGATACTGATACCTTGACGCCGCTTGAAGCGCTGACGAAGCTCAGTCAGCTTGCATCAAAGGCGAGAAACAACGGATAAAAGGAGGCGATTTCGTTGGCGAGAATCAATATATTACCGAAAAATGTTGCACAGCTGATTGCCGCCGGCGAAGTAGTCGAAAGGCCGGCTTCCGTCGTAAAAGAATTGGTCGAAAACTCTATTGACGCCGGTGCATCCGCTGTCACCGTTGAAATTAAAAACGGCGGCATCAGTTATATCCGGATCACCGACAACGGCTGCGGCATATTCAGCGATGACGTTCCGAAAGCCTTTATCAGCCATGCGACAAGCAAGGTCCGATATGCCGATGATTTAAACGAAATTTTCACCCTCGGCTTCAGAGGCGAAGCGCTCGCTTCCGTTGCCGCCGTTTCAAAAGTGCAGATGCTGACAAAATCGCCGGAGGAGAGCGAGGGAACCTGTTATACAATTGAAGGCGGTGAGGAAATCCAAAACGAGCCTGCCGGCTGTCCGGACGGGACAACAATTGTGGTACGAGATCTGTTTTACAACACGCCGGCAAGAATGAAGTTTTTAAAAAAAGATGTTTCCGAAGCGAATGCCGTCGCCGATACGGTAGACAAGCTTGCGCTTTCGCACCCGGAAATCAGTTTTCACTTCATACGGGAAGGCAAAAAAACGCTTTTGACGCCCGGCGACAGTAAGCTTCTGTCAGCGGTCTATGCCGTCTACGGAAAAGACTTTGCCGAGGGCTTAATTGAAACCGATTATGAACTGGACGGGATTCGTGTCAGCGGCCTTGTCAGTCTGCCCGAAAAGTCACGGGCGACACGTTCGATGCAGCATTTTTTCCTCAATCACCGATATATCAAATCCCGTTCGTGTACCGCATCAATTGAAAACGCCTACAAGAATTCCATTATGGTTGGAAAGTTTCCGGCCTGCGTGCTGAATATTGATGTCCCCGCTTACTGCGTCGATGTCAATGTTCATCCAACGAAAACAGAAGTCCGTTTCAGTGACGAGAGAAAGATTTATTCTGCGGTTTACTACGCCGTAAAAACGGCGATTGAATCGACTGCCGTCAGACCGAAATTTGACGTAACCCGTGCCGTAGAACGAGCCGTCCCGAAAGCGGTTCAGCTTGAAATGGTCGAAACGCAGCCGGTATCGAAGCCGAAACCGAACCCTGATTTTTGGTCAAGCGTGAAAGCCGCTGATTTTCAAAAGGCTCCGGTCGCTGTGGCTTCACCGAAAACGGAGAATCCTTATTTACCGGATGAAGAGGTTCCTGATTTAATCGGAACGATCGAACCGCAAAAAGCGAAACCGGCCTCCGGTTTTAGCGGTCAGCCCGAAGCGAAAAAAAGTGCTGTAAGCTTTTCCGGGGAAAAGAAAGAGGAACCTTTTAAGCTGATCGGCGAAGCGTTTAAAACCTATATCATTTGTGAATGCAGCGATAAGCTGTATCTGATTGATAAACACGCCGCCCATGAAAGAATTATTTTTAACAAGTTAAAAAGCAGTCTGAACGAAAACGCAAAACAAGTTCTGATTTCTCCTGTCACCGTTATGCTGACTAAAAAAGAGTATAGCTGTGTCGTTGAAAACCTCGAAGTTTTTTCTTCTTGCGGCTTTACCGTTGAAGATTTCGGAAAGGGCAGTGTCATCATCAGAGAATGTCCGATGATGATCGAACCGGGCGAAGTTGAAGATATTATTTGTGAAATCACAGCCAATCTTCTTCAGGGTAAGACGGACGCACAGACCGACAGAATTGATATGATACTGCACACAACGGCTTGCAAGGCCGCAATTAAAGCAGGAAACAACAATTCTCCTGCGGAACTTATTGCACTTGCCAGACAGGTTATTTACGATAATTCAGTCCGATACTGTCCGCACGGCAGGCCGATACTAATCGAGATGACACGCTATGAGCTTGAAAAGCAGTTCGGAAGAATTCAATAACGCAGGAGAGCATGTATGTCTAAACCTTTGGTTGTTATAATTTCCGGCCCGACCGCAAGCGGTAAAACGGGACTGTCTATTGAGATTGCGAAGAGGTTTAACGGAGAAATTGTTTCCGCTGATTCGATGCAGATCTATAAATCAATGGATATTGCAACGGCGAAACCGACAAAAGACGAAACCGCCGAAATCCGACATCATCTGGTTGATTTCGTCGAAGCCAACGAGAATTTCAGCGTAGCGAAATATAAGCAGCTTGCTCTTTCGGCTATAGACGACATTCTTTCGAGAGGAAAGCTTCCGATCGTTTGCGGCGGAACCGGGCTGTATATTGATACACTAATGAACAATACGGTTTTTCTTGACTATGAAGACAGCGGAATCAGAGAACGACTTGAAAAAAGAAAAGAGTCCGACGGAATAGAGAGTCTTTACGAGGAGTTAAAGAAAGTCGATCCCGATACAGCGTCTAGACTACATCTAAACGATTCAAAGCGTATCATCAGAGCCTTGGAGGTTTATTATTTGACGGGAAAAACGATATCGGAGCAAAACAGTCTTTCGCACAAGGAAGAAAGCCCGTACGATTTTTTGCTTTTTGTGCTCAGCGCACATAACAGAGAAATTTTATATAAGAGAATCAATGACAGAGTCGATAAAATGCTTGATATGGGGCTTGTCGAAGAAGCCGGATCGTTTTTTGCTTCCGATATATCGAAAACCGCAAAGCAGGCAATCGGCTATAAAGAACTAAAGCCGTATCTCGACGGGGAGATCAGTCTTGAGACGGCGGTTGAAAAGCTGAAGATGGAAACGAGACGATACGCCAAACGACAGCTGACATGGTTCAGAAATAAGAAAAACGTGAATTGGCTGTATATCGACGACGAAAAATCCGTTTCCGATGAATGCGCACAGATTATTTCACAAAATTTAGGAGCTTGATATGGAAAAGAATCAATCAAAATCCAACCGGATCATGATCATCATTCTTTCTGTTCTCAGTCTGCTTGTTGTGTCATATGTTATTCAGGCGGCTTATTTTAAGCGTACCGGAGCCATCATTACGCAAAGTGCCGCCTATGTAACCGAAAGCGACAGCACGCCTGTTACAGGAATTGCATTAAGAGATGAAGTAAGAGTTGAGAATTCAGTCAACACATCAATACTGCTTCAAAAATCCGACGGCATTTATCAGCCGGCTGTTGAAGACGGTGAAAACGTTGCAAAAGGGGACTGTATCGCCTATAAGTTTTCGACCGAAGAACAGGCACAGGCATACCGCCAAAGCCTGGAAATTGATTCGAAAATCAAATATCTGAGCCTGTTTCAAAAAATGGGTAATACAAAAAATACGGACATTTCCGCTTTGAATTCAGACATAACACTTTCTATCAGCAAATATCTTGATGCTGTTGAAAATAACGATTTCACAAATTGCGAAGAATTGCTGGCCAATATCAACTATTCTTTAATTTCTCGGCAAGCGGCCACAGGTGAAATCAGTGATTTTTCAAAGGAAATAACAGCGTACACAGACGAATTACAGGTTCTTTCCGGTCAGATTGGCGACAAAACCGGTATCAACGCTCCGTTTGCCGGATATTTTGTCAGTACCGTTGATGGATTTGAGGAAAGCTATGATTATAAAAAACTCCGGACAAACGGGATTACGGTAAAGCAGGTAGAGAGTCTTATCAATAAGGAACCGACCGAAACAAAAAATGCATTCGGAAAAATTGTAGGCCAGCATATATGGTATTTTGCCTTCAAACTTCCCGTTTCACAGGCATCGAACATTTCAACGGGAAGTACCATATACGTCAGTTTTCCTGAAAGAGGCATTGAAAAGCTGGAAATGTCAGTTTCGGGTTTGAATAAAACAGGTGATACGCTTGCGGTCACTTTAAAATGCAAAAGCGTTGACAAAGATATTCTGAAGCTTCGAAAGGAAAACGCTGTTATCTCTCTCGGAAATTACAGCGGATATAAAATCAGCAACGAAGCGCTTACAGACGACGGAAAAGGAAATCTCGGTGTTTATGTTTATTCCGGTCAGATCGCTGTATTTAAACCGATTGACGTTGTATACAGAACGGACAGTTATGTTCTTGCAAACTCAGCGATCGATGAAGATGACAGTAACGCAGACAAGAATAAGATCTTAAAACAATATGACAGAATCATTTTGAAAGGAAGGAATCTTTATGATGGAAAGGTTCTCGGTTGAGGAGGGCTTCGAAAACATCGAGCATAACCTCAGCGTAATACGGGAAAACATTGCGCAAGCGGCGAAAAAAAGCGGAAGAGCCGCCGAAGATATCAAGCTGATGGCGGTTACCAAAACCGTTGAGCCGATTTTTATCAACCATGCGATTGACTGCGGAATCGATCTGATTGGTGAAAACAAGGTTCAAGAATTTCTTTCAAAGGAAGAATTTTTAAATTTGGAACCCTGTAAGGTACATCTTATCGGACATCTGCAAACCAACAAAGTCAAACAGATTGTCGGAAAGGTTGATATGATTCAATCGGTTGACAGCATCAAGCTTGCCCGCGAAATTTCAAAACAAAGCGAAAAGCTCGGAATCACGACCGACTGTCTCATTGAGGTCAACATCGGTGAAGAAGAGTCAAAAACAGGAATTGCTTATGACGAAGTAATGAGACTGATTGAAGAAATTATTTCTTTACCGTCAATAAAAATTCATGGATTGATGTCAATTCCGCCGATTTGCGAAAATGTTTCGGATTTATGCAAATATTTTGATAAAATGAACCGTTTGTTTATTGACATCAAGGCTAAAAATATAGATAATATAAATATGTCTGTCCTTTCGATGGGAATGTCAGGCGACTATCAAGAAGCAGTTGCCTGCGGAGCAAATCTTGTAAGGATCGGATCGTCAATTTTCGGACCGAGAATGTATTAAACGGAGGATAATGAAATGAAATCAAAAATATTCGGAGAACTGAAAGATAAAATACTCAGAGCAACCGACGTCGACGATGATGATGACGCATTTGACATCGACGAAGACGATGAGGAATACGAAGATGATTACGAAGACACCGAGGAGGACACCGGTGCCGATGACTATTCATCAGACTATAAAAACAATGATTACAGCTATAAATACGACAGCAGCGATTATGCAAAAGACGACTCAGCGTCATACAATTACGGCTCTTTTTCACAGCCGCAGAATTCATTTTCCCAATCGAAAAAGTCTTCGTATGACTCAGGAAAATTTACAAAGAAAAAGGGTACCAACATTTATCAGATGAACAACAATATCCCGCAGTCGATAAAAGTAAGCAGAGTCGTATATTTTTATCTTGAGGATCGTGAGGACGCAAGAAATATTGCCGACTGTATGGTTGCGCAAGACGCAGTTGTTCTTCTTGATATGTCCAGACTTGATAAAGAGGATTCGATGTGCGTATTGCATTTTCTTGACGGTGTTAAATATATCTATAAATCAAAGATGGAAACAATTGCATCGAACGTATATTTAATTGTACCGAATTCAATCGAGCTTGCCGGTGATTTTTATGATCAGGTAAGCCCCGGAACATTTTATTAACTCAACATAAAAGCAGGGGGACGTGAATCATGATAGTACCGAATCAATTGAAAAACACTTCTTTTCCGCTTGCCGGACGAGGCGCTTATCGGGCTCAGGATGTTGATGAATTTCAAAAGAGGGTCTATGCCGCTTACAGCGAGCTTTATTCCGAAAACTCGGTATTAAAGAAAAAGTTTGCCTCTCTTTCGGCACTGGTCGAAGAATACAACGAAGGCAAGAATTCAATTGCGAACGCAATCATTAAGTCTCAGGCACTTTCGGATAAAATGCTTGAGGACGCCAAGAAGCAAGCGGCCGATCTTCTCGCCGAAGCGAAGCAAAAAGCGCAGGAGCTTATTTCCGAGTCAAAGCTTAAGGCCGACGAATATGTAAGTGAAAAAACGTCTACGGCTGATGCCTATTTGTCACGGGCGGAAACTGAGCTTGAACGGGTAAAAAAGCAGGCTGAGTCTGCGGCGGCCGATTACACGAAGAAAGTGAACGAAAAAGCCGAACAAATCATTGCCAATGCAAATGAACAGGCAAGTAAAATCGTAGCTTCCGCCTATGCCGATGCAAAAAAGGCAAGCGAAAAATGTGATCAAATCATAAGTGAAGCAAAAACGGAACTGAATACAATAAAGGCTGAGATTGCCGCTTTCAAAAAGCAGACCGAAAAAATGATTTCCGTCATTGTTCCGGCGTTGGATAAAATAGAAATTCCTGATGATATCGACCTTGATTCGTCTATCGCCGTAACGGAGCCTGAAGGTATTTCTGAAAACAAAGAACTGATTGAACCGTTCGTATTTAACGATGCTGAACCGGAGGAAGACAGCACGGAAGAAGAACCCGATTCTGTCATGCCGGCCGAAGAGGTCATCGAGGTTAAAGATGAAGATGCCGAACCGGAAGAATTTGAAGACGTATCCTCTGTCTCCGACAAATTAAACTCTTATTTTTCATCATTTTTTGAGGATATCCATTCTTCTTCCGAACACGAAGAAGCAACCGATGACGACGAGTCTGATAAAAATGATACGTTCGACGACGAAGATGATGCGACAGTAAATATGCCGTCGGGAAACAAAGGGTACAACGGAAACAATACGTCTTTTAAGCCGTCATCCGGCTTTGTTGTGACAGATTTTGATGATGAAGAGGACTAATTCCCGATGATAAATATTATTACGGCCGCTGTTATCGCAGCTTTGGTCGGTATTGATCAGCTGACAAAATATTTTGTTGTTGCTGATTTGAAGCCGATAGGTGAAAAAATGCTGATTCCCGGTGTTTTGCGGTTCAACTATGTTGAAAATACCGGTGCTATGATGGGCTTGCTTGGCGGCAAAACGACCTTGATGATCGTTGCGGCGTTAATAGCACTCGTTGTATTGTTTGCGCTGATTATTACGAAGAAGATTCGTTTCGGGTTCGTGTATTGCTGCATCATTGCGATTGTATCCGGCGGAATCGGAAACATCATTGACAGAGTCGTAAGAGGCTACGTTGTCGATTTTATTGAATTTCTGTTTGTTGATTTCTATGTCTTTAATTTTGCCGATTGTCTGATAACGGCCGGAGCATTCTTAATCATCGGATACGAAATATACGACATCATCAAAGACCGTAAAAAGAAAAAGGTTGAGCAAAATGCCTGATGCATATATTTATACTGTTTCGTCTTCTCAGGCCGGCGAACGCATTGACAAGGTCATTTGTACGCTGAACGGGGACATGACACGATCCGGTGTTCAAAAACTTATCGAAAAAAGTGCGGTATCCGTCAACGGTGCTCCTGTATCAAAAAACTACAAGGTAAAAGCCGATGATAAGATCAGCCTTGTTGTCCCCAAGGCGGAGAATCTTGACGTTCGTGCCGAAAACATTCCGCTTGATATACGGTATGAGGACAGCGACCTTTTGGTCGTCAATAAGCCGAAAGGTATGGTTGTGCATCCTGCCGCCGGAAACTACGAGGGAACATTGGTCAATGCGCTTTTGTATCACTGTCAAGACAGCTTGTCCGGTATTAACGGCGTGATAAGACCCGGAATTGTCCATCGTATCGATAAAGATACAAGCGGACTTCTGATTGTTGCGAAAAACGATTTTGCTCATATTTCGCTGGCTGAACAGATAAAAGCCCACTCCTTTACAAGAGAATATCAGACGGTGGTCTACGGCGGTTTTTCCGCTGAAGACGGTACGGTTGATGCACCGATAGGACGGCACAGCGTTGACCGAAAAAAAATGACGGTTACCGAGAAAAACTCTAAATATGCCGTGACGCATTATCATGTCATACGCCGTTACAACGGGTTTACGCATTTGGGGGTTCGCCTTGAAACCGGACGAACGCATCAGATCAGAGTACACATGGCATATATCGGTCACCCTGTTGCCGGCGATCCCGTTTACGGGCCGAAAAAGGTGATAACAAGCCTGAACGGACAATGCCTACACGCCGGACTTCTCGGATTTAAGCATCCGAGAAGCGGAAAATATATAGAAATTGAAAGTGAGTTACCGTCTTACTTTACGGATTTCTTAAGGAGCCTGAAGCCCTATGAATAAAGAAAAACTATCCTTATCCGATTGGCTTATTGCCTCGGATATCGACGGCACACTGAACAATAAAGCCAGAAAACTACCAAAAAGAAATTATGATGCTATTCAAAAATTCGTGCATGAGTATTCCGGCAATTTTATTCTTTCTTCCGGTCGTTCTATTGAAGCGATGCGAAAGCATGTTGAAAAACTGAATCTGACGAACGGCTATGCCGTGTTTATTAACGGCGCCGGCATATACAACTACACGAAAGAAGAAATCGTCTGGCTCAGTCCGATAAACGAAAGAATTACCGGCATAATAAAAAGTACGGCTAAAAAGTTCTCTTCGGTAAAGCTGCAGATTGTGACGCCCGAAGCCGTTCATCTTGTTAAGCCGGATATCCCGGCATATATTCTTGCCGTCTCCAGTCTGCTCAAAAGAATCACCTATAAGTCCGTCGATGAAATCCCCGAGGGACAGTGGTGCAAGGCAATTTTCACGGGTCTTCCGCCGATTGTTGACAAGGTGGAAAAATATGTCACCGAAGTAAACGGTGATTCAACGAATCTGATGAGAACTTCGCCGTTCAGCTTTGAAATCGTCAACGAAAACACAAACAAAGGCGTCGCCGTACTAAAGGTAGCCGAAATATTAGGTGTTGATAAATCCAAAACTGCCGCAATCGGTGATTATTTCAACGATTATCAGATGCTCAAAAGCGTTGCGGTTCCCGCTTGCTGCGGTCAGGCTCCCCAAGGCATGAAAGACATTGCGAAGCTTGTCACTTGCCACTGCAACAAGGGGGCTGTTGCGGATTTGATTGAATACATTATTGAAAACCATGACAACTTATAAAGGAGGAATTACATGGATACCGTAAAAAAACTTGAACTTCAAAAAATCGCCTGCAAGGTTCGTATGGGCGTTATTGAAGGGACGTTTCACGCAAAATCCGGACACCCGGGTGGATCACTTTCGATTGCAGACATTCTGACATATCTCTATTTTGATGAGATGAAAGTCGATGCAAACAATCCCGCTTGGGAGGACAGAGACCGTTTTGTCCTTTCGAAAGGTCATACGGCACCTGCACTTTATGCTGTTCTTGCCGAAAAAGGCTTCTTCGAGAAAGACCTTATCAAGACGCTCAGAAAGCCTGATTCGATTCTTCAGGGTCATCCGAGCATGCGATACACGCCCGGTGTTGACATGAGCACAGGCTCACTCGGTCAAGGCATTTCCGCCGCAGTCGGTATGGCGTTGGGCGCAAAGCTTCAGAAGAAGGACTTCAGAGTGTACACCGCTCTCGGTGACGGCGAAATCGAAGAAGGTCAGGTCTGGGAGGCAGCTATGTTTGCCGGCAACAATAAGCTTGACAATCTTGTTGCGGTCGTTGACTTTAACAAGCTTCAGATTGATGGCTCCCTTGATGAAGTGAACTCTCCGTGCCCGATTGATGAAAAGTTCTTAGCTTTCGGCTGGAATGTCATCACAATCGACGGCCATAACTTTGACGAAATCGAAAGCGCCTTTAAAGCCGCCCGTGAATGTAAAGGTAAGCCGACCTGCATTGTTGCTAACACAATAAAAGGTAAGGGCGTTTCGTTTATGGAAAACGAGTGCGACTGGCACGGTTCTGCTCCGAAGCTTGATCAGTACAATCAGGCGATGGAAGAACTCAATAAGACTTTAGCGGAATTGGAGGCGTAAACTATGGCAGACGTAATCAAATGTGCAACAAGAGACGCCTATGGTAAGGCTCTTGCCGATTTAGGTGACAAGCGTGACGATGTGATCGTTCTCGACGCTGACCTTGCCAAGGCCACTAAAACAGCCGTATTCAAAAAGGCGCACCCCGAAAGATTTATTGACTGCGGTATCGCCGAAAGCAATATGATGAGCCTTGCTGCCGGACTTTCCACAACAGGCTACACTGTTTTTGCAAGCTCCTTCGCCATGTTCTCGGCAGGCAGAGCATTCGAACAAGTAAGAAACTCAATCGCTTATCCGAAGCTTAACGTAAAAATCGGTGCTACCCATGCCGGTATTTCCGTCGGAGAAGACGGTGCAAGCCATCAGTGCTGTGAGGATATCGCTCTGATGCGTTCAATCCCAAATATGGTAATCATCAATCCGGCGGACGATATTGAAGCGTTTCAGGCGGTTCATGCTGCGGCAGATTTCGACGGTCCCGTTTATATGCGTTTCGGTCGTCTTGCCGTACCCAGAATCAACAGCGAAGATTACAAATTTGAACTTGGCAAAGGCGTTTTATTAAAGGACGGTAAGGACGTTACCATCGTTGCGACCGGTCTTATGGTAAACGAAGCCTTGCTTGCCGCCGATATGCTGAAAGAAGACGGCATTGACGCAAGAGTTATCAATATTCACACGATTAAACCGATTGATAAGGATATCCTTGTCAAAGCCGCAAAAGAAACCGGCGCAATTGTTACTGCTGAAGAGCACAGCATCATCGGCGGTCTCGGCGGCGCAGTTTGTGAAGTCCTTTCTGAAAGCTGTCCTGTTCCGGTTCTTCGTCTGGGTGTTAATGACACCTTCGGCCGTTCGGGTCCGGCTCTTGAGCTTTTGAAGCTGTACGGACTTGATGCCGAGCACATCGCCGAAAAGGCGAAGGAAGCTGTTAAGCTGAAATAAGATATGTCTTTTATTCGCTCCCGTGGGTTGTTTCACACGGGAGCATATTTTATGCTCGTCTGTCATAAATGCGCATTTTCCTGCATAATAGTGTACAAAGTAAAATGTATAGACGGGCAGGCAAGCGTCTTAGTCTGTTCACCTATAAAATACGGAGGATGGCTATGAGCAGCAAGAGCATTTATAATTCTATTGCAACAAGAACACAGGGCGACATATATATCGGGGTAGTCGGCCCGGTGCGAACAGGGAAGTCATCGTTTATAAAACGGTTTATGGACGTACTTGTTTTGCCGAATATTACCGATCAAAGCAAGAAAGACAGAGCAACCGATGAGCTTCCGCAGTCATCAGCCGGCAGAACCATTATGACAACTGAGCCGAAATTCATTCCCGAAAATGCGGTTGAACTGACGCTTGAAGGCAACGCAAAATGTAACGTCAGACTGATTGACTGTGTCGGATATATTGTTCCGAGTTCGCTCGGCTACATTGAAAACGACAATCCGAGAATGGTCAAAACGCCATGGTTTGATAAAGATATCCCGTTTAATATGGCTGCCGAAATCGGGACGCAAAAGGTCATTACGGAGCATTCAACAATCGGACTTGTCGTAACGACCGACGGGTCAATCGGTGAAATCCCGAGGCAGGAATACGAGGAAGCGGAAGAACGGGTAATTAACGAGCTTAAGCAAATCGAAAAACCGTTTGTCGTGCTCCTGAACTGTGTCAATCCGTCAAGTGCTCAAAGCAAAGCTTTAGCTGCCGAACTGTCAGATAAATACGAAGTCAACGTGATGCCCGTCAACTGCATGGAATTGAGCGTCGATGAAATCGAAACCATTCTGACCGGTCTTTTGTATGAGTTCCCGATTAAAGAGCTTAAGATTGATTTTGCGCCGTGGGTATCGAAGCTTGAAAAGGGAAACGCATTAAAAACCGAAATATTCGATTCGGTTTATGAAAGTGCGAAAAAGCTTAAAAAAGTCCGGGACGCAAAGCAATTTTTAAGCACCATGACGCGGCTTGAAAGCATTTCGGACGGAAGAATCTGCAGTGTCGACCTGTCCTGCGGCAGTGTAAAAATCGCCTTGACAGTTAAGCCGGAATTGTTCTATAAGACGTTGAGTGAAAAATGCGGAATCGAAATCAAAGATGAACTTGAACTGTTCGGCAATATGCTTGAACTTGCCAAAATGAAAAAGGAGTATACACGCTTCAAAGAGGCTCTTGATGAGGTAGAACGCACCGGCTACGGAATTGTGATGCCGACGATGCAGGAATTAAAGCTTGAAGAGCCGGAAATCGTCCGTCAGGGCGGACGGTACGGCGTACGGCTTCAGGCTTCGGCACCGTCGATACATATGATGAAAGCGAATATTACGACACAGGTTGCACCGATTGTCGGCTCGGAAAGTCAGTCCGAAGAACTGATTATGTATCTTCTCAAAGAGTTCGAAGAGAATCCGTCTAAAATCTGGGAATCGGATATTTTCGGCAAATCGCTTAACAGCCTTGTGAATGAAGGCCTGCATAATAAGCTTTATAAAATGCCGGCCGATGCCCGAAAGAAGCTTCAGGAAACGATTGAAAGAGTCATCAACGAGGGCTGCAGCGGGCTGATTTGCATCATCTTATAATAAAGAGCCTTTTGCATTTGAGAAATCATGTGTAAAAGGCTTTATTTAATATTGAAAAATGAAGTTTGTTGTGATAATATTAATTTAATACGAAGAAAGTATAAAGGAGAAAAAGTATGGGAAAACGAATCATTGTGGCCGGAGCCGGGCACGGCGGAATCGCCGCCGCCTCGATGCTTTCCAAAAGGGGCTTTGACGTTACCGTTTATGAAAAAAGCAGCGAGGAAGCCCTCGGCTATGACTGGACGGACATTTTTGACAGAAACGGCTTTGTCGCCGCCGAAATGGAGGTACCGCCAAAGGAGTTGTACAATTTAAAGCACGATATGACGTTCTACGGTCCGTCCATGACAACGGCTCTTCATCAGGACACACCCAAAGATCAGCTTGAAATTCAGATGGAGCGAAAAGACATTTACCGGTATCTTATCGCAAACGCCAAAAACAACGGGGTAAAATTCAAGTTCGGTACAACCGTCGAAAAGCCGATTATTTTCGGTAACCGTGTTGTCGGAATCAAGACCGACAAGGCAGTTGAGTTTGCTGATTTAGTCATTGATGCTTGCGGTATTGATTCGGCTTTGCGAACCAAGCTTCCGGCATCTTTCGGGATTCAGAACGAAACCGCAGGCTATGAAAGATTTTATGTCTACCGTGCGTTTTTCAATAAGACCGCCGAGGTTGACGATATTGATAAATTCAAGGTGCTGATGCTGCACGACAATAAACTCGGAATCTGCTGGGTTGCGACTGAAGAGAACTATACCGATGTCCTGATCGGACGTTTTCAGCCGCTTGACCAAAGAGAAGTTGACGAAACAATCGAAAAGCTCAGACAGGAGAACCCGTCAATCGGAACAGTTGTTGTAAGAGGCGGTCAGTTCGTCAACATTCCCGTCAGACAGCCCCTTGGTATCCTTGTCGCCGACGGTTACGCCGCAATCGGAGACAGTGCCTTTATGACGGTACCGATTATCGGCTCGGGAATCGCCAACAGCCTGAAAGCGGCAAGAATTCTTGCCGACGCCGTATCTGCCGATAAAGACTGCGCCTTCAGTGCGGCTTCACTCTGGAAGTATCAGACCGATTTTTATAAGGAGATCGGCTCCGGTCTTGCCCCGCTTGCGTGTGTAAAGCTTATGCTGACAAGACTTGAAGGCAGCGACCTTGATTACATGTTTGACAACGGCATTCTGAATGCCGACGACATAACAATCGGTGCCGATTCAACAAATCTCGGAGCAATGCTTTCCGGTATGAGCCCGGACGATATTAAAATCAAACTTTCGGGGCTTGTCAAGAATAAAACCGTCCTTTCAAAGGTTGCCCGTATGGGTATTGAATTGGTAAAAGCGACGGCGGTGACAGCCGCTATGCCCAAAACTTACGAAAAAGAGAAAGTCTTGAAGTGGGTGAAAAGCTATAACGACTGCTTTAAGCACTGAGGCAAAAAACCGAATAAAAAAGTGAAGCCGGGTTTGGCTTCACTTTTTTTGCCGGTAAATATCAATGATATCCGATGGCGACGGCAATCAGTATCAGAATGATTGAGGCTGCAAACTCCAAGACAAACAACTTCCACATAAACCGCATGTATTTTGAATACGGAATGTTGATAAGCCCGATTGCAATAATCATGATACCGCTCGTCGGAAAAAGAATATTACAAAGGCCGTCGCTTAAGCAAAACGCAAGCACAAGGCTTTGTCTCTCGATAGCGAGCATATCAACCAACGGAAGTAAAATCGGCATGAGCAGAAATGCTTTTGCTGTTCCGCTTCCGATGAAAAATTCAAAGAAACAGATAACAAAAAATATTGCAATTAAAGATTCATACGGCCCCAAGCCCTCAATAAAATTGTATACGTAATACAGAATCGTATCAATTATCATGCCCCGTTTTAAAACATAGGTAATACTGATAATAAAAATAATCAGCGGAGCGCAGGGGAGGATCGCTTTTGCGCCGTCAACAAAGCCCGAGAAAAGCTCTTTCCCTTTCATACCGGAAATCTTACCGGCCCGAAGTCCTCCGACCGTGAATAAAATTGCCATCGAAATCAGCGGTAAATTGCTTAAAATATCGGAAATGCTTTCATTTTGAATCACACGCTGTCCGATAAACGATAAAAACGTTATCAGGAATACTGCCGAAATACAAAGGACAAAAGTTTTGGTCGCTTTTCCCAAATTCAGATTTTGCAGTGCTTTTGCGGTTTCTTCCTCGTCAAGAAACCGCTTGCGAAGTTCGATATCCGATTCAAATACAAGTGATTTTTTCGGATTCTTTTCAATCCGTTTCGCATAAAGGACAAGAAAGCCGGTAAGAATTGCATATATGACAGCAAAAACAACAACCCGGTAAATGAGCCCCGAGAACATCGGAAGATTTGCCATCGACTGCACGATGCCGACGTTGAACGGATTAAAGGTCGCCGCCGCATAACCGAATGCGATTGCAACAAGGCTGAAGCCCAAGCCCACAAACGAATCCCAGCCTAATGAAAGCGATATCGCAACGGCAAGCGGAACCAAGGTGACCGATTCTTCAAGAATGCCGGCAAAGGAGCTGAGAGCCATACAGGCGAGAACCATCACGGCAAGAAGCGCATACTTTTTCTTTTCATATTTTCCGACAATCGTTGTCATAATATATTTCAGAACGCCGCTTTTGTCAAGTACAAGAAAGGTACCGCCGATGATGGTAATAAAAAGAATAATGATAACGCCGGTCATAGCGTCTGAGGTTGCAAAAATGAACGCTTCAACGGGAGCCAAAAATACACGCCAGAACGAATACCCGACTTCGCTTCTGTCAATCCGGTGGTAAGTACCGTTGATGATTGAGCCGTCCGAAGCGGTGTCATATACACCGGTCGGTACAATCTGTGTCAGAACACCGGCGAATACTATAATGCCGATAAGCAGCACGGTGATTCCGATTAACGTTTTTTTGTCAATTTTCAGGCCTTGATTTTTCTTGTTTTCCATTTCTTTCACCGACCGTTACGTAATGTCTATCAGTTTTTTCTCCCGGTTTATAAAAACCGTGATTTGCCCGAAACCGCATTTTCGTGCCTTTTCAATGCCCTCTTTGATTCCGGCACCGATATCATCCGTACTGTGGGCGTCCGAACCGACTGTAACGTATTTTCCGCCAAGCTGACGGTAACGAATCAGGATATTTTCGTCGGGCATTGTTCTTCCGACAGCTTGTCTTAAGCCGGAGGTGTTGATTTCTACAGCTTTTTTCTGTCTGATTATTTCCGCTAACAGTTCGTCTGTTGCTTCCTGAATGACAGAATAATCAAAATTGATCTGATATTTCCCCTGAATCCGCCGCATAGGGCAGGTGAGGTGCGCCAAAGCGTCGCAGCCATCCCATTTAGCCATTTCGTAAAGCTCGGAAAAATAGTCCTCCATAAAGCGATAAACGTCAATCTTATCGTATTCGATATCCTTGATATCAGGCATTTTCCCATGCGGATGATGGAGGCTTGCCAGCACATAATCGTACTTGTGCGCCGAAACGATTTTATACGCAAAGCTTTTGTCAATATCCGGCTGACCGATTTCAATACCTGAAAGAACCGTCAAGCTGTCGGAAAACCTTTCTTTCGCATCGCAGTAATCGGCAAACGCCTTCACCGTCCGGGTATCGTAGTTATCCGAATAAAATTCGTCAATTTCGCAGTGGTCGCAAAATGTGATAAGGTCAAGACCTTTTTTCACTGCGGCTTCGCACATTTGTGAAGCGGAAAATCTTCCGTCGGGTGAATTGTCGGTATGAATATGAGAATCAAAATACAGCATTGTGAAAGCCTCTTGATTTAAAGTGATAAAACAATTATACAATATATTTATGACAGCGGCAATATACATATTTTTCAAAATTTTAATGAATACTATTGCATATTTGGCGAAAGATAACCAAAAAGGAGAAAAATTATGCATATTTTACAAGTTGTTCTGACTACCATTCTTTCTGTGTTCACTTTATTTTGTATAACAAGAATACTCGGTTACAGACAGTTGTCGGAGTTGAGTCTCTTTGATTATGTAAACGGTATTACAATCGGTTCTATCGCTGCTGAGCTTGCTACGGCGGAAAGAGGAGAGATCCTCACGATTTTAATCGCCATGATTATCTACGGTATGATCACACTTTTGATTGCTTTTATTACGGATAAGTCGCTGACAATGCGTAAAATGATAACCGGAAAGCCGATAACGCTTATGAAACAGGGAAAGCTTTACTACGATGGCTTCCGGAAAGCAAGGCTTGATATCAACGAATTTTTAATGAAATGCCGCAATAACGGGTATTTTGATTTGACGCAGGTTGATACTGCGGTTCTTGAACCGAACGGAAGAGTCAGCTTCATACCGACCGCCGCCAATAAGCCGGTGACCGTTTCCGATCTTAAAGTCAGCACCACGCAGGACACCCTTGTTGCGAATGTCATCATCGACGGAAGAATCGACAGTCATACGCTCGGAAATCTCGGAAAAGACAAAAAGTGGCTGATTTCGAAGCTGAAGGATTTGGGGATTGACGATATTTCAAATGTTTTTCTGGCGATCTGCGACAGCAGGGGAACGGTAACCGTTTTCGAAAAAATAAAAGGTCAGCCGAAAAATATACTGGAATAAGTGATTGCTTTGAACAGTTTTTACCACTTATAAAGTTTTATACTTCGCTCAAAATAATACTGCAAACGCCAATCTATTAGATAAGGAGTGTTAAGCATGGCAAAGAGCGGTAGCTCAAAGGGCATGGTTCCCGAAGCACGTGACGCTCTCGACAGATTCAAGATGGAAGCTGCTTCCGAAGTCGGCGTAAACCTCAAGCAGGGCTATAACGGCGACCTCACAGCCCGTCAGGCCGGTTCTATCGGTGGCCAGATGGTCAAGAAGATGATTGAATCTTATGAGAGAAACATGAAATAACCTGAACAAAGATAAATCCGGCGGTATTTCTACCGTCGGATTCCCTTTTTACTCTGTCGGCTCGTTACTGCCTTCAATCGGTTCATCAGTCACCGTAAACGACTTTGGCGTCACAGACGGTTCCGGATAAAAGATTTCCTTTTTGACTAAAGTCGAATTCTTATCAGGATAGAACACTTCTCTCTCCGGTAACCGATAACCTGATTTTTCGTCATCTTGTTTTGAAGATTCCGGTACGTCGATCACCTCTACGGATTCTTTGAACATAACGAGCTCATGATAGCTGTTATCGACTGAAGCAAACGCCGGTTTCTTAGACATCTTATTCCTGCGTCTTCTGATAAACAAAAGAGCAAGGTAGAGCAGGAACACAACCAAGGTGAAAACTGTTATTTTTATGCCGGTTGAAGCGCCGGGCGCCGAGTACTCAAATGTCACATCGTGATTTCCTTTTTTTACCTTGACACCGATAAAGGCATCTCCGATCTTGACAATATCAGTCGAATTGACGGCTTTTCCGTCGATACTGATATTCCAGCCGGTGTCGTAAGGAATGGACGTATAGAGGACACAATCCTCCTTGGCCGTAAAGCTGCCGCTGATAAACGTGTCTTCGAACTGATCAACAAGAAGCGACTGGTTGCTTAAGATTTCATATCCTTCGTTAAGCTTTTTGTCGTCGATCGTATAAACGAACAGTCTCATGTTTCCGCTGTTGGATTCAAACGGAACGTTAATAGAGATGGTTTCACCTTTCTTATATCTTCCGAGGTCTAAAACGCAGTCATGATCGGCCGATTGCATCATAGTACCGAGAGGCGAATTTATGGTGATATCTTTTTCACTTGCACCGTCAACATGGAAATAGATATAAACATTTCCCTTCTTTTCGGTTGTGATACTGAACGTTGCGGAGGCATCGGTATCCGCTGTCGACTTATTGAACGTGTAAACACCGTTATCTATATCGTCGGTGAAAGCGTTAACGTTGTTATAGCTGATATATGAGATCGGAAGTTTTTTAAACACATTTTCAACACCGGTTGCCTTTTCAAAGAAATCACCCTGAACTTCAAACGGGTTAACGACCGCATATTTATCTTCAATGTACTGCCAATCCTCAATACTGTTGTCAACGCAGAAGGCGATGGGTAAATAATACTTATTTTTATAAGCAGTAAACTTATCAACTGAAGTCACTTTTTCATAGTAAGCGCTGCTTAAAACATTCGGCGTCTTGTTATTCACAATATACTTCAACGAATGCATCATGTTGTAAACCGGTGTTTGGGGATTATAGGTATAGCTGTTAATCTTATTGCTCATCATACCTAAGTGATCCTGTAAAAGTGAAAGCTTTTCATTTGCCATCGAAGAGAAGATGGAAACACCATTGTAATTATACCAACACGGATCCATTCTGGCACGCAGATATGTCAGCTCCATGCGATAAAAGCCGTCTTTTTCAATCGTGTCGAGATTTTCTTTCAGTTCGCTGAATTCGTCGTAATCTCCGGCATAATCCTCGTATACAACATTACACGGAATGCTTGACGTATCCGCCACAATCACTTCACTGCATGCGCATACGCAAAGTAAGACGGCAAGAGAAGCAATTTCGTATTTTTTGCTCTTGAACACCGTGAGCATCATTACATAAAGAACAACAAAAGCGATGGTTATATACAATGAACCCTGTGTGAAATTCTTGCTTTGAATTTTCTCGGTAAGAAATGCTATCAGCACAATTGCGGCACCGACAACACCGATCTGTCTTGAGGTAAACTCGTTCAGTCTCATAAACGTCTTATAGGCAAGGAGGATAAGAATAAACGAGTACATGAATGAGAACCGGTACGGAAGGTCATTCGGAAAATGCAGGCCATGCCAGATGAAGTTGAGGAAATTAAAGTTAAAAGAAATATAGAAGAAAGAGAGCAAGCCCAAAGTGGTAAGCTTTTCTTTTTTACTGATCGATTTTGTGAAGAAATAAAGCGGAGCGAGAATCAAGGTTAAAACACCGCAATAAACGTTCGGCAAAACATCGTCACCGCTGCTTCTGATCGTGGTCGAAAGGGAAGCAAAATGATTGACAAGGAAATCAAACGAGTTGAAATACGTCTTCATTTCGTCTGGGAAATTGTTGCCGGTTGCCGAACAGGACTGAAGAACCTTATAGGTGGGAACAAGCGCAAATGCAATCAAGCCGGCGGCAAGAAGAGACGAAAACGCAAAGATAACGCCGCTTCTGAAAAATCTGCGGTTTCTCATTTTATGAATAAGGCCTTTCGGGTGTTCACTTTTGTATTGCTCGCTGATAACCGCTTTACTCGGATAGTTTGCCGTATAGTAATAAAAGAAATAAATGACGGCAAACAGGCAAAGCATAAAGGACATATAGTAGTTCGAGAACATCGAAAGAGCAAGGGCAGCCGTGTAAAGCCCGAACTTTCCGTTATTGATGATTCTTTCAATTCCGAGGATCATCAACGGGAAAAGCACCATTGCGTCAAGCCACATAACGTTCCAGTAATAAGCCAGCATATAGGCGCAAAAGGCATAGAGAATACCGAACATAACCGTCACGGGGGACTGATTATGCTGAGATTTTCTGAGGTAGTAGGTGAAGGTAGTTGCGGCAAGAGCGGCTTTGATAAGAATCATAGCGGCGATCGCCTGAGGAACATTTTCATGCCCGAAGAACATAACAATTGCACCGATCGGGCTTGAAAGATAATTAAAATAGTTGCCTAAAAAACAGGTGCCGAGACCTGATACCCACGAATATGAGAAACTCTTATGCTCCATGATACGGTCATAAAGCTCGGCGAAAAGCGGGCCGTACTGATGATAGAGGTCCATTCTTAAGATGGTTTTGTCACCGAACGGCGTCAGACCTAAAATCATGTACATGACAAGCATCAGCCCGCATGTGGCAAAAAATGAAGCAAAAAGATATCTGTTTTTATACAGAAAACTTTCTTTCCTAATTTTCATCGTCTTCCTTCTTTCGTTGCTTTAGTATTTGACATTTATATAATAATACAATAATTAAGATAAATCTTCAAGGCTTTCCTATAAATTAAAGTTATTTTTAATTTGAATATCCGGTTATATTGCGGGACACGCCCTCATACTCTATACCATACAGCAGTTATGCTTGTACCGTTTATGCTAAGGAGGCAAAAAATGGAAAAGTTTCAGGAAGCTGTGTCCTTGCTTTCAAGGTCAATCAGAGATATTCTGTCCTCTCTTGATGACGAAATAAAACGTCAGACATTCGAAATAAGACTTCGAAGCAACCGTCCGATCATGCTTATCGGTTTATATGGTTCAGGCTTCGTCCGAAAGGACAGCCGGTTTTGCCGGATTTTCTCTTCGGACTGTGTCGTATGCAGTCTTGAGGAGCTGAAAGAATCCTTCAACAGAATCTGCGGATACTCCATACATACACATCAAAACAGCATTAACGAAGGATTTGTTACAATGAAAGGCGGACACCGTGCCGGTGTGGTCGGAACAGCGGTGCGGGACAGCAACGGCAAAACTGTAAGCATCAAAGATGTATCATCATTAAACATAAGAATTGCAAGAGAGATAAAAGGCTGTGCCAAATCGATAGCGGATTCACTATTTAAAGACATGGCGAAAAGCCTGATCATAGCCGGCCCTCCGTCAAGCGGTAAAACAACCGTTTTAAGAGATCTGATCCGAATTCTTGCCGCCGGAAATGAAAAGTATAACTATAAAGTTTCTGTTATAGATGAAAGAGAAGAGCTTGCCGCCATGAACGGATCGATTATCGGAAACGATCTCGGAATAAACTGTGATATATTAAACTCGTATCCGAAAAGCGAAGCCGTTTTCCTTGCGGTGCGGACGATGTCTCCCGACATAATCGCACTTGACGAAGTGGGAAGTGTCGAAGAAATCAAAGCGATCGAACAGGCGGTGAATTCCGGTGTAAAATTCATTCTGACGGTTCACGCTTCTGACTACGACGAAATCGTGACACGCCCCCAGATTGAACAGCTTATCAACACCTATTCATTCGACAAGGTTTGTCTGCTGTCAAAAGACAAAGTATGTTCAGTTAAAGCGGTATATGATTCAAGGGAGATACAAGATGAAATATATAGGCGCCGCTGTGATGCCGGCTTGTCTGATCTTTTATAGCGTAATCATCAGCATCCGGCTTCGGAAAAGAGCGGCTGTTTTGGACAAAACGTATTCCTTGCTCAATGAAATAAAAATCATGCTGGAATATTCCTGCTGTGCCGTGAATGAACTGATTGATTCCGCAGGTGGTAAAGCCATGTACAAAGACACTTTTGTACCGAAATGTAAAGAGTTGCTGACAGAGGGAAACGATTTTCCGGTTGCGTGGAAGCGTTCGGTTGAAGAAACAAATTTATATAAAAATGAGGAGAAGCAAAAGCTGATACAATTGGGAACCTTTGTAGGGACAAGTGATCTTGAAAGCCAGATAACCGTTGTCCAAATGTATATAACAGCCTTTGATGAATTTCGCAACGAAGCACGGTTGAAAAGTAAAAAATATGCTGACACTTCAATATTTGTGGGCGCTTTCTGCGCTTTGGGACTGTTCGTAATGATGATATAAACGGCGGTGGAAAAATGGAAATTGACCTTATTTTTAAAATAGCCGCAATCGGTCTGATTGTAGCGCTGCTTAATCAGGTGCTCGCAAAAGCCGACAAGAGTGAGTACGCTACGGTTATTACTCTTGTCGGAATCATCATTGTGCTGATGATGATTATTCCGGAAATCAAAGAACTGTTCAGCTCCGTTAAAGATTTTATAGACTTCTGATATGGTATTGAATGTAATTATAAGCGCTTTACTTGTTACAGTCATAAGCTTGTTTGTCGGAGAGATCAAGCCGGAATATTCCTTCTTAATCAAAATAGCCGGAATCATTGTGATAATACTCTGGACTTTAACAATTGCCGCAGATAAAATAAACGAATTTTATTCGTACTTTTCCGGACTGTCGGACATTTCGGACTTACTGAAAATTTTAGTAAAAGCTGCCGCCGTCTGCATGGCAACGTCAATCACGTCAAGCGTATGCAGGGAAAACGGAAATGCGGCCATAGCACAGTGCGTCGAGCTTTTCGGAAGATTTGCAATGTTTATATTATGTCTGCCGCTTATTGAATCAGCAGTAAGCACCGCATTGTCTTTGATTGATTGAAAAAATGAAAAAATGTACTTTATTTATATTGATGCTTTTCGTCGTTGTTTTGACAACAACATTCGCCGCATCCGCATACAGTGACTATGACGCAGAGTTATCTTCTGAAACGCAGGACAATCTGTTTTCCGCAATCGATGACAAAACGGAAAAAATATTATCGGAATTCGGAATTAACGATTTGTCAGGCGCATATGACGTTTCGTTTTCGGATATCGCCGGATATTTTTCAACCAACGTAAAAGAAAAGGCGGCCGAGGCAGTCGAATGTTTCTTTTCTCTTTTTACCGTCACATTACTGATGGCGATACTGAAATCGATTTTAGAAGAAAAAGGAACCACCGATGCCTTTGAACTGCTTTCGATTGCCGTTTCTTCTGTTATCGGCGTTAACTTTTTATACCCTGTTGTCAACTCGATTGTTGCCGTTTTAAAAGTGAGTGGCAGTTTTATAAAAGCATATATCCCGATTTTTGCCGGAATCATAGCAGCAAGCGGAAAGCCGGCATCGGCGCTTACATATAATACACTGGTTTTGGCGATGGCTGAAATCCTGTCAGCTGTATGCAGTGAATATGCGATTCATATCATCGGCGCTTTTATCAGCCTTTCCATCGGGTTTTCACTGAATAACAGTATCAGTCCGGACCGAATATCCCGTTTATTCAACAGAGCAATCAGTCTGATTTTCGGTTTTTCGGCCGGGACCTTTGCATCGATTTTGACAATAAAAGGGTCTGTTTCCGCCGCTGTCGATTCAGCAAGCGTAAAAAGCATACGATATCTTATCAGCTCAATGATTCCAGTTATCGGCAGTTCAATCAGCGAGGCGTACTCGTCCATTCTGGGAAGTATCGGACTGATAAAAGGCTCGGCTGCTATTGTCGGAATTGTCAGTATTCTGATAATCAATATTCCCGCATTGGTTCAAGGGCTGATGTATTACGCCGCTATGAATATTCTTTCGCTTTGCGGCATAGCATTAGACTGCAAGAAGCTTTCGGGCTTTTACGGATGCTTGTGCTGTGCGGTGAAATTTCTGCTCATTCTGACGGTGTTTGAAATATTTTTGCTCGTCATATCAACAGGTCTTCTTTTGAGTTTTAAAGAATAACGAGAAATAACAGGAGCGTCCGAAATGAAACAATGGATAATTAGCATAATCTGCGTTTGTGCCTTTTCCGGTCTGACAGATATCCTGATTCCGGACGAAAAAAACAAGAAAGCTTTTAAAACCGTTTCGACCCTTGCTTTGCTTTGCGTCTTTTTGTATCCTCTCAAAAGCGTCGACAACAGTGCGCTATTCAATGCATTCTCATTTGACAAGCAGGAAGCGTCGTCGGACTTTCAGTCAGATTCTGATTCGGTAGTCATATCCGCTTTTGAAAGCGGAATAAAACAAGCCTTGTCCGAACAGCTGAGCCCTTACGCAATCAAGCCGGAGGACATTCAAGTGGAATGTCGGAAAACACAGGAGGAAATAAGAATTAAGCGGGTCACGGTATATATTGAGGAAGATAAAGAAGAAGAAATGAAAGAAATTATTACCTCGGTAATCGTCAACTATGTAAGTAGCGAAACCGAGATTGAAATAATCGGCAGGTGAAATAGCAAATGAAAAAAGTGCAAGAAATTATGAACAAACTCAAGTCAGAAATCGGACAGAACAGGAAAATGAAAATTTATATGATAGCCTTGCTGATTTGTCTGATCGCCGTTGCTTTTACTTCAAAAATCCCCTTTACAAAGCAAAAATCCGATAAGGTTGAAACGACCGATATTAAAATCGACAATGCAAAGCTTAATGAACAGCTCACCGAGCTGATCGGTAAAATTAACGGTGCAGGCAGAGTGAAAGTGATGATTACCTATGATACATCAGACGAAAACGTCTACGCCAAAGACATGGACGAGGAATTCGAAAACAAAGAAAATGCCCCGGTTGAGCAGCGGATCAAAAGCGAATATATCATTATAAACGGCTCAGACGGGGAGGCGGGACTGAAAATCAAAAATGTCTATCCGACCGTCCGCGGCGTAGCGGTCGTGTGCGACGGTGCCAACGATCCAAATGTCAAAGGGCAGATCGTTTCCGTAGTCAGCGCCCTTTTTGATATAAATTCAACAAGAATAAGCGTAGCCGAAATGGCGAAATAGGAGGAATACGTATGATAGCAAAAAAGAAACAGATTCTGACCGCAACACTGCTGATTGCGTTGATTTGCGCAGTAGGGGTAAACTGGTACTATTCAAAGCCCGACAATAATCCGGTCGCATCAACGACGCAGGAACAGGAGCAGAATCTTGGCGACTCGCTGCTCGTTGCCGGAAGCGTCAGGCAAACGGAAACAACCGCCGCCGAGCAAACGGCACAAGAAGAAACCGGCACACAGGAGAATGACAGCAAAGCCTTTGCCACCGCAGCGCTGAACAAAACAAAGGCGCATGACGAAATCAAAGATCAGATAGAAAAACTGATGAACAGCGACAACCTTGACACGGAAAGCAAGAATCAACTCACAAAACTAATGACCAAGTATACAGAAGCGGTAAAAAAAGAAAGTGACTGTGAAAGTCTAATAACAGCCAAAACCAATTGCAGCAGTATCGTAATCATTAACAATGACACCGCTCAGGTCATTATGCAAAAAAATTCACTTGATGAAGCCTCAATCCTGCAAATCACGGAAATAATTGAAAAAAATGCGAATATTTCTGCGGAAAATTTAACAATAATTGAAGCAAAGTAGTTGTAGGAATCAAATTTTGTGGTATAATATGTTAAGGAAGCTCTGATTAAATTTGATGTACAGATTGCGCCGTCAATTTTTTCGTCAGATTGTGCAAAAGCTGCGCAGGAATCCTAACGGATTTCAAGCAGTTTTTGTGCGATATAGCGGAAAATATGCAAGTAAGCTGTGCATCAAAGCGTATGCTGTGATTTATTCAGAGGTTCCTTAAGTATGTCGAATTGTCGGATCGTCCGATAAAAAAACAACGAAGTAAAAAGTGCTCAGCACCGAAAGGATTTTCTATGACCAGACATGAAGCCAGAGAAACAGCGTTTATCGTTTTATTTGAAAAACTTTTCAGACCCGATGACAGCATAGATGAAATTATTTCTTCTGCCGAAGAATCGGAGTTTTTTGAGGCGAATGACTATATTCGTAACGTTGCGGACAAAGTCAGCGAAAAAAACGGCGATATCGACGCCATCATCGAAAAGAACTTGGTAGGGTGGACGATAAAAAGAATATCTAAAGTTTCGCTTGCGGTGTTAAGGCTTGCGGTGTGCGAAATTCTTTACTTTGACGATATTCCTGTTTCTGTTTCGATCAATGAGGCTGTTGAAATCACAAAAAAATATTCTACAGAACAGGACGCTTCTTTTGTAAACGGCGTCCTTGGTTCCGTTTCAAAGAGTGTGGACGAATAATGGTTTGCCTCGGAATTGATACAAGCAATTACACGACCTCCTCCGCCTTATATTTTTCACAAGATAATAGAATCGTACAGGCGAAAAAGCTTTTGCCTGTCAAAAGCGGCGAAAAGGGACTTCGGCAAAGCGATGCTGTCTTTCATCATACGGTTCAGCTTCATTCCGTAATCAAGCAGGTTTTCGAAAGCGGTGTAAAGCCGGACTGTGTTTGCGCTTCAAATATGCCTTGTATGCAAAGCGGCTCTTATATGCCGTGTTTTCTTGTCGGAAGCAATACTGCCGAAAGCATCAGCACGGTATGGAATATTCCTTTTGTGACAACCTCCCATCAGCATGGTCATATTGTTGCCGCACTTTTTTCCTGCGGGAGGCTCGATCTGCTTGAAAAGCCTTTTATCGCTTTTCATCTTTCGGGCGGAACCACACAGGCTCTGCTTGTCGAGCCTGACAGCAAAGAACTGTTTAAGTGCACGGTTGTTGCACAGTCACTTGACCTGAAAGCCGGACAAGCCGTTGACAGAGTCGGACTGATGCTCGGACTTGATTTTCCCTGCGGACCGATGCTCGATAAGCTCGCTCAGGCCTCATCGTCCCGCTATACGATTCGTCCGTACCGAAAAGACGGAAATTGCAGCTTGTCAGGAATTGAGAATAAATGCCGTCAGATGCTTGAAAAAGGTGAGGTCAAAGAAGACGTTGCCCGTTACTGTATCGATTATATCTGCGCTTCGCTTGATGAAATGACGGCGTACCTGCTCGGGCAATACGGCAACCTTCCGTTGGTATATTCAGGCGGTGTTATGTCGAATTCCATTATCAGGGAAAAAATCAGCAGGAAATTTCCGGCACATTTTGCATCGGCCGAGTTTTCCTGTGACAATGCAGCCGGTGTTGCAATCATAGGATTTTTAAAGAATAAAAGGTAACGAGGGCTTTCGATGTCAACTGTTTTATCGGTAACACAAATAAACACTTATGTAAAATCACTGATTGATTACGATGATAAATTAAAAAATATATATGTCAGCGGTGAAATATCGAATTTTACCAACCACTATCGTTCGGGACATTTCTATTTTACGCTGAAAGATGAAAATTGCGCCATAAAAGCTGTCATGTTCCGGTCGGCCGCTTCAAGAGTCCGGTTTGAAATTGAAAACGGCATGCGTGTCATTGTCAGAGCAAGCGTTTCCGTATATGAAAGGGACGGCGTCTATCAGCTTTATGTTGACGATATCGCTCCCGACGGAATAGGGGCGCTGAATTTAGCTTTTGAGCAATTGAAAAAAAAGCTTTTTGAAGCGGGTATGTTTGACGATTCTCACAAAAAGCCGATTCCGAAATATCCCGAACATGTCGGTGTTGTCACCTCGGAAACGGGCGCGGCCTTGCACGATATTGTTTCTGTTCTTACAAGAAGATACCCGCTTGCCGAAATCGTTTTCGAACCCGTTCAGGTTCAGGGAGATGCTGCAGCCGGTCAGATTTGTCAGGCTATCAAAAAGCTTGACGATGAAAAGAAGTGCGATGTGATCATCATCGGACGTGGCGGCGGCTCAATCGAAGATCTTTGGGCGTTTAACGAAGAAATTGTCGCCAATGCCGTTTATGCTTGCGAAACACCGGTTATTTCTGCAGTCGGGCATGAAACAGATTATACGATCTCTGATTTCGTGGCGGATTTGAGAGCACCAACCCCTTCGGCGGCGGCTGAGCTTGCCGTGCCGGATTACAGAGAGCTTTTATATTCACTTGACAAAGCATTCGATACGCTGAACGAAAGCATCAACAAAATCATTTCGGACAAGCTTATGCGTCTTATGTCTCTTGACAAAACGCTGAATGCTTTAAGTCCGATTAAAACTTTACAGTTATATTCTAATCAAACACAAATGATGTCTCAACGGCTTTCACATGCGGTCGGCATGATTTTCGAAAAGTACGCCAATGAAATATCAAGACAAGCTCTTAAGCTTGAATCATACAGCCCTTTGAATATTTTATCGAAAGGTTACAGCATTGCCTGTGATGAAAAAGGAAACACGGTCGAAACCGTAGAACAGGTAAAGCCCGATGATAAAATTAAACTCAGGGTTTCAGACGGTTTTATCGAATGCCGTGTACTGGAAACCGAAGAACTGACAGAAAAAACCGAGTGAACGGAAAGGAATAGCAAATGGAAAAGTATACAATTGATTCTGCATTGACACGGCTTGAGGAAATTACAAGCGAACTTGAAAAGGGCGAATATGAGCTCGAAACCGCTATGAAGGTTTATGAAGAAGGCGTCCGTCTTATTGCGTACTGTAATAAAAGCCTGAATGCGGCCGCTCAAAAGGTTGCCGAGCTTTCGCAAATCGATATGAGCGGAGATGAATCCGATGAATAAAAGGTACAGTCTTGACGAATACATTGCACTTATTAACCAAAAGCTTGACTCGTGCCTTCCGGCGTGTTCCTACGGTGAGCCGGTCGTCCTCGAAGCCATGAAATACAGCCTCATGAACGGCGGAAAAAGAATCAGACCTATTTTGACTCTTGAATTTTGCAGAATGTGCGGCGGTGATATCGACGACGCGCTCGCCTTTGCGTGTGCGATTGAAATGATTCACACCTATTCGCTGATTCATGATGATCTGCCCTGTATGGATAATGACACTATGCGCCGGGGAAAGCCCTCTTGCCATGTCGCTTACGGAGAAAGCTACGCACTTCTTGCGGGTGATGCGCTTTTAACGTATGCGTTCGAATATGCGACGAAGTCGGCTCTGGCATTGACGGATCCCCAATGCGCGGTTGAAGCAATCAAAATACTTTCTTCCTGTGCCGGCGTAAGCGGTATGATCGGCGGACAAGTCGTCGATCTGAAAAGCGAAGGAAAAAGTGTATCACTTGATACACTTCAAACGATGGATTCTCTGAAAACTGGTGCCCTCATCAAAGCCGCCGCTTTAATGGGAACCGTAATCGGAAAGGGAAGTCCCGAACAAAAAGAAGCGGCAGTCCGATACGCCGAAAATCTCGGACAGGCGTTTCAGATTGTCGATGACATTCTTGACGTAACGGCAGACGAAGCCGTTCTCGGAAAGCCCGTCGGAAGCGATAAAGAAAGCGGAAAGTCGACCTATGTTTCGCTTTTGGGTCTCGAAAAGTCTCAAAGAATTGCCGATGAGCTTACACAGCAGGCAATTCAGTCACTTGATGCCTTTCAAGACAACGGCTTTTTGATTGAATTGACCAAGAGCCTTGCTTCCCGTAAAAATTAAGGGCAACCTCTAAAACCTTAAGGCGTTTAGCATTATGACGAATGCCGGGATGTTTTCAGAGATTACCTAAAGATAGAACTAAAAGGAATGATACAGGCGGACATCTCTTTTTTGCTTGTATCTATGGCAGTTAAGATGGAATATAAAATTCTTCAAACAATAAAAAGTCCCGAAGATTTAAAAAAACTTGATAACGCGTCCTTGTCCGATCTTGCCGGAGAAATCAGAAATAAGATGATTGAAACCGTTTCCCATACCGGCGGTCATCTTGCGTCAAATCTGGGCACCGTCGAGGTGACAATCGCGCTTCACAAGGTTTTTGATTCCCCGAAAGACCAGATTGTATTTGATGTCGGTCATCAATGCTATACCCATAAGCTACTGACAGGACGATACAGCCTCTTTGATACGCTGAGAACCAAAGACGGTATTTCCGGCTTTTGCAGACCGACTGAAAGTGAGCATGATATTTTTTTCAGCGGTCACAGCGGAACTTCAATTTCTGCGGGGCTTGGTCTTGCAACGGCAAAAAAAATCGAAAATGATGAGCATTATGTGATTTCGCTGATAGGAGACGGCTCATTTACCGGCGGCATGGTTTATGAAGCGCTGAATAACGGCGGACGAAGCAAAACCAAGCAAATCATTATTCTCAACGACAATAAAATGTCTATATCCGAAAATGTCGGTGCTTTTTCGAAATATCTTGCCGTCATACGTTCAAGACCGGAATATTATAATTTCAAGGCATCAACAGAAGAAAAAATCAATACCATTCCCGGTGTCGGAAAAGCGATTTCCAAAAAGCTATATGATATTAAAACAGACATAAAAAGCCGGCTGTATTCCCAAAGCACCTTCTTTGAAGATTTAGGGTATCGATACATGGGACCGGTTGACGGCCACAATATCCACGTTTTGACGAACGCTCTTATGGCAGCAAAAAAAGTAAACGGCCCCGTCGTTTTACATGTCATAACCGTAAAGGGCAAGGGCTATGAGTATGCCGAACAGCACCCGAGCCTTTTTCACGGTATTTCGCAGTTTGATATTGAAACCGGTGAACCCAAACAAAAAGGCAGCAGCTTTTCCGATATATTCGGTCACTATCTCTGCGAGCATGCCAATAAAGACAGTTCAATTTGTGCTATCACCGCCGCGATGAGCCTCGGTACGGGGCTTGAGCGGTTCAGACGTGAACATCCGATGAATTTTTTTGATGTCGGAATTGCCGAAGAACACGCAGTCACGTTTGCTTCCGGTCTTGCCAAAAACGGAATGAAGCCGATTTTTGCCGTGTATTCAACGTTTTTACAACGCTGTTATGACCAGCTTATTCATGACGTTTCCCTGCAAAAACTGAAAATTATTTTTGCGATTGACCGTGCCGGCTTTGTCGGAGAGGACGGAGAAACCCACAACGGTCTTTTTGACGTTGCGTTTCTTAACACAATTCCCGATATTACGGTCTACTCTCCTTGCTGTTTTCGTTCCCTTGAAGCGGATATTAACAATGCCCTTTATGCCGACAAGACAAGCTGTGCCGTCCGGTATCCGAGAGGCGGACAGGACGAAATTGTAAAAAAGCTTCATTATGAATTTATTGAGTTTTCCGAATACGGGAATCTTGACGCAGACAATCTTATCGTAACTTACGGCCGCATAACGGCAAATGCTGTTTTGGCCGTCGACAAGCTTAAAGACAAGCTCAATACAGATATCGGGCTGATATCCTTTAACCGCATTAAGCCTTTGCCCGAAAATGCAGTTTCAATCATTTCCTCAAAAAAGAAAGTATGGTTTTTTGAGGAAGGTATCAGAAGCGGCGGCGTTGGTCAGACGCTGGCACTCAGACTTGTCGAAAGCGGTTTTCACGGATTTTATAAGCTTACTGCCGTCAATGACGAATTTGTTCATCAGGCAAGCGTAAATCAGCTTTTACACGAGTATCAGCTTGATACCGACGGAATGCTCAGTATAATAAGCGAGGATATATAAGTGACGGAAAAAATCAGATTAGATGTTGCGGTCTGCGAGCGAGGGCTTGCGGAAAGCCGTGAAAAAGCAAAAGCACTCATTATGGCCGGTCAGGTCTATGTCAATAACATGAAGTCCACAAAGGCCGGTTTAGTTATTAAGCCTGAGGACTGCATTGAAGTCAGGGGAGAGAAGATGCCGTATGTTAGCCGCGGCGGTTATAAACTTGAAAAAGCGGTTAAGGAATTTGGTCTTACACTTAACGGCTTCGTCTGCATGGATATCGGTGCTTCGACCGGTGGCTTTACCGACTGTATGCTTCAAAACGGCGCAAGAAAAGTATATTCCATTGATGTCGGCTACGGTCAGCTTGCCTGGAAATTAAGAACCGACGAACGTGTGGTCAATCTCGAGCGGACAAATTTCAGATATCTGACGGACGAAACGGTCAGCGAGCCTATTGATTTTGCAAGCGTTGATGTCTCGTTTATTTCGCTCAAGCTGATTCTTCCCGTTATGCGGGGTTTTTTAAAGGAAAACGGACTTGCCGTTTGTCTGATTAAACCGCAGTTTGAAGCCGGAAAAGACAAAATTGGAAAAAAAGGGGTCGTCAGAGAGATCCAGACACATTTCGATGTTGTCAACGATATATACGGCTTTGTCTTGGAGAACGGTTTTTCTGTTTTGAATCTTGACTATTCACCGATTAAAGGTCCTCAGGGAAATATAGAATACCTTATTTACATTCAAAAAAACGACAACCCGCGATCTTTCTTATCTTCGTCAATTGAACAGACGGTCAGAAATTCACATGAGGTATTGAACGGAGGCTGATAGAATTGAAAATTGCAATTCATGTAAATCTCACAAGAAAAAACGCCTATGACGTTGCCTGTGATGTTTGCCGTGTGCTCAGCAAACTTGATACGCAAATTCTTATGTCGCAGGAATTTGAAAGTGTTTTTTCATCATATGATATCTGCTTTCTTGACTATGAAGAAGCAATTAAAAACTGCGATGTTCTTGTGACGATAGGCGGTGACGGAACCTTTATTCACGCCGCTCATGATGCCGCCGAATATGATAAGAAGATTCTCGGAATCAATGCGGGCAATCTCGGTTTTCTTGCCGGCATTGAAAAACAGGAACTCGAATTGCTGGAAAATCTGATCGACGGCAATTATGAAATTGACCGCCGTATGATGCTCAGTATCAGTCATTACAAAGGCAATGAGCTTATCAATAAGCATTACTGTCTTAACGATGTTGTCGTTGCAAGAGGCATGTCCTTGAGAATGTGTGATATTGAGGTAAAATGTGACGGCAAAAAGGTTAATAATTATTACTGTGACGGTTTGATTTTATCAACTCCGACCGGTTCAACCGCATATTCACTTTCTGCCGGTGGACCGGTTGTAGACCCGACGATCGAAAGTATTATTATGACACCGATTTGTACACATTCGCTTTTTTCGCGTTCCATGATTTTTCGTCCCGAATCCGTAATAGAAATCAAAGTGACCAACCCTGATTTGTGTTTGCCGGTTTTAAGCTGTGACGGTGAAAAAGCAATTGATCTTGATAAAGACTGCCGATTAGTCATAAAAAGGGCGGAAAGATATTCAAAAATCATCCGGATTAAATCTGACAGCTTTACCGATATCCTGAAAGCAAAGCTGATTGAAAGAAGAGCATGAAAGGAGAAGAGAGATGAAAAAGAACAGGCATGAGGCTATTTTGTCTTTAATTGAAAAGGAAAATATCAGCACCCAGGAGGAGCTGATGCTCAAGCTCAACGCAATGGGTTATAAGGTAACACAGGCCACGGTATCAAGAGATATCAAATCGCTTAAGCTTGTAAAAACGCCGATTTCGGGCGGTCAGTATAAATATTCTTTTGTTAACAACGATACTGACGACAACGCCGAAAAGTATTATTCAATTTTATCGCATTCCGTAACAGGAGTAGATTATGCCGGAAATATGTCGGTAGTCAAATGCTATTCCGGAATGGCGCAAGCGGCATGTGCTTCACTTGACAACCTTTTTTCCGAACGTATAGTCGGAACACTCGCAGGTGACGATACCATTTTTGTTTTATGCACGAACGAAAGTGCTGCGTCACAGTTTAAATCTAAATTAGAACGCATTATTTCCGAAGAATAAAATATTCTTCAGAAAGGAGACGGTAAACCCTTACCGTAAAAAAATATGCTTACAAATTTAAGAATTGAAAATGTTGCCGTTATCGAAAAAGTATCGATCTCCTTTGAAAAAGGACTTAACATATTGACCGGTGAAACCGGAGCCGGTAAGTCAATCGTCATTGACGCTATCAATGCGGTTTTAGGCGAACGCACGACCAAGCAGATTGTGAGAAACGGTGCTGACAGCGCAAAGGTTACGGCTTATTTCGATTTTATCGGAGAAAACGTAATCGATGTGCTGAAAAGTCTTGATATTGAGCCTGAAGAGGACGGAAGTCTCCTGATTAACCGGGTCATTACGGCTGACGGCAGAAGTACCTGCCGGATCAACGGTCAACCCGTAACGGTTTCCATGCTTCGACAGGTCGGGAATGAGCTGATTTCGATCTGCGGTCAGCATGACAGCCAAAAACTTCTTCAATCCGAAAATCATATCGTTTATATTGATTCGCTCGGCGGAACCTCCGAATTGCTTGAGGATTACAGAACGGTCTACACGAAAGCCTGTGAAATAAAAAAAGAACTCGACAGTCTGAAACGAAATGATTCTGATAATCGTCAGCGATTGGATTTTCTTAAGTATCAGATTGATGAGCTTGAACGGGCCGATATCCAAATCGGTGAAAAAGAAAAGCTGAACGGCGAAAAGAGAAAAATCAAAGACCGTGAAAAGATTACTTCTGCCTTATATTCGGCTCACAGTATCATTTCAGGTGACGAAAATACTTCCGGTTTATGTGATAACTTATATCATCTGAGTTCTTTTCTTGCGCAACTGCGTGATTACGATTCTGAGTTCGGTGAGTATGAAAAAAGTGTCGACGATTTGAGATATGAGCTTGAGGACTGCTTAAGTGCGCTGAACCGTATGTCTTCTTCATTCGAGGACGAGGAAGTCGATATCGACAGCATTGAAGAACGGCTTGATATCATTTATCGCCTTTCCAAAAAATACGGAAGCACCGAAGAAGAGATGCTTGAAACGCTTGAAAGACTTCAGAAGGAATATCATAGCATTACGACAAGTGATGAGCGTGCCGAAGAGCTTGAAGAAGAATACAATCAAATCAGTCAGCTTCTTCGGAAAAAAGCATCGATTCTTTCTGAAAAAAGAAAAAGCTTTTGTGTTGAATTTGAAAAACAAATTATGCAGCAGCTTGCTTATCTTGATATGCCCGGCGCCGTATTCAAAGTCGATTTCAAAACGGTTAACCCCGGTTCAAACGGAATCGACGATGTGCAGTTTTTGCTCAGTGCCAATGCCGGTCAGGAGCCAAAACCGCTTTCAAAAATTGCTTCCGGCGGTGAGCTATCAAGAATCATGCTTGCCATAAGATGTGCCCTTGCCGAAAGCGAAAGTGTTTCAACGCTTATTTTTGACGAAATTGACACGGGCATCAGCGGTCGTGCCGCCCATAAAGTCGGCTACAAGCTAAAGCAGCTTTCCTCCGGTTTTCAGGTTATTTGTGTAACGCATCTTGCCCAGATTGCCGCAGGAGCCGACAATCACCTCCTTATCGAAAAAAGGACGGAGGAGGGAAAAACTTTTACCCTTGTAACGAATCTTGAAAGTGACGCAAGAATAAAAGAAATTGCAAGAATTATCGGCGGAGACATCGTAACCCGGGCAACTTTAAGTTCTGCCGAAGAGCTGATAAAATTTTTCGATAATCCTTGACACATCTGAATAAAATCTGTATTATTGATTGGACTAAAAACATTGAAAGGAAATGAAAATGCAAATATATGACGAACTTGTTGCGCGCGGTCTAATCGCGCAGGTGACCGATGAAGACGAAATAAGAGATTTGGTCAATAACGGAAAAGCTGTTTTCTATATCGGATTTGACCCGACTGCCGACAGTCTCCACGTCGGTCATTTTATGGCATTATGCCTGATGAAACGACTGCAGATGGCCGGGAACAAACCCATCGTGCTTATCGGAGGCGGTACTGCAATGATTGGTGACCCTTCCGGAAGAAGCGATATGCGTCAAATGATGACAAAGGAAACGATTGAGCATAACTGCAACTGCTTTAAAAAGCAAATGAGTAAATTTATTGACTTTTCCGACGGTAAGGCGCTAATGGTCAACAATGCTGATTGGCTGCTTAACCTCAATTATGTTGAGCTTTTGAGAGATGTCGGTGCGTGCTTTTCCGTCAATCGTATGCTTACTGCCGAATGCTATAAGCAAAGAATGGAAAAGGGCTTAAGCTTTCTTGAATTTAATTATATGATCATGCAAAGCTATGACTTCCTTGAACTTTATAAGCGCTACGGTTGTAATATGCAGTTCGGCGGCGATGACCAGTGGAGCAATATGCTCGGCGGCACTGAGCTTATCAGAAAGAAACTCAGCAAAGACGCTTACGCAATGACGATCACTCTTCTTTTGAACTCTGAGGGCAAAAAGATGGGCAAAACCCAAAAAGGCGCCGTCTGGCTTGATCCTGAAAAAACAAGTCCGTATGAGTTTTATCAGTATTGGAGAAATGTTGCCGACGCTGATGTACTCAAGTGCATCAGAATGCTTACCTTCCTTCCGCTTGAAGAGATCGATAAAATGGACAGTTGGGAAGGCAGTCAGCTCAATACAGCAAAGGAAATTCTCGCCTTTGAACTGACAAAGCTTGTACACGGGGAAGAGGAAGCCACAAAGGCGCAGCAAGCAGCAAAAGCTCTTTTCTCAAACGGCGGAAACACGGAAAACATGCCGACAACCGAACTTTCGGACGATGACTTTACAGACGGCGAAATCAGCGTTGTTGACGTTATGCTGAAAGCCGGAATTATTAAGTCAAAAGGTGAGGGCAGACGTCTTGTCGAACAAGGCGGAGTAAGCGTTGATGATGAAAAAATCAGCGGTACCGCCTATACTCTTAAGATTTCCGATTTTGAAAAAGGTCATGTTATTCTCAAAAAAGGAAAGAAAGTTTTCCACAAAATTATTATAAAATAAGCTTAGTCGGGAGACTTTACTCCCGACTGTTTAACTTTCACTTATATAAAGTTTTTAGGTAAATTTGTGTATATTCAGCTATAATAAACTAAAGATGCACATTTGCATTGAGTGAGATCAAGTCAACAATAAATTTTAGGTCTGAGGTAAAGCCATGAACAGTGAAAAAAGAATCTATACAATCGCTACTGCTCACCTTGACACGGTTTGGAATTGGGACTTCGAGTATGTTATTTCAACTTGTTTAAAAAATACTCTCGAAGAAAATTTCGCTTTGTTCGAAAAGTATCCCGACTATAAATTCAATTTTGAAGGTGCGTACCGCTACGAGCTTTTTGAAGAGTATTACCCCGAATACTTCGAAAAACTCAGAGAATACATAGCAAACGGACAGTGGAACGTCTGCGGAAGCAGCTACGAAAACGGTGATGTTAATGTTCCGTCACCGGAACTGCTGTTTCGTAATATTCTTTACGGAAACGGCTATTTTTATAAAAAATTCGGCAAGCGCAGTAATGAGATTTTTCTTCCCGACTGTTTCGGTTTCGGCTGGACTTTACCTTCAATTGCAAACCATGCGAATCTAAAGGGATTCTCAACGCAGAAGCTCTCATGGGGCAGTGCCTACGGCGTTCCGTTTGATATCGGCGTCTGGCAAGGTGTAAACGGAAAGCCTATTTTTGCTTCTCTTGATGCGAAATCGTATTGTACTGTTTTCAAGAAAGTCAGAACAAACGATTCACTTACAAAAAAACTGAACAAGAATATCAAGGATTATCAACTTCCGTGGACATTTGCATATCACGGTGTCGGAGATGTAGGCGGTGCACCGAAGGAGGACTCTGTTAAAACCGTCTGCGACGAAATGGCTTCCAATCCGTCAAGCGACATTAAGGTTCTTTCTTCGAGTGTATCTGATTTCTTTGATGATTTGAGCGATCTTTCAGTTGTCGATGCCGGTCGGTTGCCGAAATGGAACAACGAGCTTCTCATGACCAATCATGGAGCCGGCTCATACACGTCGAGAGCATTCAGCAAAAGATGTAACCGCAAATGCGAGGAACTTGCCGATATGGCGGAAAGAAACGCCGTTATCGCATCAAACGTATGTTCATACTCATATCCCCAGAAGTCACTTGAAAAAGCCTGGAAGCGGACAATTGCTCACACATTCCACGACGATATCACCGGTACTTCGGTTCAGCGTGTTTATCAGCGTTCATGGAACGACTATGTAATGAGCCTCAATCAGTTTTCCTCCATTTATGAAGGTGCCTGTTCTGAAGTAATCAAGAACATGGATACTTCTTGGGTAAAAGGCATTGCTGTTGTTGTCAGCAACAGTATTGAGCAAGACAGATACTCAGCGGTGGACTTTACGATACCGAGCGCCGGGTTCAAATTTGTGCGTGTTTTTGATTCAAACGGCCGTGAACTTCCGTCCCAGGTCAACAGCATTGAAAACAATATCATGAATGTCACAGTATGCCTGAACGTCAAGGCAATGGGCTTCAAGGTAATCGACGTTTTATACAGCTATGAACCGTGCAGAATCAATACCGGCCTACGTGTCAGCGATCACGTACTTGAAAACTACAAGTATTGCGTATCGATTGACAAAAACGGTGATATCTGTTCTATCGTTGACAAAACGCTGAACAACACAGAACTTCTCAAGAAGCCGATACGGTTTGAGCTGAACAAATATAAAGGTGATAAGAAGTATCCGGCATGGGAACTGAAATACAAAGAAATTATGAAGTTTCCCTGGGAGTTTGCCGAAAACGGCGAATGTATGGTCGTTGAAAGCGGGTCGGCAAGAATTACGGTTAAAGTAACGCAAACCGTTGATAAATCAACTTTCACTTATTATGTTTCTCTTTTGGCCGGCGGTCAATGGGTAAGTGTGTATAACGAAATCGAATGGCGCAGCTTTAAACGAATTTTACACAACGGCTTTTATTTTACCGCTAAGAACGATAAGGCTGTATATGATCTCGGACTCGGCACAATTTCAAGAGGCAAAGCCACGAAGACACTCTACGAGGTTCCGGCGCAAAAATGGGTTGATCTCAGCGATCCGCAAAAGAACTATGGTATTTCGGTATTCAGTGATTCCAAATACGGTTGGATCATGAAAGACGACCATTCACTGAGACTTACTGTTTTACATTCACCCGAAAAGTACTTCAGAAATGACAGCGTACAGGGTATGCTTGATTTCGGTATGAACCGATACAGCTATGCGATTTATTCTCACAGCGGTGACTATAACAACGCAACGCAGATCAATGCAAGATTCTTTAATCAGCCTCTTGCTGCATTTGTTACGAACAAGCATTCGGGAATTCTTACGAATGAATATTCTTTCATCAGAATTTCTGATCCGACTGTAATCATAAGAGCAATTAAAAAAGCCGAAGATTCCGATGAGGTTATCATAAGAGTCAACGAAGGAGCCAATAGGGAAGCTTCGAATGTTCTTATCTCCATGGGCAAGGGAATTCTGAATGCAAGAGAGGTATATGCCTCTGAAGAAGAAATAGGCCCCGCAACCGTCGAAAATGCTTCACTGAAGTTTGATCTTGCGCCTTATGAGGTCAAGACCTTTGCCGTCACCTTGGTTCCATGTACCGCTGCCGGGACGGTTGATCAGACATTTGTTGAGCTTGATTATAACACAGATATCCTGTCGTCAAACGCTGACAGAGCGAAAACCGCTATTCCCACTATCGGTGTAACCGTTCCCGAAGAATTATATCCTGAGTATCTTGAATGTATGGGTATAAAATTCAAGATGAGTATGAACAGAAACGCACCAAATGCGGTTATCTGCAACGGACAGACCATTCCGGTCAATTCAAACAGACTGTACTTTGTCGCCGCCAGTCTTTACGGAGATAAAGCATATAATTTCGGCGTTGACGAGCATAAGACAGGAATCAAGGTTCAGTCAATCAATGAAAGAATCGGTGCATGGGATCTTTACGATCTTGCCGAAACGGCATTTATTAAACGGGATAAGCTTGCCTGGGAATGCACGCATACCCATTCTCCGCATGGTGACAATGTCGCTTCACAGCTTTATTTCTTCATGTATGAAATCAATACCGAACACATCAGCACAATCACGCTCCCTGATGACAACGGTCTTTTGATCCTTGCTGCCACGGAAATTCACGACAGCAGAGAAGTCCGGCTGAATACGACCCTTTACGATAAAATCGAAAAGAGAGAATTTGATTACAAAATGTCTATGTCAGAAAAGCGCAGGTATAACAAAAATAAGAGACGCAGCAAAAAGAAACCCAATCAAACCTGATTTTTAAAATAGGAGGCTTTTTCGTGTTTCTTTCTAATTGTCATACACACACGTTTTATTGCGACGGCAAAAACTCACCGGAGCAAATGGCGGAAGCCGCTGTTCAGCAAGGTTTTCAATCGCTCGGATTTTCTGTCCATTCTCCCATGAAGTGTAAGAATGATTTTACTATTCCGCTTAATAAATTAGATGAGTATTTCAATCATATCGAACAGCTGAAAGAGAAATATAAAGGTACGCTTGAAATTGCTAACGGAATTGAAATTGACGCCGACTGCGAAGACTACGATTACAGTAAATTTGATTACAGAATTGCTGCCGTTCATCAGCTTCATTGCGGTGAAAGGGTATACAGCATTGACGACACACCGCAAGAGCTTGTAGATTGTGTAAAACATGAGTTTGACGGCTCCTATCAGGCAATGGCGAAGCAGTATTATTCTTCTCTGACATCTTTCGTATGTTCAGTAAAGCCTGAGGTTGTCGCTCATGTTGATTTAATTTCAAAGTTCAATGAAAAGCACCATCTTTTCGACGAAAGCAATACAGAATATCAGATGATTGCCAAACTGTATATCGAAAGAATTTGTATGGCGTGCCCCGATACACTGTTCGAAGTAAACACAGGCGCAATGTTCCGATGCGGCAACAAGCATCCGTATCCGGCTGAATTCATTCTGCGTTTTCTTAAGGAGCACGGCGCAAAAATAACGCTTTCCTCGGATTCACACAGCATAGACAGCATTAACTTCGGCTTTGATATTGCTACGGATTATATCAGAGAGGCCGGTTTCACTGAAATTTATTTCCTTGACGGCGGTAGCTTTAAAGCCCATCATATTGACGAATAAAAAAATAAATCCGGGTCACTCAGACTCGGATTTACTTTTATCATCATACGTTTCAAGAAAGCAGTGATATTTATCTTCCGTTTTATATCCGACCATCGTGTCAAGGCAAACGGAATGAATACTGTTGAAAATGCTGATTTCAATATTCGGGTTCGTTTTTCTCAATCGTTCGATTAAAAGCTTTGTCTCCTGTCGTTTTGAAGTACTTGCCTCATTTTCATCAAACTGACAGGCTTCAGTAAATCGGCAGGCACACTGTAAAAAGCTCAGACCGTTATACCTCGCCCAGGATATGATATCTCTTTCGAGGATACAATACATAGGCCGTATAAGCTCCATACCGGCAAAATTCTTGCTGTGCAGCTTCGGCATCATGCCTTGCAGCTGAGCGCCATAAAATATTGCCATAACGGTTGTTTCAATTACATCACTCATATGATGACCTAAGGCGATTTTGTTGCAGCCGAGCTTTTGTGCCTGACTGTATAAATGCCCTCGTCTCATTTTGGCGCACAGGTAACACGGAGAATGATCCGTTTTATACGCAACATCGAAGATGTTGGTTTCAAATACCGTTATCGGCACACCGAGTGCGGCGGCGTTTTCTTCAATCTTCTTCCGGTTTACATCGCTGTATCCCGGATCCATTACAAGAAAAACAAGTTCAAAGGGAAAATCGCTATATCGTTGAAGCATTTGCATCAGTTTGGCTAAAAGCATGGAGTCTTTTCCGCCCGATATACAGACTGCAATTTTGTCTCCCTCTTGAATCAGTTCATATCGCTTGACCGCTCCGATAAACGGTCCCCATATGGTTTTGCGATATTTTTTTACAATACTTCTTTCAATCTGACTGTACGGTTCTTTCGACACACTCATTTTCTACCTGCTCATCAAATAAATTTATCGAAATAATGACACAGGTCATCGATTTTCACTTCCGCAAAATCAAGGAAATCCTGTTTTGAAAAAGCTTCACTGTTCGATGCCCAGCATTTGATTATCCCTACAATGGCACCGGCATAGTAATTGGCAAGAAGCGGAACTGTCCGGCTGAGTTTTTCATTTTTCGGTCTTACCGTGTTGATTCTGTCTTCAAGGAAGCTTGCAATCGCATCATTCAATGCTGAATTGAATGATGCCGAATTCCGGTCCGTTGAAAGGGAAACAACAACACTGCGGTTTTCATCAACGAAGTCGAGCACCTTTACAATCATATTCATACAGCTTTTTTTCATTGTCTCGGGAGTATACGATTCAGCAATCTTGTCAAATGTCAGGTTAGACAGACTAAAGTTAAAACAAATATTTAAAAAGTCATATTTGTCAACAAAATGCTTGTAAAACGTAGCTCGGTGAACACCGGCTCGCTCACATATTTCAAGAACAGTGAGGTCGTCGAAGCTTTTTTCTCCCAACAAATCAACCAGAGCGGTAAACAGTTGGTTATAGGTTCTTTTTACTCTTACGTCAACTTTTTTCATTTTTTTCACCATCCATATTATTGATATTTTTATTGTAGTTTTCAACAATAGATTTTAACTTGCTAAGCTGTTTTCTCGTATATTTTTCAATATTAAAGCTGTTATGGAAAAATCTGTTTGAGTATTTCCACTTATCTTTGTCGGCTTTATTGCTTCTGGAAAAGCGAAGCTCAAATTGATCAAGAAGTTCCTGAACCTGACAAATAAACTCATTTTGAGCTCCGCTGATTTTTTCGTTTTGCTTTTCAACGTTATCCTGCACGTTCATATAAGCATTGGTAATCGAATTTTTCACCGTATTGATAGCCGACACGGCGGTGTCGAGCAAGGAATTCAACTTCAGCAACAGATTTCTGACATCTAAAGCTTTTCTGAAAGCGTTAATCACATCGATGACAAAAATAACGAGTATCGCAATTAGTATATATCGGAGAATAACAGGATTCAGGCTGCTTATAATGGCGTCCACGTGCGGATGAACAAGGTATACAAAAGCAATTGACGCAACCCCCCAATAAAGTGTATGCTTCAGGCAGATCCGACCCTTTATATTCGCAAATTCATAAGTGTAATCCCACCATCTTGCATGAAAAAGAGTTTCCATAAGAAGGCTTGTAATATATTCCACCAAATCGCATATAACCATTCCGAGAAGAAAAACATAAAGTGGCTTGTCGGAAAACGGATTATATAGACAAATGGTCATGACAAGAGCGCCTGTACCGTAAATCGGGCACATCGGTCCGGTTAAAAAGCCTCTGTTTATCAGTCTTTTTTCACCGATGGAGCAATAAGTGCTTTCAATCAGCCAACCGACAGCACTGTAAAAAAAGAAAATAATAATATAGGAAGCAATTTTATCCATTTTTCTTAATCCTTTCTACATCAGCCAGAAACTTAGTCTTATACTTTTTGTTGACAGAATAAAGCACTTCCCGGGTAGCGCAGTACTTGTCAGAAAGACTGACAACAAATCCCTCCGGTGAGGTAGGGGGGACAATAGTCAGCGGCCACATATGGTGCGAAATAATGCCAAGTTCAAGATCTGATATATCCGGCACAAGCTCTTTTGCGTTCATGGCGGCATATTTCGGGTGCTTATATCCGTGAAGCTTATGCCATTTTCCGGTTTCACCGTCACGCCAGTCATAATAAAATAAATCGTGCATAACGGCTCCTTTTGCAGCCTCGGTGTACCGAAGCCCTAATTTTTTGCAGATTTTATATGAAATATAAGCAACAGCAGTTATATGCCTTAATCTGTCGATATCAAGATGCTGCTCATATTGCTCCAATGACTGAACATCCGGTGAAAAATAGATATCACCGACAGCATCAAAAAAGCCGTCAGAGTTTTCTTTTGTTAACGCATATGTTTTGCAGTATTCATCATAAAGCTTACTCATTTTATTGGTACTCCTCGTTATTGATTTATGAAACCGTCCGAAAACCGTTTTTGCAAGAAAAGAGCAACAGCATCTTCACTGTTTTTTCCGATTACGCCGCTTGCATGGCGTTTCACTTCATCACAGGCATTACTTACGGCATAGCCCTCATCAGCCGCCTTCAGAAGCGGAATATCGTTTAAATTATCGCCGAAGGCAACGATTTTGTCACAGCCAAGCGTTTCTTTGACTTTCATAGCACCGCTCAGTTTTGAAATTCCGGCGCAAAAGAGTTCAAGAAAGTAATTGCCGGTATAATTATCCGGATAAAAGTTACAGCTTATCTCCCGGATTCCTTTCAGCTTTTCAAATATAGGCTCAACACGTTCTTTTTTATCGAGATAAACCGCATATACAGGCAGGGAAGTTTCACTGAGACTGAAATTTTCAACCTGAACAAAATTCTTGTTGTAAAAATTGATTCGAGAATTGACATAATCGCTTTGCGCCTTGTTATAAAGGCTGATATACTCCACTCTCAGCTTGCTGTTTTTTTCAAAATACACCATCGGCATGACGTTGAATTCACGAAAAACAGAAAGAACTTTTTGAATCACGGAAAGCGAAACGGAACAGCAGGAGAGCGTTTTTCTTTTCACCGGATCATAAATGCAGACACCGTTCATCAGAACAAGCGGGAATTTGAGGTGAACATCTTTAAACATCGGTATCACAGTAGCATATGTTCTGGCTGTTGAAACGGTAAAGCATACGTCTTCAGCAAGAAGCTCATTGAGTATTTTTACGCTTTTTTCCGATATCACACCCGAATCGTTTAAAAGAGTTCCGTCAAGGTCGGTCAGATAAAGCGTCTTCATTGTAAAATATCTCCTAATCCTAAACTGATTATCCGTTTTTCCTGAATCTGTCTACATATTATATCACTTTGTATACAAAAAGACAACTGTCTACAAACACAAATCCAAAGAATTTTTAAAAGTATTTTGTTAATAATCAATAAAATTAAGGGAATCGCACTATTATAAGTTTTTTTAAAAGACTATTGAAAACGAGCCTCACAATATGTATAATATATTCATATTATTCTGTGCAGGTATGGCTGTTTGTTTTTCGGCTATTATTACACTGCATTTTGTTTAAAGGGGACATCTATGTTAGGTAAATTCGTAAAAGTACGTGTTACCGCCCCGATAAATTCCTTTAACAAGCGCTTTGGCTATAAGTACAAGCTTAATTACGGTGTCATCGACGGTTATAAAACCATGAAGAATACCGTGCAGGGCGCTTATATTATGGGGATAAATCATCCTGTCAGGAATTTTGACGGTAGGGTAATTGCATCTATTAAACGATCGGGCGGAAAAAGCATGGTTTGGGTTGTAGCCCCGAAAAGCACACGCTACATTGTCAATGACATCAAACAGGCGATCGATTTCGCCGAGGGACGCAATAAATACACAATCGAATGCTTGTATGAAAGTTCATGCGGAGCGGTAGTTTTCCGAAAGACTCCGGAAAATGAAATCCGATATCTTTTAATCCGGAACAAAAGAAGTGCACATTGGGGCTTTCCGAAGGGGCACATTGAACCGGGAGAAACCAAAGTCGATACCGCTATTAGAGAAGTTATGGAAGAAACCGGCTTGAAGATCGATATCTTTCCTGATTTTTGTGAGTTTTCAGAGTACACCATACAGGGACGAATCGAAAAAGCGGTTGCTATATTCCTTGCCGAAACAAAAGAACTCGATTATACTCTTCAGGTCGAGGAAATCGAGGAATGCGGCTGGTTCACTTTTGCAGATGCAATGCAAACATTAAACTATGAAAATGACAAGCGTATTCTCGCTAAAGCCAAACAATATCTAATTGATAATCATATTTGAGGTATCTGATATATGGACAGTATTGCTCAATCAATTGTTAACGCTCTTGACGGAAAAATAGCGCCGGAGTTAATTGCATTTATTGTTTCTCTCCTTCCGGTTCTCGAACTCAGAGGAGGACTGATTGCCGCTAAGCTTATGAATATCGAGTTCTGGAAAGCTTTTATAATCTGTTATGTCGGCAATATGCTTCCGATTCCGTTTATTCTTCTCTTCATAAGAAAGATTTTTAACTTTTTAAAACGCTTTAAAAAATTCGAAAAATTGATCGACAAATTGGAAGCAAGGTCACTGCGGAAGGCCGACAAGGTTAAAAAATATCGTTTATGGGGACTGTTATTATTTGTGGCGATTCCGCTTCCGGGAACCGGCGCTTGGACAGGCGCACTTGTCGCTGACATTTTTGACATCAGAATTAAGCATTCATTGCCGGTGATAGCTGTCGGCGTGTGCGTTGCCGGAATTATTATTTCTGCTTTGTCTTACGGCTTGTTTGGCGCCTTGGGGTTTTAACTGATGGGCTGTCGCATTTAGATGCAGAAACTGTTTTCTTCACCCTGAAGCTGTGTGCAGATACCGCGAGTGAGTGAAAAAACGGTTATAGAAGAAAAATGTAACGATTACTTTTATCCTTTCGGCATTTTTCATTTTTTCTGCGCTAAATGAGACAGCCCCTTTCTTTATTTTATATGAATCTTTTATATAATTAAGTAATATGCAGTGATTATCACGCTGTCTTTTTCATAATAGTTTAAGGATGATGCACAAATTTTGTACGAAAGGAACGGTGCGGATTAAATTACCGCATCTTACGGCAACTGTTATGAAAAAATCGATTTATGCGATAATCGGTCTGAAACAATTTATAATCTGTTTATCAGCAATAATAGCTGCTGCGTCGATTGTAGTCGGCATAGATATCTATCATCTCAAAAGCAGTGCACAGGCTGATATAAGGAGTAATCCGCCTCTTATTATTATCGACGCCGGACACGGCGGAGAAGACGGCGGTACCGTATCTTCGAGCGGGATCATCGAAAAAGACATAAACTTAGCAATATCTCTTAAAATCAGTCAGATTCTCAAGCTTTACGGTTTTGACACACGCATGATAAGAAGTGACGACCGGCTCATATATGACAGCGATTGTAAAAGTGTCAGAGAAAAAAAGGTTTCGGATATTCATAACCGGATGGATATCGTAAACAGCTATCCCGACAGTATTTTTTTAAGTATTCATCAGAATCATTTTGATCAAAGCAAATATTGCGGAGCGCAGGTTTTTTATTCAAAAAACAATCCGGCCAGCAAAGAGATTGCCGAGTGTATTCAGACTTCGATCGTGTCAAAGCTCCAGCCGGAAAACACACGGCTTGTAAAACCGAGCGGCTCCGAAATATATTTACTGTACCACGCAAAATCTCCCGCAGTCATGGTCGAATGCGGTTTTTTGTCAAACGGTGCGGAGGCTCAGCTTTTAAACGATGACGAATATCAGACAAAAATGGCTGTAGCAATCATTCAAGGCATACTAACTTATCTTAAATAAGATTGTTATCAAACAGGAGTGAAAACATAATGGCGCAAAAAACGAAAACCGTATTTGTTTGCAGTGAATGCGGTTATGAAACACCGAAATGGTTCGGAAAATGTCCGGGCTGCGGTGAATGGTCAACCTTGCAGGAAGAAGTGAGAACTCCTCAGGTTTTAAAAGAAGCCACAAAAAAAGTCAGCAGCGCAAGCATCCGATCGTATTCGCTTTCAGAAATAAAACCGGATAATGAAATTCGGTATAAAACAGGAATGGGGGAGCTTGATCGCGTTTTAGGCGGCGGAATAGTCAAGGGCTCTCTCGTTCTCATAAGCGGTGACCCGGGCATCGGTAAATCAACGATTCTTTTACAGATCTGCCGTTGTCTCGGCGAACGGATGAACATTCTTTATGTTTCCGGTGAGGAGTCCTATAATCAGATTAAGCTTCGTGCAGACAGACTCGGTGTCTCTGCACCGGGATTATCGATTCTTTGCGAAACCGATATCCAGGCAGTTTCAGAGTACATCACATCGGCAAAACCGAATCTTGTCATAATCGACTCGATTCAGACGATGAATTTTACGGAGCTTACATCTTCTCCGGGCAGCGTTGCGCAGGTTAGAGAATCAACCAATCTTCTTATGCGGACGGCGAAAAGCTTATCCATACCGATTCTGATTGTCGGCCATGTCAACAAGGACGGCAATATCGCCGGGCCTAAAGTTCTTGAACACATAGTTGACGCTGTGTTGTACTTTGAAGGTGAGCGCAATCTTTCTTTCAGAATACTGAGAGCGGTAAAAAATCGCTTCGGTTCCACGAACGAAATAGGTGCCTTTGAAATGACGGACAGGGGACTTGAAGAAGTGGAAAATCCCTCACAAATGCTGATTTCCGGCAGACCGAAGAACACGCCGGGCACTTGCGTTGCCTGCGTTATGGAAGGCTCAAGACCGCTTCTTGCGGAAATACAAGGTCTTGTTACCCCGACAAATTTCGGTACGCCGAGACGCATGACCAACGGATTCGATTATAACAGAATGGCGATGCTGATTGCTGTTCTTGAAAAGCGCGGCGGCTATTTTTTCAGCAACAGCGATGTTTACATCAATATTGTCGGAGGATTAAAGCTTGACGAACCGGCTCTTGACTTGACAATTGCAATGGCCCTTGTTTCTTCTCTAAAAGATTATCCGATCAAAGATGATGTATTGGCTTTCGGAGAAATCGGTCTTGCCGGAGAAATCAGAGCAATATCACATTGCGAGCAGCGTATCAGAGAAGCGGCAAGATTGGGTTTTTCAAAATGTATTGTGCCAAAGCACAATTTACGGTCTTTACCGGAAGAGCTGAAAAAGCAAATTGATATTATCGGCGTCAGAACCATCAGACAAGCTTTTGAGGCATTGATTATATGATTCGGTTTGTACAAGTACCAAACTTACCGCAAGGCAAAGTTAAAGCCGGAATCATTTCGGGAAAGAACAAAAAAATTATCGAATTGCTTGAAGTATACGGCGTTTCACCGATTTTCACACAAACGAATGTCAATATCGATAATAATATAGCAAGTCATGCCGACATCAATATTCATCATTTCAAAAATAATATTTTTCTTGTTGACAGCTGCCAAAAGCAACTGATTAAAGACTTGAAAAAACTTCATGCCGATATCCTTACCGTTCAAGAGTCGGTATACGGCAAATATCCGTTTGACTGCCGCTTGAACTTTGCAAGAATCGGTAACGTTTTGATCGGAAAATCAGGTGTCTGCGACAATCATCTCAAAGAGTATTGTGATGCAAATGGAATCGATATTATCAATGTTAATCAGGGGTACTGTAAATGCTCCACATGTATCGTGAATGAGAGTTCGATTATAACGGACGATCCATCTATAAAAAAAGCTGCTGACGCTGCGGGGATTGATAGTCTGATTGTCAGCAAAGGAGATATCAAACTTAACGGTTATCACTACGGATTTATCGGTGGAGCAAGTACGCTGATTGACAAAAACAAACTACTGTTTTTCGGTAACCTCAAGGCACACACGGACTATCAGAATATTATCAGATTCTGTCACAAGCATGATTGCGATATCATATTTGACGAAAGCTTTGAGCTGACAGACGTCGGCGGCATGATACCTGTTTTGGAATCTGACGATAGCAAATAATAATAAAATGTAAGTGGCTGTTTTTCATGATTTATGTAAACTCGAAAAATGTCATAAAATATCATATAAATCAGCTTATCAATCCGTGACAGCGGAGAATAGGGCTTGTTGGACTTTTTCCTCACAAAAAATGGATCCTGCCGACTTCCGGCAGGATCTTTCGTTATTAAAAAGCTTTATTTAATAATGCTCTCTCCGGTCATTTCAGCCGGCTGGGGGAGTCCCATAATTTTGAGCATCGTCGGGGCAATGTCGCAAAGCTTGCCGCCCTCACGAACCTCGCACGGATAGTTAACAACAACAAACGGAACCGGGTTTGTTGTGTGAGCAGTGAACGGGCTTCCGTCCTCTGCATACATCTTGTCAGCGTTGCCGTGGTCAGCGGTGATAAGCATAACACCGCCGATAGATTTTACAGCGTCCGCAACCTTGCCGACGCAGGTGTCAACCGCTTCAACCGCCGCCTTTGCCGCATCGAAAACGCCCGTGTGACCGACCATGTCGCAGTTGGCAAAGTTAAGGATAACCGCATCATATTTTTCGCTCTTGACCGCATCAACAACCTTGTCCGTCACCTCGTATGCGCTCATTTCGGGCTGCATATCGTAGGTCGGTACTTTCGGGGAAGCAACAAGGATTCTGTCCTCACCCTCGTACTGCTTTTCAACTCCGCCGTTGAAGAAGAACGTAACATGAGCGTATTTCTCGGTCTCGGCGATTCTAAGCTGTGTCTTGCCGTTTTTCGAAAGATACTCACCGAAGGTGTTCGTGAGCGACTCGGGCTTGAAAGCAACGTGAACATTCGGCATCGTTGCGTCGTACTGCGTCATGCAGACATAATAAAGAGGGAAAAAGCCGTTCTTTCTTTCGAAGCCCGTGAAGCCTTCATCAACAAAAGTTCTGGTGATTTCTCTTGCTCTGTCGGGACGGAAGTTGAAGAAAACAACGCTGTCGTTTGCCTTGACAGTTGCTTTTTCAGCGCAAACAGTCGGAAGAACAAATTCGTCCGTCAGATTCTTGCCGTCCTCGTCAACGGTTTCGTAGGAAGCACGGATAGCGGCAACAGGATCGCTGTTTTGTACGCCCTCGCCGTAAACCATAGCGGCATACGCCTTGGAAACACGCTCCCAGCGGTTGTCTCTGTCCATGGCGTAATATCTGCCCATGACGGTGGCCACCTTGCCGACACCGATTTCCTTGAGCTTTTCTATCGTTTCAGCGACATAATCAGCACCTGAAGCCGGGGGAACGTCACGGCCGTCAAGGAAGCAGTGAACATAAACCTTTTCAACGCCCATTCTCTTGGCAAGCTCAACGATCGCATACATATGCGTGTTGTGGCTATGAACGCCGCCATCGGACATCAGACCCATCAGGTGAAGTGCCGAGCCGTTCTTTTTGCAGTTTTCCATTGCACCGACAAGAGCCTCGTTTTCAAAAAAGTCTCCGTCCTGAATGGACTTCGTAATTCTTGTCAGTTCCTGATACACAACACGGCCGGCACCGATGTTGGTGTGACCGACCTCGCTGTTGCCCATCTGACCGTCGGGGAGACCTACGTCCATGCCGGAAGCACCGATATAGGTCATCGGGTTTTCACTCATCAGCTTGTCAAGATTCGGCGTGTTGGCGGCGGCAATCGCATTGCCGTAGTCGGATTCATTTTTGCCGAAGCCGTCCATGATGCAAAGAAGCACTGTCTTTTTCATTTTTATCAACCTTTCATAATCAATCTTAACCGAAAAAAGGGCTGCTTTGTGCAGCCCCAAGTTGTTTAAATTATTTGCTTGCCGCTGCAACAATTTTGGAGAAATCAACAGCTTTCAGAGAAGCGCCGCCGATGAGTCCCCCGTCAACGTTGACCTTGGAAACAAGCTCGTCAGCGTTGCCTGCGTTCATGGAACCGCCGTACTGAATGGTAACGGTTTCGGCAACATCAGCACCGTAAGCTTCTGCGATAGCGGCACGGACAAAGCCGTTGCCCTCGTCCGCCTGGTCAGCCGTAGCGGTTACACCGGTACCGATAGCCCAAACCGGCTCGTAAGCGATGATAACGTTCTCGAGTTGCTCCTTGGTAACGTTTGTAAGAGCCATCTTGGTCTGGAACTTGAGAAGCGTTTCGGTGTAGCCGAGCTCTCTTTGCTCGAGTGTTTCACCGACACAGATGATAGCCTTCAGACCTGCGTTTAAAGCGGCAAGGGAGCGAAGATTGACGGTCTGGTCGGTTTCGCCGAAGTAGGTTCTTCTTTCGCTGTGACCGATGACAACATATTCAACACCGGCTTCCTTGAGCATATCGGCGGAAACCTCGCCGGTGTAAGCGCCCGAAGCCTTGAAGTGAACGTTTTCAGCGCCGATTTTGATGTTCGAACCCTTAGCGGCTTCAATTGCTGCGGGAATGTCGATGAACGGAACACAGAGAACGACATCACAGTCAGCGTCCTTGACAAGCGGCTTCATTTCGTTGATGAGAGCGGTTGTCTCAGACGGTGTTTTATTCATTTTCCAGTTACCTGCGATAACTGCTTTACGAACTGCCTTTTTCATTTTGGAAATCTCCTTTATATTTAATGCTATAATTATTTGTCGTTAAGAGCAACTACGCCCGGAAGATCTTTACCCTCGAGGAACTCAAGAGAAGCACCGCCGCCGGTGGAGATGTGGCTCATTTTGTCGGCAAAGCCGAGCTTTGCAACAGCAGCTGCTGAGTCGCCGCCGCCGACAATGGAGATTGCGCCGCTTTCCGCAATAGCAGTTGCAACCGCAACGGTACCGGCTGCGAAGTGTTCCCATTCGGAAACACCCATCGGTCCGTTCCAGATAACGGTGCCGGCTCCCTTGATAGCGTCGGAGAAGAGCTTCTGTGTCTTCGGTCCGATGTCAAGACCCATCCAGCCGTCGGGGATATCATCGGAATCAACGGTCATATATTCGGTGTTCGGGTCATATTCCTTACCGACAACGTTGTCAAGCGGAATCAGGAAGTTGACGCCCTTTTCCTTGGCAAGATCCATCATGCTTTTGGCAAGATCAATTTTATCCTCTTCACAGATGGAGGTACCGACCGAGTGACCAAGAGCGGCGAAGAAGGTATAAGCCATGCCGCCGCCGACGATAAGGGTATCAACCTTATCCATCAGATTTGTGATAACGCCGATCTTGTCGGAAACCTTAGCACCGCCGAGAATGGCAACAAGCGGTCTCTTCGGATTTTCAAGTGCGCCGCCGATATAGTCAAGCTCTTTTCTGATAAGGAAGCCACAGACAGCGGGAAGATAATCGGCAACACCTGTGGTTGAGCTGTGTGCTCTGTGAGCCGAACCGAATGCATCGTTGACATAGATTTCAGCAAGGGAAGCGAGCGCCTTTGAAAATTCGGGATCGTTCTTTGTTTCTTCTGCGTGGAAGCGAACGTTTTCAAGAAGCATGACTTCACCCTCCTTGAGGGAAGCGGCAAGCTCCTTTGCGCTTTCGCCGACAACGTCCTTTGCCATTTTCACTTCGATACCGAGAAGCTCGCCGAGTCTCTTTGCTACGGGAGCAAGCGAAAACTCGGGCTTGAATTCACCCTTGGGTCTGCCTAAATGTGAGCAAAGAATAACCTTTGCGTTGTGGTCAAGAAGATACTTGATAGTCGGCAGGGAAGCGACGATTCTCTTATCGCTGGTGATTACTCCGTTTTCCATCTTGACATTGAAGTCACAGCGGACAAGAACCTTCTTACCGCTTACGTCAATGTCTTCAACAGACTTCTTGTTCAGTACATTCATCATGTGTTTTTCTTTCCTTTCGATACAAATTGATTGATAATTATATTATACCATAACCAACAGACATTTTATAACAACAAGCGAAAATTTTCAAGTGTTTTAAGGTAAAAAATGACAAATGTCGTGCGTGTGTTTTGGTTGATATTGACGAAAATAGGCTATTTCAGCCAGTCCTTAAGTAAATCAGCCATCGGATTGTTTGCTTCCTCGTTCTTCTGCTGATTTTTCATGTATCGCTGAACGTCATACTTTCCGGCACCGTCGCTTGCCTTGCGGCTGTTGAAGTCCGAAAGCTTTTCGCGGTAACCGCATTTACAGAAGAACGCCTTTTTGTCGCCCTCGCCCCGAAGCTCCATTTTTTTATGACAGTTCGGACAGCGGGCGTTTGTAACGAGCGAAAGACTTCTGCGGTAGCCGCATTCTCTGTCCTGACAAATGAGCATTTTGCCCTTTTTGCCGTTGACTTCGAGTAGGTACTTTCCGCAGTCGGGGCACTTTTCCTTTGTCATGTTGTCGTGGACATATTGCGCATCGCTTGCAATTACCATTTTCACAAGCGAAGAAGCGTATTTTCTCATCTCGTCGATGAACGTTTTCATGTCCTGCGTACCTTTACTGATATTTTGCAGCTGTTGTTCCCATTTGGCGGTAAGCTCGGCGGACTTGAGGTCGGGCGGTACGATTTTGATTAACTGCTTGCCCTTGGCGGTCGGGTGAATCTCCTTGCCGACCCGTTCAATCGAGAAATTGTCAAACAGCTTTTCGATGATGTCCGCTCTTGTTGCCGGTGTACCAAGGCCGCTTGTGGTCTGAATCACAGCCTTGAGATTTTTGTCCGCAATCTGCTTTGACGGGTTTTCCATAGCGGTAAGAAGCGTTGCTTCGGTGTACCGTGCCGGCGGTCTTGTTTTGCCCGAGCCGATTTTGAGATTCTGTACCGCAAGCTTTCCACCTTTTTTGAGGTCGGGCAGGTTCTGCGCCTTGTTTTCGGCTTCTTCCTCCTCGTCCTCTCCGAAGCTTTTGCCGTAAAGTGCTTTCCAACCCTCACTTTTAACGACTTTCCCTTTTGCATAAAAGCTTTCCGAACCGATGTTGATTGTCAGCTTAACCTCGTCATATTCGAACGGTTCGCTCAGTACGGCAAGAAACCGCTTGACAACAAGGTCGTAGATATTCCGTTCCTCGTGGGTGAACTTTGCAAAATTTGCGCTTTGCTCGGTCGGAATAATCGCATGGTGATCCGTTACCTTGGCATCGTTTACGATGTATTTGGTGTTAATCGGCTTTCTGAAAAGTGACATCGCCGTTTTCTGATACGCTCCTATTGCTACGCTCTTGAGCCGTTCGGGAATTGTTGCGGCGACATCTTTTGTGATGTACCGTGAATCCGTTCTCGGGTAGGTCAGCACCTTGTGCATCTCGTAAAGGCTTTGCATATACGAAAGCGTCTGCTTCGCCGAATAGCCGTACAGCTTGTTAGCGTCTCTTTGAAGCTCGGTAAGGTCGTAGGCGGCGGGCGGATTCTGCTTCTTTGCTGTCCGCTCAACTGAAGCAACAACCGCTTGCAGTCCGGTAAGCGATTTTACGATTTTCTCAACATATTCCCGGTTTGAAAACCGTGTGTTGCCGTTTTTGTCCCGGAAAGTGGCCGTAAAGTCCTTAAAAACCGCCTGAAGCGTAAAGTAGTCGCTCGGCTTGAACTTGAGAATTTCTTCTTCCCGTTCCACAATCATCGCAAGTGTCGGGGTTTGCACCCGTCCGGCGGAAAGCTGAGCGTTGTGTTTGCAGGTCAGCGCTCTTGTGACGTTCAGTCCGACCAGCCAGTCTGCCTCGGCTCTTGCCTGCGCCGAATAGTAAAGGTTGTCGTACTGCTTCGCCGGCTTCAAAGAAGCAAAGCCCTCTTTGATCGCCTTGTCCGTCTGAGAGGAAATCCAAAGCCGGAACGCCGGTTTTTTAAAGTGCGCTTTCATCATGATCCACCGGGCAACAAGCTCACCCTCACGGCCGGCGTCCGTTGCGATAACGAGTGAATCAATATCCTTTCGTGCCATCAGGGCGGACACGGTTTTATACTGCTTCGCCGTTTGTTTGATCACAACAAGCTTCATTTTTTCGGGCAGCATCGGCAGATCCTCAAGCCGCCACGCCTTATATTTGTCGTCGTAAAGATCGGGGTCGGCGAGGGTGACAAGGTGACCGAGCGCCCATGTGACAACGTATCGGTCGCCTTCAATAAAGCCGTTTCCCTTGCGGTTTGCGCCGATAACCCGGGCAATATCACGGGCAACCGACGGCTTTTCGGCAAGTACAAGCTGTTTTCCCATAGTTTATCAATCCCTTTTATTTAATAACGGATAAGCACATCTTATCGGCATCAAAATGCGTTCTGATTGTTTCTTCGATGTCTTCCTTGGTGACGGCTTTATAGCTTTCGATTTCTTCAAACAAATCGCTGCCGTTAAAGTAGCTGTCAACGATATTTCCCGCTATGTCCTCAACATCGTTGAACGAGCGAAGAGCAAGACCGTAAAGACGCTTTCTTGATACGGAGAAATCGTCGTCGCTGACACCGTTTTGCTTGAAAAATCCGATGCTCTTCAAGATAGCGTCTTTTACTTTTTCGGGCTGCTTGCTTTCGCCGGAGAACATCGGACTTGCAAAGCCTCGGCCGATGAAATATTCACTCCCGAAGGTCGGGTTAATCAGTCCGTTTGCAATCAGGCTGTTGTAAAGAGGGGAGGTCTTTCCGGCGATGATATCAAGCGCAATATTCATGCATACAATTTCTTTCGCCGAACGGACAGGCGTTTTAATTGTTTCCTTAAAGCCAAGCGCAAACTTCGGAATATCGACCGTCATGGTTTCTTCAATATAATCGTTTGCGGCTTTTTCCGGCTCGTCCGGTATAATCTGTTCGAATTCGACCGGATCTTCGGCTGTAAGCACCTTGTCGGCGATTGCTAAAACCTGATTTACCGTAACGTTTCCGACAACGGCAAGTGCCATGTTGCTTAAGTTATAAAACGTGTTGTAGCAGCTGTAAAGTAAATCGGCGTTTATCTGCGCAATGGATTCGACCGTTCCGGCAATATCAATCCGAACGGGATTGTTGACGTAAAGCCCCCGGAGAAGATTGAAAAGTACCTGCCAGTCGGGGGAATCCTGATACATTTTAATCTCCTGTCCGATGATGCCCTGTTCTTTTTGGACGGTTGCTTCGGTGAAGTAGGGGTGCTTGACAAAATCAAGGAGAATCTCTAACGATTCATTCAGATTGTCCGAGCACTGAAAAATATAACAGGTTTTGTCAAACGAGGTAAAAGCGTTCGCATTGGCTCCGGTTTTTTCGAACCGCTGGAAAGCGTCAAGGTCTTCGCTTTCGAAAAGCTTGTGTTCAAGAAAATGGGCGATGCCCTCGGGAACTTTTGTGTATTCCTTTTCGCCTTTTAACCGGAAGCAGGTATCGACAGAACCGTATTTCGTGCCGAACATGGCAAATGAGCCCGTATAGTCGGGCTTTTCCATGATGAAAATTTTCAGCCCGCTTTTGTGATTGATTTCGTAGTATTCTTCATTCAGAAGCTCGTTTCGTATCGTTTTCTTTTCCATCATCATTCCACCTCCTTTTCAGATTCAAGCATAAACACCGTATCCTCCGTCACCATATTGGCGGCGAGTATGATTTCCTCACGGCTGACATTTTTTATCATTCCGGCAATTTCCTGCGGTGTTTTGAATTCTCCGTTCGTAATACTTGATAAGAACCAGGATAAAATCGAGCTGTTGCTGTCGCCGACCGAGTTCAAGCTGTCGCAAAGAGAAAGCTTGGCGCTTTCAATGACCTCGTCGGAGAAATTGCCTTTTCTCATGTCCTCAAGCTCGTTCCGGATAGCCGAAAGTGCTTTTTCCATATTCTCAGTTTCAACGCCGCTTTCGATTGTGATGATTCCCTTGGAGCTGACAAGTCTTGCCGTGCAGTAATAGCAAAGGCTCATTTTTTCCCGTACATTGGAGAAAAGCTTGGAGAACGTACCGCCGCCGAAAATAGCGGTCATAAGCCTGATGGCGGCAAAATTATCCATATCATACGTCATGCCGGCACGAAGGCCGATAACAAGCTTGCCTTGTTTTACCGGCTGTTTCTCAACGACGGTTCTGACCTCGTCGGCGTGCGTAATAAACTCCGTCCGAAGTTCGCAAAGCTCCTGTTTTTCGAAGCGTTCGAAATACGGCTTAATAACCGATTTTGCCGTATCGGCGGAGGAGCCGACGATGCTGACGGTTACCGGACAGGTTAAAATCAGCGTTTTCCATTGTTCAAAAAGCTGCTTTGGCGTAATTTTTTTAATCTCGTCAATTTCGCCGTACTCGTTAAGACCGTAAGCTTCGCCGTCACACATATTATGAAGCATCTGATTGAGCGAATAGACACGCTTGTCGTCCCTGTCACTTTCAATTTTTTCAATCAGAAGCCGTTTTTCTCTTTCAACGTTCTCCTCGTCAAAGCCGCTGAGAGTTACATCCGGTTCAAAAAGGCAGGAGCAAAGAAGCTCAATGCCCGCCTTGCTGACGCTTTCCCCGTCAAGAGTGAACCGGTCGTCAATCACATTAAGGCAAAGCGTTAAAAGCTGAATATCACCGCTTTTTTTGATGATCGGACTGATGGATGCACCGTAAAGAGATGCAAGATATCGGTTCATTTCAAGCATCGTCGGATACTTCTTGTTGGTTCTTGCAAGAAGCCTTATAATCAGTGCATTCATACCGGCGTTGCTGTCAAGCGGAGCAGAAACCGTCAGCGAGATCACCGCCGTTTTAAACTTGTCTGTTTTGTGACTGAAAAGGTTTACCCCTTTACATATTTTTTCGTTTTTCATAAGAAGCCTCCTTACTTGTCCGCGTTTATCGCAGATTCATCAACTGTTGTTTTGTTCTGATAAATTTCAAGATTGTTTTCGACGGTAAATATCAGTTCATATCCGGCGTCGATATATTTTTTCTTTCTCGGCTCGGACTTCTCCTTGTTTCTGATATCTAAAACAAAGTATTCGGTCGTCGGTTCATCGTGGTATTCATCTTCGTAAATAACCGCTCTTTGCGCAAGCTTGGGAACCAAATAAGTCGAGGCGGTTACCGACGCTTCATCGGGAATGATTTCAAGTGCCTGATTTATCTGCCGGTAATCATTTTTGTTGGCGTTATACTTCGAAATATAGTTGACGCTTTTCGGGATAACCATCATAATGAAAAGCATCGTGCCCGCAATTGCGGCCGCAAAGGTCAGCTTGTTTTGCTTTTTCGGCTTCGTTTCCGAAAGATTGAGAGCCGAAAGGTAAAAAAGAAAAGCGGCGATTGAAAAGGAATATTGATAACCGATGTTGTACTGATACTTATATTGTGTAAGTAGGTTAACAAATATCGGAATAATCAGAATATATCTTGCAAAGTTTTTGTTTTTGAACGGAATCAAAGCTAACGGAAACAGCATCTGGGCGACATAAAAGAATTTTTCCGCTGTGTCTTCTTTGGCTTTAAAGATTTCTCCGACGGCAAATCCGGTATTCACCAGAATGGTTTTTGCGGCTTCAATAAGACCGCCTCCGGTCTGAAGATTGGCATATCTTGATTCCATAACGCCTTCACCGAAATGAGTGAGTATCAGACAGCACATGAGGAAATAAGCTGCACTCATCAGAATCATACCGCCGCCTTTTATGAACTTTTTCTTTGCGACGATCAGATACAGCGCAAATATCATCACATAAATAAAAGCGTCTTCTTTTACGGTAAGCGTCAGGACGGCAAATAGAAACATCGGTACTGTTTTGGAGCATTCAAAGAAGTAAAACATCCATAACAAAAGCGGAACCATAAAGCAGTTTTCATGAAGATCGTAAAAACAACCGGTGGCCAAGGGGGCGTACACCGCAAACGCCGTACACAAAAAAACAGAGGCATTTTTGGTGAGTGCGAGCTTTTTGGTGAGAAGATAAAGCGGAATCACACCGCTGAAAATGATGATGGGCTGAATGACGTTCAGTGTTACGGGCGACGGGAAAATATAATAAATCGGAAGAATCAGATAGTATATCGGAGAAATGTGAACTGCCAGATGAGAGAGAAGCTTATCCCGTTCGCAAGTTGTATTCATGGAAAAGTCGATTTTCATACTGTGAAACATGTTACAGAAAATTCCGAAGTCGTAACCCGGAGTCGAATAGGTCAGGTATCGGAAAAGTCCCATCAGCAACGTGGTTATGCAGGTAAAACCAACGACACAAGCAATTATGACTATGCCTGCCTTGTCACTGAGCTGCTTATGAAGAAAATGAGGCTTATACTTCTTATAATAGCAGGAGAGCGTAACCGCTAAAAGCAGCATCATGAAAATATATACATACATATCGTTACACTTCAGAAGCAAAGCCGCCGTAAAGGCAAGAAGAGAAATCGCAAAAGAATGAGCACTGACATTTTTATTGCTCATTTTTGCGTCTGCAATAAAAATCGGTATGGAAAGCATCAGAACAAATGTTGCAAAAACCAACAGATTGACTGTTTCGGTAAAGTCAACTGAAATTCCCGAATCCGAATAAAAAATAAGAACAAAGTATTGAGTGATCAGCCAGCCGCTTAAAAGTGAAAGAATAACTCTTTCAAAAGAGGTTACGAATTTCTTTTCCATAGCTGCGGAAATTCTCCTTTCCCGTAAAATCAGGGTGTTGATGCATTTGCTGACTTCATGCGAAGTGGGATTCTTGTTTTTGAAGAAGCAAAAAAATAACGGCAGTCCTACAAGCTGCTTATGCGATTATATCATCAGAAGGAATATTTTTCAACCTCGCAACGTTTCTTTTACTTAACTTTTATAAAATTGTAAGAAATGTTTTACTTCTTTCATACAGAAAGTTTTGGTTATGCGAGTGCGTCCGGTTCGGCCGGTATAACGGTTGTTTAAGTTTTTTTTAGGTATCCGTGATAAGTTTTAGACACTCAATTACGGATTTCTCATTTGAAATGCTTTGGCAGTTTTGCTAAAAATAGTTCCGGATTGTAATAAATCAGCCATTTCACCCTGGATATTCATTGCTTTATGGTGAATTTATACAATGTAATTTTTCACGAAAATTTTCTGTTTTTTTTTGAAAAAATGCCGTATGTATCAAAAACAATCAAAGAAAATTAAGGTTTTTCGAAAAATTATCTAAATTTTTTACCGTTTTATATTGCAAAATGCCGATAGTTTGTGTACAATGGTAAAAGTGACGATAGTCAAAATGTATAAAAACACCAAAATTTAATTTGTAATGAGTTAGGGGGACATCAAATCATGTCTAACAGACTGTTTCAGGGTATTATTCATCAGATGAAGGACGCAATTGACCGCACGATCGGCGTTGTTGACAGCACCGGAACAATTATATGCTGCAGTGATCTCGGCCGGATAGGCGAGACGGGCATGCCCGATATCAAGACGGTTTTGTCGTCGTCCGAGCCGAAAGCCATTGACGGAAAGACTTTTCTTGCTATCGGAGTCCAGATGCACCCCGAGGCTGCCGTTTTTGTTGATGGAGATGACGAAAACGCCGCCAGCTTTTCGAAGCTTATCGGTGTTGCTCTTAACAATATCAAGCAGTACTATGATGAAAAGTACGACAGAAGCAACTTCATCAAGAATGTTATGCTTGACAATATTCTTCAGGGTGACATTTACCTAAAAACCCGTGAGCTCGGAATCAATAACGAGGTTTCCCGCTGCGTCCTTCTTATCAGAACGCTGGAAAGAACCGACGTGTCCGTCAGTGAAGCCATTCAGCACCTGTTTCCCGATAAAACGAAAGATCATGTGATCAACATCAACGAAACAGATATCACTCTCGTAAAAGAAGTGCGCCCCGGTACCGATATCAAGGATCTTGAAAAGCTTGCAAGATCCATTGTTGACACCCTCCATACCGAGTATTTTGTCAACAGCCTCATCGGTATCGGCACAATCGTTGCCGGCGTCAAGGATCTTCCCCGCTCATTCAAAGAGTCGCAGATTGCTCTTGAAGTCGGAAAAGTATTTGACACCGAAAAGACGATTGTAACCTATGAAAATCTCGGTATTGCAAGACTGATTTATCAGCTTCCGACAACTCTTTGTGAAACCTTCCTCAAGGAAATTTTCAAAAAAGGCTCCATTGTCGGTTTGGATCACGAGACTTTGTTTACGATCCAAAAGTTTTTCGAAAACAATCTGAATGTTTCCGAAACCTCAAGAAAGCTTTTTGTCCACAGAAACACCCTTGTTTACAGACTTGAAAAAATTAAAAAATTGACCGGATTGGACCTTCGTGAATTCGATGATGCCATCGTTTTCAAAGTTGCTCTTATGGTCAAAAAATACTTAGATGCAAAGCCGGTTAAATATTAATCGGCTACGACTTTGAAGTAGGTAAAAATATGATTGAATTTAAAAATGTAACGATGAAATATAAGACAAACGATGTTGTTGCGCTTGATAATTTCAATATCAGAATCGATGACGGTGAGTTTGTTTTTATCGTAGGTGCTTCCGGTGCCGGAAAAAGCTCTTTCCTGAACGTAATTATGGGTCAGGAAAAGGTTGACTCCGGTATTGTTCGTGTCGGAACCTACAATCTCAACGGTATCAAAAACCGTGAGCTTCCGTATTTACGCAGAATGCTCGGAATCGTTTTCCAGGATTTCCGGCTTATACCGAAGATGACGGTTTACGACAATGTTGCCTTCGCTCTTCGTGTTATCGGAATGGGCGAAAGAAAGATAACAAAACGTGTCCGCTACGTTCTGAAGCTTGTTGACCTTTCGAAAAAGTCCAACTGTTTCCCGAATCAGCTTTCGACCGGTGAAAAACAGCGTGTCGCCATCGCAAGAGCACTTGTCAATAATCCGGGTGTTATTATTGCCGATGAGCCGACGGGCAATCTTGATCCGGTTCTTTCAAACGAAATTATGAGCCTTTTCGATAAAATCAACTCTTTGGGTGCAACCGTTGTAGTTGTCACGCATGACCTTGAACTTGTTCATCAGTTCGACCACAGAATTGTGACGATCGAAAACGGAAAAATCGTTTCGGATGTCGGTCCGAAAAATGTCTATAATCCCGACTTGGCAGATGTGTCCGTTCCTTCTGTCCCGGCCGAAACGGAAGAAATCGTGGAAAAGGAGGGGGAAAAAGATGGCTAAGAAGAAAAAGAAGAATCGAAGAAAATCCTCCGGCGGACTGAACACTTCTTATCTGACGAAAATGGGGTTTAAGAATCTTGTTTCAAACAGAAGCATGTCCCTTTCCTCTATCAGCGTTCTTACGGTCTGTCTTTTGCTTATCGGCGTTTCGTTCCTTTTGCTTTTCAATATTAAAACGCTTGTTAAAGATGTTGAAAAGCAGAACGTTGTCGTTGCTTTTGTCAAGGACGGAATCGATGATGCCGCTCTTAACAAAATCAACACTGATCTTAAGGCGATTCCAAATGTGACGAATGTCGAATTTGTTTCAAAAGAAGCCGGATATGAAGAACAAATGAAAGAGTTCGGGCTGAACAAGGAAATGCTTAACGGTGTCATTGAAAATCCGCTTCCGCATTCATACCGGATAACCGTAAGTAATATCGAAGATTTCAATACGACACTTGAAGCGATCAAGAATGTTGATAATATCGATACGGTTCGTGAAAGTCAGGAAATTGTCAATCAGATTTCCACTCTTCAAAAATCAATCACTGCGATTTGTCTTGTTATTGTTGCGGTTCTGATTGTGGTGTCTCTGTTTATTATCGCCAACACCATTAGGATTACTATGGTATCAAGAAAAATCGATATACAGGTTATGAAATCTGTCGGTGCGACGAATGTGTTTATTTGTTGGCCATTCATGATTGAAGGGATTATTATCGGCCTTATTTCCGGTGTGATAGCGCTTGCGCTGACATATGTTTTTCAGCTTACCGAGGGTGACGCTTTAAGTTCTCTGTTCGGACTGTTCGGAAGCACGACGATTTCGGTTTCCGATATACTTCCGATACTGATTGTCGGATATATTCTTGCCGGTGCCTTGCTTGGCTCTTTCGGAAGCGTTGTTTCGATCAGGAAATATCTGAAAAAAGAGGGCAGCGAGGCAAGCTCGATCGTTTAATTAAAAGGCAGACAGGAGGTTATGACAATGAAAAAAGTAATTGCGTTTTTCCTATGCTTCACTTTTGTTTTTGCTACCATATCGTTTATTTTGCCGGAATATACCGTAAGTGCCGCAACCAAGCAGGAACTTGAAGATAAAATTGACGATCTTGACGATCAGATTTCCAAGAACAAGGGTATTCTTAATTCATTGAAGGATAAGAAAGAGTCTCAACAAGAATATCTCGATACGCTTGAGGATCAGATTTCAACCGTTGAAGACAAAGTAACGGCTCTTGAAACGCAGATCAGCTCGATCGATGAGGAAATAGAGACCTGCAATAATAAGATCAAACAACTCAAGAATGAGATAGCGGTTATCAAAGACGAAATTCAGGTTGCCAGCGAAGCCATCGATGAAACCAACAATAAGATCGATTCGTCAAAAGATTTGCTTGCTGCAAAGCTTCGAGCCGCTTATATAAACGGCAATGAATCAACACTGAAGATTCTTATGGGAGCTGACAGTCTTTCAGGCTTTTTGACAAGTCTTGAGATGATGAAGCGGATGAGCGAGGACGACAAACGGGTCATCAATGAATTCAAGGATACTGTGACTAAGCTCAAGGAATCAAAGGCAACGCTTGAGACAAAGCAGAGTGAGCTTACTGAAAAATCAAATGAGGTTCAGGAACAAAAAGATGAATCCGTAGCGAAGAAAAAAGAGCTTGTTACAAAGCAGAAGGAACACGCTTCAACAGTGAAACAGCTCGAAAACAGTTACGCAACGGTTGAAAAGTATATTTCTGACCTGGATAAGAACAGCGCCGTTTACGAAAACTATATCAAAACGCTTCAGGCTGAGCGTGAAGCGGCTGATGCCGAAATAGACCGTATTATCAAGGCGTACCAGGCAACAACGAAGCCGGCCACTACGCAATCCGGCACCCTTCCGGCGTCAAACAACGATCCTTCGAGTCCGGCGGGCTCCGGCGGCACTTCATCGGGTACACCTGCCGCTTCCGGTGGCTCGTATGCCTCTAATGCTTCATGGGCATGGCCGCTGGGTGGAGCATCGTGCTATATCAGCAGCGGCTACGGTTATAGAAATCCAAATATTTCCGGCTGGGGTTTCCACGGCGGAACGGATATTACAGGCGGCGGAATCTACGGAAAGCCGGTTTATGCATCCCGTGCAGGAACAGTCATTACCGCAAAATGGGGTAATACCGGTTACGGAAATTATGTTATTATTGATCACGGCGACGGTTTTGTTACTTTGTACGGACACTGCTCAAGCCTGAGTGTTACTACCGGTCAGAGCGTATCCAAGGGTCAGCATATCGCCAATGTCGGATCGACAGGTAACTCAACGGGTCCGCATCTTCATTTTGAAGTCCGATATAACGGAGCGAAACAGAACCCGCTCAATTATGTCAAAAAACCGTAAATTTTTATCGAGGGGTAGAGTGTCTGCCCCTCTGATTGTGCTTTATAAAATCTCTTCATGGAATCGAAAGGAGCGGCAGTATGAGTAAGAAAATTCCTTTGGGAATTGCAATCGGACTGATTTGTATCGCGATAACGGTTTCTTGTGCCGTTACCGTCTCTGTTGTCAGCGACAGATACAATACTGTTCTCGGAGGCTTGCCGGAAAAAATTGAAAAATATAAGGTTATTGATGAGCTTGACAAAATAATCAACAACAACTATTACGGAAAAAAAGACGAAGACAGCTTTGAGCTTGCTTTTGCGCACGGCTATATCGACGGACTCGGCGATAACTATTCCCGTTTTCTGTCGGCGGACGAATACACTGATTATGTTGCACAGACACAAGGCGAGATGTCCGGTATCGGTATCGAATATCAAAAGAACAAAAAAGGATATATCGAGGTTACCGATGTCTACGATGATTCTCCGGCTCAAAGCGCAGGACTTGCTGTCGGCGATGTGATTGTTGCCTTCGACGGAATAATGATCGATGCAAACAACTATAATGATATGGAAGCGAAGCTTTCCGGCGATAAGCTTACAAGCGTCAATATTACATACAGACGAGACAAAAAAGATACAACCGTAAACATTGTAAAAGGCTATGAAGCCAAATCGGTTTCTTCGAAAGTTTACGGTAATGTCGGTTACATAAAAATATCCGACTTTTATTCTTCGACTGTTGAGCAGGTACAAGCTGCGGTTGATAAAATAGTTTCGTCCGGGCTAAAAGCGATCGTCATTGATGTCCGGAACAATGCAAGCACCAATTTTGACGTATGTATGCAGGTTCTTGATATTTTCGTTCCGATCAACGATACGTCTTCACCGGCTGCGGCTGTTGTCAATTCGGACGGAAAAATCGTTGCGCAATATACCACCGAGGCAGGTGAGGTCAGTCTTCCGACGGCCGTTCTGATCAATGCCAACACGGCGGCGGCTGCCGAACTGTTTGCCTGTAATATGAGAGACTTCGGCAAGGCCGAGCTTGTCGGCAATACAACAAAGGGAATCGGTTTAAAGCGGGATGTTTTTCGTCTTTCTGACGGAAGCGCTGTTTTGCTTGCGGTAGGTGAAGTGAAACCGTATCGGAGCGAAAGCTTCAATTCCGTCGGTCTTACTCCGGATCTGGAGTCTGAACTGAAGACAAAGACAAAGCAGCTTGCATCAGACAGCCAGTTTCTTGATGCTTTGACCTTAGTTTCTCCGTCTGTTGACGAGCAGTGATTTATCAGAAAGGTTGAGATCTTTTGTCAGTAAAAGTTTCAATAATTATATCGGTCCATAACGATGAAAAAAATCTCAAAACAGCCCTTGATTCCATGAAGAACCAGACCCTTAAGCAAATTGAGGTTCTTATGATCGATGCGGATTCAACGGATTCTTCCGCTGAGATTATGAAAAGCTACTGCTCGGATAAGCGGTTTCATTATCATCACATTGATAAGTACAGCTTTTCACTTGCAAGGAATTATGGCATTTCAATCGCCAAAGGAAAATATATCGCTTTCGGTGACGCCAGCGTCATTTTCACAAAAGATTTATTGGAGGATATGTACAGCAAGGCGGAAAAGGAAGACGCCGATCTTTGCGTCGCACCGATGGCAAGCTCTGATATTTACGGAAAGCATATCTTCAAAAGCAGCGGCATCTTGTCAGGCCGCAAGAAAACCGACAAATTCGATACCGATTTGATATGGAATCCGTCAGTGACCAATAAGCTTTTCAAGAGAGAAAAAATCAAACAGCTCGGGTTAGAATTCAGCGCTTTCGGCAAGGCAAGAGAAGCGGCGTTTACGCTGCCGTTCGCCTTCGAAAGTAATGTCATTGTCTGCTCGTCTAAGGGAGCGGCAAGTTATGTGATTCCCGTCATAAACAGCGGTGTGGCAGAATTTCCGATTGAGCACTATCTTGATGCTTATGAGTTTATTCTTGAACGTGCGCATGAGGCCTTCAACAAATCTTTGGAAAGCTGTGTTTCGGACTTTGACCGAAAGGAACTGAAGAAGGTTTCCGTCTGCTATATTGATGAACTGATACTCAAAGAAATAACCGTCCTTCTTTATAGCTATTACCGGCATTTCTGGTCATTGGAGGACGGTGAAATCAAGCGGTATGTCGATATCCTCAATCAGTTGATTTCAAAGCTTTCCGGAGGAGGACGCAAGCGTCTTCATTCGATGAACAAGGATATTTTTTACGACGGACGTCTAATCGATAATAAGGCGGAAATGGCCGAAAAGCCGAGAGTTACCGTCTGTATCGGAAAGAGCGAAAAAAGAGGTCATCTTCATGAAAAGAGACTCAGGATTCAGGTTTCTTCCATCTTTGAACAGACGATGCCTTGCTTTGAGCTTTTGGTTGACAGCAGACTTCGGGACATTTTTCCGAAAGAATGGGCATCTTTCCCGAATGTCCGGTTTATTGAGGCGCAGTCGCTTGCGGATTTTAAAGATGCGGCTTTATCTGTCTGCCGTACGAAATACATTATGTACCAGGACGGATTTGCAAGATTGAATCCGAAAATATTGATGAGACATTATACAGCCCATCAAAGCGGTGAAAAATACGGCTTTACCACATCGCCGCTGACAAAATTTGACGGTCAGAAAACAAGCGAATACTCTTTTTCGGATCTCAGCTTTTATTCCAGTATGGACACGACGAGAGTTGAGCCGGGCGACAATATGTTTGCGCTTGATTTGTTCTTTTGCAATAAGGTCTTTAGGGCGGATCACCTCAACGGCATTCATTTTTCGTTTTCGGATAATCCGGTCCGTGATATGTATAAGCTTTATGAGCATTCCAAGTTTAAAAAGCTTTATCATCGGGGCGCTTATCTTCCCTATACAGAGGAAGAAGCACTCAAGCTGCTGAAAGATGAACAGGACTGTCTGCCGTCTGACTGTAAAGTCATTTACCGCAAGTATAAGTCAATTTATTTTTCGGCGGTGACCTTAAAGAAAGAAAAACAAAAAGTTGTTGAAGCCGCCAAGCGGATAAAGCGGCTTGCAGTCAACCTTATCGGCCGCATTCTGGTTTTCTTCTTCAGCAAAATGCGTATCAGAAAACGAGTGTTCTTTTATACGATACGAAGTAACGGTACGCTTCTTGAAAACATTGATTCTGTTTATAAGGCGTGTGACTGCAAAAAGGTCGTTTTTGCCAAAATGCTTCCGCATTCGCTGAAAGATATCCTGAAGGTCAAATACTATATGCTGACAAGCAAGGTCTTGGTTACCGATGACTATTTTAAATATCTTCGCAATATCAGACTCAGACCGGAGCAAAAACTTGTTCAGCTGTGGCACGCCTGCGGCGCATTCAAGCGGTTCGGACTTGATGCGCCCTCAAAGCTTACAAGAATTGAGGAGTATAATACCCACTCGCAATATGATGTTGTCTGTGTATCTTCCGAATACGTTCGTCAGTTTTATGCACACGCATTCGGTATTGATATCGATCTTGTTCAACCGGTCGGGTCACCGCGTACCGACGGTCTTCTTGACAGTGAGAATATCAGAAATCAAAAAGACCTGATCACGACGAAGCATCCGCTTTTAAAAAATAAAAAAGTGTATGTTTATCTTCCTACGTTCCGTGAAATGTACGGTTCGGTTGTTGATTTTGATCCGTGCATCGATTGGGCAAAGCTGAATGATGAACTTGATGACGATGAAGTATTTATCGTCGGCCGTCATCCTGTGATGAAAAAAGAATTCTTCAGCACTCATATTTATTCCCGGGTGAAAGATTATACGTTTGAATCGACGACCGAGCTTTTAAGCGTTGCGGATGTCGTGATAACGGACTATTCATCCATTATATTCGATGCCGCTCTTCTGAACCGTCCTTTGGTTTTTTACTGTCCCGACTATGAAACGTATGAAAGAGATTTCTATCTTGATTATGAAAGGGATTTACCGGGTGAAATCATATACGACAGTGAAAGGCTTCTCGATGCTGTAAGAAATACTCACATTGACTATAACTCACAGGCGATGCAAAGCTTCAAAGAGAAGGAGCTTGGAGCGTGTGACGGTCATGCAACCGAGCGTGCCGCCGGAATGGTTATGAATTTACTCAACGGTCATGATTGATTTTCAAACAAAATTTTACATTTCAGCCGACGTGTTTATTTCACGGCGGCTGTTATTTTCGGCTCATTTTACCGATAATAATCGTTTTGGTTTTGCCTAAATTATAATTGCGATTCAAAAATCGCATCGGAGGTGAAAACAAAAATGAAATTTTTAAAAGCTTTTAGAATCATAAGCTTGTTTATCGTTACTTCGTTGCTTATTCTGATGGTATACGGATTTTATTCAGTGCCCGATGAGCTTCACCAACTGACAAATGAAGAAATAAGCGTAAACGGGCTGTTCACGGTAAGATATGAAAATGAGAACGTATTAAAAAGAGAATCCAATAACAGTGGCAGTTACACTGTTAAAATCAGTCTTTTTAATGCCATACCGATTAAAAATTCAACCGTGACTGTCGGCAAAAGACAGTATGCGGTGGTTTCGGGTTCTATATTCGGACTCAGGATATATACCGATGGGGTTTTGATTGTCGGAACGCAGGAAATTGAAACAGCAGACGGCAAAATCAATCCGGCACAGGCGGTCGGTATCAAAAAAGGCGACCGAATCATTTCAATAAACGGAGAGAAGGTCAGCAGCTGTGAAAGTGTGTCGGAAAAACTGAGTAGTGCGGGAGGAAATCCGGTAATGATCGTCATACGAAGAAATAACAATGACATGACGGTTACCTTAGTTCCGGCGTATTCAGTCGCTGAGCAAAAGTACAGAGCCGGTTTGTGGATAAAAGACAGTGCGGCCGGAATCGGCACCCTGACATTTTATGATAAGGAAACCGGAATGTTTGCAGGGCTCGGTCATGCCGTCTGTGATACGGATACGGGAGACATTTTACCGATGGCGTACGGAGACACCGTCAAAGCTTCCATCTGCGGATGCTACAAGGGCAAATCGGGGCAGGCGGGTGAGCTTTGCGGAACATTTACCTCTGATACAACGGGAATTTTGATCGAAAATAACACTTTAGGTGTATACGGAAGCTTTTTATCGGGAAAAACGGAAGGAAAACTTACTCCGGTGGCACTTGAAAGTGAAGTTAAAACAGGAAAGGCCGAAATCATTTCAACTGTAGATGAGAACGGACCTCAGAAATTTGAAATCAATATTATAAAAATCAACAAAAATGACAGCCATCATAGAAATATGATTATCGAAATTTGTGATAAAACTCTTTTAAACAAAACCGGCGGCATTGTGCAGGGTATGAGCGGAAGTCCGATTATTCAAAACGGAATGCTCGTCGGGGCGGTAACTCACGTTTTTGTAAATGATCCGAAAAAAGGCTATGCAGTTTTTGCCGCCGACATGATGGAAGAAATACAGACCATAAAAATGCAGGCGGCAAGTTGAGCAGGCGGAGCAGTAATGGGCTCAGGAAAAATAAAAACAAAAAAGCCATGCGAAAAATCGCATAGCAAACAAAAAAAAGAATAACAGGGTCGCCATGGCAACCCTGTTAATTTATGCCGATTAGCCCTCGCTGATTGCACTTACGGGGCAACCGTCTGCACAAGCGCCGCATTCGATGCAGGAATCAGCATCAATAACGTACTGACCGTCGCCTTCGCTGATTGCGCCGACAGGGCAGCCGTCTGCGCAGGAACCGCAGGAAATGCAATCGCCGCTAATTACGTATGCCATCGTCATAACCTCCTTAAATCGATTTAGTTCATTTTATCATAAATTATGAAAATATCAAGTACCAAATACAGGTTTTAACGGAAAAGTTGAAATTTTTTTGAAAATAATTCGAATTTCCAATCAAAAAGACGGACATCTTGAAGAAAGAAATAGATTTTATCCGTTTTTTGTTGACTATTTGCACTTTTTCTATTAAAATCATCAAGAATGTTATATCGGAGATGATTTACATGAGCACAAATCCAATTAAAATCGAAAAAAACATGGTTTTTTCAAACACAAATAACGAAGATGTCTACAAAGCGTTTGATGAAAAACCGAGAACGAAGTGGGTCGGTAAATCCTATCCCGGATATATTGACATCTCGCTCGGCTGTTATTATCAGATAAAGAAAGTTTCGGTGCAAACCAATACGGACGGGTATTGTCTGTTTTCCGTTTATTCCAGTACGGACGGTATAAATTTCGAGGAGAAGCTTATACAGGACAGCGAGATTTTGTGCAAAGGTCTCTATTCGTTTGACTGTGATTTCAAGTCGTATGCACTCCGCATCTATATAAAATACGTTTCATCGTCCGATTGTATTTGTCTGAAAAATGTTTCCGTGTGCGGAAATAAGCTTGACGAAGAACTGATAAAACCTGCGGTTGCTTTTCCGAAGGATTTTTCCGAAAGTCCGTATAACAGACTGCTGACCGTGAAAGACACGGTTGACGAGTTGCACGCTTTGGTCGGACGGACAATCGGCACCGAATACAGCGATTGCTTTATATTTGACATTGATGTTAACGGCGGTGAGTATTTTACGATCAGTGACTGTGACGGAAAAATCAAGATTCAGGCAAACAACGGCGTAAATGCTGCCGCAGGTCTGAACTTTTACTATAAACAGTATTGCGGCGTTCACCTTTCACAGGTGGGAAACAATATCATTATGCCGGAAAAATTGCCTGCTGTCGGAAAAAGCATATGCCGAAAGACTCCGTTTCATGTCCGGTATTCCTATAATTATTGTGCTTTGTCTTATACAATGGCGTTCTGGCAGGAGGACGAGTGGCAGAAAGAGCTTGACAGACTGGCCTTGCAGGGCGTGAATGTTGTTCTTGATATTACCGCCATAGAGGAGGTTTACCGAAGATTTTTACTTGAGCTCGGTTACAACATGAATGAGATTAAAGCCTTTATTACCGGTCCCGCTTATTATGCGTGGTTCAATATGGCGAATATTTATGGGGTAGGTGGTCCTCTTCCTGACGGTTTTTTTGAAAAGCATACCGAACTTGCAAGAAAGAATCATCTTTTCATGCGCAAAATGGGAATGCAGCCCGTACTGCAAGGCTATTCGGGAATGGTTCCGGTTGATATCAAAAAGTATCTCCCCAATGCATCGGTGATTCCGCAGGGAAAATGGAATGCGCTTGACAGACCGTATATGCTGAAAACCGACAGTGAAACATACAGTAAGCTTGCCCGTTTGTTTTATCGGTGCCAGAGAGATGTTTTCGGCGACGTGTCTCATTTTTACGCAACCGATCCTTTCCATGAAGGCGGCAAAAGCGGAAGAATGAAAGTTGAAAATGTAGGAAGACAAATCATGGCTTCCATTCTTGAAGCCGATCCCGAGGGAATCTGGATCATTCAATCCTGGGGAGAAAATCCTTCGAAACAGCTGCTTGACGGAATCGGAGAGAACAAAAAGCACGCCCTCATACTTGATCTCTATGCTGAAAAAAAACCGAGATGGAAAAATTATCTCGGAAAGGAATTTCTGTCTACTCCCTGGGTTTACTGTATGCTTAACAACTTCGGCGGACGAATGGGGCTGCACGGACATCTCAGGACAATTGCAAACGAAATTGCCGCCGCATACGGACAGGCGGATTATATGAACGGCATCGGCATCACCCCGGAAGCCACTTTTTCCAATCCGATCATCTACGATCTGTTTTTTGAAACCGCATGGTCGCAAAGCGGAAAACCTGAGCCGATTGATTTGAACGAATGGCTGAAAGGCTATGCAAAAAGACGCTACGGAAGCTGCAGTGAAAAAATGTACGAGTCGCTTTTGCTTTTAAACGATACGGTTTATAACCCGGAACTGAATGAAAACGGAGAAGGCGCCCCCGAGTCGATTGTCAACGCAAGACCGTCTTTTCAGGTCAAGTCTGCCTCGACATGGGGAAACAACGTTGTTGCATACGATAAAACCGAATTTGAAAAAGCCGTTTCGCTTTTTGCCGGATGCTACGACGAATGCAAGGATTTTGACGGATATATGTTTGATCTTGTCGATTTGTTAAAGCAAGTAATCTCCAATACGGCCGCCGAATATCAAGAAAAAATGATCGCTGCTTGCAAGAATAAAGACCTGATAGAATTTATGAAAGTCAGTGACAAATTTATTTCGATGATTAAATTTAACGACGAGCTGCTTTCGAGAAGAAAAGAGTTCCTTTTGGGGACATGGCTCAATCAGGCGAAGAATCTTGCCGACGGGTTTGACGAGTTCACGAAACATATTTTTGAATTTAACGCCCGTGCGCTTATCACAACATGGGCAGGTTCACGAGCGGCGGCCAACGAGGGCGGACTTGCCGATTATTCCAATAAACAGTGGTCGGGACTGACGGCTGATTTCTATTTAACAAGATGGAAAAAATGGATAGATAACTGCATTTCTGCGCTGTCAGGCAATCCGAGCGAAAGCATTGACTGGTTTAAGCTTGAAAACAAATGGACGTGGCAGCGAAACGAATATCCCGATACTCCGACGCAATTGCAGTATCCGGAAGATGTCGATACCGTCCTGAATCAGTATAATTTCAGCAGTTCACGATAAAACAGTTGTTATTTTTTGCGGTTTGTTGTATAATAAAAAATATCGTGTTTTACTGTATTTCATTTTCGTTTTTTGCGGAGGATAAAGTGTGTTTGACGGTCTTGCGGTAAGCGAACAATTTAAAGATAAAATTGAATCCGCCGTGAAAAGCGGAAGGCTTTCTCATGCTTTGCTTCTGGAAGGCGGCGACGCCGAAACAAGACTGAAAGCGGCAGCGGAAATCGCAAAAGCAACAGTATGTACTTGCGATGATAGCAAGCCGTGCGGAATGTGTTCCGGTTGTAAAAAAGCGGATACGATGAGCCACCCGGATATCCATTACATTTTCAAGGACGATTCTTCTGCCGCAATTAAGGTAGACAGAATCAGACAATTAAGGCATGATGCAACGCTTGTTCCGAACGACTGCGATAAAAGCGTCTTTATTATTCATGAAGCGCAGGACATGAATCCGCAGGCGCAAAATGCACTGCTGAAAGTTTTTGAAGAGCCTGCACCTTATGTCACGTTTATTCTGACCTGTAAATCGAAGTCTGCTTTGCTTGAAACGATTATCTCGAGAGCGACCGATTATTCTATCGGTTCCGAAGAACAGAGCAATGACTGTCAATTTTCTGCCGAGGTTTCTGATCTGGCAAATGAACTCGTTTTTTCGCTTTGTAAAAAGACAGAATTTGATTTTTTGTGTCAGACGGCTGTTTTTCAAAAAGACAAGCAGTTTCTTTCCGATGTTCTCTCGGCTCTTTATATGATTTTTGCCGATGCACTTGCCTATAAGAACGGAATAAAAAGCGGTGAAACGGAGTCTGTGAAGCTGTTAAGCGGCTCTTTTACCGAAAAAAAGCTGCTTGACTATATTCAGGCGACAAATGAATTGATCGAACATTTCAACTCATCGGCCAACGCAAACCTTTTGCTTACACGGCTATGCAGTGTTTTTTACGATATAAAACTCAAACAATGAAAGGATGACAGATAAATGGCTGTAATTGTCGGCGTCAGATTTAAAGATGCGGGAAAAACGTATTATTTTGACCCAAACGGAAATATACTTGATAAAGGCGACAAGGTAATTGTCGAAACAGCAAGAGGACTGGAATTCGGAGAAGTGACACTTTCAAACCGGGAATTGCCGGACGATGAAATTACGGCTCCTTTGAAGGCTGTTGTCAGACATGCCACCGAAAACGATATCAAAATCGTTGCGGAAAACAAAGAAAAGGAAAAAGCCGCTTTTGATATTTGTCTGAAGAAAATTGCCGCTCATAAGCTCCAAATGAAGCTTGTTGACGTTGAGTATTCTTTTGACCGTCATAAGATCATGTTTTATTTTACCGCTGACGGCAGAGTTGATTTCAGAAGTCTGGTCAAAGATCTCGCTTCGGTTTTCAGAACTCGCATCGAGCTTCGGCAAATCGGCGCAAGAGACGAATCGAAGCTTATCGGAGGCTTAGGCGTATGCGGAAGACCGTTTTGCTGTAAGACTTTTCTCGGTGATTTTTCGCCTGTTTCCGTAAAAATGGCGAAAGAGCAGGGTCTTTCGTTAAGCCCGGTCAAAATCAGCGGAACCTGCGGTCGACTGATGTGCTGTCTGCGATTTGAACAGGATGCTTATGAACACCTTTTGCGTGTTACGCCGAAAAACGGTGCAATTGTTGAAACGCCTGAAGGCAGGGGGACTGTTGTCGATTTTAATCTGCTGACGGGTATGCTGAAAGTCAGTCTTGACAAAAAGGCAGAAGCGGCGCCGATTACGATCAGCAGAAAACAGGTTAAAATTATCAAGGATTCAAAAATCAAGGTTGACAAAAAAGAATTGGAAGCCTTAAAGAATATCAGTGATTCCTGATAATGAAAGAGTCGGATTCCGGTCCGACTCTTTTGCTTTCATTATTTTTCAATTGTTAAATCTTTCGGTATGGCTCTGTTATATACCCATTGTGCAAAATTAACCGGTTGAAGAAAAACACGCACCCGTTCTTTCATATCGTAAAGCGTTGAGGCTTTCGGTTCAATCCGGTTAGCGCATCTTACGGTGATTTTTTCAATTTGCTCCTCTGAACCGAACTTACCGTCAATCGGCATTCTAACCGTTTTTGTTTCACCCGGAAGCAAATCAAAATAATTCTCCGAAAAGGGCAACGAAGAGACATCGCTGTGAAGCTGAACCAGTCTTGCATAGTTGTCGGAAGAAACGTTAATCAGTATTTCGTCTCCTGCAACCGATTTTTCAAGTCTGATATGTACTTGCGGAAGAACGAGATGCTTTTCGGGCTTAAACAAGAAAGTTTTTTCGTTTACAACGGCTCCCGAAACCGTGAGTACGGCTCGGATACCGATTTTTGAAATGTTATAGCCGGCTTTCAGTTTTGAAACCGTCAGTTCGGCCGCTTTTATGTTTTGAAGCGCCAGAAGGTTAATTTTGTTTTCGTATGTTTCCAAAACACCCTTGGTAAAATCAAATATCTCATATTTGAAATCAACCGTTTGATCTTCCTTCTTGTCATTTATAATATAAAAATTGATGCTATTGTCCGTATCCTCAATACTCACACTCAAAGGCGCATTGAAATCTTTTGCTTTATACGCAAGTGCCTTGTAGTTGCCATAGTAGTCCATTCCTGACCACGAGCAAACGCCCCAGCAATCATTTAACTGCCAATATACCGAGCCGTTGCACCGGCCTTTGTTTCGTCTCCAATGCTCGGTAGCGTCGCTGATGCATTCGAGCTGAGTGACCTGTGAAAGATAGATCCAATCTTCAAATTTCTTCGGCAATCTGAAACGGGAAGCAATATAGTAAATCATTTTGTCGTTTCCGCTTGCACATTTTTGATGGGATTGAAAAACATCGGAATGAAGATCATAGTCCTGAGGCTTTGCATACTGTCTGATTGTTTTGATATCCGGAAGGCTTTCGAAGCCAAATTCACTGCAAAAACGTGTCATCCGTTTCCGGTAATATTTCATCGGCTGTAAGCCGTGCCAGACAGCCCAGAGGTGGGTGTCGCCGACATTATCACGGTCAAAGCCTTTCATGTGTCCGACACCGCAGGGCGTTCCCGGAATAAAGGGCGTATCCTCGTCGTATTTTCTAACCTCGTCAGGCAAAATATCATAGAAAAACTTTTCGGTCCATTTCACGTATTTCGGGCGGTTCTGCCACGCTAACGACATACTTTCGATTTCGTTGTTTCCGCACCAGAGCGCAAGACTTGCATGATGGCGAAGCCTTTTGACATTGTACCCGATCTCTTTTTTTACGTTCTCTAAAAATCCTTCGTCAAAGAAAGGGTAGGGCTGACACGCAAAGCAAAAGTCCTGCCATACAAGGATACCTTTTCGGTCGCAGATATCGTAAAACTCGTCGCTTTCATAATATCCGCCGCCCCATACTCTGAGCAGATTCATGTTTGCATATAGAACGCTGTCGATTAAATATTCGAGCTTATCGTTTGTGAATCTTGTAATAAAGCTGTCGGCGGGAATATAGTTTGCACCTTTTATGAAGAGAGGAACCCCGTTCAAAATAAACTGAAAATTCTGACCGTATTCATCATTTTTCCGGTTCAGCTCAATCTCACGCAGCCCGATTTTTTTGCTCAGTGAATGAACCACTTTGTTTCCGGATAAAAGATTTACGTTAACCGTATAGAGCGGCTGTTCTTCTTTCGGCGATAATTCGTGCGTCCACCAAAGCTGCGGATCATGGATCGTATATTCACTTTTACAGCTTTGTTCTTTATGAATCCGCATACCGTCGGGAGAATAAAGCTCAATTTCGATTTTTTCGCTTTTTTTCAGTTCGGCTTCCGCTTCAACCGTAACGGTGAAGCTGGAATCTTCGCTCCTTTTTTGCCGGACATGGAAGTCAGTGATTTTACCGCTGTTTCTCATTTCGATGTAAATATCCGAATCAATTCCGCTCGGCGGCAAAACCGGACCCCAGTCCCAGCCGAAATGGCATTGCGGTTTTCGGATGTGCGAAATACCGTTTTGCCCGTTGCTGTTGGCAGGGGTTCGCTCCTGCTTATATTTTTGTCTGACATAATTGACAGGTGAATGAAAATAAATTCTGATTACGTTTTCTCCTTTTTTGAGAAAAGGCTTTATAGAAAAGCTGTAACCGATATGACAGTTGTTGCCGCTTCCGACAAGGGAATCGTTCAGATAGACGTCACAGATAGTATCAAGCCGTTTGCATTCAAGCGTGATACTTTCGTACTTCAATTCTTCCTGACTGACAGTGAACTTTTTTGAATAGATCCAATCGGTTTGCGCAACCCAATATACGTCCTTTTCGTTGACTCCATAAAACGGATCCTCTATGATGCCGTTATTCATGAGATCAAGATAATTACAGCCGGGTACACAGGCGTCAAGACGGTATCGATTCTTACTGTCGCAAATCTTCCAAGCACCGCAAAGAGACTTTTTAATCATCTTTATTTTTCCTGATACGAATACAAAAATATAATAAACGTACCTTTCCTTTCTTTTGCAAAAAATCTTTGTCATATTCTATCATATTACGACGGAAAGTTTCAAGTTTTTCTTTTTCTTACAATTTTCTTAATTATATTGACAACTAAGAAACACAGTGTTATTATATTGTTACTAAATATTAGGAGGAGAAAAATGAAAAAGCTTCTATCTTTACTTCTTTCTGCATTACTTATTTTTTCAGTCTTCGGCTCTGTGCTATTCACCGCCGACGGCGCATCTCAGTTCACGGTCAAATCGGTTTCTCTGACCGGAAAGCACGCAAAACGCCCTGTCAGTAAGGCTGAAATCGACGCTTACCTGAAAGATGATAACGGTATGCAGTATGATGATGACGATTATGACGATATCGATATTTCTGATTTCGGACGTTACAGCTTCGCTCTGAAGCTTTCGAACGGAAAATCCGTTGTTATCGACCCTGATTCTGTTTTGATGATGGAAGAAATTGATAGTAGCCACTTTGTCTATATGTGTGCCTATATCTCAGGCGCGGATTACAAAAACGCTGTCAAAAAAGGCAGTAAGTCTATTTATGCTTATGTCGAATGCTCTGTATTCAACGCCAAGTTGTCCGACTTTATCTCAGAAAAGAACCTGGATATTGAGGGGCTTTTTGAGGTACTCGAACATCCGTCATTTGAAAAAACCTTCAAGATCAAGCTTTCACTAATAGATAGATATGTAAAAAAGCTTGCGGTTGTATCCGGGGTACCGAAATCGGTTTATAAGAATGCGGACTACGTCGAACTGAACGCGGCAAAGTTTACCGTGACTTATTACAATAATACAACAAAAACCTATACCGTAAAGAGGAATTCTCCTCTCGGCATCAAATACAGCGGAAGCTCGCTTACTTCCGGCTATTATTATGACGACTATACGCTTAACAATGAACCGTTTTATTGCACCATCGGTAAAACGAAGCTTCGTTTCGAGTATGAAGATGCGCCGGCGGTATACACGGCCGTAACGGTCAATCCCTGCCCGTATAAGCAGATTGAAGTAAAGGACTGCACTTTAGCTGACGATGTGACCGGCTATGGAAAAGGCTTAACATCGCTATCGTGTGAAATCACAAAGACAAACGGAAAGAAAATCAATGTTAACAAGACTTTTGAACAACCCTTAAGTTACGGCGTCGCAGCAGAGTTGGACGGTTATTATCTGAGTTACTATGCTGAAGCCGCCGGCATCATTCCCGAAAAATTCGGCGGTAACACGATTGTTGAAGTTGATTTTGCCGGCTATGAAGATACGTTCAACAGTAGTGAGGCCTCGAACGCAAGTTTTTTGTCGAAGATTATTGCAAAATTTGAAGCTGTCATGGACAAGGTCATGACCCTTTTGTATTCGGTCATGTACTGATCTGTTTTCAAGCAAAAATGTTGAATTTTTCTTGTCAAAAGTCTTTACTTTTTTTAATCGATATGATATAATTCCTAAAGCATTGTGCCGATTGCTCGGAATACGGATCAAGTCCTGAGGACATTTCACCGACCGTTTTCTGGGGATCCGGCTTGATGAAATATTATTATGAGGTGAAAACAATGATCACAAAAGAAGAAAAGAGCAAGATTATCGCAGAATATGCTACTCATGAGGGCGATACCGGTTCTCCTGAGGTACAGATCGCTATTCTCACTTACAGAATCAACACTCTCACTGAGCATCTTAAGACAAACAAGAAGGATCACCATTCCCGTCGTGGTCTTTTAAAGATGGTTGGTCACAGAAGAAACCTTCTTGCTTATCTTCAGAAGAATGATATCGAAAGATACCGTTCCATCGTTGCAAGACTCGGTCTTCGTAAATAAGTTGCTATTAAGGCAGACATGGTTTTCGTGTCTGCCTTTTGCACGATTACGAAAAAATATTTTCACGGGGTACATAAATGGGTTAGCACTAAATTGAGGGCTTATGACTGAGCTTTGAATTTATTGCTAAACCTGCCTCGTGTGGATATAATAAATTTTAAAGAGAGGTATATGTTTATGTTTTCAGAATTCAGAAAATTTGAAACCACACTTGCAGGCAGACCCCTTGTCGTAGAAACCGGCAAAATGGCGGGTCTTGCTAACGGCTCTTGTCTTATCCGCTACGGCGAGACGGAAATCCTTTGCACGGCTACAATGTCCGCAAAGCCCAGAGAAGGCGTAGATTTCTTCCCGCTTTCCGTTGACTTTGAAGAAAAGCTTTATTCCGTCGGCAAGATTCCCGGCTCGTTCCAAAGACGTGAGGGCAGAGCAAGCGAAAAAGCAACTCTTTGCTCCCGTGTTATTGACAGACCGATTCGTCCGCTTTTCCCGAAGGACATGAGAAATGATGTCGGCGTTGTTGCAACCGTTATGTCAGTTGATCAGGACTGCCTTCCCGAAATTACCGCTATGATCGGTGTTTCGATTGCTATTTCAATTTCCGATATCCCCTGGGACGGTCCGATCAGCGGTGTCAGTGTCGGTCTTGTTGACGGCAAGTTCGTCATCAATCCGACCGAAGCCGAAAGAGAAAAGTCTGAAATGGCGGTTACTGTTGCTTCAACGGCTGACCTTGTTGCCATGATCGAAGCCGGTGCAAATGAAGTTGACAACGAGACCATGTACGAGGGCATTATGTTTGCTCACAAGGCAAACCAGCAGATCGTTGAGTTCATCAAGGGCATTCAGGCTGAAATCGGCAAGGAAAAGATTCCGTTTGAGTCGCAGGATCCCGATCCTGCTATGTTCGAAGCGATCAAGGAATTTGCAATCGACGACGTCAAAGCTGCTCTTGATACCGACGACAAGAGAATCAGAGATGACAGACTCAAGCCCGTCTATGAAAAGGTACACGAGAGATTCGACGCCGAATATGAGGATACAGACCCGGCTAAGATTGATGAGTGTCTTTATAAACTTCAGAAGTTCGTTGTTCGCCGCTGGCTGCTTGATGAAAACAAGCGTGTTGACGGCAGAGGCATTGACGATATGCGTCCGCTTAATGCTGAGGTTGACCTGTTAAGCCGTGTACATGGTTCGGGTATGTTCACAAGAGGTCAGACGCAGGTTCTTACTGTAACGACGCTCGGTTCAATGAGCGATGCACAGCTTCTCGACGGACTTGATAATGAAGATAACAAGAGATATATCCACCACTATAACTTCCCGTCCTATTCTGTCGGTGAAACAAGACCGTCGAGAGGACCGGGCAGACGTGAAATCGGTCACGGCGCTCTTGCTGAAAGAGCACTTGTACCCGTAATTCCGTCGGTAGAGGAGTTCCCGTATACAATTCGTCTTGTCTCCGAAGTTCTTTCTTCGAACGGCTCGACCTCACAGGCCTCTGTCTGCGGCTCCACGCTTTCTCTTATGGCTGCCGGCGTTCCGATCAAGGCTCCTGTTGCCGGTATCTCCTGCGGACTTATCACCGAGGGCGACCGCTTTATGACAATGGTTGATATTCAGGGTCTTGAAGACTTCTTCGGCGATATGGACTTCAAGGTTGCCGGCACAAAGAAGGGTATCACCGCTATTCAGATGGATCTTAAGGTTCACGGTCTTACGCCGGCTATCATCAAGGAAGCTCTTGAAAAGACCTATATTGCACGCTGCAAGATTATTGACGAAGTTATTCTTCCGTGTATTCCCGCACCGAGAGAAGAACTTTCCAAGTATGCGCCGAAGATGCTTACAACAAAGATTGATGTTGAAAAGATTGCTGACGTTATCGGTAAGCAGGGTAAGGTCATTCAAAAGATCTGCGCCGAGTGCAACTGTAAGGTTGACGTGGAAGAAGACGGAAATGTCTTTGTTTCCGCTATCGACATTGACGATGCAAAGCGTGCGATTACGATTATCGAAACAATCGCCAAGGATCCCGAAATCGGCTCAATTTTCCGTGGCGTCGTTACAAGACTGATGTCTTTCGGCGCATTTGTCGAGATCGCCCCGGGCAAAGAGGGTCTTGTTCATATCAGCAAGCTTGACGTCAAGAGAGTAGAAAAGGTTGAGGATTGCGTAAACGTTGGTGATGAGGTGATCGTTAAAGTAATCGAAATTGACGATCAGGGCAGAATCAATCTTTCCCGCCGTGATGCACTGATTGAAATCGAGGGACTTACACCTGAAGACGACAGTGAGGAAGCTCCGAGAAAGCCGAGACATGACGGCCGCAGAGACAGCAGAAGAAACAGACACTAAAAACTCAAAAACACCGGCAGTTTGAAGACTGTCGGTGTTTTTGAAAAGAGGTATATTTTATGAATCGAGAAAATCAGAAAAAGCTTTTTAAGCTTACGCTTGCCGCAATTTTTATTGCCATCATTGTCATTATGACCTTTACAAGTATCGGCTATATCAAAGTCGGTATTATTGAAATAACACTGCTCACGATACCGGTTGCTGTCGGCGGCTTATTGCTAGGTAAGAGCGGAGGACTGTTATTAGGCGCAGTGTTCGGTCTGACAAGCTTTATGCAGTGTTTCGGTATGAGCCCGTTCGGAGCGGCGCTTCTTGGAATCAATCCGATACTTACTTTCCTTGTTTGTATGCTTCCGAGACTTGCCGTCGGATTTTTCGGCGCTTGGATTTTTGAGGCCCTCAGTAAGACGAAGCTTCATGCTAATATCAGTGCCCTGATCTCTTTCCTGTGTTCTTCTCTCATCAATACAATCGGCTTTGTCGGTTTGCTGATTGTTTTCTTCGGAAGAACAGAATATATTCAATCTGTCGCAACGTCCATAGGCGCACAGAATATGTTCATTTTCTTCTTCCTTTTTGCCGGCGTAAACAGCATTGCTGAGGCGATTGCCTGCTCGGTTTGCGGCGGTGCGCTCGGCGGCGTTCTTATGAAGCTTAAAGCGAAAGTAAATGAATGAACTTGATGTTCTAAGAAGCACCAAAGGCGGTGCTTCTTATTTTTATTACCGACTTGTCAGAAAAGCGATAAAACACTTGAAAAGTGTCGCTTTTTCTTGACTTTCGTTTGGTACCTTTGTATAATTACTTTAATAATGTAATAGGGTGTCAAGATGAACGTTTATGACTTTGACAATACCGTTTATGACGGGGAAACGCTTGTGGATTTCATACTTTACTATGTTTTTCATGACATAAAAATTTGGAAATACATACCGAAGCTTCTGATTATCTGGCTCAAAGACAGCCTTCATCTGTTTACTGTTGAGCAGGCGGTCGAAGCTTACTCGGCGTTTCTCGAGGGTTATTTCGTCAACATCCGGACACTCGACGAGGATACGGTCAAATTTTGGGATAAGCACGAGAAAAAGCTGAAGCCGTTTTACGAGGAAATCAGAGAAGACGATGATGTTTTCGTCACCGGAACGACGGATTTTATTTTTGAAGAGATTGCCAAACGGCGTGGCTACAAAAACTATATCACGTCTTCCGTTGACCGGAAAACCGGAAAATTTACGTCTCTTTGTTTTCTTGAAAATAAGGTTAAGCTATTTCAAAAGAAGTATCCCGGCGCTGAAATTGAAAATTTTTATACCGATTCCGAAAATGACAAGGCAATGATGGACATCAGCAAACATGTCTATCTTGTTAAAGGCAAAAAAATCACAAAAATCAAGTGAGGAAGCTTTTATGGGCAAAGTGAATGAATTTCTTAACAGCAAGATCATCAAAAAAGATGTTGGAGAAGAGACGGTACTTACCTGGAAAGAAACCATTTCCTATGCTATGGGACGAGGCGCTCAGGGCATGAACACGAGCATGACCAGCTCGAAGTACATCAACTTCTTTTTAACAAACGTTCTTTTCAAGAAGTTAAATGACCCGATGGGCGTTGCGTCAAAGATCAGATTCTTCTGCGGTATTTTCGATGCAATCAACGATCCGGTTATGGGTGTTATCGTTGACAAGACAAGAACCAAAAACGGTCAGATGAGACCGTATATCAAGTGGGCGCCGTGGTTTGTTTCGCTTGTTATGGTTTTGTTTTTCATCGGTTCGTCCAATGCACCCGCATGGTTGAACGTCCTTTATACAACGATTCTTTTTGTAGGACTTGATGTTACCTATACGGCTTTTGATATTCCGATGGGTGCGTTGGCGTTTTCCATTACTCCGAGCGGAATCGAAAGAACAAAGCTTTTCGGCATCAGCTCAATCGTGCGTTCGATTCTTGGCGCACTTCCGATGGCTTTTGTTGCCGGTGCTTCTTTCCTGCCGTACTTTAAAGACCATACGGCGCAGTCTTATCTGACGTCGGCTATAGTTTCGGCTGTATGCATTGTTGTTCTGACAAGATTTACCTATGCCAACACAAGAGAAAGAGCCGAGCACAAGGAAGATCCGCCCTCAGTCAAGGACTGCTTCAAACTTCTTTTCAAGAACCGTCCTCTTCTGATGCTTTTCCTCGGAAATATTTTCTTTGTTCTTTGTAAGATTCCCGAGCAGGTTTCGGCGTACTTTGTATCGGACCTGATGTTCACAAGAAAATATAATATTTTCATTGATATCGTAAAATTCCCTGGCTTCCTGCTTGCCGGACTTCTTGTTCCGAAAATCGTTGAAAAGCTTGGCAAAAAGGCTGACTCAAGAAAATTTTATCAGGTATGCTGCCTGGCGGCGATAGCTATCAATCTTATGTTTGCAGCTCTGACATACTCCGGTCTTATCAACAAGGAAGCCGAAACCGCTGTGTCGCTCTTTACCGGTATTGTTATCGTTGTTTTCACCGGCCTTTCCGCTATTCCGATGGAGTTTAAAAACCTCATGCAAAAGGAAATGGAAGCCGAAACCGTTGACTATATTGAATGGAAAACCGGAAGCCGTGTTGAGGGTATCATGCTTTCTATCATGTCCTTTACCGGTAAGATTGAAAACACATTCTCGTCGTCGATCGGTCTTTGGGTGCTCGGACTTACCGGTTACCGGGCTCACGAAGAAGGCTCGATTGTTCAGAATGCCGCTACCAACAAGGCGTTGTTCCTGATGACGACCGTTGTCCCGGCTGTCGGCTATCTTCTGATGCTCATACCGATGCATTTCTATAACATCACCGGCGAATCGCACAGAAAGATGATGGCGGAAATTATGGAAAGACGTGCACAGATTGCGGCGGAAAATGAAGCGTCGGCAGAAGCGGAAAAAGCGGAGGCAGTCGATGAAAAATAAAGGCACAAAGCTTACTTTCATCGCCGATACGCATCATTTTTCAGGAACACTTTCGTCTGAGGGTCGTGCATATGACTTAAGAAGCGGCTCTGACCAAAAATGTCTGAACGAAACCGGCGGCATCCTTGATGCCGCTTTTTCGAAATTCACGAAAAGTGATACCGATGCGGTTATGATTATCGGCGACCTGACAAACGACGGCGAACGAGTATGTCATGAAGAATTCAGAGAAAAGCTTTATGATCTGCAAAAGTCGAAACCCGTATATGTTATCACAGCGACACACGACTGGTGCTGTGATGAGAATCCGAGAAAGTTCAGCGGCAATGCGGTTTATCACGATGTCCCGACCGTAAGCCATGACGAATTAAGAGATTTTTACTATGATTTCGGCTCAAAACAGGCTTTGAGCGAATATATTACGCACCTTGGCACCTGTTCTTATACCGTTGATATTGGCGAAAACGTGCGGCTTCTTGCTCTTAACGACGACCAGAACGGAAAGGGACGGGCGGGCTTCAAAGAAGAGCATTTCAAATGGATTGAACAGCAAATCAAGCGGGCAAGAGATGACGGAAAAATTCTGCTCGGTATGGAGCATCATCTTCTGATACCGCATATTCACCCGCTTGTGATGGGCGGCTCGACCTGTGTCGGTGACAGAGAATATGTTGCCTCCCGGCTTGCCGACGCCGGACTTCGGTATATGTTTGTCGGTCATTCGCATATTCAGCGGATAGATTCGTTTACGTCGGAAAAAGGCAATACCATTACCGAAATCAATGTCGGTTCGCTTTGCGGCTATCCGGCTCCGATTGTCAATGTTGAGATAGGGGAGAGAGGACTAAAAATCAACACCGATTTCGTAGAAAGCTTTGAATTTGACGGCAAGCGGATCAATGCCGGTATGTATCTGAAAAATAAAATCTACGCTCTGGTTGACCGCGTTCTTGACGGTGCCGAAATCAGTCAGTCCGAATTTTGTGACCGGCTGACAGCCTTGCAGCTGCACGGAGAAAAATTTGCTCCGATTTATCCGTTGGTTCATATTTTGGCAAAGTATATTAAAAACGAAACAGCACTCGGCTATATAAAAAGCTGAAGCTGTTCGGTCTTGCGGACTCAATACGGTATTCCGACGTGCTTGATTTTAAAGATAAGCCGGTCATAGAGTTTGTTCATGAAATTCTTCTTTCATTTTTTGACGGCGGAATCGTAAGACACGGCGAAGAAACGTCCTACTATTATCTTGTTATGGGCGTTTGCGATGCGCTTGTCAAACTCAGGACCTGTACACTTACACTTGAAATCAGACAGCTTGTACACAATATCCTTACCGGTTCACAGCCGGATATCAATTCCTGCTTTATAGCCTTTGAATAATATAACACCTCCGTGAGTGCGTCTTACGGAGGTGTATCGTTATCTGATTTCGGATATCTTTTTAATCTCACTTTCAACGATTTCATAAAACTTTTCGTCGCATTTGCCGAGCGGAAGTCTGCACGGTCCGACTTCGACGCCCATTCGGTTCATGAGCTCCTTTACCATAATCGGATTGACGTCAAGGAACATACATTCAATCAGTGACATGATGTCTTTTTGCATCTCGGCGCATTTTTTGCTCTCACCGTTAATTCCGGCAAGCGTCATTTCATGCGTATACTCCGGCAGTACGTTCGACAAAACGGAGACGACGCCTTTACAGCCTAAGGACATTGCTACCGAAATCAAGTCGTCGTTACCGATATAAAAATCAAGCTTGCCGTCAGTAAGCACGAGGGACTTGATAAGCTTTGAGATGTTTGTGTCAGCTTCCTTAACACCGATAATGTTTTCGTGCTCACCGAGCACCTTGTATGTAGACGGCTGAATATTCATTCCCGTTCTCGAGGGTACGTTATAGACGAGTACAGGCTTTTGTAGTTGCTCCGCAATCGTATAATAGTGTGAAATCAGCCCTTTCTGGCTCGTTTTGTTGTAATATGGTGTAACAATCAAGTGAGCGTCCACATCGTATTTTTCGGCTCTTTTTGCGAAATCTACGGTAAAAGAAGTGCTGTTGCTCCCAGTCCCGCAAATGACAGGCACACGTCCTCTTACGGTATCGACAGCAGTCTGAAACAAACTTAATCTTTCATCGACCGTAAGCGTTGAGCCTTCACCCGTGGTTCCGCAGATAACAACAGCATCTGTTTTATTTGCGATTTGAAATTCTATGAGCTTTTTAAACAAAGGAAAATTGATTTTACCGTCCTTATCAAACGGAGTCACCAAGGCGACTGCGCTTCCGATAAAGAGGGGAGTCATAAAGCACCTTCCTTTAGTCCATATAGCCCTCGGCGCACAAAAGTTCTGCAAGAAGAACACCGCCGCCTGCGGCTCCTCTTAAGGTGTTGTGCGAAAGGCAGACAAATTTGTAATCATATTGTGTGTCTTCACGAAGTCTGCCGACAGAGATTGCCATGCCGCCTTCAAGATTTCTTTGAAGCTTCGTTTGCGGCATATTATCCTCGGTAAAGTAGTGTAAGAACTGCTTCGGTGCGCTCGGAAGCGCAAGCTCCTGCGCTCTGCCCGCATAACTGTTCCATTCATTGATGATTTCTTCTTTTGTCGGCTTTTTTCCGTCCTCAAAGCGCATGAAAACAGCGCCCATATGACCGTCGGAAATCGGAACTCTGATGCACTGCGCAGTAAAGGCAGGGGAGGAAGCCGGTACAATTTCGCCGTTTTCAAGCGTACCCCAGATTTTGAGCGGTTCTTTTTCGCTCTTCTCCTCTTCGCCGCCGATAAACGGAATAACATTATCTACCATCTCAGGCCATGTTGCAAAGGTTTTGCCGGCACCCGAAATCGCCTGATAGGTGCAGACAAGAACTTCTTTCACGCCGAACTTTTTGTCGAGCGGATAAATAGCCGGGACATAGCTTTGAAGTGAGCAATTGGATTTCACGGCGATAAAGCCTCGTTTTGTACCGAGACGTTTTCTCTGCGATTCAATTACTTTGATGTGGTCGGCGTTGATTTCGGGAATCACCATCGGAACATCAGCCGTATGTCTGTGAGCACTGTTGTTGGAAATGACGGGACATTCGGCTTTTGCGTACGCTTCCTCAAGAGCCTTGATTTCGTCCTTTTTCATGTCAACCGCACAGAAAACAAAATCGACCTGTGAAGCGATCTCTTCAATATCGGCAGTTGCGTTCTTGACAATAAGCTCACCGATGTTTTCAGGAATCGGCGTTGTCATAGCCCACTTTTTCTCAACAGCCTGTTTATAGGTAAGGCCGGCTGAACGGGGACTTGCGGCTACCACTTTTACATCAAACCAGGGATGCTCGGCAAGAAGTGTTGCGAAGCGCTGTCCAACCATTCCCGTAGCACCGATAATGCCTACCTTGTATTTTTTCATAAATACCACCTCATTTTTACAAATCAAGCATAGTTTATTTGATTAAATTACGCATAAACTGTTGCTTATTTCGGCAAATTGCACTATAATATACAAGTTGTTTTATATAATATCACTTATTTTCTGTGAAGTCAATCACTTTTTGGTTTTTGAAAGGACCCAAAAATATGAAAAAATCCGATTTTTATTATGATTTGCCGAAAGAGCTGATTGCTCAGCACCCCGTTGAACCGCGCGATCATTCAAGACTTATGGTTGTTGACCGCAAAACAGGTGAAATTGAGCACCGCCATTTTTATGATGTCATTGATTACCTTGAGCCCGACGACTGCCTGATTATTAACGACACAAGAGTGCTTCCGGCTCGGATTTACGGCGTAAAAGAAGAAACCGGCGCCGTCGTTGAGTTTTTACTGCTTACCAACAAGGGAGACGACGTCTGGGAATCTATTGCCGGTCCCGGAAAAAGAGCGAAAACCGGCACAAAGTTTTCTTTTTCCGACGGTCTTTTAAAAGCAGAGGTGGTCGACGTGCTTGAAAACGGCAACAGACTCGTTCGTTTCTTCTATGACGGCAACTTTTATGAGATTCTTGACAAAATCGGTCAGATGCCGCTGCCTCCGTATATCACCGAAAAGCTTGAGGACGCAGAACGGTATCAGACCGTGTACTCAAAGAATATCGGTTCTGCCGCCGCTCCTACCGCCGGTCTGCATTTTACGGACGAGCTTTTGGAAAAAATCAAGAATAAGGGTGTCCGTATCGGGAGAGTCACGCTTCATGTCGGTTTGGGTACATTTCGACCCGTCAAGGCAGATGATATCACACAGCATACTATGCACTCCGAGCATTATTGGTTACCGAAAGAAACTGCTGACTTAATCAACGAAACACATGAGAAGAATAAACGTGTAATTGCCGTCGGAACAACAAGCTGCCGGACTCTTGAATCGGTTGCCGCATTTAAAGGAATAATCGAAGAAGCCGAGGGCTGGACAGATATCTTTATTTATCCCGGCTACGAGTTTAAATGTATTGACGGTCTGATTACAAATTTCCATTTACCGGAAAGTACACTGATTATGCTGGTCAGCGCTTTTTGCGGTTATGAAAATACGATGAATTTCTATAAAAAAGCGGTCGAGGAAAAATACCGATTCTTTTCATTCGGCGACGCCGCTTTTCTGAGGTGAGAAAATGCTTACTGTATTGAAAAAACAAGGCAACGCACGAAGATGCGAGTTTCAGACTGTTCACGGAACGGTACAAACCCCCGCCTTTATGAATGTGGCAACAAGTGCGGCGATTAAAGGGGCACTGTCTGCCGTCGATTTGAAAGAAATCGGCTGTCAGGTGATGCTTTCGAATACGTATCATCTTCATGTCAGACCCGGCGACAGCCTCATAAAAGAGCTTGGAGGACTTCATCAGTTTTCGTCCTGGAACGGTCCGATTCTGACCGACAGCGGCGGCTTTCAGGTGTTTTCGCTGGCAAAGCTCAGACAGATTAAGGAGGAGGGCGTTACCTTCGCTTCCCACGTTGACGGCAGACGGATTTTCATGGGACCGGAAGAAAGTATGCGGATTCAGTCAAACCTCGGTTCAACAATCGCAATGGCCTTTGATGAATGTGTCGAGAACCCCGCAAAATATGATTACGCCAAGAAATCCTGCGAAAGAACCGTCAGATGGCTTATAAGATGTAAAGAAGAAATGCAAAGGCTCAATTCGCTTTCCGATACAGTCAATCCGAACCAGCTTTTGTTCGGCATCAATCAGGGCTGTACCTTTGATGATTTAAGAATCGAAAACATGAAGCAGATCGCTAAACTCGACCTTGACGGCTACGCAATCGGTGGGCTTGCGGTAGGGGAGCCGAAAGAGGATATGTACCGCATCATTTCCGCCGTTGAGCCCTATATGCCGGAAAATAAGCCGAGATATCTGATGGGCGTCGGTACACCCGGCAATATACTCGAAGCGGTGAGCCGGGGTGTTGACCTTTTTGACTGCGTCATGCCGAGCCGGAATGCGCGCCACGGACACCTTTTTACATGGGACGGTATTATCAATATCAACAACGCTAAGTATGAAAAGGATTGTTCTCCGATTGATGTACAATGTGACTGCCCGACCTGTAAGCATTTCAGCAGAGCGTATATCCGGCACTTGTTCAAGTCTAAAGAGATGCTTGCGATGAGACTTTGTGTCATGCACAACCTGTATTTTTATAATAAGCTTATGGAAAAAATCCGAGAAGCGATAGACTGTGACGAATTTGACAGCTTCAAAACCAAATATGTTGATGTTTTAGATACCAGAATCTGAGCTGAGCATAAAATTTCCGAAAACACTTGCAATAATAGGCAGATATCTGTATAATGTATCCGTTATTTAATTTTAGTCTTAGGAGGACAATGAAATGAATTTTATTCTTTTAAGCCAAACCACGACAAGTAGTCCGTACACAATGATTTTACTTATGATCGGTATGTTTGCCATCATGTATTTTGTTATGATCCGTCCGCAGAAGAAGAGACAAAAAGAAGAAATGGAAATGAGAAATGCAATTGATGTCGGCGATGAAGTAACAACAATCGGCGGAATCTGCGGCCGTGTTGTTTCGGTAAAAGAAAACCATCTTATCATCGAGTCGAGTTCAGCCGGCAGTAAAATTCAGATTCTTCGCGGTGCCGTTCAATCTAACGATACTGCAAATGCAAGACTTCAGGCTGAGCGTGAAGCAGCAAGAGCCGAGGCGGAAAAAGCAAAGGAAGAAAAGAAGAAAAACAAGAAGAGCAAGAAAAGCAAAGAAGACTGATTCTTTGAATAATCAATAAAACCTCCGCATATTCTTTTATTAAGAGAATATGCGGAGGTTTTTATTATGGGAAAAATGAAACCGCAAAAGCGAAAAAAAGAAAGAAAAATGAGTCCGCCGTTAAAAACATTCTTAAAATCTCAGCTTGTTGCTGCTGTATGTTACTTAACCGTCTTGATTGTCAGCAGTATAGTATGTCTTTCATTGGATTTTAAACGGCAAAATATGTTTTATGTAAGTATTCTGTGCTTTGCTGCGGCTTCCTTCATTTGTGCCTACTATGCCGGATACAAAATACATAAAAACGGTCTGACCGTCGGTTTGCTGTATTCACTTCCGGCTAATATTATTACGGTTTTTCTTTCCGTTGCTGTTAATCAATTCAAGATTGATCTGACGGTGCTGATTTCACTGTTTATACTTTTGATAAGTTCCATGCTCGGCGGTATATTGTCTGTCAATACAAAATTGAAACCAAAAAGAAAGTGAAAGGGTAGTGCCAAGTGAAAATCAGTGCAGTTTTTCCAAAGAAAGAAAGACCGATCAAGACGCAAACGATCGATAAATACAAAACAAAATACAAGCAGCAGATATCCTTATCGGATAAACTGTTGCTTGTATCGGGTTCGGTTATGCTGCTCGGTGTTCTGATCGGCGTTTTACTGTTTCGGACAAACAGTTCTTATATGTCAAATGAATTATGCAAATATTTTATATCGTTTTCAACGGATTTTTCCGGAAAAAGCTATTTGGAAATTCTGTCCGGCTTTCTGAGCGTTAATATTATCTACTATTGCATTGTTATGATAATGGGAACAAGTGCCCTCGGTGATGCGCCGATTGTCATCATGACGTTTTTACAGTCAACAGGCTTAGGTGCACTTACTTCATATTTGTTTACTTCCTACGGAATACGAGGGTTCGAGTATTTTTTGCTGGTGCTTTTTCCCGGAAAAGTGATTCTGATGATTGCAAGCCTTCTGGCAGCCCAGAACGGTCTGATATCCGTGAATCATATAAGAAGCTGTTTAAAGCACAACTTGCGTGAGGAGTACCAATTAAAGCAGTATCTGATCAGAAGTCTGTTTGTTCTGGCAATCATGACAATTTCATGTCTGTCGGACTCGGTAACAATTAAGCTCTTTGCTTCTCTTTTCAGTCTGAATTAGAATTATTTTCAGGCGGTTTTTCGCCGCTGAGCGGGTTCTTACTGATTGCTTCCCGAAGCTGTTTATTTTCGATATGGGTATAAATCTCCGTGGTTGAAAGGTTTTCGTGTCCGAGTAAATCTTTCAATACGAGCACGTCAACACCGCTATGCTGATACATGAGCGTTGCAGCTGTATGTCTCAATTTATGAACGGAATAGTGTTGACCGTCCAATCCGATTTTTTCCAAATATCCGTATACCATCAGCTGAACAGCCTGTCTGCCGATTCGTTTGTTAAGTCTGCTGATAAACAATGCGTTGCGTGCATCAGCTTTGAGACCGTCATGCGGTCTTACGGCAAGATAGGACATAATTGCGTCAACACAAGCCTTATTGAGATACAGCATTCGCTGTTTATTTCCTTTACCGGTTACAACAAGGGTCTTTTCATTAAGGTTGAAGTCGCTGATATTCAGATTGACAAGCTCCGCAAGACGCAGTCCGCAATTGAGAAACAACGTTAAAATGCAATAATCTCTTTCTTTGTTTATTCCTTCGACGCTGTTCAGTAAATCCCGGCTTTGTTCAAGAGTCAGATATTTCGGCAATTTGTCTTTTGCTTTTGCAACCTGAAGCTGTGAAGCAGGATTCGATTCAATATATCCCATACGGTCAGATACATACTTGAAAAAGCCACGGATTGCAGACGCTTTTCGTGCTCGGGTAACAGAAGAATTACTGCGTGCATCTTTACAAAAAGAAAGAAATGAATGGATATCATTCAGCGTTATCTGTGAAAGAATTTCGTCATTAATAAAAGATAAATCAACTTCCGTATCATCATTTTTTTTATCAGGTATCAGATTCTTTGTGCGGATATAAAATTCGAAAAAGAGTCTTAAATCCCGTTGATATCCCTGTATTGTTAAAGACGAACTGTCTTTAACAGCTCTCAAATAGTTACAAAACTCGTTTACACGAGCCGGCATAAGCCGTTCATCAAAATCAGACATTTTATCAATCCTATCTAATTGTTTAAACTTTCGACTACTCCCAACTATACAAAACATTTATTTTGTATAGTTGGGAGTGCGAAAATGTACAAAGTATACAAAAAGTATAAATCAGCTACTTTGAAAAGTCAATCACTACTCCGCAAGATTTCAGCAATCTATTGAAGAATTGAAGAATGATGAATGAATAGTACAAAAAATCCGTCCTCTTACGAGAACGGATTTAACTCTGGCCCGCCCAGAGGGATTCGAACCCCCGATCTTCAGAATCGGAATCTGCTGCGTTATCCAGCTGCGCCATGGACGGAAATCGGCGGCAACAATTTCGGTTGCCGCATTATTTTATTCGGACAAAGCCTTTTCAAGCCAAAAGCTTCCGATATGCATTGCACTGTACAATCCACGCTTTTCAATCTTATGCACAATTCTTTCGTTAAGTCTCAGATCCGGATCGTTCTTTAAAAGCTGAACCATTACTCTGTCGGCAACGGTCAATCCGTTTTGCTCTTTTGTGGAAAGAATCTGAAGCACCAAAACAAAATCATCGGCAAGGCTTCCGTAATAAATCGTGTTTCCTTTTCTAACAAGGGGTCTACCCTTGTATTCAAGAAATTCATTTTTCTTTTTCGCTGTTTTAGCTGCTGCCATTATGCGTCTCCTTTATTATCTGCCCTCGTTGAGATAGCTTCTGACAAGCTCCTGTAAAAGCTCGTCACGGTCAATCTTACGGATAAGGCTTCGGGCGTTATTATGTGTTGTGATGTATGTCGGATCCTCTGATAAGATATAGCCGACGATCTGATTGATCGGATTGTAGCCCTTTTCAACCAACGCTTCATAAACTTCGGTAAGAACCTGATGCATTTGCGTATTCTCGTCTTTGTAAATGGAAAACTCCCGTGTTCTGTCGTTCATCAGCCGACCCTCCAAACATTCATATTATATAGTATTATACAACACTTTTTTTATGAAAACAAGGATATTAGGCAAATTTTAATTATTTTTATCAGCTTCGAAGGGTAATATCGAGTTTTTCAAGCTCGTCAACAGCCTTTTTCACTGCAGAATCGGCTTCAGCATCGGTGAGCGTGCGGTCAGTTGCTCTCATTCTGACGCTGAAAGCGACACTCTTCTTGCCTTTGGGAATTTGCGAGCCGACATAAACGTCAAACAACGCAATGTCTTCTAAAATCTTTCCGACGGCTTTTGCGATGATCTTTTCAATCTTCATAACCGGTACATCGCTGTCGCAGACAAACGAAAGGTCACGGCTCGATGCCGGGAATTTCGGAAGTGCCTTGTAGCTGCGCTTATTGTCGCCGTACTTCAGAAGAGCAGTGAAATCAACCTGTGCAACATATGCCTTTGTTCCGATTTCATAATTATTGAGAACAGCAGGATGTACCTCGCCTATTATGCTGATCACTTCATCACCGAGCTTGATAACGGCCGTTCTGCCCGGATGGAAAGTCGGATCGTCCGTAAGCGGCTCGACGTCATAATCCTTGATACCGACAACGTCAAACAGCTCCTCCACTGCGCCTTTCAGCGTGAAGAAGTCATACTGCGCACCGTACATACCGATTGTCAGCTTTTCGTTTTCATCGGGCAGCTCGTCGGGACCTTTCCAGATGTACTCATTCGAAAGCTCGAACAATGCCGCCGACTCGTTACGGTTGTTGTAGTTTCTCGAAAGAACGTCAAGCATCGACGGAATGACCGTTGTCCTCATGACGCTCGTGTCCTCACCTAAAGGATTGGAGATCACAACGCTGTTTCTCTTCGGGCTGTTTTCGGGCAGTCTGATTTTATCATAAGCCTTCGGACTGATGAACGAAAACGTTGCTATTTCGGTAAAGCCGCACGCAAGCATGGTTGAGGAAACAACCTTTTCCATTTTTTGCGCTTCGGTCAAAGCTGCATTCGCCACACCGGCAAGCGGTCGGTTGGGAATATTTTGGTAGCCGTAGAAACGGGCAATTTCTTCGGAAATATCTGCAAGATGTTCAAGATCATTGCGGAAAGACGGTACGATTATCGTATCGCCCTGAACCTTGACGTCGATTCTTTCAAGAATTGCTCTCTGGTCGTCAGCACTGACGTCAATACCGATGAAGCTGTTGACCCATTCGGGCAGGAACGGAAGCGTTCTTTGCAGTTTATTCGACTTATCACAGTCAATGATGCCGTTTACCACATCACCGGCGTCAAGAAGTTGAACCAATTCAAGCGCACGCATCAGAGCCGGCATGCAGTTTTGCGGATCGAGCTCTTTTTCATATCTTCCCGAAGCTTCGGTACGAAGTCCGAGCTTCTTCGAAGTAATTCTTGTTGACGGTCCGTTGAAACACGCACTTTCAAAGACAATTGTATTCGTGTCGTCCATAATTCCGCTGTATTCACCGCCCATAACACCGGCAACAGCAACGGGTTTGTCAGAGTCGGCAATCACAAGCATTTCGGTCGTGAGCGTTCTTTCGATTCCGTCAAGGGTTGTAATTGTCTCGCCGTCTTTCGCATTTCTGACGATAATGCTGTGATTGTTGATGTATCTCAGGTCAAACGCATGCATCGGCTGACCGTATTCAAGCATGACATAGTTTGTGATATCAACGATATTATTGATCGGTCTGACACCGCAGGCACGAAGACGCTCTCTCATCCAACGGGGAGAAGCCTTTACTCTGACATTCTTGACGACCGCACCGCAGTACCGGTAACACTTTTCGGGATTCTGGATTTCGACGCTCAAAAGCTCGTTGACGTCGCCGTCAGACGGAGACACATACGGAATGTGTGTTTTCAGCGGCTTTTTGAACGTTGCCGCCGCTTCTCTTGCAAGTCCGATAACCGAAAGGCAGTCCGGACGGTTTGAGGTAATTTCAAATTCGGTTACGGTATCGTTCAGGCCGATGGCTTCCCGAATATCGATTCCAAGCGTTCTGTCGCAGTCGTCGCCAAGCACGAAAATACCGTCCTCGATAGCATACGGGAAATCGTGTGCCGTCAGACCAAGCTCACCGAGAGAGCAAAGCATACCGTTGCTTTCAACCCCGCGAAGCTTGCCCTTGGTAATTTTCTGTCCGCCATGAACCACGGAATGATCCATCGCAACAGGTACAACGTCGCCGACTTTGAGATTTTGTGCCCCGGTAACAATCTGAATATTTTCGTCCTTGCCGACATTGACCATGCAGATCCACATATGGTCGGAATCGGGGTGACGTTCAAGGCTTTCGATTCTGCCTGTGATAATATTGTCAAGCTCACTACCCTCTTTTTCAAACGATTCAACCTTTGAGCCGGAAAGTGTCATTTCGTCGGCAAATTCCTTGTCGCTTACGTCAAGGTCAACAAAGTCAAGAAGCCATTTTTTAGATAAATTCATTTTACTGCACCTCCTTAAAACTGATTGAGGAATCTGACGTCATTTTCGTAAAGCAGACGCATATCGTCAATATTGAAGCGGAACATAACCAGTCTTTCGAGTCCCAAGCCGAAAGCGAAGCCGCTGTAAACATCGGGGTCGATTCCGCAGTTGCGCAGCACCTTCGGATGAACCATGCCGGCTCCTAATATTTCAATCCAGCCCTCACCCTTGCACATCGGGCAGCCCTTACCGCCACAGCGGAAGCACGAAACGTCAATTTCACAAGACGGCTCGGTGAACGGGAAGTGATGCGGACGAAGTCTGATTTTTGTCTGCTCGCCGTAAAGACGCTTGGCGAACGATTCAAGATTGCCCTTGAGGTCGGCCATGGTGATTCCCTTATCAACTACAAGTCCCTCGATCTGATGGAACAGCGGTGAATGGGTAGCGTCAACGGCGTCCGAACGATAAACACGACCGGGAGCAATAATGCGGATCGGCGGCTTCTGATTTTCCATGACACGGATCTGACACGGAGAGGTCTGTGTTCTCAGAAGCATTTTTTCCGTTATATAAAACGTATCCTGAGTATCTCTTGCCGGGTGATTTTCGGGAATGTTGAGTGCTTCAAAGTTATAGTAGTCCCATTCGACTTCAGGACCCGAAGCGATACTGAAGCCCATTCCGAAGAAAATATCCTTAACCTCGTCAAGTACGATCGAAAGAGGATGCTTATGACCCAAAGCCTGCTTCTTAGCGGGCAGAGTTACGTCGATTTTTTCCGATTTGAGCTTCTGCTCAAGGAGCTTTTGCTTAATATCCTCTACGCTTTCGGCAATCGAAGCTTCAAGATCGGCTCTGATTTCATTGGCAAGCTGACCGATAATCGGTCTTTCCTCGGCGGAAAGCTTTCCCATTTGTTTTAAGATTGCGGTAAGCTCGCCTTTTTTGCCGAGATATTTGACCCGTAAAGTGTCAAGCTCGGCAAGCGATGCGGCTTTGGATAGCTGACTTTTTGCGCTTTCACGAATTTCTTCAAGCTGCTGTTTCATAACAGTTTCTTCCTTTCCTGATAAAAATTGTATTCTTGCGGACGAAACAAAAAAGCTTCGCCCCAAAGATAGGGACGAAGCATACTCCGCGGTACCACCCTAATTTTTGCCAAGCAAACAAGAGCTGAGCAAACACTCAACTATCCGTTAACGGAGATAACCCGTTCCGGCCTACCGACCCCAAGAGGGTTTTGAGCCGGACCGCTCCAAAGTGAACTTCGGTGAGGGCGGACACAAAACCATTCCAGCAAACAGGTTTCTCTCTCAGAGCCGCCGACCACTTACTCTCTTTTTCACAGCGTTATTGAAAGTATCATTGTTTATGAGTTTAACACAAACCAAAAAATAATGCAAGACATTATAAAAAAATATTTAATTTTTAGGTTTCTTATGATATAATCCGATTGTAAAATATTATGAGAGGTGTTACCTTATGAGACTGCTCAACAGCGCCGAAATGAAACAGGTAGAACAGTATACCGCAAAATACGGTCTCAGCTACCAGAGAATGATGGAAAACGCCGGTTCCGCCTGTACAAGAAATATCCGGAATGTCATTGAGAAAGGTACCGTCAGAAGAAGAAATGTTGTCGTTGTCTGCGGTAAGGGCAACAATGGCGGCGACGGCTTTGTCATTGCAAGAAAATTTGCGGAAAACGGCTACAATGTCTGCACCGTTCTCGCCTGCGGCTACCCGACAAGCCAGGAAGCGATCTATATGTACAAAATGATGGTTGATCTTTCCATACCGACTGTCTGGTACGAAGCGGACAGACTCAAAGCAATTCAGACCGTCAAATGTGCTGATGTCATTGTTGATGCGATTTTCGGCTTCAGCTTTTACGGCAACTTAAGCGATGACATTGCTGCCCTGATCGATGAAATGTCACGAGCAGACGGAATCAAATTTGCCGTCGACGTCCCGAGCGGCGTATACTGCGACAGCGGCTTTATGGACGAACACTGTTTTAAGTCCGATTACACGATTGCCATATCGGCTCTTAAGCCCGCTCACATCATTCACCCGGCATCTGACTGCTGCGGCGATATCATCATCGCCAACATCGGAATTCCCGAAGACAGCTATAAGCTGATCACAAATTCGATGTATACGTTCAGTAAGACCGAGGTATCCCATCATCTTCCGAAAAGAAGCTCGACCGCCAACAAGGGCGATTTCGGCCATGTGCTTTCTATATGCGGAAGCAGGACTATGCCCGGTGCTCCCGTACTTGCGGCTTCGGCAGCACTTCGCTCAGGTGCCGGCCTTGTGACGGCGGCTTTTCCCGAAAGCATTTATACGCCGATGGCATTAAAGCTTACGGAAGCACTCCTGATGCCGCTTTCTGAAAACAGTCAGGGCACACTCAGCGCCGACTGTCTTGATACACTTTTACCTGCCCTTTCAAAATACAGCGCCGTTCTGATCGGCTGCGGCCTCGGCGTAAACGACGACACAAAAGAAATCGTACGGCAGATCATAAAAACCGTAAAAGTACCGCTGATTATCGACGCAGACGGAATAAACATCATCGCAGCCAACATAGATATGTTAAAGGAAGCGGCAGGTCCCGTCATTCTGACCCCCCACCCGAAGGAGATGTCAAGACTTACGGGCATACCGACCGAAATGATACAGGCTGACAGAATCAAAACCGCCCGGAATTTTGCCGATACTTACAACATCACGCTCGTTCTCAAGGGAGCCAATACGGTCGTTGCGGCAAACGGCGAAAATGATGTTTATGTCAATTCGTCCGGCAACTGCGGACTTGCCAAAGGCGGAAGCGGAGACGCTCTTGCCGGTATCATCACGTCACTCGCCGCACAGGGCCTTACGCTGAAAGATGCGGCGACGGTCGGTGTCTATATCCACGGACATTCCGCCGATTCTGTTGCCGAACAACATTCGAAAACGGGAATGCTTCCGAGCGACGTCATTGAAAATCTCAAAGACGTGTTCGCCGATTTCGAATAAATCACTGCTGACGCCCTGTATGATTCAGGGCGTTTTTTGCAGGTGATTTTTATGAAGAAGATTTTAATAATTTTGACAGCCGTACTGATTTCGTTTGCCTTTTTCTCCTGCTCGAGTAAGAGCGAAACTTATACCGTAGAACCGTTTGAGGCGACGGTGAAAGCCGAAAGCGGTGAAACGGTTCTGACCGGAAAGTTCAGGTATGCTTCCCCTTCAGCCATGAGTCTGACCGTGACAGAGCCGGAAAATATTAAAAATCTAACCTTTGCCGTTCAGGACGGAACCGATTATATTCTCCTCGGCTCCATGAAAACGGAAAGTGTCCCCCAAAGCGCTTTTCCTGCGGAGAAAAACGTGATTGAAATTCTGTTCAAGTCAATGGAATCGCTCCAGAACGGTCTTACCGTCAAAAAGAACTCAGCGGAAAAAATCAACTGCGATTACGAGTACGGGAAATGCATGGTTACGTTCAATTCCGAAACCCGGCGGATCGAACGAATTGATGCGAGCAATTTCAAATACTCATTTCAATATGAATAAGCGAATGACTATCAGCCTGCTTTTTTGTCAAAACTAAAGCCGGATACCATTATGCACGAAAGGAAGCAGAAAGCGCCAAGACTCACTTATTCAGCTTTTTGTTTACAGATAATATGCCGGCTTTTATTATCCGAACGTTTATTGTTTATTTTGTTGTCATTATCAGTGTCAGATTTATGGGAAAACGGCAGATCGGGGAATTACAGCCCGCCGAATTGGTCATCACCATACTGATGTCGGAAATTGCTTCGATGCCGCTTCAGGACGGCGACTGTGCGCTACTGACAAGCATTGTCGGAATCTTATTGTTGGCTTCTCTTGAAGTTCTGTTCTCGTGTCTTGCGCTGAAATCCGGAAGATTTCGGACGCTTTTTCAGGGGCACAGCGTGCTGATTATTGAAAAAGGAAAGCTCAAACAGGAAAACATGAAGCTGATCCGTTACAGCACCGACGATCTTTTACAGATGCTCCGGCAAAAAGACATCTTCAACTTAGAAGACGTCGCCTATGCCTACGTCGAAACCAACGGGGCGGTAAGTGTGATGCTCAAGTCGGATTTAACCACGGTGACAGCCAAAGACTTAGGGATCAAAAAAGAGGAGGCCGCTCTTCCCTGTCTTGTCGTCAGCGACGGAAAAATAGTTGAACGGGAATTTGACCTGTGCAAGATGAACAAGCAAAAGCTGTTGGGCATTCTTGATGAAAAGAAGCTGAAGCTGACGGATGTTTTGCTGATGACGGCGGACTCTACCGGGAAAACAACAGTGGTTTTAAAGGAGAGTAAAAAATGAAACGGTTTATTTTTGCTCTCGCCGCAATCGTACTTTGCATCGTCACCGCTGTTTTTTGCGTAAAAACCGTGAAAAGTGAAATACAGCCGATAAAAGAAAGTGTAGAAGCTGCCCTTTCTTCTTTCACCGCAGACGACCATTCAAAAAGCATTATGCACGTACAAAAAGCCGTTGCACATTTTGAAAGCTCGGAAAACAAGCTCACTTTGTTCATCGGCACCGAAAACAGCGATACACTGAAGAAAAATTTAGGAATTCTTTTAAAGCTTTCAAAGCAGCGGAACAAAGCCTTGTTCTGCGAAAAAGCTGAGGAATGCCTTGAGGAAATTAAGAATATTGAGGAAAAGCAGAAAATAAATTTGGTAAATATATTTTAAGCAAATATATATTGACATTCAACTGTCAGTATGCTATACTCGTATCAAAGGAAGGAGGTAAGAACATGAACTTGGACAGCCTGTTTTGGGTATGGATCGCATTGGCGGTAATCTTCGGTGTGGTAGAAGCTGCAACCGCACAGATTGTAACGATCTGGTTTGCCGCAGGTTCGATCGGTGCACTGATTGCAAATGTTACCGGCGCTGATACAACGGTTCAGCTGATAGTGTTTGTGACAGTCTCAATACTTACGCTTATCATCGCACGCCCTTACCTGAAAAAGTTCACAAAAACGGAAATGCAACGGACGAACGCTGATATGTATATCGGCGAATCGGCAATCGTGCTCGAGGAAATCAATAACACGCAAGGCACCGGTCAGGTCAAGGTAAGAGGCAGTGTATGGACCGCAAGAAGTCAAAACAACGCCGTGATTCCCGTCGGTGAAAATGTGCACGTTGAAAAAATCGAGGGCGTAAAGCTTATCGTCAGCGAAAAAGAAACAGTCGAAACAAAATAAAACAATCTCAGGAGGAATAAAAATGTTAAAATATGTTATTATCGCACTTGTTCTGATTGCGGTTATCATTATCGCCTTAAACATCAAAATCGTTCCGCAGTCTAAAGCTTATGTTATTGAAAGGCTCGGCACTTACCGGGCAACGTGGCAAACAGGACTTCATGTTAAATTACCGATCTTTGAGCGTGTTGCAAAAATCGTTTCTTTGAAAGAGCAGGTTGTTGATTTCGATCCGCAGCCGGTTATCACAAAAGATAACGTTACCATGCAGATCGACACCGTCGTTTTCTTCCAGATTACCGACCCGAAGTTATACTGCTACGGCGTTGAAAGACCGCTTTCAGCGATCGAAAACCTCACCGCTACGACGCTTCGTAACATCATCGGTGAGCTTGAGCTTGACCACACTCTCACCTCCCGTGACACCATCAACTCAAAAATCAGAGGTATTCTTGACGAGGCAACCGATCCGTGGGGCATCAAGGTCAACCGTGTTGAGCTTAAGAACATTCTTCCGCCCCGTGAGATTCAGGACGCCATGGAAAAGCAGATGAAAGCCGAGCGTGAAAGAAGAGAAGCGATTCTTCGTGCTGAGGGTGACAAAGAAAGCAAGATTCTCGTCGCTCAGGGTCAGAAGGAAGCCAAGATTCTTGCCGCACAGGCAGACAAGGAAGCCGCCATTTTACAAGCGGATGCCGTCAGAGAACGTAAAATCCGTGAAGCCGACGGTGAAGCACAAGCCATTCTTGCCATTCAGAAAGCGGAAGCCGAGGGTATCCGCCTGATCAACGAATCGAATCCGTCGAATGCCGTTGTGGCTCTTCGCAGTCTCAATTCGCTCGAAAAGGTTGCGGACGGTCAGTCTACCAAGATTATCATTCCGTCGGAAATCCAGTCGCTTGCCGGTCTTGCAACCGGCATCAAGGAGCTTGTAAAGGATTAAAGCTGCCTATGAAGATGAGCACACTACAAAATAAAGCAGGGACGAAAATCCCTGCTTCCTTTTTGCTTTTAACTTAAGCGGCAACCGTGTCGCTTTCCTTTTTGACCTCAAAGCCCTTTTTAATCAGAACCGCAAGCGGAATGAACACGAACACGGCGACGATAGCGGCATAAAGGAACATATTCGACGTCGGTGCATCCTTGACAACATTGTATTCGTCGGTATAGGTAACGCCGGAATTCGCCGCGGCAAGATTGCCGAGCATGGGACCTATGACCATCGGAATAAGGACATTAAAGATCATTCGGATACCCTGAAAAAGACCGGCTTTATTTTCGGGTGTAAAGTCACGCACAGCGGCATTTAAGAGAATCATCAAAACAGCATAGCCGACCGCCATAATGCAGGCGCAGATGACCATCGAAAGAAGATTCTTTGCAAAGGTCAGCATGAAAAGACCGACAACAAACAGCACGGCGGCGGGAACAAGGGCATAGGATTTGCTCTTTCTTTCGCCCACTCTTAGAAGCACAACAAGACCCGCCACCAAAAAAGCAACGGCAAGGATCGCCGGAATGAGGAACGAAGCGGAAAGAATATTCATTCCTTCGGAAGCCGGCATAATGACGTACTGAATATAAATCAGAATATATGGGAAGAAAACCTGAACGGCAACCGAAAAAAGACAGCTTGCGGCAAGCGTCAGATACAGACGGGAATTTTCTTTTATCGTGCTCGGCTTGAAGCCGTAGAACAAATCTCTCCAATAGCCGGAAGAATCGGTCTGCTTGTTTTCGGACCGTTCGGGATCCTGTAAGGTGAACAGTCCGACAACGCCGCAGATAATAACAAAGGCGCCCAGAGCTAAAAAGAACACATCATAACCGATTTTTCCGCTTTGAGCGAACGAACCGAGAACGACAACAATCCCCATCGCAACCATCGGCAAAGCGGCAAGCACCGTTTCGACCTGCGGTCGGTTTTCGGGTAAAGTGATATCGGTTATCCAGGCATTAAACGCAGAATCGTTACTCGTCGAGCCCATGAAGGTCATGACGCTGTCCATAATGATAACCGTCCAGACGGTAGCGGTCAGAATCTTCACTTCGTCGGACATGCCGAACAGTGTTGCGATATGGTCTCTTGTAATCAGACCGAACGCACCCGTCACGATACCCCACAGGATATAACCGACAGAGATAAAAACCTTTCTCTTTTTCATCTTATCGCTGAGGTTTCCCATGATAAAGGTTGTGATGACGGCCGTTGCGGCACTTAAAGCAACCATGATGCTGATCGCTTTCATAACCGGCATTGTTCCATCGATTGCCGCCTGCGTCGTGCCGTTCGAATAAACGGAATTATACAGAAACGTATTGAAATACATATTTTCAATATTCCACGCTATCTGACCCATGAATCCGAACAGGATAATGTTGAACCACACCCGCTTTGAAATCCTTTTGTTTTCGTTCATATTGATTCTCCAATCATTAAAAATACAACGTACAAACGCTATTACATTATATAGACTAATGTCGGCAAAATCAACAGTTTCAAAAAGAAAAGTCGGATTTTCGACTTTTCTCACATTATCCTTTCATTACAGTCTTCTATAATTTCATCGGCAAGCTGCAGAACGCGGACCGCAACTTTTTCTCTCTGTTTTTTTGTGATATGCGAAAAGACCGGATATGCCGCCGCAATTGCGGCAAGTCCGATGATACCGACAAGAATACCGACCGAAAAAAGCTTGTCTGCCCAAATCATCGTACAACTCATTCCGAATCCGAGTACAAGCGTACCGATGATTCCGACGGTAAGTGCAACGATCTTACCCGGTTTTTCGGCATTTGCATCGGGTTTTCTTAATACGGTCATTTTATCCTCAGTCTTTTTGTTTTCGCAAAAGTATTTCTCCCTGATGTTCTTTGCCTCCTGCAAATCTCTTTTTTGTCTTTCGTCCATGACAACACTCCTTTCCGTTTGATGAACAAATTATAAGGCGCAGATATTTATCACTGTACAAACTTATGTTAAATTTGAATTAAATCATGTTTTAATCTCTTTTGTGCTTTTATCAGCCATATATGACGCAAAATCAAAACCGTCAGGTACACGAAAGCACCGGTTGAGCCGACAATAATTTGACGCAGCAGTACATCACCGTCTCCGAACTGCGTCAGCATTTCTGTTTCGAGCGATAAAACGGACACAAGGGCAACCGTAAGGCTTATCACTTTAATATTGACGATCAAACCATTTGAAGCGATACAATACCGTTCCTCTTTCATTCTGCGTCCGATTTCTGTCGAATGACTATCGCCGTCATTCATCGTGTTTTCCTAAGCTTTCAATCGCTCCTTACGGTAACGGTAAACTCGCTACCCTTTCCCGACTCACTTGAAACGCAAATTTCACTTTTTGTTATATCGATTATTTTCTTAACCAAAGCAAGACCTAAGCCATTGCCCGCAGAAGCTCTTGAAGGATCTCCTTGATAGAACTTGTCGAAAATATGATTTTTCACTTCTTCTGTCATGCCGCACCCGGTATCCCTCACCGTCACAACCGCACTATTACCGTCTTTTTTTAAAGCAACAAACACTTCACCGTTTTCCGGCGTAAATTTCATAGCGTTTGAGAAAAGATTGTTCCAGACAAGACTCATCATTTCCGGATCGGCGTTAATGGTAACCGAATCTTCAATCTCGCTTTCTATCGAAATGCTTTTTTCTTCCCAAAGGCTTTCAAAATTCAAAAGACATTCACAAAGCTGTTCACTCAAATCGTAGCTTTCCGTATTCGGAAAGATCTGCTGATTTTCAAGCTTGCTGAGTTTAAGAATATTGCTGATCATCTCTGAAAGCCGCCTTGACGCCTGTGTTATGGCTTTTGCATATTCCATTCTGCTTTCTTCGCTCAGATTCGGACTTTGCAGCAGTGTTCCATAGTTCTGAATAACGGCAAGCGGGGTTTTGATTTCATGGGAGACATTGGATATGAAATCGTTTTTAAAAATCTCAACACTTGAAAGCTCCTCGGTCATTGTGTTAATACCGTCGATAATCTTCTCAAAGTCATACCAGGTATAGTTTCGTCCTGTCTTTTCGATTCTTACCGAAAAATCACCCTTTGTAATCTGATTTAAGGCAAGCGTAATGTTTTCGATTGATTTTTCAAGTGTGAGCCGCCGTCTGAGCGAATCGACAATCACAAATAATACGGAAATAAAAAATATATTCACAAAGGTTTGCTTTGCTCTTGCCGTTATGTATTCAACCGTAAAATCCGCACCATGGGCAAATATCATAATAGAACAGGTCGTTATAAAGCACGACAGGAAGAAAAAGCTGATAAAATCCACCAGCTTTCCCGCTATTTTTCTTGCGATGATTCGTTTCCGACTCATTTCAGCACCGCCTTATATCCGAGTCCGTGAACCGTTACAATTTCGAAGCCGTCACAGGCGGAAATCTTATCCCTGATTTTCGTGATATATACGTCAACGGTACGCGGACCCGAAGAAGTATCCGAGCTCCAGAATTCGTCCATTAACTGGCTTCTTGTAAAGGTCTTTTTCGGATAAGACAAGAGCTTAAACAAAAGATTGAACTCTCTGACCGTCAGCGGAATCTCTTTTTTATCAATGTACGCCGTGTATTCGTCGGCGTCAAGCGTAAGGTTCCCGACAACAAGCTTTTTACTTGAGGCAATCTGTGCCCGCCGTAACAATGCACCGACCCGTAAATAAAGCTCATCAAGATCAATCGGTTTCACCATATAATCGTCGACACCGATACGAAAGCCCTTTTGTTTGGAATAAAAATCATCTCTCGCCGTCATGAACAGAATCGGGATATTGGCGTTTAATGAACGGACGTTTTTGGCCAGCTCAAAGCCGTCAACTTCAGGCATCATGATATCCGATATGATCAGATCAAAAAAGCAATCATAAATCGCATCGTAGGCATCGCTTGCATTATAACAGCCAATTGCATCATAGCCACCCTCTTTCAGGAAGGAACAAACCGAACGGTTAAGTGCTTTGTCATCTTCAACAACAAGAATCTTAAACATAATCTGTAATTGCACCGAAGCAAAAGCTGCGGACTCTCCTTTTATCATTTTTTTGATAATAGCATATAATTGTTAAAGTTTTATTTCCTCCGGCATAAAAATCAAAAAAAGTAAGACAGAAACAAAAACGCAAGACATACGACATGGTACCGGAATGATTTTTTTAGGTTGCCGTTCATCTGCAAGAAGAAAAACGCTTGCAGAAATCAAACATAAACAAGCGCAAATGCATCCGTTTGACTCGCTTACGTCACACAACAAACAGCGGATATAAAGCGACAAAAAATCACCGCACGAAGTTCGCACGGTGATCATGTTGTAAAAAACTTATGCTTCAGCCTTTGCGTAGAATGCTTCGTTGATTTCCTCTTTGTTCTTTGTAAGAGCGGAAACAACGAAACAAAGAACAAGGGAAACAATCATAGCCGCACACGCAAAATGCGGTCCGAGGTCTTTAATCGCACCGAATACGGGGAGTGCCGCCTCAGGGAAGAACAGCTTGCAGACAACGGGCGGCAAAGCTGTAAAGAAACCGCCGAGAATACCTGCCCAGGCGCCCGCACGATTGAGCTTTTTCCAATACAATGAAATAGCATAAGGGGCAAGGAATGAGCCGGAAATAATGCCCCACGAATACGACATCATATCAAGAATCGGCGTGTCGCTGTTTGCGATAATGTACGAGAAAACAACAAACAGGAAGCAGAGAATTCTCGAAACATTTGCGCTCTTGACATCGTCAAGATTCTTCAGAATTTTCGGTCTGATGAAGTCCATGGTAAGCGTTGTTGTAGCCGTAATCGTAATCGAAGAAAGGGTCGAAACGGATGCAGCAATCAAAAGAACAAGAATTACGCCAACCAGAACTTCCGAAATATCAGACATTTTCAGCATATTCGGAATCAGATAGTCGGTCTTTCCGCTTCCGGCGCCGGGAATTTCTTCAAGGGAGTTGAAGAACAGTCTTGCAAGAGAGCCGATGAAATAGCCGCCGCCGGCTACGACAAAAGCAAAGAAAGTCGAAATAATCGTCCCTCTTTTTACTTCCTGATCGTCACGGATTCCGTAATACTTATGAACCATCTGCGGAAGTCCCCACGTTCCGAACGAGGTCATCAGTACGGTCGCCCAAAGTCCCATGTGACTGACCGCAGTCAGGTTCAACTCCTCCGTCTTTTCGGCAATTGCCGCAAGACCCTGAGAGAAGCCGCCTACGGTCTGGCTTCTCATGACCGCAACAATCAGGCAGATAACGCCGACAAGCATAACCGTACCCTGTACGAAATCCGCTTTCAACGTTGCACCGTAGCCGCCGAGAATGACGATGATCAAAGAAGCGATGGCAATAACAATCATGCAGACCCGTTCATCGACACCTAAAAGTACCGAGCACACGCTCGTCAGTCCCTTATAAACAGAAGCCGAATACGGAATCAAAAACAGGAAGATGACCGCAACACAGAACGTTTTCATCTTTTCACTTTTAAAACGCTTTTCAAAAAGTTGCGGCATGGACTTGATTTCAAGCCTGCGTGTCGTCTCTCTCGTACGCTTAGCGAGCACAATCCACGCTAAAAGCGAGCCGATTACGGCATTGCCGATTCCCGGCAAAATTCCCCACAGACCGTATTTCCAACCCGTTCCGCCGGCATAGCCGATAAACATAACGGCCGAAAAATAAGCCGTTCCGTATGAGAAAGCCGAAAGCCATGCGCCGGCATTCCGTCCGCCGACAGTAAATTGCGTGATGTTTTTTGATTTTCTTGCGTTCATGATACCGACAATTGCGATAAAAACAATATAGACGGCAATCGTCAGCCAGATTACAGTTTTGTGTTCCATTTTGTCTCTCCTTTGCTTTAACACTTTAAAGTACCATAATTAGATTAGCATGTTTTATAAAAAATGTCAATATATATGCACAAATTTATTATGAAGGATAAGATGTTTATCAAAGTCCTGTTATTCGTACTGCTAAATTGATTTTGTTTGACAGAATATATTGAAATTTTAAAAAGAATATAATAAAATATAATTGTCGGAAATACTTTCCGGCAACACACCCACTGTCACAGCGGAAGTTTTTCGCTGTGACTTTTTTGTCACAAATATTGATAAGCTAAACTGTATCAGGTATAATTGAATCGGTGATTTGTATGATTAAAATATTGCTCGTTGAAGATGATAGAAGAATTGCGGTTCCTCTTACGGAATTTCTTACGAAAGAAGGCTTTTCGGTCGAATGTGCCGACGGTCAGGATATCGCAATCAAAAAGGCAGAAAATGACAGTTTTGATCTCGTTCTTCTTGACATTTGCTTAGCGCAGGGCAACGGCTTTGCCGTGTGTACATATATGAAACAGCGCTTTGATCTGCCGGTAATCTTTCTTACCGCCTCCGGCGACGAATTCAGCGTCGTGACCGGGCTCGACATGGGTGCCGACGATTATATTGAAAAACCGTACAGACCGAGAGAGCTTGTTTCCCGCATTCGTTCCGTTCTCAGAAGATGCGGAAAAACGCAGTCTGTTATCAGAATCGGTAGTATCACGGTTGACACGGTCAAAGGAATCGCGACAAAAAACGGAAAGGATTTGTTTTTATCGGCTCTTGAATACAGACTTCTGCTGACTTTTATTAACAATCCGAACTCCGTGCTGACAAGAAGCAAGCTTCTTGCTGAAATATGGGACGCTGCCGGTGACTTTGTCAACGACAACACACTGACCGTATACATTAAAAGACTCCGGGAAAAAATTGAGGACGACCCGCAAAATCCGGCAATTATCCTGACCGTACGCGGTTTAGGCTATAAGCTCGGTGTATAAGGAGAAAGCATGGGAATTTTCAGAAACAGTGAATTTAAAACCGAAGCGGCAGTAATTCTAATCCTTACTGCCGTTTTTTCGGTGACAGCCGCTTTATTAAGACCGCTTGCCGTTCTGTTCCCGGTTATTTTCGGAAGCTGCGTTTTCGCTTTGTTATATTGTTCGGCAAAGCGAAGATATAAGCGCATGGAAAAGCTGACGGGTGACATTGATAAAATCTTGCACGGAAGAAAAGAGGTCCGGATCGACGACAATCTCGAGGGTGAACTATCAATTTTACAAAATGAGCTTTCGAAAATGCTGATGATCTTAAACGATCAGAACGACAAGCTGAAAAACGAAAAGAAGTTTCTTTCCGATTCAATCGCCGATATCTCACATCAGCTTCGCACGCCGCTTACAAGCATCAACCTGATTTTGTCTCTGCTTCACGAGCCGGACACTACCGAAGAAAAGCGGCTTGAACTTTTGCAAAAGCTTTCTCAGCTTATCGGAAGGACGGATTATCTGATAAACGTCCTGCTTAAAATATCCAAAATCGACGCCGGAACGGTTACTTTTGAGAAACAGCAGATCAAGGTCAGGACACTCATCGAAAAAGCCATTGAACCGCTTGAGGTTGCGCTCGAGCTGAAAGATCAGACCGTAATAACCCGGTTTTCGGACGAAAGCTTTACGGGAGACCTTGCCTGGACAACCGAAGCGGTCGCCAATATCATCAAAAACTGTCACGAGCACACGCCACCGGGTGGTACAATAACAATCGAAGCTGAAAATACTCCGATTTATACACAATTTTCGATTCATGACAGCGGAAGCGGCATTGACCAAGACGATCTCGCTCATATATTCGAGCGGTTTTACAAGGGAAAAAACTCCTCTGACAACAGCTTCGGCATCGGTCTTGCCTTTGCGCAAACAATCATCACCGGTCAGGGCGGCACCATCAAAGCATCCAACGGCAGAAACGGCGGTGCACAGTTTACCATACGGTTTTACAAGCAAACGGTTTGATTCAATGCGGAATTCGTAATGCGTAATGCGGAATTGCGGGGAAGACAGCGGCAACGGAAAGCAGGCGCTCCCTCGGTCGGTTCAAGCCGGCCGCTTCGCCGCAGGCGAAGGACAAAACCGTAGGTTTTGTCAGGGAGCGCCGTCCCGCCGCCGGAAGTGACTTCCCCGTCGCAACAGACTTGCCGACGCTTATAATCTAAAAGCTATCCGCCGCAGAAAAGCTTTCTCTGCGGCATCTGTCTTACCGTCACAGCAAAGTCCCCCGCGACCGCTACTAACATCTAACATCTGAAATCTAAAATCTGAATTATGACCAATTTGTCATATAACAGTCACCGAAATGTAAGAATCCTGTTTTATACTAAGCTCATCAAAGGATAAAGGAGCAAAACACAAATGGACATTTTAGAAATCAAAAACCTGTGCAAAACCTACGGCACGGGAGAAAATCAGGTAAAAGCCCTTGACAACGTCAGCTTCAGCGTACCGAAGGGTCAGTTTTTGGCAATCATCGGCGCATCCGGCTCGGGCAAATCGACGCTGATTCATATTTTAGGCGGCGTTGATAAGCCGACGAGCGGAAAGGTTTACCTCAACGGTCAGGACGTTTATGCGCAGAACGAAGAACAGCTTGCCATTTTCCGCCGCCGACAGGTCGGACTGATTTATCAGTTTTATAACCTGATCCCTGTTCTGAATGTTACAGAAAACATCACCCTACCTCTCCTGATGGATTCGAGAAAGGTTGACAATCAGCGGCTCGATGAGCTTTTGACGACGCTTTCTCTTAAAGGCAGAGAAAACCATCTTCCCAATCAGCTTTCCGGCGGTCAGCAGCAGCGCGTTTCCATCGGCAGAGCGCTTATCAACGCACCGTCTGTCGTACTCGCCGACGAGCCGACAGGTAACCTTGACTCAAAAAACAGCCATGAAATCATGGAGCTTTTAAAGCTTTCCAACAAGAAATACAACCAGACGCTTATCGTCATCACCCACGACGAAAATATTGCCCTGCAGGCTGACCGCATCATCACGCTTGCCGACGGCAGAATCGCCGGCGACACGGTACTGAAAAAGTGAGGTGGAAAAAATGAACGTTTTTCACAAGTACACCTTACAGAACCTGAAAAAGAACAAGACAAGAACGATTGTTACGATTATCGGTATCATTCTTTCGGTCGCTATGTTTTCGGCTACAATTCTCTCACTTTCGAGTGCAATGCACTACATGACAAGCTACGTCGAACAGACGGTCGGCAAGTTTTACTGTGAGCTTAGCGACGTTAGCGAACAAACGGCAACCGAGATTAAAAACGATAAAAGAGTCAAGACCTTTTCTCAGATGAAGTCGGTCGGGTACGCCGAAATCGGAAGCAAAAACGAGATGAAGCCGTATCTTTTCATCGGTGCGGTTGATAAGGAATTTGAAAACCACGTTGCGGTTCGGATTCTTGAGGGCAGAATGCCTGAAAGGACGGGAGAAATCGCACTTCCCGAGCATCTCAAATCAAACGGCGGCGTCAGCTATTCCATCGGCGACACCCTCACCCTTTCGGTCGGGCAAAGAGAGCTTGACGGAAAGACGATTTATCAGTTCAGCGAATTTTCGGAAGATGAAAAGCTTATTGACACAACCGAAAAAACATACACAGTCGTCGGCTTTTACGAGCGTCCCGATTTACTTGTGGAAAGTCACATGGCGCCGGGCTATACGGCGTATACCTTTGATGACGGAACGGTCACCTCAAACACGTCAACGATATTTGTAATACTCAAGAGCATGGGAAAAGCACTCGCTTTTTGCGAAGATTATCAAAACAGCCAAAAATGTACGGTTGCTCACCCGAATCTTGATTTACTCCGATACAACGGAAAAGCCGGCACGGACGAATTTCTCATGATGCTTTACGGCTTCGGTGCCTTTTTACTCGTGTTAATTATCTTCGGCTCTGTGTCGCTGATTTATAACTCTTTCTCCATTTCCGTCAGCGAAAGAACAAAGCAGTTCGGACTATTAAAGTCCATCGGCGCGACGAAAAAGCAGATTTTAAGCTGTGTACTGTTCGAAGCATTCTTTCTTTGTCTCATCGCCATTCCGATCGGCTTGCTTGCCGGCTGTGCCGGTATCGGCATCACCCTCGGCAGCCTTTCGGATATGTTCAACAGCATTCTCGTTTCGGGAACCAATGTTGACATCACAATGAAGCTTCATGTTGAACCGCTCGCCCTGATTGCCGCCTCTCTTCTCAGCATCTTCACCACGCTGATTTCCGCCTATATTCCGGCGAAAAGAGCCATCAAAATCCCGGCAATTGACGCTATCAGAATGTCAAACGACATCAGAATTAAACCGGGCAAGGTTAAGACAAGCAAGCTTACCTACAAGCTTTTCGGCTTTCCGGGCATGATAGCAAGTAAAAGCTTCAAGCGCAACCGCAAACGCTACCGCATTACGATTTTGTCGCTGTTTATGAGCATTGTGTTGTTTATTTCGGCTTCTTCTCTGTGTTATTACTTCACGGCATCATTTTCAGCCGAACGGGAAGATTTCGCTTTTGACATTTCAGCGGAGCACTACGGCGACAGAACAAAAGAAACGACAGCAAAGCTCGAAAAGCTTTACAGCGCCGCAAAATCAATGAATGGTGTTGAAAAGGGCTGTGTCACAGACATCTCCTACTTCTCGTCGGTCATTGACAAAGTGTATCTGACAAATGACTGTATTGATGCTCACGACGAAAGTACGGAAAAATTAGTTCCTCTTTCTGTCACCGTTGATTTTATCGACGATGAGGCTTTCAGGCAGTACCTTGACGAAAACAATATCAGAAGCGACGGCTTCTTCGATACCTCCAATCCGCAGGCGATTGTCTATAACTATGACAAATTTTACAAACAAGTTGAAGAACAGAAATACAACGTCTTTTACAGCCATGAGGTTTTCAAAACCGGCGGAAAGCCGTCCGATATCAGCCTGAATCTTCTCACTTACACCGTGAAGGGCGGCTATTATAACGGTGAAATCAAAGAAGAAAACGGTAAGGTTTACTGCAAATATGCTTTTCCCGACAAAACCGGAGAGAACGAAACCACAAAGTGGATTGCGCTTGACAAGGTATCAACAGTGCTTGACGTCAAGATCGGTTACGCAACAACCGTGCGCCCGTATTTCATCGGTACTGACAACACAGTTATTATCTATCCGAAATCGGTAAAACAGGCAGTATTAAGTCGGTCGCAGGGATTAACGGACAATTTTCGTGTCAGCTCTTCCGAAACCTTATACCTCAAAACAACCGATCACAACGCTGTATCGAACGAATTGTTCAATCTGGCTGAACAGCTCGAAATCGACGATATCAACTTCTACGACTACGCCGAAAATGCAAGAGCAATCCGAGCGCTTATTATGATTATCCGTGTTTTCTCCTACGGCTTTATCACGCTCATTTCTCTGATTGCCGCCGCAAACGTTTTTAACACGATTTCGACCGGCATCAACCTGCGCCGCCGTGAGTTTGCGATGCTTAAATCCGTCGGCATGGGCAAAAAGGGCTTCAACAAGATGATGTGCTATGAGTCCCTGCTTTACGGCTTGAAGAGTCTCTTGTTTGGTTTACCGGTGTCCTGCGTGATGGCGTATTTGATGTATATGCTTTCGGTCGGAACCGGGCACGAAATTCCCTTCACCCTCCCCTGGTCGAGTATTGCAATTGCCGTCATAAGCGTTTTTGCGGTCGTATTCTCGAGTATGATTTATTCGATGAGAAAAATCAAAAAGGAAAACACGGTTGACGCACTAAAAAATGAAAATATATAGGTGAAATGATGAAATCATTTAAAAAAATTTTCACCGTATGCGCCGTCTTTCTTGCTGTCGCCGTCGTGTTCATCATCTTAGGCTATCTTGCAATTTTTCAGCTTCATTTTGCAATTATCAGAACCGAACCCGACAGTTCGGGTTGGGTGCTGACGAACGAACGCTACGAAATCAGACCGCAGACAGAAAACCGTGAAATCGGTTTTGAAGTCATCGAAAAGGAAAGCGGAAAAACCGTTCACACAACCGGTGCAACGGATACCGACAATGGGATTTCAAGTCAATAAAAATCCTCCCCGGCAACGACATTGAAATCGTCACCGGGGATATGGGAAAACAGCTACTGCATTTTCAAAACGGGCAGTGGCAATACGAACATTGATAGCTTCCTCTCACACAATATAAAATCAGCTCCGCCGAAGGAATCCGGCGGAGTTGGTTTTTCCATCAAATCTTATACATAATCGAAAACAGCTCTTTCCCCGTCCGGGTTCTGAAAAGCTTTTCAAAGCCCGCCTGTTTTGCCGTGTCGGACAATCCGTCCTCATAGGCGTTAACAAGAAAATCCGCTTCAAGGAGAATCTGTAAATCGATTCCGTCAACATTTTCATAAGTATGGTGATGTGCGACAAGGTAACATGCTCTGTCCATGACTTTCGTCGAAAAGCCGACCTTGTTCATCAGCTTCCACGCAGGGAACGGGCCCTCACTCTCCTGAAGCTTGCCGTCACAACTGCCGAACTTTTCCTCTGCCGGCTTGATTCCGACGTCATGCACAATAGCGGCGGCTTCCACGGTTTCGAGCGTTTCCTTGTCAAGCTCCTCGCCTTTTGCAATCAGCTTTGAAAGCGAATGAACCTTGATGAAGTGCTGAATTCGTTTTTCGTCCCCCTCGAAAAACTTCATTGTTTCAAAAATAAGCTTCTCTGTTTTCTTCATATAAAAATCACCCTTTCGTGATACCGGCTTATTTGTACTGATAATGCCTTACATAATCAATATTGAACTCACCGACAAAATCTCTGCCGTTGTCCTCAACCGTACCGACCGCCCAGCCGTTTTGCGGAACACCGTCCGCTCCGTTCATCTCAATCGTAAGAATGAGGAACTCTGCGGTCTGAGACGGTAAAAGGTCATTCTTATCCCAGCGGTTGATGATCGTGCCGTTGAAATAGAAGATGTATTCGTTTTCGTTCCATTCGAGTCCGTAGGTGTTATAGGTGTTATAAATATCGGCGTCAACGGCGATGGGTCCTGTCGCAAGCGACTTGTGCTTTTCAGCGTAACCGCCCCAATGAATTGCATTCTGTATGCTGTCCGCGTTTTCTTTTCCGTAATACGGCGCTTCGAAAATGTCGATTTCGCTTCCTTTTGAGCTGTCCTCATACTCGTTCATCGCCGATTCGAGATTCTGCATCCAGAAAGCACTCCAGAGTCCGTATCCTTTCGGCACCTTACAGCGGACTTCATAATATCCGTAAGTCGGCTCATAGCGGTCCTTCGTGCGAAGCCTTGCCGAGTACCAGCCGGCCGGGTCGCCCTCATTGACACCGTTTTCAAGGTATTTTGCATAAATCGTCAGCTCGCCGTTTTTCACTTCGGCAAGGTCGGTGTTCCAGTATCCGCCCCGGATGACGGACGTTTTTCTTTGGATTTCCCATTTCGACCCATCGACCGCATCACCGTCAAATTCGTCCGACCATACAAGCTCAAATTTACTCAAATCAAGGTCGGTCTTTTTAGTCGGCTCGGGGTTGACGCCGAAAAGCGAAGCGACAAACGCAAAAATCGCCGTAAAGAGCGCAACAATCTTTTTTAAAAACTCACTCATTGTGATTCCGTCCTTTCCGACAAACAAATCGCCTTACGCTCTGTGCCACTTGACGCCCTGAGCGGTGTCCTCAAGCACGATTCCCTGCGCTTTCAATTCGTCACGGATTCTGTCCGCCTCCGCCCAGTTCTTCGCTTTTCTTGCGGCGTTTCTCTTCTCAATCAGCGCTTCTATTTCGTCGTCAAGACTGCCTTTTTTATCCCGGTTATAGACAAGACCGAGAACGTCCGTCAGCTCGTCAAAAGCGGAAATCGCATATTCGGCAACCGTCCTGCTGACCGTCTTGTCATTGACGTTCGTGTTCAGGTCACGGATCAGCTCGAACAGTACACCGATAGCATCGGCTGTGTTGAGGTCGTCCTCCATGGCGTCAACAAATTCGGCTTTTCTCTTGTTAATCTGTGCGATGATTGCGCTGTCATTTTCGCCGCCTTCGTCAACCGCATTTTGAAGAGCAAAATCGAGGTTATTGCGGCAGGTATACATTCTTTCAAGCGAAGCCTTGCACTGTTCAATCGCATCAATGCTGTAATTGATCGGGCTTCTGTACTGACAGGAAATCATCAGAAGACGGATCGGCTCATAGCCGTATTTTTCCGCAACGTCACGAACGGTGAAGAAGTTTCCGAGCGACTTTGACATCTTGACCTTATCGACCGTGATAAAGCCGTTATGCATCCAGTAATTCGCAAACGGAGCACCGTTGCAACATTCACTTTGGGCAATCTCATTTTCGTGATGCGGGAAAATCAGATCCTGACCGCCGCAGTGAATGTCAATCGTTTCGCCAAGGTAGCGTCTGACCATGGCGGAGCATTCAATGTGCCAGCCGGGTCTGCCCTTACCCCACGGGGACTCCCAATAAGGCTCGCCGGGCTTCGCATTCTTCCAAAGAGCAAAGTCCATCGGCTCTTTTTTCAGCTCCCCGATATTGATTCGGGCTCCCGCTTCGAGATCCTCAAGCGGCTGATGGGAAAGCTTGCCGTATTCATGAAACTTTTTCGTGCTGAAATAGACGTCGCCGTCAACGGCATAGGCAAAGCCTTTTTCGATAAGGGTCGAAACAATCTGAATAATCTCGTCAATGTTTTCCGTCGCTTTCGGGTGATAGGACGCTTCCCGGATATTCATGCCCTTTGCGTCTTTCCAGAATTCTTCGATATATTTTTCGGAAATTTCCTTAAAGGTCAGACCCTCCTCATTCGCACGGCGGATAATCTTATCGTCGATATCGGTGAAATTCTGAACAAAGGTAACCTTGTTGCCACGGTACTCGAGATAACGGCGAAGAACATCAAACACGCAAAGCGGTCTTGCGTTTCCGATATGGATAAAGTTATAAACCGTCGGACCGCAAGCATAGATTTTAAATTCGCCGGGCGTAAGCGGGACAAGCTCCTGTTTTTGTCTTGTTAAGGTGTTGAAAACTTTCATTCTATTGTCTTCCTTTCATAAATAGTAATTAAATTCGTCACTAATCGGCTCTGTCGATTCTTTTGCGTTGGTTTCACTTTTTTCAATCTGTCTTTCAAGGTATTTGATTTTCGCACGAAGAATACAGATTTCCTGTGCCACCGGGTCGGGAATGTGGATATGGTCAAGCTTATCGACACGCTTGCCGTTTTGCTTGACGACCCTTGCCGGTGAGCCGACCGCCGTACAGTTCGGCGGAATCGCCGACAAAACGACCGAGCCTGCCGCCACGTTGGAATTGTCGCCGATTGTAAACGGCCCGAGAACCTTTGCGCCCGCTCCGACAAGAACATTATTGCCCAAAGTCGGGTGACGCTTTCCGTGATCCTTACCCGTACCGCCGAGGGTCACACCCTGATAAACCGTACAGTCGTCACCGATAACGGCCGTTTCCCCGATCACAACGCCCGTACCGTGGTCGATAAAAAACCTGCGTCCGATCGTTGCGCCCGGGTGAATTTCAATATTTGTCTTTTTCACGCACCGCTGAGAAATAAAACGGGCAAGAAAATACATTTTATGCTCAAAAAACCAGTGCGCTTTCCGGTGCATTCTGACAGCCTTGAAGCCCGGATACAGAAGCATAATTTCAATTGTACTTCTTGCCGCCGGATCTCTGTCCTTCACACACTGAATATCCTCTTTCAGTTTGTCAAACATTTCTCTTCATCATAGCCTTTCCTGAAAAACCGGTAACCGTACCGGAAAAATTATGAATTAAAATCAATCAGCTTAAATCCGTCAACCAGATACTTGATTCCCGAAGCGACGGTAAGGATCGCCACAATCCACATCAGGATATTCGAAACAGCCGCAACGCTAACCGGGAAGCTCTCGGGCAAACCGAACTGCATGAGAATCATGACAATGACGGTGAAAACCATCTGAGATGCCGTTTTGATTTTGCCTAAGATGCCGGCGGCGATGACAATATTCTGTGTCAGCGCAACCATACGAAGCGAGGTCACGACAAATTCACGGGACAATACAATCATGATGACCCAGATACTGCAGTAGCCGTGCTGAAAGAACGCAAGAAGCGCCGCAACGGTCAGCATCTTATCTCCGATTGGGTCGCAAAGCTTTCCGAAAACCGTGATCTGGTTATACTTTCTTGCAAGCATTCCGTCGAAAAAATCGGTCAGCGAGGCAATACCGAAAACGATGGCGGCCACAAGAAAATGATGATCGAAGTCAAGAAGCATCAGTGCCAGATAAATCGGGGCGATGATCATTCTTGAAAGTGTAAGTTTGTTGGGTAGATTCAGTTTTTTTAGCATTTTTTCGGGTGCAGTAAAATACCGCTTCCTTTCTTTATTTTGTTCCGTTTTCATATTACACAGACATAAGAAAAGCCTCCGCTGCCGAAGCAACAGAGGCGCAATTGCGCGGTTCCACTCTCGTTTATCACTCTTTTCCGTTAACGCCGGAGTACGCCTGAGGATACTTGTATTTCCCCACAGGTGCTGACGGGTGCATTTCGCCGAAGATCAGACAGAGCGCTTTCACCTTACCGCTCCTCTCTTGGAATGACTTATCCGGTTACTTCTCCCGCTTGCGGCAAAGCCGTTTGCGCATTTAGTCTATGTTTCATTTATTATATACTTGACGCCGAAAAAAGTCAACACCGCAAATCACCGTTCAGGTGAAAAAGTTGAAAACAAAATTGACAAGACAGCAAAGCATAAAGCCGATCACAGTCGGAATCACGGCGGACAAAACAGTATATTTGAGACTGCCCGTCTCCTTTCTGATTGTCATCAGCGTCGTTGAGCACGGAAAATGAAACAGCGAAAACAGGATATAACAGATTCCTGTTTTTACCGTCCAACCGTGAAGTGTCAATACCGAAAAAACAGTGGACAGGTCTGCGCTGTCAGTCAGGGTCACGCCCGAGAGATAACACATCAGAACAATCGGCAGGACGATTTCGTTCGCCGGAAAACCCAAAATAAACGCAAGAAGGATTACGCCGTCAAGTCCCATCAGACGACCGACCGGATCGAGAAAATCCGACGCATACGATATCACGGGAACACCTGACACTTTTACATTCGCAAGAAGCCAGATAACAAGCCCCATCGGTGCGGCAAACACAACGGCTCTGCCCAAAACGAACAACGTCCGGTCAAACACCGAGCGGACGATTACCGAGCCGAGCTTCGGCACACGGTAGGAAGGCAATTCAAGCGTAAACGAGGACGCAGTTCCCTTTAACAGCGTTTTAGAAAGCAGAAAACTCGTCAGAAACGTCATGACGACGCTTAACAGCACGACAGCTGTCAGAATCAGGCAGGCGGCAAACGATTTCATACCGCTCGACAGGGAGCAGACAAAAAACATCGAAATGATGGCGATAATCGTCGGAAATCTGCCGTTGCAGGGAACAAGACTGTTCGTCAGAACCGCTACAAGCCGCTCTCTCGGTGAGTCGATGATCCTGCACCCGACTACCCCGGCGGCGTTACAGCCGAAGCCCATGCACATACAAAGGCACTGCTTGCCGCATGCCTGACATTTTTTAAAACAGTGATCAAGGTTAAACGCCACCCTCGGAAGATAGCCGAAGTCCTCTAAAAGCGTGAACAGCGGGAAGAAAATCGCCATCGGCGGCAGCATGACCGACACGACCCACGTCATGACGCACCACACACCGTCTATGAGCATGGAAACAAGCACTTCGGGTGCACCGGCAAGAAAGAGACCGTTTCGTATCTTGGAGCCGAGGAAGTTAAACGCTGAGGAAAGCAAAGCCGACGGATAATTCGCCGCATAAATCGTAATAAAAAACACAAGAAAAAGAAGCAATAGCATAATCGGAATTCCCGTAAGCTTCCCCGTAAAGACACGGTCGAGCCGTCGGTCAAACGAATCGTCACGCTTTTCGTTTCCGATAGCGGACGCACAAAGCTTCCGGCTTTCAAAGGCCAGCGTATCCGCCGCAAGGTCGCTGATCTTTTCACTGTCAAAACCCTCGGAAGACAGCATTTTTTGCGCTTTTTCAAGGCTTTCGGTCAGCTGTTCGTCCTGACAAAGCCTGACATTTTTGCGTTCTTCAAATGTTTTCAGAAAAGCGGTATCGTTCATCAACAGTCTGAGTCTTAAAACCCGGCTGTCAATATGCGGATCAGGGCGAAGCATTGCCAAAGCCCGTTCCATTTTCTCACTGTAAGAGAAAACGGGCACACACGCTTTTTCTCTGAAACAGACGTCATAAATTGCCTGCTGAAAGTCGTCAAGACCCTGATTGCTTCTTGCACTTGCAGGAATTACGGGAACATGAAGCATACGGGAAAGAGCGTCGCAGTCAACGCTGATTTTCTTTTTCTTCGCTTCGTCGATCAGATTGACAAGTACGACTACCCTGTCGGTCGCTTCGAGTATCTCCAGCACCAGAACAAGGCACCTTTCAAGTGTTGTCGCATCGCAGACAACGGCAACGGCATCGTATTCCCCGAAGCAAACCATATCCCTTGCCACGCTTTCCTCTTTGGAATGAGCCGAAAGCGAATAGGTACCGGGAAGGTCGATAATTTCGAAATCCTTTCCGTTTATCTGACAACTTCCCTTTGAAGTCGTAACCGTTTTTCCCGTCCAGTTGCCCGTATGCTGATGCAGTCCCGTAAGCGCATTAAAAACAGTGCTCTTGCCGACATTCGGATTGCCGGCAAGCAAGACTGTATACGATTCTTTATTGACCTTTTCAGTTTTCCCCATATTCAGCCGCCTGCCTCAGCAATACCTCTTCGGCGTCTTCTTTTCGTATCGCAACCACAACATTCCGGATCAGATAGGCGGTCGGATCACCGAAAAAGCTTTTTTGTAAACAGGTTACGCTTTGACCTTTTATCAGTCCGAGATCCTGAAGCCGCCGTCTTATCGGCTTATGGGTCAGGATACATTCAACGGTTGCACTTTCGCCAGGCAAAAGTGATGAAAGCGTTCTCACACGGCATCACAGCCCTTTCATTAAAGCATTACAGCTCATTGACTGCTGTTACCACTATATGCCGGCCAGTAATAAAGTGTCACCGAAAAAAGCGGAACACCCGAAGTGACACCACGGGGTTCCGCTGAACATAATCAACAAGGTTAGTTTTTCATATATAATCGGGAAGAACTTTTGCAAGCTCCCGAAGGGCATTTCCTCTGTGACTTACGGCATCTTTTTCCTCGCTCGAAAGCTCGGCAAAGCTGCGATCGCCGACCATAAACAGCGGGTCGTAGCCGAAGCCGCCCTCGCCTTTTTCTTCGAAGCCGATTTTCCCCTCGCACTTGCCTCTTACGACAAGATATCGTCCGTCCGGGAAATGCACGCAGACGCAGCAGACAAAACGGGCGGTTCTGTCCTCATAGTCAACACCCGCAAGCTTCTTTAAAAGCTTTTCATTGTTGGCCTTGTCATTTCCGTGTTCGCCCGCATAGCGGGCAGAATAAACACCCGGCTCTCCGCCGAGATAATCGACCACAAGACCGCTGTCGTCGGCAATACACGGAAGTCCGCTTTCCATACAGCCCGAATACGCTTTGATGTATGCGTTTTCTTCGAAGGTCGTTCCCGTTTCTTCGGCATCTGTCAACGTGATACCGAGCATATCGGCAGTCGCCACCTCGATTCCGAGCGGAGACAGAATCCGCTGCATTTCGGCGCACTTCTTTTGATTATGCGTGGCAATTATAAATTTCATCACTCGTCGTCCTCGTCTTTATGCGTTTCTTCCGTGTTTTCAAAAAGGGCCTTGGCAAATACATCGGGCTTGAACGGCTGTAAATCGTCAAGCTTTTCGCCGACTCCGATGAATTTGACGGGAATTTTCAGCTCGTTTTTGATTGTCAGAACAACGCCGCCTCTTGCCGTACCGTCAAGCTTCGTCAGTACGATACCCGTAATTTCCGCAACGTTCATAAACTCTTTCGCCTGATTGACGGCATTCTGACCGGTTGTGGCGTCAAGAACAAGCAGAATTTCACGGTCACAGTACGGAAGCTTCTTGTCAATGATGCGGTAAATCTTCGCAAGCTCCTCCATGAGGTTCTTTTTGTTGTGCAGTCTGCCTGCCGTGTCGCAGATAATGATATCGCTGTCTCTTGCAAGTCCCGCTTCAATTGTATCGAACACAACCGCCGCCGGATCTGAGCCCTCTTTGTGCTTGACAAGTTCAACGCCCGCTCTGTCTGCCCAGACCTCAAGCTGTTCGATAGCGGCGGCGCGGAACGTATCGGCGGCACCGAGGATAACCCTTTTCCCCTGCGCTTTATACATCGCTGCCATTTTTCCGATTGTCGTCGTCTTACCGGCGCCGTTGACACCGATAACCATGATAATCGACGGAACGGTAACGAGTCCCATGTCCTCGCCGCCGTCGATCATTTTCGCAACGATATCGGCGATGACCATTTTTGCGTGCTTCGGATTTCTGACCTCGCCGGCGTCGACACGCTTTCTCAGCTCACGGACAATATCCGTCGCCGTCTGCATACCGACATCACCCATAATAAGCGCTTCTTCCAGATCGTCATACAGATCGTCAGTGATTTCCTCATAAGCGCCGAGAATGTCCTCAATATTCTTCGTCATGCCCTCACGGGTCTTTTTAAGGCCGAAGCCGAATTTTTTGAAAATACCCAAAAGTATCAGTCCTTTCGTTGAAAATACGATTTATACGATGCCAAGCTTACCGGCAAGCTCCGCCGTGTGAAGCTCAAGAAGCTTGGATACGCCCTGTTCCTGCATCGTGATTCCGTAAAGCATATCCGCTTCTTCCATCGTACCCCGTCGATGTGTAATGAGAATAAACTGCGTATTCTTCGTCATTCTTCTGACATACTGCGCATATCTCGTAACGTTGACATCGTCAAGGGCTGCTTCAACCTCGTCGAAAATGCAAAACGGCGCCGGATTGACTTTTAAGATAGCAAACAGAAGCGAAATAGCGGAAAGTCCCTTTTCACCGCCGGAAAGAGAATCAAGCCGTTTTACGTTCTTTCCGGGCGGCTGAAGCTTGATGTCGATTTCACTTTCAAGCACATCGGTCGGATCGACTAAAATAAGCTCCGCCTTTCCTCCGCCGAAAAGCTCGGCAAAGGTTTCGCCGAAGTATGCGTTGATTTTTCCGAACTGCTCACGGAACTGACCGGACATTTTATCCGTCAGATCGGCAATCAGCCTCGTCAGCTCTTTCTTCGATTTTTCGATATCGTCAAGCTGGGCGGACATGAAGGTATACCGTTCGTTGACCTCTTTATATTCATCGATAGCGCCGACATTGACCGAACCCAAGGCTCTGATTTTTCCTTTGATTTCGGTAAGACTGCGTCTCGCTTCTTTCGGATCCTCGCATTTTCCCGTCAGATTGAGCGCCTCCCGCTGTGTCAGCTGATATTCGTCAAACAGCTTGCTGATGGTAGAATCGTATTCAATCTGCATACTCTCACGACGCTCTTCAAGACGAGCTTTTTCGCCGCCCAAATCCTCTCTTTCGGCGGTTTTCGACCGTTCAAGCGCACGAAGCTTCACGGACTGTTCTTCGCTTTCGCTTCGTTTGACCTGCAAAGCCGTTATCTGACTTTGAAGCTTTTGATTGTGGGAACGAAGATCGGACGAGTCTTTTCTGAGTGCTTCGATTTTTAGCTTGATTTCGCCGTTTTGCCGGTTCAGCCCGGCAATTTCATCATCAAGCTCTTTGTCTTTATCTTCTGTGCTGATGAGTCTCGCTTTCAGAAGATTCATGCTGTCCGTCCGGGCGGCGATATCTTTTGCGGTGTCGTGAAGCTCAAGCTTCAGCCGTGAAAGCGTCGACGCAATATCCTCGTCTTTTTGGGAAACCTCCAGCTTTTGCCGACCGAGAGCGGAAATCTCGTTTTCGCAGCTCTTTATTTCTTCGCTTATGACAGTCATTCTGCTCCGGTCTGCGTTGATGCGGCCGGAAAGCTCCGAAAGACGGTCAGCCGTCGTCCTGAGTTCGTCTTCTAAATCCGAACACGCCTTTTCAACCGACAAATACTGCTCATTCGTAAGCGTAAACTCACCCTCAAGACGGATTTTGGATTCCTGAAGCTCGGAAAGCTCTGTCTTTTTCTGTTCGATTTCCTTTTCTTCCGCTAAAAGCTCAGCGTCAAGCTTTTCATATTCCGCACGTAGTTCGGAAAGCTTTTCGCTTTTTTCTTTATGGCTTTCTTTCATATGTTCGATTTCAACCGGACGTGAAAGGAAGCCGGCATTTTTGCTTTGGGAACCGCCGGTTATCGAACCGCCCGCATTGATTACCTGTCCGTCAAGGGTGACGATTTTAAAACGGTAGGCGTACTTCTTGGCGATTTCAACGGCAAGATTCAGGTTTTCGGCGACAACGGTACGTCCTAAAAGAGAACGCACGATTTCCCGATACTGACTGTCGGTTTCTACAAGCCCGTCAGCAAGACCGATAAAGCCGTCGCAGCTTTCAAGTCCCGCCTCGTCAAATCTTTTGCCTTTCACGGAACTGATCGGAAGAAAAGTCGCCCGTCCGGCTCCGTTTCGCTTGAGCATTCCGATGGCCCGTTTGGCGTCGTTTTCGCTTGTGCAGACGATGTTCTGAATCGCATTGCCCAAAGCGGTTTCAATCGCAACCGTATACTCCTCGTCAGTCGAAATAATCTGAGACACCGTCGCATGAATACCGTCAAGATCACCCTTATTCTTAGCTTTCATAACAGCCTTGACCGCCCCGGAATATCCCTCCATGCTCTTTTCAAGGTCTTCGAGCATTTTGATTTTGGAAAGAAGGTGCGACACTTCAAACGAAAGCTCGTCAAGCTCCTTTTTCAGCTTGTCAGCCTTGTTGTTTTTATTCCGGTATTTAATCGTCAGCCCCTCGACGATATTGGAAAGCGTGTCTATCTTTTCCTTTTGTCCCGTCAAGTCTTTTTGCTTTTCCGTCCGTTCCCTTGTCAGCGACTCCTTTTCAGCCTGACGCTGAGAGAGAGCAGCCGTCAGAAGTTCGTTTCTCGACCGTATCTCATTCGACGAAGAAACCGCCGTTGATTCGGCAATCCGGATTTCGGAAAGAGACTCGGTCTTTTCGGCAACAAGTTGGGTAAGTTCCGCAATTTTCCGGTCGATATCCGAGCCGAGAAGCTTTTGGGCTTGTAAGGATTTTTCGATACGGCTATACTCGTCGTTCTTTTGATTTTGTGCCGTCCTGAGCTGTAAAATCAACTTCTCATCGTTCTTAATTTCTCTTTCAAGCTGTTCTTTCGTCTGTGCCGACGAATCTTTATCCCGGATAATCCGGCTTATCGTATCGTTATTATGCTCAATCGTGCCCTGTAAAACGGCGCATTCGGCGTCGGAGGCGGAAGCCTTTTGCTCATTTTCCGCAATTTCAAGGCGGATTGCGTCAATTTCGGCGGTAATCTCCTGAGAAAGCGAAATCGTCCGTTCGATGCTTTCTTCAAGCGTTGCCAATTCTTTTACGACCGCATCATACTGTGAAGCCGTGATGGCAATCGAATCGTCCTGTTTTTTCAGCTGTGTGCGCAGCTTATCGATATTATAAAGCCACAACCCGATTTCGAGCGTTTTTCTCTCTTCGGCAAGCACAAGGAATTTTTGCGCTTTTTCACTTTGTGTTTTCAGCGGTCCGATTCTCGCTTCAAGTTCCGAAAGAATATCACGAAGCCTGATAAGGTTTTCTTCCGCCTTGTCAAGCTTTTTGATCGAGTCACTGCGTCGGTAACGGTAAGCGGAAATCCCCGCCGCTTCTTCAAGCATATCCCGGCATTCGCTCCCCTTTCCGGAGATCATGTCGGCGATTTTGCCCTGGCTGACCATTGAATAACCGTCCCGTCCGAGACCGGTATCCATGAAAAGCTCATGAACATCACGAAGACGGACGTTTTTTCCGTTGATCTTATATTCACTTTCGCCGGAACGGTAATACTTTCTCGTAACGGCGACCTCGTCCTCATCGACCGAAGAAATCGAACGGTCACGGTTATCAAGGCGCAGTGTAACCTGCGCAAAGCCGTAAGCCTTACGCACCTTTGTTCCGTCGAATATGACGTCCTCCATTTTACTGCCCCGAAGAGACTTCGTGGACTGCTCGCCGAGAACCCAGCGGACAGCGTCGGAAATGTTGCTCTTTCCGCTTCCGTTCGGGCCGACAACGGCGGTGATTCCTTTGCCGAAGCTCAGGGTTGTTTTTTCGGGGAAGGACTTAAATCCCTGCATTTCAAGTGCTTTTAAAATCATCTCGTATTTCCTTGCAGTTTTATCTGATATTGTTGTAGGCTTTCGTCCGCTTTCACACGAACCGAAAAGCCGTGTCTTTCCATTTCTTTGATGTTGCTTCGCTTTTGACCGATAAAATCGGAAACAGATTCCGGCGCCACCGAAACCGTAATTTCACCGCCGCTGATATTCTGACGGCGAAGCGCTTCGAAAAGCACGTCAAGATAAATCCGGCTGTTGACGAGCTGTCGGAAAGCCGGGTGATAGGCTCCGGCAACATATCCGTCAGCGATATTTCCGCCCGAATGAAGTCCGACTCTTATAACCTTTATCCCGCTGTCGCAAAAAAGCCTGACAAGCTTACTGCAAAGGACAACCGCCTCGTCTGTCGTCTGCGGCTTGTATTCGCCGGTTCTGTAAAGTTCGCAAAGCTTCGTTCCCTCAAGGACAACGGTCGGATAAATCCGAGCCGTGTCAGGCTGAAGCTCAATCAGCTTTCTTGCCGTTTCAAGGGCGGTTTCGTCATCGTCACCGTAAAGACCCGTCATCATCTGCACACCCAGTTCAAAACCGTATTCTTTGATAAGACGGGCAGAAGTTTCAATATCCTTTGCGGTGTGTCCTCTTTCGTTTAATGACAGCACCCTGTCGGACATACTCTGACAGCCGATTTCAATCGCCGTAACGCCGTAAGAGCGAAGAACGGTTAAGATTTCCTTGTCAATACAGTCCGGCCGGGTCGAAATCCGGATTCCTTTGAAGCTTTTGTTTTCAATATACGGTTTTGCCGCTTCGAGCAAAGAAAGCATATAGGCTCTTTCAATCGCCGTAAAGCTTCCGCCGAAAAAAGCGATCTCGCCTGTTTTGCAATCGTATTTACTCATAAGTGCGGTTTCGGCGGCGTTTTTCACGTCGTCGGCCGTCAGCCTTTCTGTTTTACCGGAGATTGTCTTCTGATTACAGAAGCTGCACCGGTGCGGACAGCCCTCGTCAGGGACAAAAAGAGCAACATTGATGTGCTTCATAAGGTTACGCCCATCAGTTCGAGCGCTTTTTTCGCCGCCGCCTGTTCAGCCGCCTTTTTGCTGATTCCGATTCCGCTTCCGATGACGTTGCTGTTGAGATGCACTTCCGCTTCAAACCGCTTATCGTGATCGGGGCCGCTTTCGCCGACAAGCACATAGGTCAGATGCTCATCGGGATTCTTTTGGATAATCTCCTGAAGGGCGGTCTTATAATCGTTAAAGGTCGGCGGCGTATTTACCGCTTTTTTGATAAAGCGAAGAACAAACTTTTCGGCCTCTTTGATTCCGCCGTCAAGATAAATCGCCGCAATGACCGCTTCAAAAGCGTCGGCAAGAATCGACGGACGGTTTCTGCCCCCCGTGTGTTCCTCGCCCTTTCCGAGCAGTATGTATTTGCCAAGATCGATTTCCTTCGCAAAGCCGAAAAGCGATTTTTCGCAAACGCACGCTGCTCTTCTTTTGGTCATTTCGCCCTCAGGCAGATGGCCGAGATTGTGGTAAAAATAATCCGCAGTAATAACCCCCAGCACCGAGTCACCGAGGAATTCCAGCCTTTCGTTGCAGTCACGGGAAAGCTGTTTTTCATTCGCATAAGACGAATGGGTCAACGCCGTCTCGAGATAAGAGATATTCTTAAATTGATATCCGAGATTTTTTTCAAATTCTTTGAACATTTTTATCCCTACCGGATTTCCGAAAAATCCGGCAGTCATAACACTCCTTTCGTTATTATTTTCCGTTTTGAAGGATATTTTCAAGTTCGTTTATTGCCCTTTCGGAAAGAGCCGCATAACGAAGTTTTTTATCTCTGATTTTCGGCTCGATCGGCGGCAAAACTCCGAAGTTTGCACCCATCGGCTGAAAATTTTTGACAGATTCATCGCTGATATAGTGAGAAAGCGCTCCGATCATGGTCGTTTCGGGTAAAACAAGTTCAGCCTCACCGTTCAGATTTCTTACCATATTGATCCCGGCCATGATGCCGGAAGCGGCCGATTCCATATACCCCTCGACACCCGTGATCTGACCGGCAAAATAGAGACCTTTCCGGTTTTTAAAGCCGAACGAAGTCGACAAGAGCCTCGGTGAATCCAGGAAAGTGTTCCGGTGCATCACGCCGTACCGGACAAATTCGGCATTCTTCAACGCCGGAATCATCGAGAATACCCGCTTTTGTTCGCCGAATTTCAGATTCGTCTGAAACCCGACAAGATTATACATGGTGCCGGCTTTATTCTCTTTGCGAAGCTGCAAAACCGCCCACGGTCTGTGTCCCGTGTTCGGATCCCGAAGCCCGACAGGCTTGAGCGGACCGAAACGAATCGTGTCTTTCCCCCGCTTTGCCATAACTTCAATCGGCATACAGCCCTCGTAGACGTCCTTTCTTCTGTCAAAAGAATGAATGTCGGCGCTTTCGGCATTGACAAGAGCCTCATGAAACGCCTCATATTCTTCCTTATTCATCGGGCAGTTGATATAATCATCGTCTCCGCCTCTGTCGTACCGGGAAGCACAAAATGCGCTGTTTCTGTCGATACTTTCAGCCGTTACAATCGGAGCGGCGGCATCATAAAACGAAAGCCCGCTTCCGCACAGTTTACGGATACTTTCACTTAACGGTTCGCTTGCCAAAGGACCTGCGGCGACGATGACGTTTCCGTCGGGGATTTCGCAGACTTCCTCGTTGACAACGGTGATAAGCGGGTGCGACTTTATTTTTTCGGTAACAAGAGCCGAAAACTCGTCCCGGTCAACGGCAAGAGCACCGCCCGCCGGAACGGCGCATTTTTCGGCACACTCGATACAAAGGCTTCCGAGAAGCCGCATTTCGGCCTTCAGCAATCCCGCCGCCGATTCAAGACGGGACGCTTTGAGAGAATTCGAGCACACAAGCTCGGCAAAATCCGGATTATGATGAGCCGGACTGAATTTTTTCGGCTTCATTTCGTACAGTACAGTCTCTATGCCGGCATTCGCACACTGCCATGCCGCTTCGACGCCGGCAAGCCCTGCACCGATTACAAGTACCTTTTTTTCCATAGATTTATTCTTTTTCTTTCTTCGCTTTGGCTTTATAACCGCAGTTTTCGTCTAGGCAGGTAAGCATGTTTCCCTTTGATTTAAACAGCGATTTTCCGCATTTCGGACATTTTTCCTCGGTCGGCTTATCCCATGTCATGAAATCGCACTCGGGCCACTTTTCACAGCCGAAGAACGTGTAGCCCCTTTTGGACTTTCTTGAAATGACCTTACCGCCGCACTTGGGACATACTGCGCCCGTTTCCACAACATACGGCTTCGTATTCTTGCATTCCGGATATCCCGGGCAGGCAAGGAATTTTCCGAACCGTCCGGTTTTGACAACCATCATTCTACCGCATTTTTCGCAAGGAATATCCGTCTGATCCTCTTTCAGCTGAATTTTAACGCCCTGCATTTCTTCCTTGGCTTTTTGAAGCGTCTGTTCAAAATCACCGTAGAATGAATGAAGAAGCTTGATATAATCCTCCTCACCGTCACCGACCTTGTCAAGACCGGTTTCCATCTGTGCGGTGAACTTCGTATTGACAATTTTCGGAAAGCGTTCCTTTAAAAGCTTGGTGATCGCTTCGCCGAGCTCGGTCGGAATCAATTGCTTCGCCTTTCTTGTAACATATTCACGCTTGACGATTGTTGAAATAATCGTCGCATACGTACTCGGTCGTCCGACCCCGTTTTCCTCAAGCATTTTAATGAGGGATTCTTCGGTGTAGCGTGCCGGCGGCTGGGTAAAATGCTGATTCTTCGAAAGCTCCTTGGCTTTCAGTGCGGCATTTTCGGTGATACCGTCGGGAAGTTTGCTTTTTTCCTCGTCGTCACTGTTGTAAAGAACGGTGAAACCGTCAAACTTGACAGAATAACCGCTTGCCGTAAACAAACAGTAACCGCCGTCTTTTTCGTTCTCACCGACGCCTTTGATATCAAGCTTGGCGGTGTTCTGAACGCATTGCGCCATCAGGCTTGCAAGAAAACGCCGCCAGATAAGAGAATAAAGCTTATATTGATCTGTGCTCAGGCTCGACTTGATGCTGTCAGGAGTAAGCTCAACAGAAGAGGGTCGGATTGCTTCATGGCCGTCCTGGGCGTTGCTTCTTGATTTAAAATAACGCGGCTTATCGGGCATATACTTATCCCCGTAAACCCGTCTTACATAAGCGTCGGCCGCCGCTCTCGCTTCCTCGGAGATACGAAGGGAGTCCGTTCTCATATAGGTAATCAAACCGACTGAGCCCATCCCGGCAATTTCAACACCTTCATAAAGCTCCTGCGCAATTTTCATGGTTCTTTCTGCTCTGAAGCCGAGCTTTTTCGCCGCCTCCTGCTGAAGCGTCGAAGTGATAAACGGCGGAGCAGGATTCTTTTTTCTTGTTCCTTTTTTCAAAGAGCTTACGGTATAAACGGCATTCTCAAGTCTTGCAAGAATTTCGTCGGTCTCTTTTTCACTTTTCAGTTCACGCTTGCCCGTTTCATCGCCGTAAAAGGAAGCGTTGATAATGCGCTTATTGGAGCCGAAGAATTTACCGTCGATTGTCCAGTACTCTTCGGGAACAAACGCACGGATCTCCTCTTCACGGTCAACAATCATGCGGACGGCAACGCTCTGAACACGGCCAGCGGAAAGTCCTCTGCGGATCTTCTGAGACACAAAGGGACTGAGTTTATAACCGACAAGGCGGTCGAGAATCCGTCTTGCCTGCTGTGCGTTGACAAGATCCATGTCAACCCTGCGGGGCGCAGCCATACCGTTCTTAACGCCTGTTTTTGTAATTTCATTAAATGTGACCCGGTTCGCCTCGTTCAGGTCAAGACCGAGAAGCGTCGCAAGATGCCATGAAATCGCTTCTCCCTCACGGTCGGGGTCGGTTGCAAGATAGACTTTATCGCTTGCGGCAACTTCTTTTTCAAGCTGTTTCACCAGGTCTTCCTTGCCTTTTACGATATAGTATTTCGGTTCAAAATCTTTCTTAACATCAACGCTGAGTCTTGTCGGAGAAAGATCTCTGACATGACCTTTCGAAGCGACGATATGATAGCCGCTTCCGAGATAGTTTTTGAGAGTCTTGGCCTTTGACGGTGACTCTACAATAATCAAATCGGACATATATTCACCTTTTCACTTGATTTATTTTAATCTGTCAGCAAAGAGCATATCGGCTGCCGCCCAGTGATTCGGCGACTCCCTGCATTTCAAGCTCGGTCAAAGCAATCAGCACATCACGGACCGTAAGCCCGCTGTCTCTTGTAAGCTCATCTATCTCACTTTTTCCCGCTGACAGCAGATTATACAATTTTTTTGCGTTTTCACTGATGCCGTCGGGCGGCATCGGTGCAATACGGGGTTCAGATTCAACACTTTCATGTTGATTCGTTTCTTCTTCCGGCTGACACGAAGACGAAGCTTTCGGATACTGCCGGTCTTTTTTATGTTCTTTCGGTTTGGCGTGAAAAGCTTCCCGGCCGGAAAACGGTTCGGTTCCGGCTCTTTTTTCAATTTCGCTGACGGCTTTATCGGCAAGCGCATAATACGATAAAATATCGTTTGCAGAAAAAACAGGCCTTGCGCCCTCCCGGATCAGCTTATTTGAACCGATAAAGGAAACACTCGAAATATCACCGGGAACAACAAAAATATCCCGGTTTTGCTTCTTTGCGTGCCGTGCCGTATTCAGCGTACCGCTTTTTTCGCCGGCTTCAATAACGGCTATGCCTCTCGATATTCCGGAGATAATACGGTTTCTCATCGGAAAATTCGTCAAAGATGCCGCAGAGCCGGGTATGTATTCACTCACAACGGCACCGTTTTGGATGATTGCCTGCCGCAGGGCTTCGTTTTCTTTCAGATAGTCATACCCAATACCGCAGCCGAGCACCGATACGGTTTTTCCGCCGCCCTCTATCGCCGCTGTATGGGCAATACTGTCAACGCCGAGAGCACCGCCGCTGATGACGGCTACCCCGGCTTTGACAAGACCGTCCGCAATCCATTTTGCGGCTTCACGGCCGTATCCGGACGGATTTCTTGTTCCGACAACGGCAACACAGCTTGAACGGTTGACAAACGAAAGATCACCTTTGACAAACAGAACCGCAGGAAAATTTTCAATCCGTTTGAGAAGCTGCGGATAATCCTCGTCCTGCGGCGTAACGATTACAATCCCTTCCCGTTCACATAGTTCAACGGTTTTTTCGCAGGAATACAGCGACGTTGATCGCAGGCTGTTGATCCGGGACGAGTCCGCGTCAAAAAGGCTCGTACCGAACAGTCCGCTTTTACGCCATGCGTTTTCGCCGGCTTCGTAGACGCCGCGGGCGGATCCGAAATACCGGATCAGATAACCGATATTCGCACCGTATCCGAGACTCTTTTGAAGCCAGAGCCAATAGTGAGCGTCTTTCATATGTTCTTATTCCGATGATAAGCCCGGCCGAAAGCAACTATCCGGCAAGCTTTCTTGTCCTTTCATTTTGTCCTTTTGTTTTCGGCGTTACCGCATCATTTCCCACATAACAAGAGCCGCCGCCATTGAGGCATTCAAGGATTCGGCTCGGCCTTTCATGGGGATCGTTACCGGTGTACAAAAATCCAGTATTTCCCGGCTTACGCCGTTTCCCTCGTTGCCGATGACGGCAATCACGCCGCCGATCATATCCGTTTCGGTGACCGATTTTGCGCGGCTGTCGGGTGTGGTCGCAAGGATTGCCATCGATTGCGCTTTCAGCTTCAATAAAAGAGATGACAGATTTTCGGTTTTTATGATTTTCAGCCGTAGAAGGCTCCCCATCGCCGAACGCTGCGCCTTGGGATTAAACACATCGCAGCAGCCGCAAAGCACAGCCCCATCGATTCCGAGTGCCTCCGCCGTACGGCAAATAGCACCGAGGTTAGAGGGATCCTGTATATTTTCCAAAGCAATATACTTGCCGTTCGGGTCGATTTCATCTTCCTCGGCTGACGGCGGAAATCCGCATATCAAAAATATGCCCTGGCTCGTCTTGGTTTCCGAAAGCTTATCAGCACAGGCCGGAGAAACGACACAAGAGTGTCCGGCTTTTCCCGCAATCAATTCGATATCATGGGTATATTTTTCATAAGCATCTTCGGTAAAAAAGAGAGCTCTGATGTCGGCTTCACTTTCGGCCGCATCTCGGCAAAGCCTGAGCCCTTCCAGGAAAAACGCACCGCATTCACGGCGGTATTTTGCACTTGAAGCAAGCTTGACCGCATGCTTGATTTTTTCGTTATTGACACTGTCAATCGTCAAAAACTGCATTTTACCGTACTCTCTTCCCTGAATATTTTTCTGTACTGCCTTTAAACAAACTTAAAAACCGCAAAAATACGGCTTTATCAAAATGACAAATACGTCCGAGAGGAAAATCCCGGACGCATTCTATTCAGATTAAAGAGCAGCGTTTGCTTTTTCAACAAGAGCGGTGAAAGCTGCCGGATCGGCAATTGCAATTTCGGAAAGCATCTTTCTGTTGAGGGTGATGCCGGCTTTCTTCAGACCGTTGATAAAGGTCGAATAGTTGGTTCCGTTTGCCTTGCATGCGGCGGAAATTCTTGTGATCCAAAGACGGCGGAAATCACGCTTCTTCTGCTTTCTGCCGATGTATGCATAGTTGCCGGACTTCATAACAGCCTGCTTTGCTGTCTTGAAGAGGCTGTGCTTTGAGCCGTAGTAGCCCTTAGCAAGCTTTAAAACTTTATTTCTTCTCTTACGAGTCATCATTGCGCCTTTTATACGAGCCATGATTGAGTACCTCCGTTAAATCGATAATATTTTCGTTGTCAGTAGCTTTGCGTCCGGATTATTTATAAGGAACAAGACGCTTGATCTGCTTGCAGTTTGTGGTATCGGCAACCTCTACCTTGCGAAGATTTCTCTTACGCTTGGTGCTTTTCTTGGTAAGAATGTGAGACTTGTAGGCATGGCCGCGCATGGGCTTACCGTTCTTGGAGAGCTTGAAACGTTTTTTTGCTCCGCTGTGTGTTTTAATTTTAGGCATTGTTATTCCTCCTGTTATTACTTTTTAGTCTTAGGTGCCAAGAACATAAGCATAGATCTGCCCTCGAGCTTTGCAGGCTTTTCAACTGAGCTGAATTCCTGACAGGCTTCGGAGAATTTGGACATGGTGACAAGTCCGTTCTCGGGATGAGCCATCTGACGCCCGCGGAAACGAATGGAAACCTTTACTTTGTTGCCGCTTTCGAGAAAACGCTTGGCGTGGTTGACCTTTGTTTCAAAATCATGCGTGTCGATATTCAAAGAAAGTCGGATCTCTTTGATTTCGACCGTGTGCTGATTCTTCTTCGCTTCCTTTTCACGCTTTGCCATTTCAAAGCGATACTTGCCGTAGTCCATGATTTTACAGACGGGCGGCTTCGCCTGAGGAGCGATTTTTACAAGGTCAAGATTTCTTTCCTCGGCAATCTTCAAAGCCTCCTGCGCCGACATGATACCGAGAACTTCACCGTCGCCGGTAACGACTCTCAGCTCCTTGTCGCGGATTTCTTCGTTGATTTGCATTTCTTTGATAGCGATGTTCATACACCTCCGAAAAAAATTAGCTTAGCGTTTTTGCGCCGTGCTTAGAAAATCAAAGCGTGAACAGAATACCCCCGTTCACGCATCAATACACTTAAAGCAAGCTATTGACCAAGCCTGAATCTTGTCCGGCAGGTGAGAACGGAGCTGTTCTTCTTTGTTGTCCGATATATAGTATCACCCAAAAAAAGATTTGTCAATAGTTTTTTTAAAAATTTAATAAGAAACACCGATTGAATCTAAATACTCTTCAAGACACAGACCACTGTCCTTGATCTTTTTGGCATATTCTACACCAACATAGCGCCAGTGCCACGGCTCAGGCACGATACCCGTAATCGGCTGTTTTTCTTTCGTGTAGCGAAGAATAAAACCGTATTCGTGCGCATGCTGCTGAAGCCATGCATACTCCTTGCTGTATGCAAACGAGTCGTATACATTACAAACGTCCATCGCAAGACCAAGGTTGTGCTCGCTCGTACCCGGAGGAAGAATGACCGTTGCGGCCTTTTTGGCGGCGGCATCCCGGCTTAAACCGTACTGTGACATATATTTATTGGTCAGATTGTTATAGTTGTTTTTTTGTCTTTCATAGGTTCTGTACGCCGAATACGGAGTCAGGGTGATACCGTCCTTTTTCGCCGCATAATACATATCTTCATAATGCGGCGCAACCCGGTAGTCAAGATACTTTCCGCTTCCGAGAATTTCTTTAAGCTGCGGTACATATCCCTCCGGAATTTCACGGCTTGAATTGACGACAATCAGATTCCATTGGGTCTTTGTCGGATCGACAATAATTCTTCCGCTTGAAGAGACGGTCGTCTTTTCCGTAATTTCCTTAACCGTCGTCGGCAGATCGGTCGTCGGCTCATCCTGCGTATACGGTACAAGCACAGTCGTTGTTTCTTCCGTTGTTGTTTCGGCTGTCGTCGCTTCCGTTGTCGGAGCCGCCGTTGTTTCGGTTTTTTGTCCGGTCGTTTTTTTCTGTTTCTTTTTTGTTGTCTCTGCAGCCTCTTGGGTTTTCTCTTCGGTCGACTGAGCAAGCGTCGCCGGCGAAATCGGAACGATTCCCGATTTTCTGTTTCCGGCCGCAACAGACATTATGACCGTCACAAGAATCGAAACAATACACAAAACGCATACGACAAGTGCGGTTTTGACGCCTTTGTTGCTGTTTTTCATTTCATCACATCCAATTATTTGATTCCATATCTATTATAGTCTGCAACATTGAAATGTCAATAACAGAATTGTCATTTTCCGCAAAAATACAGACCGCCGCAAAACGCAACGGTCTGTTCTTAACGACTTATTTCCCGTCAAATTCGGTTTCAAAGCCTTCGATATCGTCGTAGGAATCACGAAGACCGACTTCGTCATACAGGAAAAGAGCCTGAAGACAGATATCGAGTCCTTTTTCAACCGTCTTCGGTACCATATTATCGGCAGTATCTTCTCTTGTGTGGTAATACTTCGGCGGGCCGGGATTCATTGCCGCAAGAGTTGCTGCAGGAACGCCGAGCTTTGTAACGGCGGCCGCATCGGAAGCGCCGAGGTAAACCGACGCATACGGAAGATCAATTCCTGTAAGTCTCGCCGCTTTTTTCATAAGGGCACACACTCTCGGGTCGGTCTTGACCGTACCGGTCATGTCACGGCTGTAAATCGCCATATCTTCATAATCTCTTAAAGTGTCCATACCGAAGAAAACGGTCGGAATTGCTTTCAGCTCGTCGATATGCGCCTTCGTGTAGGCTCTTGAACCTCTGAGACCGGACTCTTCGCAGCCTGCGGTCATGGCAACAACCTCCGTGTGCTCAAACGTGATGTTGTTGTCTTCCAGATATTTCAGAACCGCAATTGAAGTAACGGCACCGGTAAGGTTGTCGTTTGCACCTTCAACGGGAAGCTTGAAATTGACAAAGAACATAACAAGAATGAAGCCGGGAGCAAACGCAAGCTGTATGTACTTAAGTACCTCGAGGAAGCCGTCAACCTCGGCTCCGACCGGGCCTTTGGCAATCGTTGTAATCAGCGAAATAACAAAAACATAAAGCATTCCGACTACGCCGTAAATACCGACCGTGAAAAGAAGACCTTTTCCGCCGAGATGGGTATATGTCCATTCATAAGACGAATCGACGTGCCCACTGAAAATAATGCGCTGCTTTACTTCACCCGTCGGTGTTCTCTTTCCGACAACGTTACAGGATTTTCTCTTCGGAAAAAGAGGGTCGAGAAATTCCCAATACATAAGAAATTCACAGAACATACAGACAAGAGCGATGGCAATCAGAACGACCGATACAACCGGCAATTTCAAAAACGAAAAGACAAGAGCAAGAAGCGCAAGAATTCCGTCGATGACAATCCACGACATGAATGCAAGCGGATGGACATCAAAGTCCTCGATTTTCACGTCATTTGCACAAGTCTTCATTTCCTCGGCAAAATGCTCCTGAGCCTTTCTCTCGGCGTCATAGGCGGACGCACGAGGCCCGAAAGTCTTACAGACTTTCTTGATCTCCCTGACTGTATAGTTCGTATACATCCGAAGGGAGGAAGGATAATTTTTTACACTTTCGTTAGCTTTCATCAGCTTACCCCTTTCTATTGTCGCTTTTCACAAAAAAGCGAGCTTTTAGCCTGCTTATTTTATCACGTTTAACACTTAAAGTCGAGCGATTTCAGAAAAGTTAAAAGTTTGTTAAAAATCAACGAAGCCAACAGGCCGATAAGCTAAAAAAGGAAAGGAAACCTCTAAAAACATCCCGGCATTTATCATAATGCACAACGCCTTGAGTTTTTAGAGGTTGCCTAAAATCGATTTTTCTCTTTTGTCATTCGGTGTAATCCACACTTGCTCTGTCCTCTCTTACGAGAGAAACATAAGACGAAATCGCTTTATGTTCCGGATGGACACGGTAGCGTTCAACATCGTCAAGCGAGTCAAAGGTGCTGATCAGGACTGCATCATACATCCCCTCTTTCGGGTTTTCGTTCAGTCGCACCTCCATTGAACGGATGAAGTCAATTTTTTCGGGAAGCTTCAAGAGCATCGATCTGACAAGCTCAAGGTTTTCTTCCTTGGTTCTCCCCTGGGCAAACTCCTTGAATTTCCACATAACTATGTGCTTTACCATATTTCTATTCTCCTTTTCTCTTAATAGTCGATAACTCTCATTCGTTCAATCAACGTGTCGCTTCTGACAGCGGAGGCGTTATTGATAAATAAAACGTCATCAATTTTATTTTGCTTGGCAAAGGTGATAATTCCCTTTTTATAATACCGGTAATCAATCACATAGACCTTTTTATACTTTCCGACAAGGAACGGAATCATAGCGTTTCCGAAGCTTTCCTTGATAACAAGGCAGGTTTTCCCTTTTTCCTTTGAAAGATTTTCAATTACCGTAAACGGATTGTCGCTTCCGGCAAAGGAATTATACTTTTCGGAAATCGGATAATTGCTGACATCGTGCACAAGCTCCCAGTTGAAGCTCTTTCCCTGCGTGTTGGTAAAGGTGAGGCTGGATTTATACGGAGGAAGATAGGCAATCAACTCATCGGGATTCTTTTTCATCGCCGAATTATTGGTATCGCCGTAAAACGAACCGAGGAAGTCGCCGTAGCTGACCTTTTCATATTTTTCAAGGCTCATCGGCTTATATCCGGCGGTTTCGCAGAATTTAGCATAGGCATAATAGGCGCCTAACGCCGTCCAATGATGATCGGTCCGGAAATAGACATACTCGTCCCGGTGCATACGAAGCTGCGTATAAAGATCAACGGACTTTGCCCCGGTGTTCAGCGAGTCATAAATATACTTTGCCACCTCGGACTGATCGCAGGAATTGATGCCCTTACGCACATTATCCGACATCGTGATATCCATGCTCGTCGGAACGACCATACAGTAAACGTTTGAAACACCTTTGAGCTGTTGTGCGGTTTTGTTGATAATGCCGACGTATTTATCGGCAACGCCCTGATGGAAGGAACAGTATTCATAGCCGGTGTCGCCGATTACCAATATACCGCCGAGCGTTTGCGTGACGTCATTGATCTGATCGGGAACCGTCGGCTCCGTCTGTTTTTCGGTGGTTTCGGAGGGCTCTTTGTTACCCGATTCCGCTTCGGTGGTTTTTTCGGAAGATGCCTGGGGAACCGTCTGAACCGCCATATCGTTCAGCCCGTAAATTTTGTCTCCAACACCCCGAAGCTCGGAAAGCTTGCTGTTTGCGGATATAAGCCTTTCCCGGAACGGAAACGTATCGGCAAACCAGGTGTCGATATCTTTAAAATAGCTGCCGCTGACAAGTGCGCTGACAGAAAACTTTGGAAAGGACGCAAGTTCTCTTTTTTCGAACTCGGAATAAGTCGGACGAAGCGGTATGATAAGAGAAAACAGCATGCCGAGCGTCAGACACAGAAAAAACAGTCCGGGAAGCAGCGATTTTGAAAGCTTTATGTATTTTTTGACCCCTTTGATAAAACGTTTCGGGTATTTTTTCTTTTTCATTTCCTGTCACTCTCCTTTCGTCAGAATTGGAAATACAAAAACGGATTGTAGCTGTCACCGACAAGGGACATGGTCGAAAGAATCAGCAACGCAACCGGAACAATAATTTTTCGTGTCACATTGAAAACAGCCGCATACGGGTTCGTTTTTGAAACGGAATTTAAAAGCTTTCCGACATATTTGACAACCGGCGTTGCGGCAATAATTGCTACGATCAGGAAGAAAATGTTGTTCTTCACCAAGGCGGAAATTTCAAAGCTTGTAAAGCCGTTCGCATTCAGACCGAACATTCCTTTAAGCACTGTCCCGACAAAGCCGAGATTCCGGAATCGGAAAAGCACCCAGCCGAAATAAACGATTACAAGAAGATAGATATGCGAAACGGCGGGCGGCGCTTTTTTCAGCTTTTCGCCGAGGAAAAGCCGTTCCAGAACGAGGAATACAAAGAAGTAAAGACCCCACAAAACAAAGTTCCAGCTTGCGCCGTGCCAGAGTCCGGTAAGCGCCCAGACAACAAACATATTGAAAATCGTTCTTGCCATGCCTTTTCGGTTTCCGCCGAGGGGTATGTAAACATAGTCACGGAAAAATGAGCCTAACGACATATGCCAGCGGCGCCAGAATTCACCGACGCTCTTTGACATATACGGATAATCGAAGTTTTCTTTATAATGGAAGCCGATCATCTGTCCCATGCCGATTGCCATATCGGAATAAGCGGAAAAGTCAAGATAAATCTGAAGCATATACATCAGCACACCGAACCAAAGACCCAAAGCCGGTCTTGACTGCAAAAGGGCAAGATTTTTTTCGTAGTCGGCAGCAACCGCAAGCGCCGAATCCGAAAGAAGAACCATATCGGCGATTTCGCCGCAGACATTCGCAAGCAAGGCTTTTTTGCCTAAGCCGACGGCAAAACGGGTTATGCCTTTTGAAATCTGATTCAGGTCGGTTTTCCGGCTGACGATCTCACGGCATACGTCCTGATACCGGACAATGGGGCCTGCGATGCACTGATGGAAAAGGCTTGCATACAAAAGAACATAGGTAAAATCCTTTTGCGCTTCGACTTCGCCCCGATAAACATCGACAACATAGGATAAAAGCTGAAACGTATAAAACGAAATACCGATCGGTAGCGCAATCTGCATAACCTCAAACTGTGCTCCGGTAATATTTTTTACGTTTCCGAGAATGAAAGTCAGATACTTGAAAATACAAAGCAAGCCAAGATCAACGGCAACCGCACCGATCAGTGCCAGCTTCGCTTTCTTCTTATCCTTTCGGTTCTTTTCGATTGCCAGAGCCAGAACGTAGTCTGCAAAGGCTTCGGCAATCAGGATAAAAACATATTTCGGTTCTCCCCAAGCGTAAAAGAACAGGGAAAAACAAAGCAGTACGATATTTTTCGCCTTTATATCCTTTGCCAAAAAGTAAGCAATCAGACTCAGCGGCAAAAACATATAAATAAAAAACAAGTTTGAAAATACCATTTTTCTCCTCCGTGAAGCAGTATCAAACCACTGAAAAAAACTATAAAAGCAATATACACTAAACGGTCGTTTTTTTAATGCCTGTATAGAATATTCAGCCTTTTTAACGGTTATTTTTTAATTCTAAGGCAAACATATACAGTTCAGCTGCCGCTCCCTATGCATGAAAACCGGAAAAGCCGATATTTTCTCTATGCGTTCCGGGAACCATCATCGTATTCGCCCGAAAGACAGCATTATAGCCGTATTTTTCTCTAATCGTAAAAATCTGGTTTTCGAGCCGTTCCAGCTTTTCGGTTTTCACGACATCACTGAAAAGGCTGTATTGGAAGCTGCATTTTTCACCGACAAGGCCCGCCGCCCGGATACCGACAGAACGGATAGGATCCTGCCACTGCCAAAGCTCACGAAAAAGCTGAAGCCCCGAGGAAAAAAGCTTTTGAACGAGTCTTGTCGGCTCGTCAAGTACACACTGCTTTTCCCGGGTGACGAGAGAAGTGTCTCTGACGCTGATCTGAACAAGGGTCGCAAACGCACCGTTTTCCCGAAGGCTTCTTGCCACCTTATCGGCAAGATAAAGCAGGACGCTTTTCACCTGCTCCTCATTTACAAGGTCACAGCGACAGGTCATACTTCTTCCGAAGCTTTTCGCCGCCGGCATCATCGACTGTGACAGCACGGGCGAATTGTTCAGCCCCTTTGCGTTCCGGCAAAGTTCAAGCCCTGCCTTCCCAAAAAGCAAAGAAAGCTCTTTTTCATCACAGGCGGCAAGCTCACCCAAGGTATAGACACCGATTGAATTGAGGCTTTTCTTCGTGGACCGCCCCACTCCGATCATTTCTTCGATTTTCAGCGGCCAGACAATTTCACGGAATCTGTCCTTCGGAATCACGGTGACGGCGTCGGGCTTTTTCAGATCGGAGCCGAGCTTTGCAAAAATTTTATTGAAGCTGACGCCGACGGAAATCGTCAGTCCGACCTCTTTTTTTACCCTGCGGCGAAGCGTTTCGGCTATTTTTTCTCCGCTTCCGAAAAGCCGCAAGCTCCCCGTCACGTCAAGCCAGCATTCATCGATCCCAAACGGCTCGACAAGGTCGGTATATTCTTCATAGATTTTCCGCACCAGAGACGAAAAACGAAGATATTCGTCATAATGCGGTTCGACAATCACAAGCTCGGGGCAAAGAAGCTTCGCCTCCCAAACAGGCTGAGCGGTTTTCACGCCGTATTTTTTCGCTTCCTCGTTTTTGGCAAGCACAATCCCGTGGCGTTCTTCAACGCTTCCGCAAACCGCCATCGGTACGTTTTGAAACTCCGGGTGATGAAAGCATTCAACCGAAGCAAAAAAGTTATTCAGATCACAATGGAGAATGGTGCGTTCCGACACAAAAGCCGCCTTCTTTCGAACATTTGTTTGTTTTAGTATAGCACAAATGTTCGAACTTGTAAAGAGAAAATCGTACAAATGTTCGGTTTGGTTCAAGAAATAGTCGGCAACTGACAGAGCACAATGGAAGTACAGGAATGAGGAACGTCAGGGAAGAATAAGCTAAATTTTAGTTTGTCGGTCGCCGGGCGACACCAATGCCGGGGTACACGGTGCTTGATTGAAAGCTGAGTGCCCGAGCCGTCAGCTGAACTATAAATTTTAGTTTAGCAGTGTAAAGGTTAGTCTGTTCTTTTTGTGTTTAATTTGTTCTATATCTTTACTTTTGCGCTAATGCCGCACGGGCACTTACTTTCTTTCAGTCACGAAAGAAAGTAAGCAAAGAAGCTCTTTTAAGAGCGCATTTTCTCAGCCGAGTTTTTTCTCGCCTTGAGGGCGAGGAAAAAACTGCGGGTCGAAAATGCTATTGGGACTCTGTTCTATCGCCCCATATCCTTTGGAGTCAGGCATGGTGGGATAAAATTGAAAGGTACTAAGTTCTCTAACGGCTTTTTCTGTGTCGGTCAGATAGCGCCCCTCAATGCCCGACGTGCTGTCGGTTTAGTTTTGCTCTTTTTGTAACTCTGCTTTCAGTTGACAGAAAAGCTTGAAATATACTGCAAGAAATCAGGAGAGAACTAACCATTCTCAACACAAAAAGTGCGACCACCCTTAGTGTTGTCCCTCTACGAAAAGCGTTCTTTGCTTACTTTCTGACGCTTCGGTCAGAAAGTAAGTGCCCGCGCGGCATTAGCGCAAGGTAAAGATATAGAACAAGTTAAAACCAAAAAGAACAGACTAACCTTTACATAGTTAAACTAAAATTTATCTACTTATCGAAAAACTTCAGACATTTCGATAAGAATTTACAATCAGCAAGCTTTCCGGCAAAGAAAAAGCCGTTCCGAGGGGGAACAGCTTTTTGTTATTCACTTATACACCCGCGACCGCAATGTGCCGTAGGCATATATCATGCGGCGAAGCCGTATTTCATAGTGCGAAGCGCTATTTCACACGCCGTCAGGCGTATATCATTTATATAGTTCCGGTTTTTCAAACGAAATCCGCCCGAGCTTTCCTGCCCGGTATTCGTCAAGCAGCATAACCGAAGCTCTTTCGTAGTCATACTCACCGCCCCTAAGCAGCATGCCTCTCTTTTGGGCGATAAACTCGAGCACCTCATAGCTTTGCGCCAAAGCGACCGCCTCACGGTCAAGCTTGTACCGCTCGCAAAGCAGGTCAATATAGTCGCTTTTGAGCACCTCAAGAAGCCGGCACGCCATGGTTTCGCTGTCGGTGACCTCGTCCTTGACCGAGCCGATAAACGCAAGCTTGTCGCCGACCTTCGGATCGTCAAACTTCGGCCAAAGCACACCCGGTGTGTCAAGCAGTTCGATTCCGTTGCCGATTGTGAACCATTGATTGTGTCGGGTGACACCGGGCTTGTCCGCAACTTTGGCACGGCTTTTACCCGCCATACGGTTGATAAACGAGGACTTACCGGTATTCGGAATTCCGACAACCATCACACGAAGTGCCTTACCCGGCATACCCTTTTCTTCGTTTTGCTTGATTTTGTCGGCAAGCACACGGCGCACAAGCGGATGATAGGCTGACAGTCCCTTTCCGCTGCGGCAATCAACGGCAAGCGCATTCTGACCGTGCACCTTGAAGTATTCAATCCATTCCTGCGTGGTTTTGCTGTCCGCCATGTCGCACTTATTCAAAAGCACGATTCTCGGCTTTTTGCCTGTCAGCTCGTCAAGCTCGGGATTCCGGCTTGCAAGCGGGATTCTTGCGTCAAGAAGCTCGGTAACGGCGTCAACAAGCGGCAGGCTTTCCTTGATGAGCCGTCTTGTTTTCGCCATGTGACCGGGGAACCACTGAACGGTTTGTTTTTGGGAATCAGACATAGAAACCTCCTTACAATGCGTAATGCGTAATTGCGCCAAAGACTGAGACGACAATAAGCTTCTTTCCGCAAAATGAAATGCATATTATGATTATTTATCAAATTTTCATGTTTTGCGTCTTGGTAATTGAAATTAAAAGACGAATGATTTCCTGACAGTCGGCATAAATACGGTTTGTTTATACATCGTATCTCCGCTTATTAAAATTTGATTATTAAAATCAGACTGACCGATAGTACGATCAGTCTGAAATCTTTTGTTTAGAAGAGAGTAAAATTCAGACAAATTACGCATTACGCATTGTTATCTCACTTTCCATTCTTTCGGTGAGTTGAATTTCAGCTTGCCGGTGTATTCGTCAACCGAAAACAGCTTATATTTGACAACGCCCATGATATAGCGTTCGTCAATAAAGCCGATTTTTTCCGAGCGGCTGTCGGTCGAGCCCTGTCGGTTGTCGCCCATGACAAACACACAGCCCTCCGGAACGGTTACGGGGAATTCCACGCCCTCACTGTTGAGCGTTTCGTTGTTGATATACGGTTCATCGAGCACCTTTCCGTCCACGCTTACCTCGCCGGTGGAAAAGTCAATGTCAACCTTTTGGTTTTCCGTGGCAATAATACGCTTGACAATCGGCTCGTCAAACCAGTTCGGCTGGGTAATAATCACAACCTGACCGTAGGACGGATTGCTGTCATAAGCGGAAACCATCAGCCAATCGTTATCGTGGAGCGTCGGAACCATAGAAGACCCGACAACGCCGACGACACGGAACACAAAGGTGAACAACAGCATGATGGTAACAATCGCCGAAGCCAGAACCGAAGCGATATCATAAAAATTGATGATGACTTTATCTTTAAAGGTCTGTTCTTTTTTATCCTTTTTATCAAGATCGGGCTGCATCATTTATCATCTCCACAGGGATTTTTTTCATTGTAAAATTGATAGCTTAAATATGCTTTAACAAGCAAAAAAAGCTTTTCACAAATACAAAGAGGGAGCAGTCTGCTCCCTTTATCTTTGTTGTTTCGCAAATCAGCCGAGCTTTTCCTTAACCTTTGCTGACTTACCGACTCTGTCGCGGAGATAGTAAAGCTTGCTTCTGCGAACCTTACCTTCTCTTATAACCTCAACCTTTGCAACGTTGGGAGAGTGTACGGGGAATACTCTTTCAATGCCGACACCGTAGGAAACACGGCGTACGGTAAAGGTTGAAGAGATCCCGCTACCTCTCTTGGCGATGACGGTGCCTTCAAAGACCTGGATTCTTTCTCTGTTGCCTTCACGGATCTTAACGTGAACACGAACAGTGCTGCCGATGTTAAGCTCGGGAGCGTCAGCCTTGAGGCTTGCGTCAGAGATGAGTTTGAGTTTGTCCATTGGTTTTTCCTCCTAAATTCGCCACGTTCGTGCCGCTTAAGCAGACGAGAGTCGAACCCGATACGCCTGATCAACAACAGCAGAGGACCGCTTTATAATTACTGACTGAATTCAGCCGGCATCAAACCTACCCGTAACGGGTCTGTACAAATGCCTAAGTATTTTATCACAACAAAACGGAATTTGCAAGAGTTTTTTGAAAATTATTTGAACTCGGTTAAATCCGACATCAGAAGCCGCTTTCTCGTAATCAGACAGACCGCTTCCGGGACTTCTTTTCCGATTAAGTCCGCAAGAAGCGAGGGATTGACATTCGTCTTGCTACCCGCCGGAAGTCTTACAAAAAGCCGCACGCCGCTTTCGGTATCGGTGATTGCCGGGTCGAAGATCAGCGGCTTTAAATCAAGCTCTTTCATCACCTTTTTATGCCCTTTTTTGCCGAGCTTCTGAATGATGATTTCGTCTTGTGAAAGGAGACTGTTTATTGCTTCTTTCATTTTTTCACGGTCAAAGTCACCGTCAAAATCAAGCGTAAATTCACCGTAAGCAATTTCTTTCGGGTCGAAAACCGGCTCCGTTACAGCCGTCACATGAATTCCGTCGGGCATGGCGGCTGTAAGCTTTCCGAGAATTTCGCTGTCTGTGATGTCCCCTTCGATTTTGATATCCATCGACTCGCATTCGCTTTCCATACCGAGAGACAGCGGCAAAGAAAACGTCATGTACGGGTGAGGATTGAAGCCCTCGGTATACCACAGCGGAATTTCGCTTCTCCGGATCGCTCTTGTCACCGTCCGCATTAAATCAAGGTGCGAAATATAGCGGATCATGCCTTTTTTCTCAAACCATATTCTTACTAAGCGCATCGCATTTTCCTCCGTTGAGCCTGTTTGCCCCACAGCCGGCACATTGAATCCGGCAGTGGTCGGTCGTTTCGCCCGCATAGGCCTTTTTGTTTTCGTCAATCAAAAACTGCTTTCTGATTCCGTAGTCAAGGTGATCCCACGGGAGAACTTCAGAAAAGTCGCGCTTTCTTGACGAGTAAAACAGCGGGTCGATTCCACATTCTTCGAACGTCTTTTCCCATACGTCGATTTTAAAGCTGTCGTCCCACGAGTCGAACTTACAGCCGTTTTTCCACGCTTTTTCAATCACGTCGCAAAGCCGTCTGTCTCCTCTTGCCAAAACGCCCTCAAGGAAGCTGATGTCAATCTTATGATAACTGACTCTTACTTTTTTGGTCTTTACTGAGGCAAGAAGATGCTCCTGCTTGACTTTGAGCTCGTCTCTCGTGTTCTGCGCCTCCCACTGAAACGGCGTGAACGGCTTCGGAACAAAGGACGCCACACTGATTGATACCTGTACGCCCTTGCCCTTGGGCTTGTCCTGGTTGCGGTAAAACTCGTCCACCACCCTTTGTGAGAGGTCGGCGATTCCGGCTACGTCGTCAAGTGTTTCCGTCGGAAGTCCGAGCATGAAATAAAGCTTGACCGCCGTCCAGCCGCCCGAGAAAGCCTTGCGTGACGTTTCAAGCACCTCTTTTTCGGTGACGTTTTTGTTGATAGCGTCACGAAGTCGCTGTGTGCCCGCTTCGGGCGCAAAGGTCAGTCCGCTTCTTCTGACGGTCTGAAGCTTTTCCATCAATTCGTCCGAAAAGTTATCGACACGAAGAGACGGAAGCGCAATATTGATTTTTTCAGGAATCGTCCAGTCAAAAAGCTTGTTGATAAGCGTCTCCAGTCGAGTGTAATCGCTCGTACTCAAAGATGAAAGCGAAATTTCGTCGTAGCCCGTACTTTTGCAAAGAGCCTTGCACTGCTCATTGATTACCTCGGGCGATTTTTCCCGTATCGGGCGGTATAAAAAGCCTGCCTGACAAAAGCGGCAGCCTCTGATACAGCCACGGAAAATTTCGTGAACGACACGGTCGTGAACAACTTCGATAAACGGTACGATAAATTTATCCGGGTAACTGACCGTATCAAGGTCGGAAATGATTCTTTTCTTCACCTTTTCGGGGGCAGTCTCTTTCGGCGTGATTGCCTTGATTGTGCCGTCCTCGTGATACGAAATATCATAAAGCGACGGAACGTAAATACCTTCAATTTTTGCCGCACGCCTCAAAAATTCCTGCTTGCTTGTCCCCTCTTTTTTACATTCTTTCAAAAGGTCAAACAGCTCGTTGGAGACTTCTTCTCCCTCGCCTAAGGAAAAAATATCAAAAAATTCCGCAAGCGGCTCGGGATTGCAGGCGCAGGGACCTCCGCCAACAACAATCGGCGTCAATGACGTACGGTCTTTTGCCCGGACAGGAAGCCCCGCAAGGTCGAGCATATTCAATACATTCGTATAGGAAAGCTCATACTGAAGCGTAAAGCCAATCAAGTCAAAATCCTTGATCGGGTCACCGCTTTCAAGCGCATAAAGCGGAAGAGCTCGTTTTCTCATCTCTTCTTCCATATCGTGCCACGGCGCAAACACCCGTTCGCACCATACATCGTCACGCTCGTTTGCCGCCGCATATAAGATTTTAATTCCAAGGTGAGACATACCGATTTCGTAGCAGTCGGGAAAGCAAAACGCATAGCGGATATCCACCTTGCTTTTATCTTTTACCACGCTGTTGAGTTCACCGCCTGTATAGCGTCCGGGCTTTTGAACAAGCGGAAGAATTTTTTCAATTTTCTTACTAACCATAGCCTTTACCCGGCAAAAGCCGGCCTTTCATTCTTTTGATTTCTGACTGTTGCCTATTCTCAGTTTGATATTGACCGCCATCAGATACAGGCAAACACAGATAAGACTTGCGTTCAGACTGATAAAAACGGTATAGCAGACACAAAAACAGGCAAAAAGCAGAACGGAAAAATCTGACACGATATTCAGCTTACTTTCCGTTTCGTCTTCGTCAAAGCGTTCTAATAAAATATACCGCAAAAATTGTCCCGCGTCAAGTATTCCGACCGGCATCATATTCAGTCCGCCGATGAGAATATTTACCGCAAAGCCGACAGCAAAGACTTCCCACACAAAAAAACAGTATAAAACGGCAAACACGACGGCAAGAGCGCAATTGACAACAATTCCGCCCATCGCAACCGCCGCCTGACGCTTATAGCAAAGCGAAGACACTCCTTTTCGTTCGATCCGGATTCCGAAAGCACCGAAAATGACACTTTCCGGTCTTTCTCCGAAGGCGAACAATAAAACAAGATGTCCGCACTCATGCAAAAGCGAGGACATAACCGAAATACCGACAATCCGTCTGTCACAGGTCAGAAGCATCGCCGTGATGACGGCAAAAAAAGAAAACGTTAAACGAAATCGGGTATCAAACGCTTCAACCGTCATTCTTTTTTCAAAAACGGCATCGGATCGATTCTTTCGCCGTTTTTATGGATTTCAAAATGAAGATGCGGACCTGTTGACCAGCCGGTACTACCGACCAGCGCAATCGTTTCGCCCTGTCGGATTTTTGCTCCTTTTTCGGCAAGAATACTGCTGCAATGGCAGTACAGGGTTTCAAGCCCGTTTGAATGTGTCAGATAAATGTATTTTCCGCTTCGGCTGTCCTCGCCCGTTTTTGAGACAGTTCCGTTGTATGCCGCTTTTATCTTTGTCCCGAGCGGTGCCGCAATATCAAGACCGGTATGGAAAGCCCTGACTTTCGTAATCGGATTCAAACGATAGCCGAATTCGGACGTGTATCGGGTACTGTCAACCGGGGAAACGATTTTTTCCGTTTCGTCCTGACTTTTATAATCAAGAGACAGGGTTGATACAGCCGATTTTTTCGCTTCTGCGTTCACTCTTTCGGTTAACGGCTCGGTAGTTTCGGTATCTGACGGTTCGGATTCACTGCTGAATGCACCGCTATCATTCGTATTTTCTTCATCGGACATGGTGGTTTCACTTTCCGGTTCGCCTGCGGTTGTTACAGCACGGGTGCTTTCGGCGGCGGTTTCATCATTTTTTGAGTCGAAAACCGGGAAGAACTCCACCGGCTCGGATAAATAGTTTCTGACATATCCCATAACACTTGCCGCATCACTTTTGAAGCTTTCCCAATTGATAAGTGCCGACATATCGGAGCGAAAATCCTCCCCTGCGCCGGTTCTTGAAAGAATCAGAAATGCTATACAAAGCAAAATACAGACAACAATCTGCGTAACGGTTACGATGCTGATTTTCCCGTCTTTTTCGGTCTTTTTTCTGTCTCTTCTGACTTGTGCCGAACCACTGTTCATATTTTCTTCCATTGCCATCACCGCTTATCATACTTGATTTCCGTCACCCTGAAATGACACTCCGTTATAAAAAAATATGCCGAAGAGAAAGAAAAAATGACTGTTTGTACACATAGGAATAAAGGTTCGGACAAAGGTGGCCGGGTGTGGCGAAGCCGCACCTTTGCCGTGTCCCGGACACGGCAAAACAAAACCGCAAGGTTTTGCGGCCGCCGTCCCGCCGCCGGCTGAGACGTTCCTGAAAGCCGCCACACTTACCGCCGGTTATAATCTACCGACTTCCCGACACAAAAAAGCCGTTCCGTGGGGAACAGCTTCATGATATTGCAAAGTAAATCTGCGACCGCTTCTGACATCTGATTTCTAACATCAAAATCTGTTTTGCGCCCGCAATTACGCATTACGAATTACGCATTTAAAAAGTTCGGTTCAGCATTCGTCCAAAAGCACAGCATGAGCGCACCGGATTCCGTCCACGGCGGCGGACACGATTCCGCCTGCATAGCCGGCGCCCTCACCGCAGGGGTAAAGCCCTCTGATGTTCGACTGAAAAATGTCGTCACGAAGCACCCGGACAGGTGATGAGCTTCGGCTTTCAGGAGCGGTCAGAACCGCTTCGGGAAGCGCAAATCCTTTCATTTTTTTGTCCATTTCGACGATAGCATACGCCATCATATCCGTGACCTTCTTCGGCAGTACAAGCCGGATATCCGACGGTGTGACACCCGTTGTAAAGCTCGGGCGGACAAACGACAGCATTTTTGACGGCGTGTTATTCAGAAAGTCGCCGACAAGCTGGCACGGTGCGGCATAGCCGCCACCGCCGACGTCATAAGCCCTATGCTCCATATTCTTTTGCAGTTCGAAACCCGCAAGCGGATGCGCCGACGGGAAGTCCTCGGGGTAAACGTTGACGAGAATTGCGGCGTTCGAGTTTTCCTTGTCTCTTGCGTACTCGCTCATGCCGTTTGTGACAACTCCATGTTCCTCGCTTGTTGCGGAAATGACCGTTCCGCCCGGACACATACAAAACGTGTACGCTCCCCTTTCGTGCTCAAAATGGCACGCAAGCTTATATACCGCCGCCGGAAGATTCTTATGCCCGGCGAAGCGTCCGTACTGAATTTTATCAATCAGCTCTCTCGGGTGCTCGATTCGAGCACCGACCGAGAACGGCTTTTGCGCCATATCTGCGCCGAGACGGTACAGCATTTCGGCGGTGTCTCTCGCCGAATGTCCGACGGCAAGAATTACCGTGTCGGTTTCGAAGTCCTCGGTCTTCCCGTCAAATTCGTATGTGACACCGTGGACGTATTCGTTATAGACAATGATGTCCGTCAGCTTATGTCCGAATTTCACCTCGCCGCCTAAGGAGATAATCTCTTTTCTCATGTTTTTGACGACATCGACAAGCTTGTCCGTGCCGATATGCGGTGTGCCGGAATACAAAATATCCTCGGGTGCGCCGTGGGCGACAAACTCAAGAAACACCTTCCGGCAAAGGTCGCTTTTGATTCCCGTCGTAAGCTTTCCGTCCGAAAACGTACCGGCTCCGCCCTCGCCGTATTGAACATTGGACTCTGTATTGAGGATTTTCGTTTCAAAAAAGCGGCTGACGTCCGCCGTTCTTGTGTCAACGTCATGTCCTCTTTCCAGCACAAGCGGCTTTAAGCCGGCTCTTGCTAAAATCAGTGCGGCGAAAATTCCTGCCGGACCGAAGCCGACCACAACGGGACGAAGAACCGACGTCCGCTTATTTTCCGGACAGACATAGCTGTATTTCTTCGCAAGGCTGATTTTGTTGGAGTTGATTTTTTTAATAAGACGTTCCTCGTCCGTGTCAACCTTGACGTCAACGGTGTAGGAAAAGAAAATGTCGTCTTTTTTTCGGCTGTCTATCGAGCGGCGCACGATTTCGAGCGACCGGATCTGCTCTTTTTTTATCCGAAGAAGCTTGGCACACTTTTTGTAAAGATCGTCCTTGTCGCTGTCAAGCTCCTGTCGTATTTCACTGATTCTTATCATTATTTTTGTCTCCTGTCACAATCGAAAGGGCACAGCATCTTGCACTGCTCCATGCCCATTGAAGATTATACCCGCCGCAAAGCCCGTCCACGTCAAGCATTTCGCCGATGCAGTAAAGCCCTTTATGCTTTTTCGACTGCATCGTTTTCGGGTCGAATTCGTCGGTTTTCACGCCGCCTGCCGTCACCTGCGCCGCCGAAAAATCCGCCGTCCCCGTGATTTCAAAATCGCATTTTTTACATAGCGCGCATAGGCTTTTCAGCCGTTTTTCGTCAAGCACCGAAAGCTTTTCGTCCTGTCCGATTCCGGCTCTTTTTATAAGCATCATGCCGACTTTTTTCGGCATAAAGCCCGTCAGCAGATTTTCGGCGGCAAATCCCGGGTGAAGCCTTACCGAATTTTCAACTGCGCCGAGCAGTTTGTCAAAACTCATTCCGGGAACAAAGTCCACCGTAAGCCGAAGCGGTGCTTTGCTTTTCAGAAAGTGCCGTGCGGCATAAACCGAAAGCTGCATGGCGGCGATTCCCGAAATGGAATTGTCGCCGAACTGAAGCTCACCCGTTTCCTCTTTTAAAAGCGTCTTTCCGTCAAAAAGCGCAATCTTTGCCGCCGCACGGATACCCTTGAGCGATCGGAGAGCTTTATCCGATGAAACGAGCTTTACTAAAGACGGTGCCGTTTTTGTCACGCTGTGACCGAGAGAAGAAAGCAGCTCATAGCTTTGATATCCCTTGACGCCGGCCTTGGCTCCGCAGGCGAAAACAACCTTATCGTAGACCGTACCGCCGTTTATCATAAAGCCGCCGCCCGATTTCTTAACACTCTGACACTCCGTGCCGCAAATAAACTTTACCCCGGCTTCCTCGCACGAAAACCGCAAAGCGTCGAGCACGGCGGAAGCCTGATTGCTCATCGGATACACTCTTCCCTCGCTGTCAGAAACGCAGTACAGCCCGAGCGACGAAAAAAAGTCAAGATTGCTTTCGGGCGAAAACCGCCTGAGGGCAGTTTCCGCAAAATGATACGAATACGGATAACAGTTTTTGTCAACAAATAAATTAGTGAGATTGCATCGGCCGTTGCCGGTTGCAAGAAGCTTCTTGCCGACCCGTTCATTTTTTTCAATGATGTCAACTTCGACATGAAGTCCCATTTCTTTTGAAAGCGACAGCACCGAAACAGCGCAGGCAAGACCCGATGTGCCGCCGCCGATGATTGCAATTTTCATGTTGACCGCCTCCGTTTCTCAGATTTCAGATTTCAGATAACAGATATTTTAGCACATGCTTTTCAATAAAGCAATCCTTTCACCTTGACTTCAAAGATATATAAGGATATAATGCATAGTATCTTCTAAAGAAAAGAGGGAATATCGGTTTATCCGATAACGCTTATATGAAAATCATTGACACAGAAATCCCCGAAGTAAAAATCGTTGAGCCGCAGGTGTTCGGCGATAACCGGGGTTGGTTTTACGAGTCATACAGCTTCGAAAAGCTGAAAGACCTAGGAATTGACACCGTTTTTGTTCAGGACAACCGCTCGTTTTCCGCCGCCAAGGGCACGCTTCGGGGCATTCATTTTCAACGTTCGCCGAAAGCGCAGACAAAGCTCATTTCCTGTACAAAGGGTGAAATACTTGACGTTGCGGTCGACCTTCGAAAAGGCAGTCCGACCTATCTCAAATCCGTTTCCGTTGTGCTTTCCGAGGAAAACAAGCGAATGCTCTATATCCCGAAAGGCTTCGGTCACGGCTTTGTGACGCTTACGAAAAATGTCGAGGTGTTTTACAAGGTTGACGACTTTTACAGCAAAGAAAATGACAGAAGCATTCATTTTGACGACCCGCAGATCGGGATTGACTGGGGTGTCGAAAACCCTGTTCTTTCTCAAAAGGACATAAACGCCCCCTATCTTACGGACAGCGATGTCAATTTTATTTACGGAGAAAAAATATGATTATCGTAACAGGTGCAAAAGGTCAGCTCGGCTCTGATGTCTGCGAAGTGCTGACACAAAAAGGAATCGCCAACATCGGCATCGATATTGACGACGCAGATATTACAGACCTTGCCGCTCTCGAATGCTTTTTTAAAAAGAACAAGGCTGATGCAGTCATTCACTGCGCCGCCTACACTGCCGTTGACAAGGCCGAGGATGAAAAAGAAAAGTGCTTCGAAATCAACGCAAAAGGCACGGAAAACATTGCAAAATGCTGTCAGAAATTTTCGATGAAGCTATTATACGTCAGTACCGACTACGTTTTCAGCGGCAAGGGCGAAACCGCTTTTTCCGTTGACAGCGAAAAAGGTCCGCTCAACGTCTACGGTGAAAGCAAGCTAATGGGTGAAAAAGCCGTCAGAGAAAACCTCGACCGTTATTTTATCGTCAGAACCTCGTGGGTGTTCGGCGAAAAGAACACGAATTTCATTCACACGATGCTGAAACTCAGCGAAACGAGAGATACCGTGAGCGTTGTCTGCGACCAGATCGGCTCACCGACCTATTCACGGCATCTTGCCTATCTGTTAAGCCGCATGATTGAAACCGAAAAATACGGCATTTATCATGCAACCAACGAGGGATTTTGCTCCTGGTATGAGCTTGCGTCTTTCGCGCTCGGATATGCCGGAAAGGATACAAAAGTACTGCCCGTTTTCTCAAAGGATTACCCGGCCAAGGCGGTACGTCCCTTAAACTCACGGCTTTCCAAAAAGAGCCTTGACAAAGCCGGCTTTTCCCGTCTTCCGTCGTGGCAGGACGCTGTCCGAGAGTACCTTTCGAACATTTTATAAGCCGCATTCCGGAGATATTTCCGAAAGAAATATTTCAGACCGAAGAAGTTTTTAGCCGAAAACTCTTGACTTCTTTGTCCGAATATGGTAATATCTCTTAGCACACGGAGAGATACCGAAGCGGTTATAACGGAACGGTCTTGAAAACCGTCGTACGGCAACGTACCGTGGGTTCGAATCCCACTCTCTCCGCCATTCATCTTAATATTTTATGTTAGCAATGGAGAAGTACTCAAGTTGGTGACGAGGCGCCCCTGCTAAGGGCGTAGGTCGGGCAACCGGCGCAGGAGTTCGAGTCTCCTCTTCTCCGCCATGAAAAAGCACTTGTTGAAGCAAGTGCTTTTTTCAATGATATCCGTTCTCTTCGGAACGGGTGATATACCCTGCGGGAATGATATCCGCTTTCGCCGGATGAAATATGCCTTTGGCATATAGATATTATATCATGCTTGTGAAGCAAGTATATCATACGACGCATGTCGTACATCATATCGTACAGCGATATATCATTATATTCACACCCAGAGAAGAAAATAAAACGTGAGTTAAGAATCGCCAGATGCGGATTAGTTGCCACAGACTCGGCTCCTCTTCTCCGCCATGAAAAAGCCGTTTTCGAAAGAAAGCGGTTTTTCGTTTTTCATATTACTTTTCATATTGCACGTTTCATTTTCCTGTGCTATACTGTCAAAAAAGGATAAAACGGAGGACGACCATGTTCACATTAAGCGTAAAAACACGAGGCAATTCCAATCCACAGGGAAAACAGAGGGTATATTTCTGCTGTCAGGAGGACGATTTTGAAAAATATTTTGAGTCGATTTCGAACGAAATCTTAGAAAAGCAAAACTGTGCTGTTTATTATCTTGAACCGTCGGAAAAGAACGTTGACCTTGAGGAGTTGTTTTCGCATCTAAGCCAGATGCAGCTTTTTGTTATGCCTGTGACGACAAAGCTTCTTACGACGAAAAACCGGGCAATTGACAGCGAATTTCCGTTTGCGATTGAAAAGCATATCCCGGTTTTGCCGCTGATGCAGGAGGGCGGACTTGAGGACGTGTTCAATAAAAAGTGCGGCGACTTGCAATTTCTCGATAAGACAAGCCGGGACGAAACCGCCATCAGCTATGAAGAAAAGCTCGATAAGTTTCTTTCTTCGGTGCTTGTCGGTGACGAGCTGGCTAAGAAAGTCAGAGACGCATTTGACGCGTATGTCTTTTTAAGCTACCGTAAAAAGGACAGAAAGTATGCACAGGAGTTGATGCGGCTGATTCATGAAAATGACTTCTGCCGTGATATTGCGATCTGGTATGACGAATTTCTGACTCCGGGTGAAAATTTTAATGATTTAATCAAACAGGCACTTGAAAAAAGCGAGCTGTTCGCCCTTGCGGTTACGCCGAACCTTGTCAATGAAGAAAACTATGTCAAGAATGTCGAATACCCCATGGCGGTCAAGGAGGGCAAAAAGGTACTGCCCGCCGAGCTTGTCCCGACGGACGGCGAGGAATTAAAAAGCCAATACCCCGGTATCACAGACAGCACGGACGCACATGACAAGGACGCACTTTCAAAGGCACTGTCCGATGCACTCGAAAAAATCGCAATCAAAGAAAACGACGGCAACCCGGAGCACAACTTCTTTATTGGACTTGCGTACTTAAACGGAATCGACGTAGAAGTCAACCACGAAAGAGCGGTCATGCTCATTACACAGGCGGCGGAAAACGGCGTCACGCAAGCGACCGAAAAGTTAGTTTCGATGTACCGGAACGCCGAGGGTGTAGCGAGAAGCTACGAAACGGCTATTAAGTGGCAGGAAAAGCTGGTTGAACAGAGAGAGAAGAGGTATAACGAGACGGCGGAAGAACAGGACTGCTTAGATTATATAAATTCATTGTGGAGATTAGGAAATTATTGGAGAGAACTCGGAAAGATTTTAAAAGCAAAGAGTGTTTATCAAAGAATGCTTGAAGCAAGTGAAGAAGCTTTTGAAAGATTTAAGGTCACTCGGTATAACAGATATATTTCTGTAAGCTACAACAAACTCGGTGATATTTGTAAAGCCGTGGGCAACCTGCAAGCGGCAAGAGAATACTATGAAAAGGGTCTTGAAATCAGCCAACGCATAGCAGAAGAAACGGAAACAGTCGAAGCAAGAAGAGATCTTTCTATAAGCTATAACAAACTCGGTGATATTTGTAAAGCCGAGGGCAACCTGCAATCGGCGAGAGAATACTATGAAAATGGCCTTGAAATCAGCAAACGCATAGCCGAAGAAACGGAAACAGTCGAAGCAAGAAGAGATCTTTCTGTAAGCTATAACAACCTCGGTGATATTTTTGAAGCCGAGGGCAACCTGCAAACGGCAAGAGAATACTATGAAAAGGCTCTTGAAATCAGCCAACGCATAGCAGAAGAAACGGAAACAGTCGAAGCAAGAAGAGATCTTTCTATAAGCTATAGCAAACTCGGCGATATTTGTCAAGCAGAGGGGAACCTGCAGGCGGCAAGAGAATGCTATGAAAAGGCTCTTGAAATCAGAAAACGCATAGCAGAAGAAACGGAAACAGTCGAAGCAAGAAGAGATCTTTCTGTAAGCTATAACAAACTCGGTTATATTTGTCAAGCCGAGGGCAACCTGCAAGCGGCAAGAGAATACTATGAAAAGGCTCTTGAAAT
>CAMAZY010000002.1 GCA_945863885.1 uncultured Clostridia bacterium
CATAAACACTGGGTTTTTTCGACTTTTACTTGTCAATAGGCTTCATTGTGGGGAAGAACAAAACGTCTCTGATTGCCGGTGAATCCGTCAGAAGCATAACCATACGGTCGATGCCGAAGCCGATGCCGCCTGTCGGGGGCATACCGAGCTCAAGCGCATACAGGAAGTCCTCGTCGGTGGTGTTGGCTTCCTCGTCGCCCTGGGCTAAAAGTGCTTCCTGCGCCTTGAAACGTTCCCGCTGATCGATCGGGTCGTTCAGCTCCGAGTAGGCGTTCGCCATTTCCCAACCGTTCATGAAAAACTCGAAGCGTTCCACATAATTCGGATCTTCGGGCTTTTTCTTCGTAAGCGGAGAAATCTCAATCGGGTGGTCGATAACAAAGGTCGGCTGAATGAGGTGTTCTTCGGCAAACTCCTCAAAGAACAGGCTTAAAATGTCACCCTTTTTGTGTCTGTCCTCGTATTCAACGTGATGCTCGTCAGCGATTTTTCTTGCTTCTTCAAGTGAATGAATTTCGTTAAAGTCAACGCCGGAGTATTTCTTGACGGCGTCAACCATCGTGATGCGCTCAAACGGCTTCCCGAGATCCATCTCAACACCGTTGTAGGTGATCGTCGTTGTGCCGAGTACCTCTTTGGCAACGTGGCGGTACAGATTTTCGGTCAGATCCATCATGCCGTGATAGTCCGTGTACGCCTGATACAGCTCCATGAGTGTAAATTCGGGGTTATGACGGGTGTCAAGACCTTCGTTTCTGAAAACACGTCCGATTTCGTACACCTTTTCAAGTCCGCCGACGATAAGACGCTTTAAATAAAGCTCAAGTGAAATACGAAGCTTGATGTCAAGATCAAGGGCGTTGAAGTGGGTTTCGAACGGCCTTGCGGCAGCACCGCCTGCGTTCGGAACAAGCATCGGGGTTTCAACCTCCATAAAGCCCTGAGAATCAAGATAGCTGCGGATTGTGCTGATGATTTTCGAACGGTTGACAAAGGTCTGCTTGACGTCCTGATTCATGATAAGATCGATATAACGCTGACGGTAGCGCATATCGGTGTTGGTCATGCCGTGGAACTTTTCGGGAAGAATCTGAAGACTCTTGGAAAGAAGCACGAGGCTTGACGCATGAATCGAAATTTCGCCGGTTTTGGTCTTGAATACTTCGCCGGTGATGCCGATGATGTCGCCGATGTCAAGCTTCTTGAACGCCTTGTATTCTTCTTCGCCGATGCTGTCTCTTGCAACATAGGACTGGATATTACCCTGTAAATCCTGAACGTTGCAGAAAGAGGCTTTGCCCATAACACGCTTGGACATCATTCTGCCGGCGATGCTGACGGTCTTGCCTTCAAGAGACGCAAAGTTATCCTTGATTTCCTTACTGTGGTGAGTCTGATTGTATTTTGTGATAACGAACGGATCCTGACCGGCTTGCTGAAGAGCGTCAAGTTTTTCAAGTCTGACCTTTCTCAGTTCGTTTATGTCCTGCTCCTTTTCGGGAGCGTTGTTTGCCTTATCTGCCATAATGCCACATCCTTTCGGTGAATGAACGGTTTATCGGAAAATACCGATAACCTTGTACTTTACGATGCCGCACGGAGCCTCGACCTCGACAACGTCGCCGACTCTGTGCCCTACAAGTGCCTTGGCAACAGGGGAGTCGTCACTCTTGATCGTTTCGTCTCCCTCTTTTTTGAGGAACGAGGAAGCGGAGTTTACGATTTCGAACTTATAAATGTCGCCGAACTCCATGTCCTTGATGGTAACCTTTGTACCGGCGCCGATAACCTCTGTGCTGATAGAATCCTCTTCGATGATGGTAGCGTTTGCAAGAATATACTCAAGCTCGCTGATTCTGGCTTCCAGCTTGCCCTGGTCGTTTCTTGCCTCGTCGTATTCAGCGTTTTCGGAAAGGTCGCCGAAAGACAGCGCAACCTGAATTTTTTCTTTGATTTCCTGTCTGCCCTCAACCTTGAGCGTTTCAAGCTCTTTTTCAAGCTCGGCAATTTCTGATTTTGTGAATATAAATTCCTGTGCCATAAAAAATCTTCCTTTCGTTGACACCATATTTTCTGTCAGTATGTAATTATATAAAATATCCTGTCAACTGTCAATAGACATACAGCTATTATTTATCATAATAAGCCCGATTTATTTTTGCACAAATCAACAAAAATGCGCCTTTTGTAATTGCTTTCTTTTGAAAATCGGTGTATAATAGCCGAAAGACCTATGTGAGGAGAAATGCAAAATGAAAAAATCAAAGATTATCGCTGCCGTTGCGGCGACTGCGGCTGCTGCCAATGCCGTTCATGCCGCCTGCTTCAAGCCAAAGGAGGATTCGATTCCGCTTCTTGAAAGAGAGCCGGAAAACGTCGAAAGATACCGCAAAAATCTTTCGAAAGCGATTACGATCAAAACGATTTCCCGCCGCAATCCCGACGAGACCGACTGGGCGGAGTTTGAACGCTTTCACGCTTTTCTTGACGAGGCCTATCCGCTGATTCGAGAGAAGCTTGAAAAAGAGGTTGTCCCTCCCGCAAACCTGATTTACCGCTGGAAAGGCACGAAGCCCGAGCTTGACCCGATTGCTCTTTGTGCACATCAGGACGTTGTGCCTGTTTCCAAAGGAACCGAGCAGGATTGGACGCACCCGGCATTCGACGGCTTTGACGACGGTACATACATCTGGGGCAGAGGCGCTCTCGATATGAAAAATCACCTGATTGCCGTTATGGAATCGGTTGAAACGCTTCTTGAACAGGGCTTCACGCCCGAGCGAGATGTTTATCTTCTCTTCGGTGACAATGAGGAGGTCGTAGCCAGCAACGACAACGGCGCAACGGCAATCATGAACGTTCTTCGTGACAGAGGAATTCATCTTGATGCCATTCTTGATGAAGGCGGAGCGATGCTTCCCGTTGATGTCAAGGGTGTTATCAGCAATAAATATCTTGCCGGTATCGGCGTCGCCGAAAAAGGCTATGCCGATATTGAAATCACCTTAAGCGCAAAGGGCGGACATTCCTCGCAGCCGCCGAAGCACACCGCTTTAGGTCAGATGGCGGACGTTATCAAGGATCTTGAAAACAATCAGTTCAAGGCTTCCTTTAACAGCAGCATGAAGTCTCTTTTCGATTCTATCGCAAGAAACTGCTCGTATCCTGTACGGCTTATCACCTGCAATCTTCCTGTTCTCTATCCTGCACTTCTTCAGATCTGTAAACTGATTCCGCCGGCTGCCTGTATGGTAAGAACAACAACCGGTATCACCATGGCTTCGGGAAGTCCCGCCGCCAACGTTCTTCCGCAAAGAGCGTCAATCACCGTAAACTTCCGGGCGATGCCGGGCACGACGACCGAGGATCTTGTCGCTCATATCAAGAAGGTTGTCCGAAACAAGAACATCGAAGTCAACGTCATCAACAGCAAGGAGGCTTCGAAGTTTTCACCGACCGATACAAGAACCTTTGGTATTATTGCGAAGCTTTGCAAATCCATTGAGCCGAACGCCATTATTGCGCCTTATCTTGTTATGGGCGGTACCGACGCTTGTTATTATGAGCCGATTTGCGAAAATATTTACCGTTACGCTCCGTTTAAGGCGAACACAAGCCTGCTTCTTTGCACGCATGGAACGAACGAGCGCATTCCCGTTTCCATCATGGGTGAGGGACTGCTGTTCTTCCGCAATTATATTCGTCAGGCGAGTGAAGAATAAACCAATCAAACGACAAAAAGTCTCCGGGCGACCGGAGGCTTTTTTCATTTATGTGACAATCGAATCGAGTACAGCGATAGCGTCCGCAAATTCATTTTCATTTCTTCTGTGGAAAATCGACTTGATAATCGCAGAATAGGCACTCTCTTTTTCCGGCTCGGGCTCCGATTCCTCGGCTTTTTTATCCTCGTAGAGCCGTTTTAAGCTGACAAGAAATTCATCTTTTTTATACACTTTCAGCCTTTCAAGCTTCAGCTCGTACGCCAGATGCTCAAGCTCCTGCACCGTGTCGGGTCCGTACTTTTTGATAAGCGCCTTGAAATCTCTCGGTGTAAAATAGAATATCTTCCCCGAAAGTTTGGAAAAGGCTTTCTTTGCGTCAAGGTAGCCCATCTCCATGCGCATTTCAATCGTCTGCGAATCGAAGTCAAAGGCGGCGCCGATGTCGTCGGTGTTGTATGGCTTGATGTAAACAAACTCGCTGTTCGAAAAATCGAGATTGCTGCTGACTCCCTTTATCGTGGAAATATCAATCACGATCAGCCGGTTGTAGCCGCTTTTGCGAAGAACGGAAACCGGTACATTGTTGTAAACGCCGCCGTCAAGAAAGCGTTCGCCCTCCGGACCGATTCCGGCGACAAGCGGAACGTTTGAGGATGCAAGCAGATAGTCAATCAGCTGACCCTCGGGGATATCGTCCAGAAACAGCTCGAGTGGCTTTACACCCTGCGTCATCTGAACGGTAACGATGGCAAAGGGAATGTTTTTCTCCCTGATTTTCTTTTCGTCTATGTATTCGGTCAAAAAATCTCTGGTCGGCGAAGCGTCGATTCCTTTTTTTTTGATGAACTCCCGAAAAAGCGTTACCCAGTTTTTTCTGCTGAACAGATTTTCGGGATCAGGCAGCTCCTCTTCGATGTTGACGCCCTTGTCAACGGTTACGGTCTGCCAAAGCTCAAGTGCTCTGTCATAATCGTCGGCAACCATCAGAGCACCGTTGATTGAACCGATTGAAACACCGGCAACCGCATTGAACGTGATGCCCATTTCCCTCAGGGCTTTCCAAGCGCCTATCTGATACGCTCCCTTTGCGCCGCCGCCTGCCAAAACAAGTCCGTACGGTTTCATATTCTCTCCTCCTTCTCAGAACAAAAGCTCTGCGATGACCGAATTCGAGAGCAAAAATCCATTTTCGGTCAGCCGGATTCCGCTTTTGTCCAAAGTGATAACTTCGTATTTCATAAGATTTTTCGCTTCTTTTATGATGCTGTCCGGGAAGGCTTTGCCGAACCGCTTTTGAAATTCGTCAAACCGCACACCGTTCGTTAATCTTAGCCGGAGCATGATGTATTCTTCCTCACCGCCGCCGAAGCCGTCGTCCTTGGGCTTCTTGCCGTTTAAAAAGCCATCAAAATCCCGCTCAAAATAAAACCGTTTTCCGTCAAGAAACGAGTGAGCGGACGGACCTAAGCCTAAATACTCCTCATCGTTCCAATATTTCAGATTGTGCCGGCTTTCGAAGCCCGGACGGGCAAAGTTTGAAATTTCATACTGAAAAATCCCGTTTTCCCGAAGCCTCTTTACCGTGTGAAGATAAAGTTCACAGACTGCGTCCTCGTCGGGCAGAGAAAGACTGTTGCGTTTTTCGAAAAGCGGCGTGCCCTCTTCAAGCTTCAACAGGTATGCGCTGACGTGCTTTGTGTCAAGCGAAAGGATAAAGTCAAGGCTTTCGTCAAGCGTGTCGATGGTCTGATTTTCAAGACCAAGCATCAGGTCAAGCGAGATGTTTTCGAATCCGTTTGCCCGGAAAAGCTCAACCGCCTGTTTTGCCTGCTGACTGTCCGACAGCCGGCCGAGGCTTTTTCTTTCGCTCGTCACTGCCGACTGAATGCCCATGGAAATGCGGTTGGCACCCGCTTCCCGAAGCGCTTTGACAAGCTTTTCATCAACTGACGAGGGGTTACATTCGACCGTGATTTCGCAGTCGGGTGTAACGGAAAAACAGCTTCGGATTTTTTCGATGAGATGACTGATTCTTTCCCCGCCGAAAACGGACGGTGTGCCGCCGCCTATATATATGGTATCAACCGGGCAGTTTATGACCGCCGAGTATTCGTCTGTCCGCTTTAAAAGAGCGTCAAGGTAGCGGTTCATCGTGCCTTCATCGGGCACAAACGAATAAAAATCGCAGTAGCCGCATTTACTCAGGCAAAACGGGATATGAATATACAGCCCGATGTTATCAGTCATCTTCAAGCTTGAGCACCGCCATAAACGCCTCCTGGGGAACCTCAACGGTACCGAATTTGCGCATACGCTTTTTGCCTTCCTTCTGTTTCTCAAGAAGCTTTTTCTTTCTTGTAATGTCGCCGCCGTAGCATTTGGCAAGAACGTCCTTTCTCATTGCCTTGACGGTTTCGCGGGCGATGACCTTGCTGCCGACCGCAATCTGAATCGGGATTTCAAACATCTGTCTCGGAATGTTGTCCTTGAGCTTTTCGGCGATTTTTCTCGCTCTTGCCTGCGCCTTGTCGGCGTGAATGATAAAGCTCAAAGCGTCGATGATGTCGCCGTTCAACAGTACGTCAAGCTTGATGAGATTCGAACGCTTATAGCTTGCGATTTCGTAGTCGAACGAGGCGTAGCCCCTTGTTCTTGATTTCAAAACGTCAAAGAAATCGTAGATGATTTCGTTCAGCGGCAGTTCGTAGTGAATGTCAACACGGTCGCTCGCAAGGTACGTCATGTCCTTGAAAACGCCCCGTCTGTCCTGACAAAGATCCATAATCGCACCGACATAATCGGGCGGTGAATAGATATGGGCGTTCGTAATCGGCTCCTCGGGGTAGTCGATATCCGCCGGATCGGGATAATGCGTGGGATTGTCCACCTCGACGACCGAGCCGTCGCGAAGATGAATTTTATAAATAACGCTCGGCACGGTCGTCACAAGGTCAAGGTTATACTCTCTTTCAAGCCGCTCTTGAATGATTTCAAGATGAAGAAGACCTAAAAAGCCGCAGCGGAAGCCGAAGCCGAGTGCGCCCGAGGTTTCCGGCTCGTAGGAAAGGGAAGCGTCGTTTAACTGAAGCTTTTCGAGTGCGTCACGAAGCGCTTCATAGTCCGCACCGTCCGCCGGATATACGCCGCAGAACACCATCGGATTGACCTTTCGGTAGCCGGGCAGGGGAGTGTCCGCTTTTCTTTCAAGCTTGGTGACAGTGTCTCCGACCTTTGCGTCACGGACGGTTTTGATTGAAGCCGTGATATAGCCGACCTCACCGGCAGAAAGCTCTTCACACGGTTCAAGCCCCGTCGCCCTCATGTAGCCGACTTCGACAACGTTGAACTGTGCACCAGTCGCCATCATCAGCATCGTTTCGCCGGCTTTTAAGGTGCCCTCCATAATTCTGACATAGACGATAACGCCCCGGTAATTGTCGTACACGGAGTCGAAAATCAAAGCACGAAGCGGTGCGTCGTCGTTGGCGTCGGGCGCCGGGATATCTTCAACGATGCGCTCGAGCACCTGACGGACGTTTTCGCCCGTTTTGGCGGAAACCCTCGGTGCGTTTGAGCAGTCAAGACCGATTACGTCCTCGACCTCCTCGGCGACTCGCTCGGGGTCGGCGGCAGGCAGGTCGATTTTATTGATAACCGGCACGATTTCAAGATTATGGTCAAGCGCAAGATAGGTGTTCGCAAGCGTCTGCGCCTCGATGCCTTGCGAAGCGTCAACAATCAGGATAGCTCCCTCGCAGGCGGCAAGAGAACGGGACACCTCGTAGTTAAAGTCAACGTGACCCGGGGTGTCAATCAGGTTCAGCTCGTACTCCTGACCGTTGTCAGCTTTATAGTTGAGCTTGACGGCGTGCGCCTTTATCGTAATGCCTCTTTCCCGTTCAAGATCCATGTCGTCAAGAAGCTGAGCGGTCATATCCCGGGAAGCAACGGAATCGGTCAGCTCTAAAAGCCGGTCGGCAAGAGTGGACTTGCCGTGGTCGATATGAGCAATGATGGAAAAGTTTCGTATATTTTCTTTGGGTATTGCCAAGCTATTCACCTCAATTTTATATCAATAATTATAATATTTTATCATAAAAATGGGTGGTTGGCAATACAAAAAGGTAATTTGTTGCTTCATTCCTTAACATTTCCGGCATGGTTTCAATATTTATTTTCATTTTGTCAGCCATGTCGGAATATGCGGCTGATTTTGTTCGCTTCGTGTGATTTATTTTAATATTTTGTTAAATAAGTATTGCTAATTCATGTGAAATGGTATAAAATGACTACGTTACATTCCTAACAAAAGGAGAAATCGATATGAAAAAAATGAAACAACTTGTAAGCATATTGCTGGTTCTCGTGCTTGCTTTATCCTCGTGTGCGGTTTTCACGTTCGCCGAAGACTCGAATCCGGTAAATTCGGCTTACACACCCGATTATGACACCGAAACCCCCGTCATTCTGATTCACGGCTTCGGTCAGAACTATACCTATTCGCTCAATGAGGACGGCAGCCGCAAAACCGACAAAAACGGCGACTATGTCACCGGCTGGCCGCTGAAGCTTGATGTAATGGCCTTAGTCGGCGGGATTCTTCCGAACCTTATCAAGTCGATTGTCACAAGACGGGACGGCGGACTTTCCGAGGCGATGGAAAAAGCAGTTTCAAAAGCCTTGCCGGCGCTTGAAAAAGATAACGAGGGAAATTATGTTACTCCCATGGAAGTGCCCTGCTATGAATATCCGTTTTCGGAAATGACCGAGGAGGAAAAGGAAAGCTGCTACGAGCATATCCCCGTTCAGGAAATCGGCGATATTGCCGATGAAAGCCGTGTGTATTACTTCGGCTACGACACGTTCGGCGACGTCACCGAAACGGCCGCAAAGCTTCACCGCTTTGTCCGTGAAATCGTTCTTCCGCAGACGGGCGCCGATAAGGTCAGCCTTTGCCCGATCAGCCTGGGCGGAACAATCGCCGTTGAATACCTCGATAAGTATCCCGAGGATTACAGCCTGATTAAAAAGATCGTCTATGTTGTTCCCGCCATTGACGGAACGGATATCGTCGGAGACCTTCTTACCGACAATCTCAGCTTTTACGATGACGATGAAACCCTTTACAACAATCTGCTTGTCACCCTGATGGGCGACAGCTATGCAACATATCTGATCAATCTTGCTCTCCGGCTTCTTCCGTCGTCGGTTCTCAAGGAGGCCTTAAGGGGCTTTGCAAAGGGAGCCGTTAAGACGATTGCTCTTCCGAATACACAAATCTGGGCGTTGTGTCCGACGGAGTATTATGCCGAAGCTCGCTCGATCTGGCTTGATAACGAAGAGTATGCTTCTATTGCCGCAAAGGTAGATTCTTTCATGCAGGCAAGAGCCAACTTTGAAAGCAATCAGAATAAGCTGATTGCCGGCGGAACGCAGATTTACGATATTGTCTGCTACGGCAACAAGCTTTATCCGTTCAGCAAGGATTACAGAACAACAAATGCCGATGGTTTGATTGATGCCGAGTCTACCTCAATGGGGGCGACCTTTGCTCCTCTCGGTTCGACGCTTCCTGCCGATTATGTTCAGGCGGGAACCTATTGCAGCGACCCGACGCATAACCATATTTCCCCCGACAGAACGGTTGACCCGACAACGGGACTTCTTCCCGACACAACATGGTACTTCGACGGTCAGCCTCATGAATCGCTCGGAAGTGATGATGTTTGCATCAAGCTTGCGGTTCAGCTTCTTTGCGACAACAATATGAAGAACGTGTATTCCAACCCCGAAAGCTATCCGCAGTACAACGGCTACCGACTTTCCCGCAAGGTTAAGACCTATTTAAAAGATTGGGAAGAAGCTGATAAATCTTCGATGACGGCTGAGCAGATTGCCGAAGTCGAGGCGGCTGTCAATAGGGCGCAAGAGCTATTAAACGAAACCGTCATTGATTCTGATGCATGGATCGAGGGACAGAACAATCTGAAGCTGGCTCTTATCCATGCAGGAGTTATTGAAAACGATGAGCCGTCCTGTTTCGAAAAGGGCGTGACCGTCGTGACAAGGGAACTGTCAAGACGGGTCAATGCGTTGTTTTCCTATCTGAAAAAGTAAAATAAAATAAGTGGATTCAAAAACGCCTTCGCCTTGAATGGAAAGGCGTTTTTGTGATGTAAAAAAGCATGCGCATTCGCATGAAAACCGTTTGTGCCGAAAATGTCATACTCTGTATCTGATTAGGAATATTAAAAAAAATCTGTTGATTTTTTTCGACAAATATGGTAGCATTAACTAAACATATCAAATTGGCTGATTATGCGGTTTTTGATTATGAAAGAATAAAAAAAATGGAGGATTTCTTATGGCTTTTTTTGATGATTTGGGCAGAAAATTATCGGAGACCGGACAATCTGTTGTCCAGAGAACGAAGGATATGACGGACATTGCACGCATCAACAGTGCAATTACAGAGGAAACAAAAACTATTGAGGAGACCTTTTTCCAGATCGGCAAGCTGTATTATGCATTACACGCCGATAATTGCGAAGAGGATTTTTCCGCAATGGTGTCTACCATAAAGGATTGCGAGAAAAAGATTGGCGAATACCAACAGCAGATTCAGACCATCAAAGGGATCGTAAAATGCCCGAGATGCGGTTCGGAGGTTGCGTCAACGGCGGCTTTCTGTATTTCATGCGGTGCGGCGATGCCGACTCCGACTCCCTCTTTTACCGGCGGTGTACGGTGCACTTATTGCAACAGTATCGTTCCGGCAGGAATGAAATTCTGCACTTCCTGCGGCAGACCGATGAGTACCATAAGTCAGCCTTCTCAGTCTAAGATGCAGTGTTCGGGCTGCGGAGCGGATCTTGAGCCCGGAATGGCCTTCTGTACGACGTGCGGTACACCTGTCAGCGCTTCGGCACAACCGGTTCCGAATGAACAGGTTGATGAGCCTGTCAGCGTACAGCCAGCGGCCGAACAGAACAGATGCAGCTGCGGTGCGGTTCTTGCTGAGGGTACAGCATTCTGTACGGCTTGCGGAAAACCGGTTGCCGCACAGTCGGATACTTTCGAAGATATCCAGTCGGTCAGCGAGCCGGTTAATGAGCCGGTCAGTGAACCGGTCAGCGAGTCGGACAGTGAGCCCGTAAATACTCAGCCGGAGCCTGACACGAATAGATGTATAAGATGTGGAGCGGTTCTTCTTCCGGGATCGGCATTTTGTACGGCGTGCGGATACCCGGTTTCCCATGTGCATGACAGATACGAAGATATCCACTCGTCGAGTGCTCCGGCACCGGATTATACAGTAAAATGCTCCAACTGCGGTGAAACACTTGAGCCGGGAACAGCTTTTTGTACTGCCTGCGGAACGCCTGTCGGAAACGGCGGACAGACACAGCCGGATTTTAAAGTTTGTCCCAGATGCGGCTCGACGGTTGACGGAAATGCACTGTTCTGCACAAGTTGCGGCAACAGATTCTGATACGGGATAACATCGTATTCTTTTTGTATAGGATAACAATTGAATTTTTCACGGGAACGGATTCTTACTGTTCCCGTGGGAGTTTTATTATAAGGAGGGAGCATAATGGCGAAGTTTTGCGGAAAGTGCGGGGCAAAAATCGACGAAACCACCGGACTTTGCCCCAACTGCAACAAAACAGAACGCAGGGTTCAGCCGCCTGTACAAGGCGGAAATGCCAAGCCGGTCAACCCCGGTGCACAAAGAAAAAATCAAACGGGAAACGGTTCTCAGACTCGGATAGGTGCCGCTGCTCAGAAGTGGGCGGCAAGTCCTGAAACGAAAAAGCAGACGGAAGAAAAGCCGAAAAAAAAGAAAAAATCGAAAGCCCCTGCAATTATTGCGATCTTGTTGGTCCTGATAATTGCCTGTGTCGGTGTGATAGGCTATTTGGTATACAGCGATAAACTTGATATTCCGTTTGTCAACAGTATTTTTGTTTCAATGGGCTTAAAGGACGATGGAAGTTCCGAACCTGATACTTCGGAAAATGAAAGTACCACTGAAGAAACACCGACTGCGGATAGTTCGACCACTGCTCAGGACGATGTCGATTTGAGCAGTAATTATGAGGTGCCTTCTTTTGATGCGGAAGAGTATTTCAAAAATAATACGTCTTTGATTACAAGCTTCGATGCGTATACGTCTCAGACTGTCAGCACGGAAGAACAGGTTTACAACAATTTTTACGAAAGAGGCTTCACTGAGGTTTCAATAACGTATGATTATTCGATGGACGGCTTGTTCTGCGATACAACGGAAATCTCAAACTATTCATCTGAGCGGCATCCGACCTATCAGGCCTATTATACGACGCAAAGCGGAAACATATGGTTACTTCTTGAAGTGAACGGCTCAGTTTTTGCAAGTCCTGCATTTTATAACTTTGAAGATGAAACAAGGGTACCCGTGCTTTTATCCGAAACAAGCTCCATTACGAGCTATGACGGTAAAACGAATAAGTTTTATGTGAATGTACCTGATCAGTCGAAGACGGTTATCAAGACGATTTCAAGAATCGACGCCGCAACGCTTGAAAGATTAACCGGAGAGGAGATTGATAAGTTATGAGCAGAAAAGCATATCTTACCAAAATCTCAAAGGTCATCAGTATGTTTCTGTGTCTTGTTTTGCTGTCGATGATTGCAATACCGGTTTTTGCTCCCCAAGTATCGGCAGAAGATACGCAAGAGGGTGCGACCGGAAGCAGAATCATCGTATCTCTTGGCGACTCCTATTCGTCCGGCGAAGGAATTGAACCGTTTTACGATCAGGATAAAAGATTTGATAAATTTGGTAGCCAGGATTGGCTTGCTCACAGATCTGAAAAGAGTTGGCCGGGAAGATTGACTCTTAGTGGAGTCGATAAAACTATGGCAGACCATCGTGGTGATAATTGGTTTTTTGTTGCTACGTCCGGAGCGACAACTGATGAATTACATAACTCAATGGAAAAAGGCTATTCTTGGGATGTGGATCATACAGGTATCGAGTATATTGATCCGCAACTTGACGTTTTTAATCAACTCGGAGATCAAAAAGCTGAGTATGTTACTTTGACGCTCGGGGGAAATGATGCACATTTTACAGAGGTTGTAACTGAAGCTGTCATGCCTCATCCTATCAATCCCGGCGCACTGAATGATAAATTAAATGCCATTTGGAATGAATTCTATTACGGCGCTGACGGTAAACCAAGCATTCGAGACAGACTTCGGCAGGCATATTATGATATTCAGGAAGCCGCCGGTCCGCAAGCAAAAATAATCGTTGCGGGATATCCGACATTGCTCAGCGAGAACGGATCTAAGCTTTTTTTTAGTCCGGAAGAGGCTAAACTGATCAATGATTCGGTCAGAAGATTTAACAAGGAAATCGAGTCGATAGTCAAAGAATGTAAGGCTGACGGTATGAAAATCTGTTTTGTTTCCGTTGAAGAAGCTTTCAAAGATCATGAGGCATATTCCGACACGCCGTACATAAATAAAGTATATATGGGTACCAAGTCGCAAGATTTAAAACCTGAAATCGCCAGTGCATATTCTATGCATCCGAATGATAAAGGTGCTGAAGTTTACGCAAAGTGCGTACAAGATAAAATTGACCAGATTGAAGCGGACGGCGGTAAATCCGAATGGCCTTTGATGTCGAGCTCGGACGAGCGTGATATTGCTCTCGTTCTTGACGTTTCCGGCAGTATGGACGGCACCCCGTTGGAGGAAACGCTGAAAGCGTCCAACAAATTTATCAACACCGTTTTAAAGGAAGACGCAAGTATCGGTGTTGTTACATACGATAATACCTCGATGTGTCTTGCCGATTTCTGTATGAACGAAAGCTATCTGAATAACACGATTCAGAATATCAATTCCGGCGGCGGAACCAATATGGAGGCCGGTTTGTCCAAGGCTTATTCCATGTTGCAGAGTAGCCATGCGAAAAAGAAAATAATGGTTCTGATGAGTGACGGCGAGCCGAACGACGGCAAGACGGGCGAGGACTTGATCGCATATGCCGACTCAATTAAGAATGACGGTATCTACATTTACACTCTTGGCTTCTTCAGCAGTGTGAGCGATAAGACGTATCCTCAGTCGCTTATGGAACGCATCGCAAGCGATGGTTGTCATTATGAAGTGTCCAGCGCCGATGATCTGGTGTTCTTCTTCTCCGACATAGCCGATCAGATCAACGGACAAAAATACATCTATATCCGAATTGCCTGTCCGGTCGACGTTACGGTAACAAGCGGCGGCGAAACGTTGTGCTCCGTCGAAGAGAATCAGAACACAAGAACGCAGTTCGGAACGCTGACGTTTGAAGAAAACGATGAGGACTCCGATGACGGTACGTCCCGTGACAACCGGATAAAAGTTCTTCGTCTGAAAGACGGAACCGATTATGATATCCGTATCGAAGGTAACGGGCGAGGGCGGATGAACTATACGATCGGTTTCATGGACGAAAACGGTGAATACAGCGATCTGAGAAAGTTCAACAATATCAGGATAACAAGAGATACCGTTATTGATACGGTGGCTTCCAACTCGGATTCAACGATCCTGAACGTTGACGAAGACGGAAACGGAAGATACGATCTCAAGTATAAAGCCGGCGTTAACGGCCGCGGCGAGGTTGTCGATTATACCTATATTCTTTATATTGTACTTGCGGCTGTTGTGCTGCTTCTGATTCTTATCGTAGTATTGAAAATCAAAAAAAGAAGAAAAAAGAAAAACAGGGCTTGATTGAAAGGAGCTAAAAACTATGTCAAAATATTGTGGAAACTGCGGAGCGCAGATGGATGACTCTGCAAGGGTGTGCGGAAATTGCGGAACACCCTTTGTAGGTGCTACCCCTGCTTCCGGAGCGGCAAGGACGCAATTCAGAAGTCCGGCGGCGAAAGCAAAAAACAAAAAAATTCTTACCATTGCCGGCGGTGCAGCCGCTGCATTGGTCGTACTGATTATTGTTATTAAGATTCTTACGACCTTTACCGGCTATAACGGAGCAGTGCGCAAGGCGATGAAGGCGTATGAAAAATACGATATTGATACCCTTGCCTCAATGTCGAGCGATTACCTTTATATGAATAACGCAGACGATGTTGATGGTTATTTCGAATCAATACTTAATTCAGATTATGACAGATTCGATGATTATGTCGGCCATAACTATAAATTGAGTTATGAGGTAAAAGAAACTTATAAAATGCCGGAGTATGAACTGTCAGAATATCGTCATTATGCCGATTATAATGACTATGATATAGGGGATCTTTCAACAATTAAGATTTCTGACATCAGTGTAACGGCCAAGGGGAGCGGCAGTGAGACAATTACCATCAGGCTCGCATTGATTAAAGAGGGCCGCTCCTGGAAGATTTTCTGGCTGGAAAGCTAAACGACTGTACATCAGCAGAAAGGTGTGCTGATTTTGGCATAGTACAGAGATAAAACAAGCGGCAAAAAGTACAAAACAGAGGATATGTGCTTTTTGCCGCTTTTTATTATGAGTGCAAGGGAGTACTGACTGAAAAAATCAGATCAGATAAAAAGCGGCTGGTAGGTGAGGATATAAGCGAACGCAAGAGTATTATTTCCGACAAAAACCTTTATATTTGTATGATATGTTAAAAGAAGTGCAATGTAATTTTAAAAAATTGTTCATAATTGTTGACTCGATTTGCGAAACGTGGTATCATTATAACAACTGAATTGTAAAATGAGGTGAAGATTATGCCTAAATCATTCCGGAAGCTTACAGCCGTACTTCTGGCGGTTCTGATGCTGCTGCCTTTTGCCGGCGCATTGGCTTATGCCGAGGACGGCACGGCACCTGTCATTTCGGTCAGTGCTTTCGGCGATAAGGAAAGCAAAATCGACTGGTGGCGCAGTGACATTGACGGAAATTATTATTTATTTTTGCCGGACGGCGCCGACACCTCCGCGCTTACGGTAAGCTATAACGGCTCCTCTCTTACCGTAGACGGAACGGCGGTTTCGGATTCGGAAACAACTTCTGTATTTTCAGCGGGAACGCATAAAGTTGTTGCCGACTCAAAAGAGTATACACTTGTTGTTCTTGAGTCAGACAACCTGCCTGCGGTCTATATTGAAACCGAAAGCGGATCGCTTGACGCTATTCATGCCGACAAAGATCACAAGGAAAAAGGCAGCTTTGTTGCCTATGAAAACGGCGTGAAAACCTATGACGCCGATCTGGATTACATTAAGGGTAGAGGAAACTCGACGTGGGCACTCGCAAAAAAGCCCTATAATATCAAGTTTGAGAGCAAAACGAACCTTTTCGGACTCGGCAAGGCGAAGAAATTCAGCCTGATTGCTTCCGCTAACGAACAGTCTCTGATCCGGAATAAGATTACATACGATCTCGCCGAGGATGTCGGACTTCTTTATTCGTCGAAGTCTCAGCACGTTGACCTTTACATTAACGGCGTATACGAAGGCAATTATCTTATCTGCGAAAGCGTAGAGGTCGGCTCCAACCGTGTCGATATTACCGACATGGACGAGCTTAACGAAGAAGCGAATCCCGGTGTTGATATTGAACAGTGCGAACTTGCCGGAACGAGAGGCAAGGAATCCGGCTATGTTGCAAACAGCCGGAAATGGGTTGAAATTCCGAACGATCCCGCCGATATCAGCGGCGGTTACCTGATCGAATTTGAGCTGTACAGCCGTTATTACTTTGAGGTCAGCGGTTTTGTCACAAAAAAAGGTCAGCCGATCACCATGAAAAGCCCCGAATACGCCTCCAAGGCGGAGATTGAATACATCAGTTCCTTCTATCAGGAATTTGAAGATGCCGTGTATTCTGAGACGGGCTACAATGAACTCGGAAAGCACTATTCCGACTATATCGATATGGATTCCTGGGCAAAGATGTATCTTCTTCAGGAGTTTGCCATGAATCTCGATGCGGCGAGAACAAGCTTTTATCTGATTAAGCCGCAGGGTGAGGACAAGCTTTATGCAAGTCCCGTCTGGGATTTTGACTATTCACTCGGAAAGAAGTATACGGGATATAGAATAGATAATACGAATCCCGAGCTTTGGGCGACAAGAGATGACTATCTGACTGACACAAGGACAGGCTTTGTCGATAAGCTCCCGAATCTTCCGACGGTGCTCAACACTCTTTGCCGTCACGATGACTTTATGACAAAGGTCAAAGCTGAATGGAAGACAACGTTCCTTAAGCAACTGAATCAAGAAAGAACAGACGCTGTCAATTCGCTTATTGACGCCCTTGAAGCGTCCGCTTTGATGGATGCCATCCGCTGGAACCGTTATAAAACAACGGACACGGCTGAAATACTTGATTATTACCGAACCGTTGCCGACGGCGTTGTTACCTTCATGACAAAGCGCACCGCTTTCCTGACAAAAGGACTTTCGGACGACGCAGTCAGAATTTATTACGAAGCCAACGGCGCAAGCGGAACGATGTTCCATGAAGCACTTACTTTAAACGGAATGGAAGCTGTTTTGAAGGATTGCGATTTTGACGCACCGGCATTCAATTATATTTTTGCCGGTTGGAACACCGAAAAGGACGGAAGCGGAACCGCTTACAGCGCCGGTGATACCGTTACGCTTGACGGTGATTTGACCCTTTATGCGCAGTGGCAGCAGATTTCAGGTTTCCGCGCGGTTTTACGGGCACTTCTTCAGCTGTATCTGACCGTACTGTCTCTTTTCATTAAGACGATTGTCAATACGGTCTGCTGATAACCTTGGTATTCATGCCTTCGGGCTTGATTATAAAAACAAGAAAGGAATGTATTCTTAAGATGAAACGGAAAAAGATCACAAAAATTGTGGCATGCTTTATTGCTGCGATCATGGTATTTTCGTCTCTTCCGATGTCAGTGTTTGCCATGGACTTTGACACATCAAAGCTTGCAAGCAATACCTTTATGACATCAAAAACCGATTATGTTGTTGCTCCGGGTGTTTCGGAAACGCATTTCACCCTCAATGACAAATCAGGTGCAAGTCAGCAGATGGGCTACGCCCTTGAAGTTGATTTGAACAACCCCAGCACCTCTATTGTGACTTCTTACAAGAACTATGATGCAACTTCGTGGGGCTTACAGACAGTCAGACAGCAGGCTGCAGCTGCCGAGAAGAAGCTCGGCGTCAATGTTGTTGCCGGTACAAACGGTGACTATTACAACATGCAGACCGGTGCGCCGACCGGAACCTTTGTCATGAACAATACTCTTTACTCTTCCAATGAAAACTGGCCGTATTTTGCAATCCGCAAGGACGGCAAGGCTGAAATCGGAAGAAGAACGACAAAGGCTTATGCCGAAGCAAACTTCAAAGAGTGCATCGGCGGACCGGTTGTTCTCATCGAAGACGGCAAAATCACGCCGGACGCCGCTGTGACGGACCTTATGCCCAGATGCGCAGTCGGTATCAAAGCCGACGGTTCGGTTGTTATGCTTGTTGTTGACGGCAGACAGTTCCCGACTTCTGTCGGTCAGAGTCTTCGTCAGGTTGCCGAAACCATGCTTGCTTTAGGTTGCGTTGACGCTCTTAATCTTGACGGCGGCGGATCGGCGACATTTGTTTCTCAGCATGAAGGCAGTGATGCGCTTGAATGCCGTAACAGCCCGTCTGACGGTGTTGAGCGTAACGTAAGTACCGCTCTTCTTGTTACTTGCTCAGCCAAACCGACAGGCGTCTTTGATCACGCGACCCTTTCTCCGAACAACGAGGTTTACACGCCCGGCTCGACTGTTCAGTTCACAGCAGGCGGCGTTGACTCGGCAGGTGCGGCGGTTGACCTCCCGGCTGACGGTAAGTTTGCTCTTGCCGATTCTTCGTTCGGTACCATTTCCGATGACGGCGAATTCGTTTCCAACGGCAAGATCGGTGAAGTTGTTGTCAACTACATTTCCGGCGGCGAAGTTTGCGGAACCGTTTCAATTCAGATTGTTGTTCCCGACGAACTTTATATCCCGTCAAGCGAGGTTTCTCTCGGTTTCGAAGAGACAACCGACTTTGATATCGTTGCCAAGTATAAGGACAGATCAGTCAACATGAAAGCCGGCGACATCATCTGGAGCATCACCGACGAGGGCGGCAACGACCTTGGCGAGACTGCCGGTATCTTTGACGGTCTTACCTTTACAACGCTTGACGGTGTTACCGTAAATGCCATCATCACCGCCACCTGTGCTTTTGATTCTTCCGTAAACGGAACGATCAAGGCAATCATCGGTGCTATGCCTGTTGTTCAGTATGACTTCGAGTACACAACCGATAAGGCAGAAGCGGCAGCGAATCCCGACCTTGAGTGGATTCCGTCCTACAATATGCCGAGATTTGACAGATCAATCGGAACATCTAGCCCGCAACAGGCAGCTGAGTTCTATGAGCAGGGTTATCCCGTTTACTGCTGGCCGAATGCCGCGATTACCGATCAGGATTCTATGAAAGCGACAGTTGTTTCCAAGGAAGACGGTGCTCCTGTCCGTTTCGGAAGCCATTCGCTGAAGATTGATTACAGCTATGAAACCTATAACGGCTCCGCCAACGCAAATAACTATTTGCGTGTAACAGCGCCGGATCACTATTTCGAAGGTTCACCGACAGCTCTCGGCTGCTGGGTTTACATTCCCGAAGGAACCGCAGACTTCGTTCTTTATCTGAATTGCTCGAATAAGGACTGGGGTCTTTCCTATCAATCAATCGGTGATTGTAACTGGACCGGTTGGAAGTATTGTGAATTTGACCTTACCAATCCGTCGAATGCCGGTGCCGGTCCGGCAAGAGCTCCGTTCGGCTTCTATCAGGGCTGCGGTGTGTTCTGGATTTCTTATCAGACCGGCGGTCAGAAGGGTGACAGAACCGCTTCGACCATTTATCTTGATAATATTCAGCTTGTTTACGGTGCGAACACGGATGATATCGACAATCCGATCATCAGTTCCGTAAGAACCGATCAGAACGAAATCGTTGACGACGAAACCGTTCTGACCTCCAACGTCAATACCTTCAGAGCGTCCTATGCCGATGTTGCCGGCAAGTATGCAACCGGTATTGATTTCAGCGAAGTAAAAATGGCAATTGACGGCGTTGACGTAACCGATAAGTGCTACATCAACGAAGGCGACGAGGAAATCTATTTCTACGATGCCCGTCTTGCCGACGGTAAGCATAACATCGAGATTTCCGTTGCCGATAAATTCGGTAACACAACGACCGAAACCCGTTACTTCACTGTTGACGGTGAAGACGAAGGAACAAGAGTATACTTTACTCCCGAAATCGCTGCACCGATTCTCGGTCAGCCATACACTCTTGCAATCAAGAGCAATGATATCGGTAATGTTGCAAGTGCTGATGTAGCCGTTAAGATTCTTTCGAACTTTACAACATATTGGGATAAGTTTACCGTTGTTCCCGGCGATGCCTATGACCTTGCGGCTCCCGCAACCTATGACAGCGCCAAAACAACAATCAACTTCAAGGCTGTTAAGAAAGATGCATCTCCTCTCGCTGAGGGCGATGACATCATTGCTAAGATAATCTTTGACATTCCGACCAATGTACCCGAAGGACTTGCTGTTACATACAGAATTGCCAAGGGTAAGCTTGCTCTTGTTACTCCGAATGAAGACGAGAAGTATGTAGAATCCTTCTCCGGCAAGATTACAACGGAGTGTGTATCGCCGTATACGCTTATCAGTGACATCATGACGGTCGGTTCGGAAGGCGCAAATATTATCGTTAAAGACCTGAACGGTCTCCCGGCGGCAGGTGTCAATGTTTATACAACAGCCGGCGAGCTGATCGGAATTACCGACGCTGACGGAAAGGTATATACCGATAAATATGTCGGTGCTGTTCAGCAATTCCAGCTTTATGCTGAAAAAGACGGTCAGCTTTCCTTCATCGTGAAGGGACAGAGCTATCCTGCCGGCGGCAACGAAGATGGAACTCCGTCTTATGTTAAGCTGAATGCTTCCGAAAATCCTGAAACGACCCAAAGTATTTCCTGGATGGCAAGCCCTGTTGCAAGCAAGGATGCAGCTGTTGTATTCTACGCTGAAAAATCCGCTTATGATGAAAACGGTGAAAGCGCATTTGCCGTATTTAACGGTACAAGCAAGCTTGTCAGCATGGACAGCTCCGCAAACTATCTCACCAACTATGCCGTAAGACTCAACAGTGCTCTTGTTGACGGTCTTAAGGTCAATACGGAATATGTTTATAAGGTCGGCGACGGTGAAAAGATGTCCGATCTCAAGACATTCAAGACAACCAAGACCGGTACCGCTACGAACTTCTTCGTTATCGGCGATACGCAGGCAACAGATACTACCAATACCGATAAGATCACACAACAGCTTGCTTCTTCCGGCGTTGACTACTCGTTCGGTATCCAGACCGGCGACGCAGTTGATAACGGCGGCAACTACACCATGTGGTCAAATATTGCCAAAGTATTCAGCGGTGACTTCCTCGGCAGTCAGGATCTTGTTCAGGTTCTCGGCAACCATGAAACCTATGGTGACGAGGATGCCTCCAATGCGGCGGCTTACTTCAATCTTCCCGGAACAAATGAGGACGGCTCTGCTCCGGCGTACTATTCGGTACAGTACGGCAATGTATATGTTGCGGTTATTAACTATGCGGGTGTTGACACCTACAAGGAAGCTGCTGAATGGCTGAAAGAAGACGCAGCGAACGCAACGGCAAACTGGAAGATTCTTACCATGCATCAGCCGGCGTACTTCACGAATCCGTCCGGTACCAATCCTGAAGTTCAGACGATCATTTCCCAAGCGGCCGACGCAGCCGGAATTGATGTTGTATTCGCAGGACATGACCATTCGTATGCAAGAACCGAACCGCTTAAGGACGGAAAGGTTGACGCAGACGGCACGGTTTACTACATCTGCGGCTCGACCGGTGAAAAGTCATACGAAATTGTAAACAATGACGATCATCACTATGCGGCGCTTGAAAGTGAGTATAATGCCATTTATCTGACCGTTAAGGCGACCGATACAACCCTTTCCATTGATACCCATGATTACACCGCAGGCGGTGATGATATTCTGATTGACACATATGAGATCAAAAAGGATATCAAGTGCACGGAAAGCGGCGCACACGATTATGAGTATGCCGACGGTTACCTTACCTGTAAGGTTTGCGGCTATTCCATGCCGGTTGGCACTTACACCGGATTTGCCGTTGACGAAGCAACAGGCAGAACGATGTACTTCCTCGGCGGTAAGGCAACTACGGGCTGGTTCTCATTTATCAATGACTGCTACTATTTCGATGAAAACGGTCTTGCTGTTACCGGCACACAGACGATTGACGGAATTTCCGGCTATAAGTTCTCTAAGGACGGAAAGCAGATCGGTGCTGTTTTTGTAACCGATGAAAACGGTATCACGAGAGCATATCGTGGCGGTACTTACCTCAAGGGCTGGTATCAGCAAAACGGCGATTGGTACTACTTCTCAAGAGCCAACGGCGAGATGCGTACCGGTGAGACGACGATTACTTACAGAACAAATCAGAAGCTTGATGTTGTTTTCTCTGAAGACGGAAGACTTCTTCGCGGTGGTTTCTATACCACGGAAGACGGAACCATGTATTATTGGGGTCCCGATCTCGTCTCAGGCTGGTGGACAATTGACGGTGCGAAGTATTATTTCTCACCTGATGACTTCTATATGGCTACCGACAATACGGAAATCGACGGCAAGATGTACGCTTTCGATATGAATGGTGTTCTGATGCATGAGGGTGAACACACCTGGAAGCAGTACTTCAATATTCTTGATGCCAACTGCACGGTTAACGGAAAGAGAATAGACGTTTGTGAAGAATGCGGCTCGATCAAGACCGTAGTGATTCCCGCACAGGGGCACATCGACCTTGACGGAGACGGCAATTGCGATGTATGTAATTGCACCGTTGACTTCAATTCTACGTTGGACAATGTCCTTTACAACATCTTCAACCGTCTCATGAATTTCTATAATGCTATCATGAAAATCATTCGGAAGAATTATGAAATCATTTCATCTATCATTCCGAAATAAGAATGAATCAGCGGCCTGTCCACTTCGGCAGGCCGCCTTTTTTGCCTACAGACAAAAACCACCCGGAATACGATAAAATTCTGTATTCCGGGTGGTTGTCTTTCAAAATAAATCCCCGCCGTGCCGGGATGACGATACTATAACCTGCTCTAAGCAGGGTGGTGATAGCCCGTCGGTTTCACGCTCCCTTCGTCCTCATACGCGGTATACCCCGTAATCTCGGGAGGTCTGCAATCTGCCGACGGAGCGTCTCTCCTTTAAAAAAAGGTGTTGGGTTATATTCGCCAAAGTGACCGAACACGGCAGGATATTATATTATTTCAAATAGAACTACGGTTATTCGTCCGCCTCGTCTTCTTTTTCATACTTTTCAATCAATCGGTCTTCGATGATGTTGCCGATTTCATTGAATTCATTTTCGTCTTCAATCTGAATCAGGTAATTCTCTCCGTTTTCTTCGATAACCTTAAGAATCAGAACGTCTCCGTCGTCCTCAAGAATTTCCGCTTCGTCGTCGTAAACAGGAAGAAGGGCAACGTATTTATTTCCGTTATCGGTTTCGATGCGGTCAAGTTCTTCAAAAACGTGTTCTTTTCCGTCATCGTCAACAACCGTTACAATGTCGCCTCCTGTGAAAAATTCATCGCTCATAGTTTTGTCCGTTCGGCATTTTTGAAAAAAGCCGCCTTTCATAAAAAATGTTTTCTTTACTCTTATTTTATTATTTTACGCCGGCTTTGTCAATATAAATTTCAGTCGTGACGAATAGAAAAAAATTGTATTAAAAATGATAAATTTTGTAAAAGCATGGTTTTTTTTGACAAAATATGGTATACTTACATGAAATAAGTAAGCAGAATTTGTGTTAACCTATAATATTCAATATATAAAATCCTGGAGTGGTAGTATGCCTCAGTCCTTTGATCCGGTTTTTGATAACTGGTACACCGAAAAACAGTTGGGTTTCGGAACCGACGGTAAAGTTTATTCCATCATAAAAGAAAATCCTGACGGAACAAAGCGTCGCTCGATTCTGAAGATGATCCGTATTTCTGACAACCGCAGCAGCGGGCGTGACTTTAACTCTGTTTCCGGCGATGACTTTACAAAAAGTCAGGACCTTGACGAAATCATTAAAAATATAACCGATAATATCGATGTGATAAAAGAAACCGACGGTGGAAAGCATTTTGTCCGGTATGAACAGTGGGCCGTCAGAAAAACAAGCGACGGCAAGGGACGAATCATTTTGATACGGCTTGAGCTGATGCGCTCGCTCACAAGCCTTCTGAATGACTTTTCGTTCACGCTCGAAGAAACCTATAAGCTTGGAATCAGTGTCTGTAAGGCGCTCATTCAGTGCCGTAAATTCGGGTATATTTACCCGAATCTTAAACCCGAGAACATTCTTTTTGATCGAAGGGGTGTTTGTAAGCTCGGCGATTTCGGCTCGTTCAGTTGCCTTGAGCCTTCCAAAACATCGGTTGCGTTTAAGCGTACTCAGTATTACATGGCTCCCGAATTTATCGAAAGCGGTAAAATCAACTGTACGGCGGATACTTATTCTTTAGGCTTGGTTCTTTATTCTCTCGTCAACCGCGGAAGACTGCCGTTTGTCGAAAAATATCCGCAGGAGGTCACGGTCAACGGTCTTGACCGCTCAATGAAGCTGAGAATGGAAGGCAAGGAATTTGAAAAGCCGGCTCTTTGCAGCGATGAGCTTTTTAGAATTATTCTCAAGGCCTGTTCCCGTAATGAAAGCGACCGTTATCTGACGCCGAAGCAGATGCTTCGTGACCTGAAAGCGGCGGCGTCCGGTAAGCCCTTTGAAAAAGTTGAATACGATGACGTTTATTCTGTCTCCGAGCCGCCGAAACTTCAACAAGAGGAAGAAAGCAAGCCGCAGACGGTTATGGAAGAAAATGCGCCGATTCGACAGGAAACGCCGCAGGAGAAAAAAGAGCCTCCCGTTTCCCTTCGCAGCGAAATTCAGATTCCCGACGTGACGCCTTCCGATTATGTCAGTCAGAACCGGCCAAAGCGTAAAAAACGTCCGACCTACGAAAAGCTGCCCGATGTGAAATCGAAAAACAGGGCAAAGGTAGACGAGAAGAAACGGATTCTTGCTTTGATCGTTGCCATTCTTTTTGTTCTTGCGCTTTTCTTTGTGTCCCTTATTTTGCGGTTCAGCGGTTCCGAACCTGAAACAACATCGGCTGTTGTTGCCGATATGATGCAGTATCTGAGATGGGAAGAGGTGATTTTATGGCTGCCGATATGATCAATACCGTACTGAAGGCTGAATCGGAAGCAAAAAAGCAGAAGCTTGCTGCTGAAAAGCAGGCGGCGGAAATACTTGAAGCCGCCAAAAAGAAAGCCGAAGAAATTGAATTTGTCACCTTGAAGCAGGCGGAAAATGAAGCTGTTCTGATTCTGAGTGAGGCTGAGCTTTCCTGCGAGGGAACGGTCACACAGGCTGAAAAGCTTGCAAAGCTTCGTGAAAGAAAGGTGATCAGTGAAACCGAAAAAAGATATGATGAATGTATCAGGCTTGTATTAGACAGCTTAGTATAAAATGCGTTCATCCGTTTTGATTTTCTTTTGCCGCCATGTCGGCAAAAAGGAGGTGTGAGTATTGGCAAAAATCAAGTTAGTTCATTTTGAGCTGATTGCGCTGTTAGAAGAAAGCAAGAAGCTGATGGACTATCTTCAAAAACTCGGAATCACCGAGATTGAAAAAACCGAATGTGAAGACGTGGTAACATATGAAACCGAGGGGATTGTCAGGCAGGTTGAACGCTTTTATGAGATTGCCGACGGTGCAAAAAGCACGGTTGAGCGGTATTGCAATATCAAGCTGAACCTGATTCAGTCCTTTCACGATTATCAATATGTCGATTACCGAGATTTTCGCCTGAAGTATGAAAAGGCAGACGAAATTTTAGGCCTGTGCCGTGATATTCTGAAGCTTTCCGATGAAATTGCGGAAATCAAAGCCGAAATTATCAGACTGAACACCCGGATTGAGTATCTGAAAGCATGGGAGCGGCTTGATATTCCGATGAGCAGTACAAGAACCGGCAAAACGTCCATTTTTATCGGAAGCTTCAAAAAGGAGCTGACGGCCGAAAAGCTAAAGAATGAGCTTGCCGCTGTTATTCCCGAAACGGAGGGGATTGAGGTTCAGGTCATCAGTTCGACAAAGCTTTTGACAAATGTTGTTGTTCTTTGCTATATCGATGACGGTGATCAGGTAGCGGCTGCTTTGAAAGGACTCGGCTTTACGTTCCCGGACAATCCCGTTAAAAAGCTTCCGTCCGCCGCCATCAAGGATTATAAGGATCAGATTTCAAAACTTGAAGAGCATCAGGAAGAAATCGTCGTTCAGCTGAGCGATTACAAGTCCTCCTACGACGATATCCGCTTTGCCTGTGACTATTTTCTCGCTCAGATCGAAAAGTATAAAACGATCGAGAAGGCAGGGTCAACCGACAAAACGATTTATCTGGAGGGCTTTGTTCCCGAAAGAAACAGCGACGAGCTGAAGTTTGAACTCGAAAATCGTTTTTGCTGTCAGATTGAGTTCAGCGAGCCGGATTATGAAAGCGACAATGTTCCTGTTCTGATTGAAAATCATTCGTTTGCCGCAGGCGTCGAAAGTATAACCGATATGTATTCGCCGGTTTCCAACCGTGATGTTGATCCGAATCCCGTGATGTCGTTTTTCTATTACGGACTGTTCGGCATGATGCTATCGGACGCCGGCTACGGGCTTTTGATGGTGATAGCCGGTCTTGTCGCAAAATTCAGATTTAAATTTGAGGGAAGCCGGAAAAAGACCGCAGACTTCATTTTGTACTGCGGAATTGCGACCGTGATATGGGGCGTGCTCTTCGGCGGCTTTTTCGGCGATCTGATTCCGACAATCTGTACATCGTTTTTGGGAATGGAGAAGGGGCCGGAACTGGCTTTGTGGCTCAGTCCCCTTGACAACAGCGTGGATATGCTTCTGTTCTCGTTTTTAATCGGAATCATTCATCTGTTTGTCGGTCTTGCGATGCGGTTTTATACCCTTTGTAAACGGCGGGAATATCTTGCGGCGGTGTGCGACGTTGTCCCGGTTTATGCGTTTGTAACGGGACTTGCCATCATCGGAAAGAACTTCATCGCTCCCGTTTCCGAAAAGGCGAAATCGGCCGGTATGATTCTTCTCGCTTCGGGTGCGGTGCTGATTATTCTCACCGCAGGACGAAGTGCAAAGAATATCCTCGGAAAGCTCGGCGGCGGATTTTATGCGCTTTATAATACGACTACCGGATACTTAGGTGATATTCTTTCGTATTCAAGGCTTTTAGCCCTTTGTCTTGTTACCGGCGTTATCGCCAACATGGTCAACATGATGGGCGCAATGTTCGGCAATATTATCGTTTTTATCATCATTTTTATACTCGGTCATGCGCTGAATATCACGATCAATCTGATCGGCACCTATGTTCATGCAAGCCGACTGCAGTATGTCGAATTTTTCTCAAAATTTTATGAGGGCGGAGGAAGAGTGTTCACCCCGTTCCGATTCAATTCAAAATACCATAAATTCAAGGAGGAACCAATCAATGAGTAATTTAGGTTTAGTTTTCGCACTTTTAGGAGCTGCTTTTGCAGTTGCCTTTGCCGGCGCAGGTTCAGCAAAGGCCGTCGGTCTTGTCGGTCAGTCCTCAGCGGGACTTCTTTCGGAAAATCCGTCGCTTTTCGGTAAGGTGCTTATTTTACAGCTTCTTCCCGGTACGCAGGGTCTTTACGGCTTCATTATTGCACTTTTCGTTTTCATCCGTACCCAGCTTCTTTCGGGAACACCGGCTGAGCTTACCTGGCAACAGGGACTTTTGTATCTTGCGGCTTGTCTTCCGATTGCAATCGGCGGTTTCTTCTCTGCCGTTCATCAGGGCAAGGTCGCCGCAGCAGGTGTAAGTCTTGTTGCGAAAAAGCCCGAGCAGTCAGGTCGTGCGATTGCCATGGCGTCACTTGTTGAGTTTTACGCAATCTTACCGTTCCTGATCTCTTTCCTTGCCGTTGTCAGCGTTGGCTGATCATGAATACTTATTGATTTGGCAAAGGAGATGATGAATGTGACGGGACTTGAAAAAATTATCGAAAAAATCGCCGAAGACAGTGCCGAAGAATGTAAAACGATTCTTTCCGAAGCGAAGGCGCAGGCGGATAAAATTGTTGCCGATGCAAGAAGCGAGGCACGCAAAAAGGCGAACGACATTACCGACAAAGCAAAGGCACAGGCGGATAACAAGCTTGCTGTCTCAAAGTCGGGAGCAGAATCCATCACAAGAAACCGCTATCTCTCCGTTAAAAATGCAGTGGTCAACGACATAATCTCCGCCGCTTACGAGGAAATCGAAAAAATGAGTGATGAAGATTACTTTGACCTGCTTTATAAAATCTGCTTAAAGAACGTTGAGACGGGTGAGTGCGTCATGCGGCTTAACGAGAAAGACTTAAAGCGTATGCCCCGTGACTTTGAAGACAGAATCAACGGTGCGGTTTTCGAAAAGGCGGCCGTTCAGGTTTCCAGGAAGCCGTATGACATTGAAAACGGTTTTGTCCTGATTTATGATGATTTTGAAATCAATTGTACGTTACGGACTGTTTTTGACAGTGAAATGGACAAGCTGAAGGATATATTAAGCCGGGAGCTGTTCAGCTGAGCGTGACTTGAATTTTCAGGAAAGGAAGCAGGAACGATACCGCAGGTAGGTTTCCCCGAATGCGATATTTTGTACTGCGTGGCGATTATGATAAAAGATACCGATTACGCTTATGCAGACGCAAGGCTGAAAGCAAACGAAAATAAATTGCTGACAACTTCCGATATCGAAACGCTTGTTTCCTGCCGGAGCGTAAAGGACTGTTATGATTTTCTTGCCGCAAAGGGCTGGAAACTTGATGAAACCGTCGGTCTTACCGAGGCTTTGAAACAGCAGAATCAGGAGCTGTGGCAGCTTCTTACGGAATCCGTGCCGGATAAAAGCGTTCTGGACGTTCTTACCGTCTGCAATGATTATTTCAATGTTAAGGCCGCCTTGAAAGCCTCGTTCGTCGGGGCTGAGGCGGACAGACTGTTTGTCTATCCCACGTCGGTCGATCTTGAAATGCTTCAGACAAGCATAAAGCGACATGATTTTGACGCTTTGGGTGAAAGAATGGGAAACGCCGCACGGGAAGCATATCAGGCGGCATTGACTTCGGAAAGCGGCCAGGCGGCGGATATTATTATTGACCGTGCCGCTCTTGATGCGCTTTCGGCTCGCTCAAAAGAAAGCCAATGCGGCCTTGCCGAAGATATCGCAAGACTTCTTTGCACTTTCGCCGATATCAAGACGGCTTACCGCTCGGCAAGAACGGGGAAAAGTGCCTCTTTTCTTGAAAAAGCGGTTTCGGACGGCGGAGCGCTTGACCGGAAAACGCTGATTGAAAAGAGTGAAAAAGGCGAAAAAGAGCTTTTGGAATATCTGCAAAAAACCGATTATAAAAAGGCTGCATCTTTGCTTTCGAAAAGTACGGTCGAGTTTGAAAAATACTGTGACGACGCCGTTATAGAAGAAGCGAAGAAAGCAAAATACTGTTTCCTCGGCTTTGAGCCGGTTCTGGCCTTTTATTATGCCAAGCAGGCGGAGCTGAAATGCGTCCGGATTATCATCGGGGCAAAGCAGAACGGACTTTCCGAAGAGGCGGTAAGAGAAAGGGTGAGAGCCTTATATGGTTAAAAAAATAGCGACCGTCGGCGACAGAGACAGCGTACAGGGCTTTGCTTCGATCGGGCTTGAGGTGTTTTTTGCCGATGAAAAGCAGGATGCGGAAAAGCTTTTGAAAAGGCTTGCGAAAGAGGAGTATGCGGTGATCTATATGACCGAAAAGCTGGCCTCGATGATACCGCAGGAAATCGAAAAATATACCGAGGCTGTCACGCCTGCGATTATCCTGATTCCCGGAGTCAGCGGAAATACGGGTGACGGTATGAGAAATGTCAGCCGATTTGTTGAAAAGGCAGTCGGCTCGGATATTATAAACTGATTATTTTATCGAAAAAGGTGATAGATTGTGAACAAAGGCACCATTACAAAAATCTCCGGTCCTCTTGTTGTCGCTTCCGGCATGAGAGAAGCGAACATGTTTGACGTTGTACGAGTCAGCGATAAAAGACTGATCGGAGAAATCATAGAAATGCACGGTGACAGAGCGTCGATTCAGGTTTACGAGGAAACCTCGGGACTGAAGACGGGTGAGCCGGTCGAAACAACAGGTGAGCCGTTGAGCGTTGAGCTCGGACCGGGGCTTATCGGTTCGATTTTCGACGGAATTCAACGACCGCTTGTCGAAATTATGAAAATCGCCGGCAACAATCTGCAAAGAGGAATTGAGGTTCCGGCGTTAAACCGTGAAAAGAAGTGGCAGTTTACTTCTCAGGTCAATGTCGGAGACGAAGTGACCGAGGGCGATATTCTCGGTTTCGTTCAGGAAACCGATGTCGTCCGCCATAAAGTCATGGTGCCGCCGAAAATGAGCGGTACTGTCAAGGAAATTGCTGATGGCGAATTTACCGTTGAGGACACCGTTGCGGTCATAACGGATAAAAAGGGCACGGAACATCCGGTAACGCTGATGCAGAAATGGCCCGTCAGAAAGAGCAGACCGTTTTCTAAGAAGCTTTCGCCCGATATGCCGCTTGTCACGGGTCAAAGAGTCATTGACTCCTTGTTCCCGATTGCAAAGGGCGGTGTTGCCGCCATCCCGGGACCGTTCGGAAGCGGTAAGACCGTCACCCAGCATCAGCTTGCCAAGTGGGCGGAGGCGGATATCGTCGTTTACATCGGCTGCGGCGAACGCGGCAACGAGATGACCGACGTTTTAAACGAGTTCCCCGAGCTTATCGACCCGCATACCGGAAAGTCCCTGATGGAAAGAACCGTTCTGATTGCGAACACCTCGGATATGCCCGTTGCGGCAAGAGAAGCGTCCATCTATACGGGTATCACGATTGCGGAATACTTCCGTGACATGGGGTACAGCGTTGCGCTGATGGCGGACTCGACCTCACGGTGGGCGGAGGCTCTTCGTGAAATGTCCGGAAGACTTGAAGAAATGCCGGGCGAAGAGGGCTATCCCGCTTACTTGGGTTCGAGACTTGCGCAGTTTTACGAGCGTGCCGGACGGGTTATCTCCCTCGGAAGCGATGAGAGAGAAGGCTCCTTAAGCGTTATCGGTGCCGTATCACCCGCAGGCGGCGACATTTCCGAGCCGGTAACCCAGGCGACACTTCGTATTGTCAAGGTTTTTTGGGGACTTGACTCCTCACTTGCCTATAAGCGTCATTTCCCGGCGATTAACTGGCTGACAAGCTATTCGCTTTACGCTTCTTCGCTCGGTAAGTGGTTCAACGAAAACGTCAACTCCGAATGGACGGAATTAAGAGGAAAAATCATGAAGCTTCTTTCCGAAGAAGCGGAATTGCAGGAAATTGTCAAGCTTGTCGGTATGGACGCCCTTTCACCGGGTGACCGGCTGAAAATGGAAGCCGCCCGTTCGATTCGTGAGGACTTTTTACATCAGCTTGCTTTCCATGAGGTCGATACCTATTCGTCTTTAAAGAAACAGTATCTGATGATGAAGCTTGTCATTACGTTTTATGAAATGTCGTGTCAGGCACTCGAAAAATCAGCGGATATCGAAACGATACTGAAACTCGACGAAAGAGAGCAGATCGGCCGATTCAAATATATCCCGGAAGACAGAATCGATGAAGAATATGAAAAGATTGAGCGTTCGCTTGCGTCCTCGCTTGCCGAAGCCGAGAAAGGAGAGAGAGACTGATGCCGAAAGAATATAAAACGATTCAGGAGGTCGCAGGTCCTCTGATGCTCGTGCGTAAGGTCGAGGGCGTAGCGTATAACGAGCTTGGTGAAATCGAGCTTGCAAACGGCGAAAAGCGCAACTGCCGTGTGCTTGAAATTGACGGCACGGACGCTCTCGTTCAGCTTTTTGAGCCGTCGTCGGGCATCAATCTTGCCGAAAGCAAGGTGAAATTCTTGGGCCGTCAGATGGAGCTCGGTGTGTCCGAGGATATGCTCGGCCGTGTTTTTGACGGTCTCGGACGACCGATTGACGGCGGTCCGGCGATTATCCCCGATAAACGCCTTGACGTAAACGGTACGCCGATGAATCCGGCGGCAAGAAGCTATCCGCAGGAGTTTATCCAGACCGGCGTTTCCGCCATTGACGGACTGAACACCCTCGTAAGAGGACAGAAGCTACCGATTTTCTCTGCCTCCGGTCTTCCGCACGCAGAGCTTGCCGCGCAGATTGCAAGACAGGCGAAGGTACTCGGTGATAACGAGCAGTTTGCCGTTGTTTTTGCCGCTATGGGTATCACGTTTGAAGAGTCCGAGTTTTTCGCCCGTTCTTTCCGTGAAACGGGAGCGATTGACCGGACGGTCATGTTCTCGAATCTTGCGAACGACCCGGCGATCGAAAGAATCGCCACGCCGAAAATGGCGCTGACCGCCGCCGAATATCTTGCGTTCGAAAAGGATATGCACGTTCTTGTCATTCTGACGGATATTACGAACTACGCCGATGCGCTTCGTGAAATTTCCGCCGCAAGAAAGGAAGTTCCCGGCAGAAGAGGCTATCCCGGCTATATGTACACCGATTTAGCGTCGATTTATGAGCGTGCCGGACGGCAGAACGGCAAAAAGGGCAGTATTACCCTGATTCCGATTCTGACGATGCCCGAGGACGATAAAACGCACCCGATTCCCGACCTTACCGGCTACATCACCGAGGGTCAGATCATCTTAAGCCGTGAGCTTTACCGTAAGGGCGTAACGCCGCCGATTGACGTTCTTCCGTCTCTTTCGAGACTGAAGGATAAGGGAATCGGCGAGGGCAAGACCCGTGCCGACCATTCGAATACGATGAATCAGCTGTTCTCGGCTTATGCCCGCGGTAAGGACGCCAAGGAACTGATGGTAATCCTCGGCGAAGCGGCTTTGACCGATATCGATAAGCTGTATGCGAAGTTTGCGGACGAATTCGAAAAGCAATATGTTTCGCAGGGCTTTGAAACCGATCGGACGATTGAAGAGACGCTTGACCTCGGCTGGAAGTTGCTTTCGATTTTGCCGAGAAGTGAACTCAAGAGAATCAGTGATGAATTCCTCGACAAGTATTATGATAAAAAGTAGGTGACGAAATGGCGGTAATGAATGTCAACCCGACACGAATGGAGCTTTCTAACCTTAAGAAAAAGCTTGTTACCGCTATGAGAGGTCACAAGCTTCTCAAGGACAAGCGGGACGAGCTGATGCGTCAGTTTTTGCTTCTTGTCCGGGAGAACAAGGAACTGAGAAAAAAGGTGGAGGACGGGATTCGGGCTGCGAGCGCCCACATGGCAAAGGCCGCAAGCGTGATGAGCGACGAAGCGGTCGAGGTGGCGCTGATGATGCCGTCGCAGTCGATGAGCGTCGATGTCGAAGAAAAGAACGTGATGAGCGTCACCGTGCCCGTTTTCAAGCCCGAATATAAAACCGCCGTCGACGGTGAAATCTATTCCTACGGTTATGCTTTTACGTCGTGCGACCTTGACGATGCGGTGAAGGCGCTTTCGGATATTATGCCCGATATGCTCCGTCTTGCCGAAGTCGAAAAAAACTGTCAGCTGATGGCAGGCGAAATCGAGCGCACAAGACGAAGAGTTAATGCGCTCGAGCACGTCATGATTCCGCAGTATCAGGATACGATTAAATACATCACGATGAAGCTCGACGAAAACGAGCGGTCGAATACGACAAGACTGATGAAAGTAAAGGATATGATGCTCGAAAAAGCGCATCACTATAACTATGACGGATGATGAACTTCTGCTTGCCAAGGCAAGGGATCTGAAAACGAGAAGCGAAGACAATTCGATGATAACGGCGACAAACTTTCTTGACGAAAGACAGCGGTCGCTGATAAGCTCGCTTGAAAAAGAGCAGAACAAATTTACCGATACGTTTTATTTCGGCGGGTATAACGATGCCGGAAGAACGGCAGCAGTGTTTGTGCCGAAGTTTTTCGAAATCACGGATATTGACCTGTTTTTTGTTGAAAACCCCGACGAGTGTCCGTTTAGCTTGCTTCGTATTGACAAGGACCGGTTCACTTCACTTTCACACCGGGACTATCTCGGTGCGTTGATGGCGCTCGGCATCAAAAGAGAGATGCTCGGCGATCTGTTGGTTGACGAAAGCGGCTGTTTTGTGCCTTGCGTGAAGAGCGTGAAACGATTTATCACAGAACAGCTTGATTCAGTCGGGCGGGCAAGCGTCAAAGCTTATGAAGTGTCCTTTTCCAAAATTGCGAAGACCGAAGCGAAAAGCGAAGAAATCATCAGCTTTGTTTCTTCTCTGCGGCTTGACAATGCCGTAAGTGCGGCGTTTTCCGTCTCACGGACAAAGGCGGCTGAAGCAATTGAAAAAGGCCTTGTTTTCGTCGATTCTGTTCAGACCTTTAAGCCCGATTATAAGCTTTCCGAGGGCTGCACCCTTGTTTTCCGTGGAAAAGGTAAAGCGGTTATTGAAGAAATCTTAGGCGAAAGCAAAAAGGGTCGACTGCGAATCAGAATTAAAAAGTATATATGACAGGAAACCGTCGGACGTTATGCCCGGCGGTGTTTTCTTAAAATTTGAAGTATGAGAAAAGAACATCGGCAGCAAAGCGGTCGCAATGCTGCCGATAGCTGTTGTTTACTTGTTTTTTATACGGCCGGTACCGGATCGCTGAGCTTCATGAAGTCGATTTTGTCCATCTTCGTTCTCGGAAGAGCATCAAAGATTTCGTACTTTCTCGGACAGCTATAGCCTTCGATGTTTTCTTCACAGAAGGCCTTCAGCTTCTTGATTGCTTCGTCCTTGTCGGCTTCGGGATCGGTAAGGGAAACGCAAAGTTTAACAAGCGGCTTCCCGTTTTCGTCGTATCCCTGAACGGCGCAGACCTCGCTGATGTAATCAAGAGCGATAACCTTATCTTCGATTGTTGCCGGATAGGTGTTGTAGCCGGCTATGATGATAATTCTCTTTTTACGACCGGAGAAGTAGAGGAAGCCGTCCTCGTCTACATAAGCCATGTCGCCGGTTCTGACCCACTGTTTGCCGTCTTTGTCGGTGTAGATGCCGTTGTCGGGAACATTTCCGTCGGGAAGATAACCGTTCATGATGCTCTCGCCCGTCATAACGATTTCACCGATTTCACCGGCCGGAAGACGGTTGCAGTCGTCGTCCCAGATTTCAATCGTTACGCCTTTAATCGGGTAGCCGGTCGAATCAGCCTTATAATAAGGATGACCGTTTGAAGTGCAGATTGCACACATTTCGGTCAGTCCGTAGCCTCTTCCGAGCCTTGCCGAAGCGCCGTGCTTTTCCATCGTTCCGTCAAAGGTCTTTTGAAGCTTTTCGGTAACAACGTCGCCGCCGGCAAAGCACATCATAAGATTCTTTGTGCCCTCGTTTTCGAAATTGTCAGCTTCAATCATCTTCTGATACATCTTGGGAACGCCGAGCATTTCGGCAACATTGTATTTTCTGATCAGCTCGTTGACCTGTACGGGATCAAACTTTGAAATAATGATGGGCTTGAATGCGTTGCAAAGCGCATAGTGCATCGAACCAATGAGACCGTAGGCATGGAAGCAGGGGAGAACGCAAAGGCAGTGAGCGGTTTTGTAGTCATGCGGCTTGTCAAGATGATACAGACTGTATGCCACATAGTTGAATGCGTAGTTGTTGTGAATGATGGTCTTGCTCTTGCCGGTTGTACCGCCGCCGTTGAGATAGAAAGCGTCGTCTCTTCCGGGATGGTCAACACTCGGTACAGCAGGATGATCTTCGGCTAAAACATCCTTGAAGCGACGGATTGTATCAAGCTCGGGAACCTTGGCGTTTTGCATTTCGTTGTAAACGGCGTACTTATAAGCAACACCGTCACAATAGTCGGAGGTTGAGCAAACGATTGTCGGATATTTGGCAAGAACGGGTGCAAAGGGTGCGGCGAAAAGGTCAAGGATGAAAAGACCCTTTGATTTTGTCAGCTTGAGATTTTCTTCAAGTGCGCCGGGCGGTGTAAGCGGATGAACAAAGCTTGCGATAACACCGAGTTTATTGAGTGCATAAAAAGCGGTAAAAGCGTGGGCGCAGGTGGGCAGGAAAATCGAAAAAACGTCGCCTTTTTTCAGTCCTGTGGAAGCAAGGTAGGCGGCGAGCCGTTCAATGTCGTCAAAAAGCTTGCTCATTTTTGTTTCGGAGCACTGGTCGGCAACGGGGACGACAAAAGCGGTGACATCGCCGAGATCCTTTGAGTATCTTTCGTAGCATTGACGAAGATAAAGGTAACAGGATTCATCGGTCGGTTCGGCAAGATACTTTTCTTTGGGTAATACGTAAAGTTCGTTCATTTTGCATATTCCATCCTTTTATGTAAATTTAAAACTTGACACATTGTCATAAATGTGATAAAGTGTCCTTACTGATTATAGTTTTACGCAACAAAAAAGTCAACATACAGATTTTTACATCTTGAAACAAATAAAACATTTATGATATAATTGTATCAATTTTAATAAGGGAGTGAATCATGTGGCGGCCACAAAAGAGTACAGTTGTGTGAAAAAGACAAAAAAAGAATTTGAAAAAAGTCTGGTTTCCCTCTCAAAAGAAAAGGACCTGAATAAAATCACCGTCAAAGAAATCTGCGAACGGGCGCAGCTGAGCCGGAATGCATTTTATTTTCATTACTCGGATATCAATGACCTGATTTATGATATCCGGACGAATATGCTCAATGAGATTAAGACGCTATTAGAAAAGCACAGAAAAGTCGGCTATCCCGAAAACGTATTTACCGTTATTTCGAGTGTTACGGATTTATTTTTTGAAAATGAAGATACAGCGATTATGCTGATTGACTGCTCGAAAGAGTTCCTTGAAGAACTCAACCAGCTGCATGCGGACTTTTTCTTCGAGTATTTCAAGGCTTATCATCATACCGATTCGAGAGAACTATACGATATGTTTTACAGCTATCTTTCGGGCGGCTATAACGGTATGTTCCGATATTGGCGTGAGCACAGAGACAAGATATCGAAGCCGCTGTTTATTCATCTTGCCTATGTGTTTGCCAAACGACTCATCGCTCTTGAAGATCCGATTATCGAACCGATTGCTCTTGATTAGGACTGCGTTAAAAAAGTTCAGTACAGCCCCGACAGATGCGGGCTGTACATTTTATTATTCGTACACACAATAAAAATTCGATTCCCATGCGGGAATATACGGGTGGTGGCGGAAATAATACGAGTATCCCGGCTGAATCCCGTTTATTTTAAGCGGAAGCGCAAACAAGTCCTCGTTGCGGTGATAGGCACAGACGTAAAGCTTCGGCTTGTACTGCCTGATCGTATTTGCCGCCCCGTCAAGCGCCTTTCCCTCTGCACCTTCGATATCCATTTTGATAAATGAAACCTTCTCATGTATAAGGTTGTCGACACTGGTGAAGCGGACGGGAATTCCCGTATCCGATTTGTGCGAGCTTCTGGACGACTTCTTTTCGAAAAACAAAGTTTCGTCCTTGTCCCATGCACCGAGGTTCCGGCACACGACATTCTTCAGTCCCTCGGTATTCTTCAAAAGCTTTTTAAAGTTCTTTTCGTCCGGCTCAAGGGCGAGAATGTTTTCATATTGTCCGTTTGTTGCTTCTAAGAATTCCTGTACCGTGTCGCCGTTATAGGCGCCGAGGTCAATAATGTTTTCGTTCGCCGAAAGATGCAGAATGTCGGAATACACTTCGCTTTTTTCGCTCATGACCGGGAACAGATAATCCGTGTTTCCGCTTACGGTAAAGCGAAGAACATTTAAAAATGCTTCCCTTGACTTTTCGTCCGACAAAAGCGAAAAAGCCCTGTCGTACTCGCTGTCGTGTTCTTTGACAAACGCTCTTGTGATAAGACCGCCGCCGCTTACCGGAACGGTCGGAGAAAGGAGGGTGTGCTTTTTGGACAGTTCTTTTACAAAGTTGAGCGTTCTTTCATCGTGCACGGCAAAGGTCATGACGACGATGAAGTCATCATATTTTTCTTCGGCTTCCCGGAGCGTCAGAACCCGTTTTCCGTGAAAAAGCTGACCTCGTACAAATCCGTCGCTTGCAAACACATCGGACACGTCAAGACCGTAACCGGCCAGCACATCAATAATCTGATCCGCACCGTTTCCCATGCCGTAAAGAACAATCGGTTTCCGGCTTTCCTTGAGTGTTTGCCATGTGTCTTTCTCATCAATTTTTTCAAGCATTTTTTATCACCGCATATATATTATCATAACTAAAAAATATTTTCAAATGGGTTTTAAAATTGTGAGAACCAACAAGACAATTTTCACTGCGTTACTTGAATTAAGAAAAAATAGTGCTATAATTAGTCAAAAGCTTAAATAGCAAAATGATTAAAAGGAGGTTTTGCTGTTGGAGGAACTTTTGAACAAGCTGATTGAGCTTGACCGTCAGGCGAGAGCCCGCATTGAAGAAGCGGAAAACGCAAGAAGTCTGCTGTTGGAAGAAATCGAAAAAAAGAAGAAAAAGCTTGTTGAGAAAAACGAAGCCGATTTTCAGCAGGCGCTTGAAAAGGAAAAGGAAAAACAGGCCGAAATCCTCTCCCGGGAAAAGGCTGTTATTGAAAAGAATCTGAATGAAGGCATCGAGACGCTCAGACTGAAAAGTGAAGAAAACAGTGGCCGATGGGTCGATATGATCGTGAATAATATTGTTTCGGCATAATTTTATGCAAGTGACGGAGGTGAGCCTATGAAAAAGGCTGCAAACGCTATTTTGGCCTTGTCAAGAGCGTATTACGGACGGCGGCTTGACCAAAGGCAGTATAACGATCTGCTCGCTTGTAAAAGCATAAACGAGGTCGCTTCGTACCTAAAGACACGGACACCTTATGCGAATGCATTTTCTGCCGTCGGAACGGCTGATTTTTCGGCAAAAACGCTTGAAAACGTGATTGACGAATCCCGGTTCGGAAACTTTATTTCGCTTTGCCGGTATGAGCTTGCCATCTCAAGCGAGTTTTATAAGTATTTTATCGTAAAAACCGAAGTCGAGCAAATCCTCAAATGTACGCTTCATATGATAGGCGGCAACAACGAAAGCTATCTGATGCAGATGAACTCGTTCATTGATAAGCACTTGTCGATTGACCTGTATGCGCTTGGTAGGGCGGACAGTCTTGAACAGATTGCAAAGTCGCTTGAGCATACGGCGTATGAAGACATTTATAAGCGATGTCTTTCTGATCCGGAAAGAAGCTATCTTACCTTTGAACTTGCGTTTAACACGTATTTCGAAACGTTTAAGGACAAACTTATTGAGCGTTGTTTCAAGGGTGAGGAAAAGAAAAAAATGCGGGAAATGATATGCCGAAGCTTCGACGTGTCGTTTATCGAAAAACAGTTTCGCATTATCCGCTATTATAAAAGTAACAACGCCGTAACCAAGCTTTCGATGCCTGCATCTGTTTCTCTGACTCTTTTAAGCGAAAAGCAGCTGAAACAGATCTATGCGTGTACGAGCGAAACCGAACTGACAAGTGTGCTCAAAAACAGCCCGTATAAAGACTGCTTTGTTTCGGGCGCAGATAAGAATATCGAGCGCCAGATGACCGAAGACTTTTATCAGTATTGTAAAAAGCAAATCCGATTTTCCTCTTATCCGAGCGTTGTGATGTTCAGTTATCTGTTTCTTTCCGAAATCGAACGCAACAATCTCGTCAGAATAATAGAGGGAATCAAATTTAAAGTTCCGACGGAACAGATAGGCGAAAGCCTTTTAGGTGTCGGAGACTGAAACCAATGACATGACAATTCTTATAGCATATTAAAGGACGGTGATTGACTTTGGCAATCAAAAGAATGAAGCTTGTGAAGATAAGCGGACCGTCGTCGAAGCTTGACAAAATCATATCCGTGTGCTGTACGCTCGGTGATTTTCATCCGGAAAACGCCGGACAGTATGTTTCACAGTCGCTCGGATATGTTCCCGTCAGCGAAGAAAGCCCTTACTTACAAACACTTCAAAGCATCAAGGAGCTTGCAGACAGCTATGGCATTGACCTTGAATCGCCGGGAAAGGTTAAAAAGGCGATAATCGACGACAGAACGTCCGAATATATCGAACGGGTCGGAGATAAGCTTCGTCAGCTCAACGACGAAAGCAAGCAGCTTTCCGAGCAGCTTGAAGAGTGTGAATCGGCGGTTGAAAAATACGGACATTTCAGCGGACTCGGAATCGACCTTGAAGAGCTTTTCGGCTGTGAATTTATTTCAACCCGCTTCGGTTATCTTTCAAGAGAAAGCTATGTCAAGCTTACGAAAGCCTACGGCGACAATCCGTATATCCTGTTTTGTCCTTGCTCAAGCGACCGGGACGGATACTGGGGTGCCTATTTCGCCCCGAAGGACAGAGCGGACGAGGTTGACAGGATTTTTGCGGCGCTTCAGTTTGAGCGGCTTCAAATTCCGGGAGCCGTCGGCACGGCCGATGAGATTATTGCTAAATTAAAAGAAAATATCGAAATCATTAAAAACTCGAAATCACAGCTTGACAAGCAGATCAGCGAAACGTGGGAGCAGGAGGGCGACAAGATAAAGGCGCTTTATCTGAAGCTTTCTGACCTGAATACGGTTTTTGAACTTCGCCGATATGCGGTGTATCACGCAAAAAGCTGTTTCTTTGTCGGCTGGATACCGGCAAGTGACGAAAAGAAGTTTCGGGAACGGATCGAAAAATATCCCGAGTTTGTTGTTGAAATCGAAGCTCCGAGCAAGGACTCAAAGGTGATGCCGCCTACAAAGCTGAAGAATTTTTTTGCGGTAAGACCCTTTTCCTTCTTCGTTGAAATGTATGGACTTCCGTCATACTATGATATAGATATCACCGCATTTGTTGCGATTACCTACACTCTTCTTTTCGGAATCATGTTTGGAGATCTGGGACAGGGTCTGGTTCTGGCACTCGGAGGACTGATCTTCTGGAAAAAGACCGGCTCATCTCTCGGTAAAATTCTTGTTCCGTGCGGAATGTCATCGATGTTTTTCGGATTTATTTTCGGCTCGGTTTTCGGCTTCGAGCATGCGCTTGACCCGGTGTATAAAATGCTGGGAATGAACGGCAAGCCGCTCGAGGTCATGGATTCCATCAACACCGTTCTGCTGTTTGCAATCGGAATCGGTGTGGTGCTTGTCATCATTGCGATGGTCATCAATGTTGTCACGATGATCAAGAAACGGCGGTTCGGCTCGGCGCTGTTTACGGAAAACGGCGTCACGGGCATCATCGTGTATATCGGCGGCGCCAACCTGATTTATGCTTTTATGGCGAAAGAGGGCGTCTTCCCGACGAAAATCAGCGCGGTGATGCTTCTTGTCGGTATCGTGATTCTGTTTATGAAAGAATTGCTCGTACCGCTTCTTGATGAGGGCAAATTCAAAAAGCCCGAAAGCATGATGGACTTTTTCCTGCAGAACCTGTTTGAATGTATCGAATATGTCCTTTCCTATTTCAGCAATACCCTGTCGTTTTTGCGTGTCGGTGCGTTCGTCATTGTTCACGCCAGTATGATGATGGTTGTGTTCACGCTGGCAGGCGACACCTCGTCGGTCAAGGGCATTATCGTTGTCATTCTCGGCAACATTCTGATTATTGCACTCGAGGGTCTTCTTTCCGGTATTCAGGGCTTGAGACTTGAGCTTTATGAGATGTTCAGCCGCTTCTTTGAGGGTGACGGCAAGCCGTTTCACGCCGTCAGTCTTGCTTCAAAAAAACTGAAAAAATAAATTCAAAAATGATGGAGGAATCAATTATGTCAACCTTTTTCTATGCAGCACTTATTATCGTACCGGCAGTGGTTCTGATGCTTTCTGCTTTCTTTACTTTCAGAAGCCGCTTTAACGGCAAATCAGCCAAAAAAAGTATGCGTATCAATTTTGTGACCTTCCTTGTACTTATCCTTATGGTAAGCCTTCTTGCTTTCGGCGCTTCCGCTTCGTCTGATGCGCCGGATGCCGACGCCGCACCGGCTCAGGCAACCGAACAGACAGCAGAAGAGCCCGCTTCGGCGGCACAGTCGAACGGCCTCGGACTTCTCGCCGCAGGTCTTGTAACCGGTCTTGCCGGTATCGGCGGCGGTATTGCCGTTGCCGCAGGTGCGCCGGCAGCTATTGCGGCGACAAGTGAGGATCCGAAATCGTTCGGTAAGAGCCTTATCTTCGTTGCCCTTGGTGAATCGATTGCTCTTTACGGCGTTGTTATTTCCATTCTTATCCTCAATAAGGTTTAAAAAAGATGAGAATGTTTCTTTTGTCAAGCGATGAGGATACCGTTACGGGTATGCGTCTTGCCGGGATAGAGGGAATGGTTGTAAAAAGCCGTGATGAGCTTTTAGCGGAAGCCGAAAGAGCCGAAAAAGACCCGGATATCGGAATTCTTCTTGTTACGAATACCGTCGGTCAGCTTTATGCTGACAGCATTGTTGAAATCAAGAAGAAATCAAAGATTCTTGTGACGCAGATACCGGATATGCTCGACCCGTCAGCCGCCGGTGATTCGATTACCCGCTATGTCCGTAACGCAATCGGAGTAAACGTAGACTGACGCTCCGAAAAGGAGGGAAAACCTTGATTAACCAATACGATAAAATTGAACGCTTCGCCGAGGTTATCAATAAAAATGCCATGGCGCAGTGTAAAAAAATTGAAAAGCAGACTGCAAAGCTTCGCAAAAAGCAGCTTGCCGAAATTGAAGCCGAAATTACGGGTGAGACCGAAAAAAAGCTGTCTTACGAAACACAGAGACTTCGCAATCAGACAAACCGTGAAATCTCCGCACTCAAGCGTGAAAGCACCGCAAAGCTTCACAGATACCGTGACGAAATTACCGATTCTGTTATGAAAAAGGCAGAAGAAAGACTGATTGCTTTTACCGGAAGCCCGGATTACGAAACGTATCTTACGGAATGTATCAAACAGCTTCTCTCGGCAGTCGACGGAAAGCTGACCGTTCTTGTAAGAGAATGTGATATGGCTGCGGCCGAAAAAATCGTGTCTTCACTGTCGGCTGACTGCGTTGTTAAGCCTTACGATAAAATCAGAATCGGCGGCGCATGCGTCCTCAATTCGGACGAAACGGTGTTTGCCGACAACACGCTTGAGGAAAGCCTGGATAAGCAAAGAGAGGTCTTTATGGCAAAATCAGGTCTTTCGCTTAACGAATAACTCTCAGCGAGGTGAGAACATTGCCAAGTGAAAACGTAATATATTCGATAAACGGACCGGTTATCACCGTGAAAGGCAAGACCGAGCTTTCGATGATGGAAATGGTTTATGTCGGCTTTGACCGTCTTGTCGGCGAAGTAATCGGGCTTGAGGACGACGTGACAACAATTCAGGTTTACGAGGACACCGTCGGACTAAAGCCCGGCGAGCCGGTTTATTCCACGGGAAGCCAGCTTTGTGTCACTTTGGGTCCGGGAATTCTGAGCAATATATTCGACGGTATCGAAAGACCGCTTCCGGCTTTGGAAGAAGAGTCCGGCTCGTTCATCGGAAAAGGGATCAACGTACCGTCTGTTGACGAAGAAAAGCTTTGGGACGTAAAAGTTCTTGTAAAGCCCGGCGATACGCTTTCGGGCGGAGCCGTTTACGCCCAAACGCAGGAAACGCCTGCCATTCTTCACAAAATCATGCTGTCACCGCTTCTTTCGGGAACGGTTGCATCCGTAAAGCCCGACGGAAAATATAAAGTGACTGACGAAATTGCCGTCTTAAAGGACGAGGACGGAAACACGGTTTCCCTGACGCTTTGTCAGAAGTGGCCGATCCGGATTCCGAGACCGGTTGCGGCAAGAATGCCGGTCACAAAACCGCTTGTGACGGGTCAGCGTGTCATTGATACGCTCTTTCCTGTCGCCAAAGGCGGTGCGGCGGCGATTCCCGGCGGCTTCGGTACAGGAAAGACCATGACCCAGCATCAGCTTGCCAAGTGGTGCGACGCCGACATCATTGTCTATGTCGGCTGCGGTGAAAGAGGTAACGAGATGACGCAGGCGTTGACCGAGTTTTCCGAGCTGATTGACCCGAGAAGCGGTAAGCCTCTGACGGACAGAACGGTGCTGATTGCGAATACATCAAATATGCCCGTTGCTGCCCGTGAAGCTTCAATTTATACGGGTATTACCCTTGCCGAGTATTATCGTGACATGGGCTATCACACCGCCATCATGGCGGACTCGACCTCACGCTGGGCGGAGGCTTTGCGTGAAATTTCGGGCAGACTCGAAGAAATGCCCGCCGACGAAGGTTTTCCGGCGTATCTGCCGTCCCGGCTTTCCGAGTTTTACGAGCGTGCCGGCTATATGGAAACGCTGAACGGAGAGGAGGGCTCGGTTACGATTATCGGCGCCGTGTCTCCCCAGGGCTCCGACTTTTCCGAGCCGGTCACGCAGAACACGAAGCGATTTACCCGCTGTTTCTGGGCACTGGATAAAGCGCTTGCCTATGCGAGACATTACCCGGCAATCAACTGGAACACAAGCTACAGCGAGTATATCGGTGAGCTTGAAAACTGGTATTACGATAACGCCGGTCCCGATTTCATGAAGTGCCGCAGTGAGCTTTGCTCGCTTTTGCTTGAAGAAAGCAGTCTGATGGAAATCGTCAAGCTCATCGGTGCGGATGTTCTGCCCGATGATCAGAAGCTTACGATTGAAATTGCGAGAGTGATTCGGGTCGGTTTTCTTCAGCAAAACGCTTTCCATAAAGAGGACACCTATGTTCCGCTTAAGAAACAGCTGAAGATGATGGAAATCATTTTGTATCTCTATCATCAGTGCAAAAAGATCGTTGCCAAGCAGGTGCCGGTGTCACAGCTTGTTGCAACGGGTCTTTTCGAAAAACTGATAAAAATGAAATATGAGATTCCGAACGACAGGCTTGATTTGTTTGACAGCTACACCAGAGAGATCGACGAAAAGCTTGCCGTATATCTGAACAAATAATCCTGAAAGGAGGGATAACGGTGATTATTGAGCACAGAGGTCTGAAACAAATCAACGGTTCACTCGTTGTCCTTGAAGGAGTTAAGGCTCCGATGAATGAGGAGCTTGTTGAAATCGAAACGGAAAACGGTTCGGCAAGAACCGGAAGAATCGTTGCTATTGAGGGCGATAAAGCCATTGTGCAGGTTTTCGAGGGCACAAGAGGGCTTTCGATGGTTAACACCAAGACGAGACTGCTCGGCCACCCGATGGAAATGAAGCTGTCTCCCGAAATATTGGGCAGAGTCTTTGACGGACTCGGAAGACCGATTGACGGGCTCGGCGAAATCTATCCCGATTGCAGCATGAATGTCAACGGTCAGCCGATCAATCCCGTTTCAAGAGTCTATCCCCGAAACTATATCAGAACCGGCATCTCGTCAATCGATTGCCTTGCGACTCTCATCAGAGGGCAGAAGCTTCCGATTTTCAGCGGCTCGGGCATGAAGCATAACGAGCTTGCCGTTCAGATTGTCCGTCAGGCGTCGATTGCCGACAACGACGATTTTGCGATTGTTTTTGCCGCTATGGGCGTAAAAAACGACGTTGCTGCCTATTTCCGCTCATCGTTTGAAAACGCAAACGTCATGAGTCGTGTTGTTATGTTCCTGAATCTTTCGAATGATCCGATTGTCGAACGTATCATCACGCCGAGATGTGCGCTGACCGCCGCGGAGTATCTTGCCTATACGCTCGGTAAGCATATTCTTGTTATTCTGACCGATATGACGTCCTACGCTGAAGCACTTCGTGAGTTCAGCTCGACCAAGGGCGAAATTCCGGCAAGAAAGGGCTATCCCGGCTATCTTTATTCCGATTTGGCTTCTCTTTACGAAAGAGCCGGCATTATCAAGGACGCAAAAGGCTCGGTGACGCAGATCCCGATTCTCACGATGCCGAACGACGATATTTCCCACCCGATCCCCGACCTTACGGGTTACATCACCGAGGGTCAGATTGTACTTGACCGTGATAAGGACGGCAAGGGAATCTATCCTCCTGTCAGCATTCTGCCGTCTTTGTCAAGACTGATGAAGGACGGTATCGGCGAAGGCTACACGAGAGAGGATCACGCCGACCTTGCCAATCAGCTGTTTTCGCTGTATGCGAAGGTGCAGGACGCAAAGGCGCTTGCCTCCGTTATCGGTGAGGACGAGCTTTCCGACGACGACAAAAAAATCATGCAGTTCGGACGTCAGTTTGACGAAGAGTTTATCAATCAGGGCAACGAAAACCGTTCGATTGAGGAAACGCTCGACTTAGGCTGGAAGCTTCTTTCGACGCTTCCGAAGTCAATGCTTGACCGTGTTGACGAAAAATATATTGAAAAATACTACCGTCCCGAGGGAGACGAAACCGAGGAAGAAGCATAAATACCGGTAAGGAGGTGCGGCTATGGCGCAGGTTTTTCCGACAAAATCCAATCTTATCAGCACAAAACGCTCACTGGCTCTTGCGAAGGTCGGCTATGACCTGATGGACAGAAAGCGAAATATCCTTGTCCGGGAGATGATGCGGATGATCGATTCGGCAAAGCAGGTTCAGTCGAACATCGGAAACGTATATGAAAAAGCCTATTCCGCACTCAAACGGGCGAATCTGACGCTTGGTGACTGCGACCGCTTTGCAAGAGCCGTTCCGATTGACGATGACCTTGAGATTGACTACCGTAGCGTCATGGGCGTTGAAATCCCGACGGTAAAAATCTCGTCTGCCGACTGTGATGTACGAAATTTCGGCTTTGAGGGAACGAACTCCGATTTTGACGAGGCGTGTCTGCTTTTCCGTCAGGTCAAAATTCTGACCGCTCAGCTTGCGGAAATCGAAAACAGTGTCTGCCGTCTTGCGGACGCCGTTGAAAAGACACAGAAAAGAAGCAACGCCCTGAACAATATCATGATTCCGAGACTTGAGGGAACCGTCAAGTTTATTACGCAAGCACTCGACGAAAAGGAGAGGGAGGAATTCTCCCGTCTTAAGGTTATCAAGAGCTTTAAAGAGCAGTAGCAGTCATAATAGCTGTTTAAGAAAGTTATTTTATCTTTTCTTTTGACGGAATATTATTCATGTATTGTTGTTATTGTATAAAATTCGGTTACGATTTTTTAACTTTACAAACCGAACATGATATGCTATAATATGTCAAACAGAAAAAACGAAAAAGGAGTATTTTTATGAAAAACAATTTAAAACGCCTTGCGGCAATCGGTTTGGTTCTCTGCCTTGTTGTAACTATGTTTGCGGCTTGCTCAGCTTCACCGGAAAAGAAGCTGATCGGTACGTGGAAGGATTCGACTAACCTTACCGGCTATACATTTAATGAGAAAAATGTCTGTAAAGTATTTTTGGCGACTTCAAGCCTTGGTCTTGACGGCAGTTACACAATCGACAAGCGTGACGACGGAAACTACTACATAACCATCAAGTATTCTGTTCCGATTATCGGAGATACGACCGTTCAGTATATGTTTGTCATTGAGGGCGATACACTGACCCTTACAAGTCTTGATAATTCGAGAAATCAATACACTTTCTTCCGTCAGACAGATGCGGCTCAAACGGATGCCAACAATAAAGATCAGACCGTAGCGCCGTCTGCGTCTTAACTTTTGAAACGTATCGGAGCTGTTGCATTTAGCGCAGAACAAAAGATAAATGCTGATTTCGCAAAAGCCGATGCAGCAGGTATCTTTTATAACCGCTTTCAATCGGTCTGCAGTGTTCCTGCATACTATTTCGGCGGAAAACGAGTTCTGCATCGAAATGCGACAGCTCCGATTTTAATTTGTTTAAGGGGAACTTTAAAATGAAGAAAGGCCAAAAAATCGTATCCGTTGCTGTCTGCCTGATTCTTATTCTTTCTCACGTTGCCGTCAGTACGATCCGGGAACAACGAAAAGAACAAATCAAGGAACAGAAAAAGCAGGAACAAATCAGCCTTTTAGAGAATGCTTCGAGTTATTTGTACTCAAAATTCGGGAACACCACAGACGTTGACGAATCCGATGAGCCGGAAACAACGGTCACTGCGTCTGATGAGGACAGTAGCGCTTCGGCTCGTGCTAAGCTTGTTACGAAGCAGATTATCGGAACGTGGATGGATTCGGCCGGACTTGCAGGATATACGTTTTCAGAAAACGGAATATGTAAAGTCTTTCTGTCGTCTTCGGATATCGGTACAGAAGGTAACTATACGATTGAAAGACGTGATGACGGTAATGATTATATGGTTCTTACGTATTCGCTGCCTGTAACCGGTATACAAACTACACAGTATATGGTTAGTGTGAAAGAGGATACTCTTACGCTTATCAGTGTTGAGGATGCCGTTGAAACTGTTTATTACAGACAGACTCCGTAAGAAAAGCCGGAGCCGGTTGTGGCTCCTGTATTCATGTTTGCAAATGAAAGGTGCGTGTTATGAATGAATAAAAGCACAAAAATTATGATATCCGTTATCAGTGCCGTAGTAGCGGTCTGTATTGTGATCACCGCCGTTGTCAGCGTCAAAAAGAACAACAACGATGATTCTTCCGGAGCGCCGACTGTTGCCCCGACGGTTGCAGGCCAGACGGTATCCGATCAGACGGCATCGAGTCAGCCGGTGTCCGGTCAGAACGGCAGCGATGCTTCCTCGCAAGCCGGAGCAGCGGTGAACGACGTCGATCAGCTTAAGACGCAGCTGATCGGTAAATGGATGGACAGCGCCAATATGAGCGGATATGAGTTCTTCGAAAACGGAAGCGTAAACGTAACGTATGTCAATCTTACCGTGCCCGTTATCAATCTTCCGATAAACGGCTCGACAACAGGCAGCTATACCTTAAACGGGAATACGCTTACTGTCAATTTTTCAATCTATCAAAAGACAATTACCGATACGTTTACCGCATCGATTGAAAATAATGCTCTGACGCTTATTAACCGGGAAGACGGCGATAAAGCAACCTATCAGCGTCAGACCGAAGAGCAGACAAGCTCGGGTCAACCGGGTATTACCTTGCCGTCGGAAAATAACAACAGCATATACGGCGCCTGGACCGACAGCGGAAAAACCAAAAAGCTTCTTTTCAGAGAAGACGGAACGGTTAAAGTAACAGATAACTCCGTTTCCTATGACGGTGTATTTTTGATCAAAGATGATAAGATTACGATTCAGTATGTTATCGAAGGCGGTACTGTTACCGAAGAGTATGCCTTTACTGTCTCGGGAAATTCCATGAGCTTCAAGGCTGATAACGGACAAACGATTCTGTTCGTCCGTGACAGCGGTCAATCCTCGTCCGACCTTGGTCTTGTCGGAAAATGGATGGATGCAAGCGATATGAGCGGGTACACCTTCAAAGGTGACGGTACGGTCGAAATTACCTATGTCAACTTTACCGTGCCGGTTATCAATATGCCGATAAACGGTACGTTCAACGGAACCTATTCCGTTGACGGCGACAGAATTACCATAAGAAGTACGATTTCTTCAAGGACGGTAACGAATGAATACAGCTATCAGGTTGACGGAAACAATCTTACGCTGACCTCCGTTGAGGACGGTACCGTTCATTCATATTCCCGTGCGGCGTCATAAAAAGAGGCACAACATGACAGAAAGAGAAAAAGTATTAAGCGTTCTCGATTCGCTCGGAATCGGGTATAAGCTGATAACGCACCCGGCCGTGCATACTATTGACGACATGGATAAGCTCGGGATTTTCAATGACGGTGCTGTCTGCAAGAATTTGTTTCTTCGCAACGCTAACGGAAAAATACATTATGTCGTGTCGATGCTCAAGGATAAGCATCCGGATATTCAGGGAGAGCTCAAGCCGCAGCTCGGCTCGTCAAGGCTCAGCTTCGGTTCGGACGAAAGACTCATGAAGCACCTTGGACTTCATCCGGGTGAGGTTTCGCCGTTCGGAATCATCAACGATGAAAACCATGAAGTTCAGGTTGTGCTCGACAGTGAGTTGAAACAGGTTGATGGTCTGATCGGTTTTCACCCGAACGACTGTACGGCTTTTGTGTGGCTGACATTTGAGGACTTAATGAAATTTATCAATTATTTTGGTAACGACGTCATCTTTGTTGACGTATAATACACAGAAGAGAGAGGAATCATAATGAAAAAAATACTTTCAGTTATTCTGGCACTTCTTATGACATTGTCGTGTTCAAGTGTGGCTTTTGCCGCAAAAAGCTGTAAGTGCGACAATGTTCCCGTGGTTTTTATAACAGGCTTCGGAGCAAGCATCTATGAATACGACGAAAACGGTGATGCAAGCTGTATTTTTCCGCCGGACAATGCGACGATGATGAAAGCCGTGCCGTCCCTTGCTCTTGCTGTAGGCTGTTGGGCGGTGAAGAATTATGAAGGGTTCGGAAAGTATACAACCGCCGCGATGAATGAATTGCTTTCACCCGTCGCCTGCGACGAAACCGGAACGCCGAGAAAGAATACGGGTATTGAACCGAACAAGAAACCGACGAATGAGCTTCATAAAAAAGGCAAATTCGGTCTTACGTTAAACGGTGACGACGATTATTATACCTTTTCTCAGGACTGGCGTCTTTCTCCGCTTGACAATGCAGCCAAGCTTAAAAAATATGTTGAAAAAATAAAGGCTGTTACCCGCCACGACAAAGTGATTTTTTCCGCACACAGTCAGGGCGGCGCAATTCTTGCTTCTTACCTTTATCTCTATGGTCACGATGATGTCCAAAAAATCTTTTTCCTTACCGCCGCCTATAAAGGCCTTTCGATTTTAGGTACACTTTATAAAAAGGAATATGACATCGCCTCAAAAGGGGACGCTCTTGTTGCTTTTGTTAACAGTCTTATGGGCCGTGACGTGACAGGCCAGCTCCTTACGGTTTTGCTTGATTCGCTGAAAAAAGCCGGCGTATTGGATAAGGTCCTTGTCAGCGGACAGGATATGCTCGAAAAAGAGTTTGAACGTATATTTGCCGAAAGTCTTTCGAAGTGCCTCGGATATATGCCGGGTACGTGGGCTTATGTTCCTGATAAAGATTACGCTAAGGCGAAGAAAGCCATGTTCGGTAATGACCCGAAATTCACGACACTTGTCAAAAAGCTTGACCGCTATCATTACAATGTTCAGCGGAAGCTTACCAATCTTATCGACAGTGCAATCGCCGACGATGTTCCCGTTGTTATCACAAGCGGCTACGGAATGTCAACGATACCGGTAACCAAAGGTTCGGAAAACCATTCCGATATGTTGATTGATACGAAATACACCAGTATCGGTGCGACTGTTGCACCGTTCGGAAAAATGCTTGGCAAAAATTACAAGCAGGCAGTCAAATGCGGTCACAACCATGTTTCGCCTGACAAGATTGTCGATGCTTCCACGGGTGCGTATCCCGAATATACCTGGTATTTCAAAATGCAGCAGCATAGTTCGTTCACGAACGCATATGTTCAATTTTTGAACTGGGCGGTGCATTATGACGGTCAGCCGACCGTTAGAACAAATAAAAAATACCCGCAGTTTATCAAAATAGACAGTGATGAAAAAGCCGTCAGTCCGACGGAAAGCGAAAAAACAAGCGTCATTTACAAAGCATATTATTTTCTTAGTCCTATATTCGCAACTCTTTATAAAGCGACTGTTGACACACTGAAGAAGATTTTATCGGGATTGAATATTCAATCCCGATAATTTTTTTGTCCTTGTAACGAATTGCCGGATTTTGGCATTAACATATGAAACCCGATAAAAAGGAGGCGAAAAAATGCAGCCGATGGACGAAATCTATCAGCGGTATGCTATGACCGTGTATAAGTTTCTGCTGTCAAAAACGGGAAGCGAAGACCTTTCCGAAGAGCTGACGCAGGAAACGTTTTATCAGGCGGTCAGAAGCATCGGGCGGTATGATGAAAGCAAGTGTTCGGTGTCAACTTGGCTTTGTGCAATCGCCAAAAATCAGCTTTCGGTGTATTATCGCAAGCGACTGAAAACCGAGACGCTTGAAGAAAGCCTGAAAACCGCTTCTTCTGCCGAAGACAGTGTGATAGAAGCCGAAAATCGGGTTGAGCTTCTGAGGAAACTTCATTCGTGCCCCGAGCCGTACCGGGAGGTGTTGTACCTGCGGATTTTCGGCGATCTGTCGTTCCGGGAAATCGGCGAAATCATGGGCTTTTCCGAAAACCGGGCAAGAGTGACCTTTTATCGGGGAAAAGAACGGCTTAGAAAGGAGCTGACGGAAAATGAGTGAAAATTTACCGTGTGACATTGTCCGGGATCTTCTGCCGTCGTATGCGGACGGACTGACAAGCGAAAAAACGAACAAGGCGGTCGAAGCGCACGTTGCGGACTGCTCGGACTGCAAGACAGCACTCGATTTCATGTGCGAGGGCGAAAAGAAAGAAGAAAAGACGGACGAAAAAAAGGAAATCGACTTTTTAAAAAAGACACGGCGCCATAAAACGCAGGCGGTCGTTATCGGCGTGCTGACAGCGGTTGTTATCCTCTTTTCGGCAATCATCGCAAAGGTGTACTTTATCGGAAGCCCGATAGACGAGGAGTTTGTGTCCTGCCGGCTGTCGGTGAACGGAAAAGAGATGAACGTCGGCGGCGGCTCAAAAATCCGCAATACCGATGTTCCGTTTGTGGATTTCGAGGAAAAAGACGGCGTTGTCACGGTTTCGTTCCGCTCTGTCCGGCAAAGCCGCTTTCACACCGGCGGATATCTTGAAAGCTTTACCGCCGAAAACGAAATCAGAACCGTAAAGCTTGATGACCGGATTATATGGCATGGCGGCAAGGCGATTTCGAAAATCACCTCGGATGCTTTCAAAACTCGTCATCTGTATGTCGGTGCCATGCCCGAAAACAGCCGTACTGCGGCCGCTCTTGGTGTCTACGAAGTGCTCGGTTCTGTTTCCAACGCTTTGAAGACCTCAAAAGAGCCGTACAGCTGGACGCTGGTTGTTGTCAACAATATCGGTTCGGCTCAAAGAGAAGCCAAGGAGGAATATATGCGTGCTTACGGGTATGCAATTCTGGCTTTAATTGATAATCTGAGTGAAGTGAAGTTCGAATATGAGGTTGACGGCGAAACGTGTGTGCTTTCGGTCAATACGAAAGAAGCATCTGCGTTTGCCGGGGAAAATATCAAAGAAGTAGGAAAGGATATCACAAAGCTGCAAGTCCTGATTGAAAAAACGGTACTCTATACCGAAACGGTGTGGTTGATCGGGGACTGCGTTGTACCGGAGGCTTGACAAGGCAGTTTATTGGGTGCTAATATAATGCCGAGGTGAATAATATGGAAACATTCAAGTTTGGTTTAAAGCTGATCGGAATCCGTTTGTCGGTTTTAATTGCGATGTTTTTCTTCGGCGTTATGACGGGCAGCGAGTTTTGGTTTGATCTGTCGGGGTGCCTGCTCTCTTTTGTGATGCCCGTGTATATACTTGCCGTTATGATCGGGCTTACGGTTCAATACTTTGTAAAAAAGAAGAAAAAAGACGAATCAGAGAAGGATTGATAATGAATCTCAGACAGCGTGCCGAAAACTTAAAGACCGATGTCCCCGCTGTTTTTCTTGCCTTAAAGGATAAGCGGACGCCTGCTTTGGCGAAGCTCTTTGCGGCGCTGACGGTTGCGTATGCGCTGTCGCCGGTTGACCTTGTGCCGGATTTTATCCCAGTGCTCGGCTATCTTGACGACGTGATACTCCTTCCGGCGCTTGTAGCCTTGACCGTGCATTTTATCCCGAAAGATATCATGGCTTCTTATCGGGAACAAGCAAAAGAACTGTGGAAAGACGGCAAGCCGAAAAAATGGTATTATGCCTTGCCGGTTGTTCTTTTCTGGCTTGCGGTAATAATGCTGATTGTTATAACGGTACTAAAAAGCCGCCGATGATGAATGCGGCGACCAAAATCAAAAGGCGGAAGTTTTCACTCCGCCCTTTTTTATTTATTCCGTTTGTATTCTTCCACTTCCGTTTTGATACCATCATAAAACGGCATCGGACAGTAGCCGAATTCCTTGGCGGCTTCTTCGTGTCCGTACGCTCTCGGCTCGGTCAGCCGCTGTACCCGTTCCCGGTAATCAATTTTTTTGAGCGACAAAGCGTATAGCATCTTTGCCGCAAAATAAGCAAGGGGAGACGGAACGGAAACAAACACCGTCTTTTTTCCGAGCAGTCGGCTTATCAGCTTTAAAATGTCAACAAGGTCAATTACCGTACCGCCCGAAAGGTCATATAATTTGTTTTTCGTGCTTTCTTCGTTTGTAAGCGCCTGATAATACGCTTTCCCGAGGTCACGGATGTTGACCGGCTGAAGCGCAAAGGTGCCTTTGTCAATCACGGGAAAAACTCTCAGTTTATCGACCATTCGAATAAATTTAGACATATTCGGGTCTTTCAGATTACCGTAAATCATTGTCGGACGAAGCACGGTGAAGCAGGTTTCACTTTCCGAAAGCATAGCGAAAACATTTTTCTCGATTTCGAGATATTCCTCGCTCGCCGCCTTGAATTTCGAATAAATCCCGGTCGTGTGCACGAGGATAATCCGTCTGACGTGATTTTCGATTGCCGCCTTGGTAAGAGACACGGACATTTTTATTCCGGCGATATGAAACACTGTGTCGATTCCTTTTGTTGCGTCCGCCAAAAAGGCTTCGTCCGTAAGGTCGCCGATGATCGGCGTGATTTTCGGAAAGACGGAAAGCTCGTTTGCTTTTTCCTCGCTTCGGACAACGGCGATATATTCGAATTCGGTTTCTGCTTCGTTTTGTAAAATTTCGGCAAAGCACATGCCGCTTCTTCCGGTGATGCCCGTAATCAAAACTTTTTTCATGCTGTCTCCCCTTTAAACTGAAACAGCGGCTTCCGATAAAGCTTTGGAAGCCGCCATATTTTTTATTCTTCCTCGCTTAATTTTCTGCCCATCAGAACGCCCATGACAGAAGCCATCATCAGACCTCTTGTCCAGCCGCTCGAGTCGCCTAAGCAATGAAGACCCTTGACGCTTGTGTTAAAGTCGCTGTCCATCTTGACACGGTTGCTGTAAAACTTGAGTTCGGGCGAATACAGGAGGGTTTCATAGGACGCAAAGCCCTCAACAACGTGATCCATCGCCTTGATAAAGCCAATGATGTTCGTCATCGCCCGATACGGCATGGCGGCGGTGATGTCGCCGGCAACGGCATCGGGGAGGGTGGGCTTGACGTTCGACTGCGCAAGCTCTTTTTCCCACGTTCTCTTGCCGTCAAGAATATCACCGAAGCGTTGAACGAGAATGTGTCCCGTTCCGAGCATATTCGTCAGTTCGCCGACCTTCTGTGCATAGGAAATCGGCTGATTGAACGGATAGCTGAAGTTGTGAGAGCAGAGAATCGCAAGGTTGGTGTTATTGGACTTCAGTTCCTTATAGGAGTGACCGTTAACAACGGCAAGGTCGTTGTCGTAGTTTTCCTGGCTGACAAAGCCGCCGGGGTTCTGACAGAAGGTACGAACCTTGTTTTTGAACGGCTTCGGGTAGCCGATCAACTTCGATTCATAAAGAACCTCGTTGACCTTTTCCATGATTTCGTTTCTGACTTCGACACGGACGCCGATGTCAACTGTACCGGGCTGATGGGCGATGCCGTACTCGGCGCAGATCTGCTCGAGCCATTCGGCGCCTCTTCTTCCCGTTGCGACGACGGTGTGGTCGGCAAAAATTTCCTCTTCCTTGCCGGTTCTGGCGTTCTTAATTCTGACGCCCTTGCACTCGTTGCCCTCAAGAATGAGATCCTGACATTCTTCGCCGAAACGGATTTCCACGCCGTTGCTTAAAAGATACTGCTCAATGGCATAGTAAATGTTCTGTGCCTTTTCCGTGCCCATGTGACGAATCGGGCAGTCGACAAGCTTCAAGCCTGCCTGAATGGCCTTGATGCGGATTTTCTTGACCTCTTCGGAATTGCTGATGCCTTCGATGTGCTCGTCTGCGCCGAATTCAAGATAGATTTTATCTGCGTAGTCGATGGTCTCCTGCGCCTTGGCTTCGCCGATAAGCGACGGAAGATCGCCGCCGACCTCGTAGCAAAGTGAAAGCTTGCCGTCCGAAAATGCTCCTGCGCCCGAAAAGCCGGTTGTGATGTGGCAATAGGGCTTGCAGGAAACGCATTTTTGGGTTTTATCCTTCGGGCAGTGTCTGTTTTCGACCGACTGACCCTTTTCGACAATCAGAATACTTTTCTTACTGCCTTTTTTTATCATTTCGATTGCGGTAAAAATGCCGGCAGGACCTGCGCCGACGATAACGATATCTTTCTTCATGGTATTTTGCCTCCGTTAAAATCATGCAGACATAAAAATAGCACGACTGATGCCTGTTAGCCGTACTAAGCTATTATATCAGAAGAAATTTTGGTTGTCAAATCTTTTATTTTCCATTCAAATGGTGTATAATAATAAAAATATATAGAAATTGCCTGCTTTTCCTGTAATTAAAAAAAATTTCGGGTGAAATATTGACAAAATCTCAATCTGATTATATAATGTTAGTCGTTATTATGAGGTGAGTTATGTTTATTGCGCTTGAAAACCTTTTTAACGGCGGTATCAATGAGTTGTCGCTTGATGGTACTGAATTTGATTTTTCCCGGGAAAAGCTTAACGGCGGGTTTCCATTCACGACGCCTGTTGTTTTAAAAGGAAAGATTGAAAACCGTGCCGGCGTCGTCAGTATCAACGCCGTCGCTTCGTTTGATTTCGAAGCCGATTGTGACCGCTGTGCCGCAAGAGTTAAAAAGCATTTCGATGTGCCGGTTGAGCATTGTCTTGTAGCCGAGCTTCAGAATGAAGACGATCCGGGCGACTTTATCGTTGCGGAAAACATGCAGCTTGACTTAACACAGCTTATCTTAGAAGACATTTATTTGTACCTGCCGACGAAGTTCCTTTGCCGGGATGACTGCAAGGGTGTCTGCCCTCAGTGCGGTGCAAATTTAAACGAAACGTCCTGTAACTGCAAAAAGGAGATTGATCCGAGATGGGAAGGGCTCCTTTCGCTTTTGGACGAATGAATGGTTAACGATTATTATTGTATAAGGAGGTGCTGGTCATGGCAGTACCAAAGAGAAGAGTTTCAAAGGCAAGAAGAGACAAGAGACGCTCCAACGTTTGGAAGCTTAACGCTCCGACTCTTGTCAGATGCAAGCAGTGCGGTGCTTACTGTGTTCCCCACAAGGTTTGCGGTGATTGCGGTTACTACAACGGTAAGCTTGTTGTTGCGATGGACAAGGACGACTAAGCCTTTGGAAATGATGACGGGCAGTAAAGCATCTGCTTTCCTGCCTTTTTAATGTAAAGGGAGCTGAATTCAACTTTGTGTTCGGCTCCCTTTGCTTTGGAGTGAAACAGATGTCAGTTTTAATTAGTGAAGTTATACCGGGCTCACCGGCATATAAAAAAGGAATCAGAAGCGGTTGTACGCTTCTGAGTATCAACGGGCATGAAATCATCGATGTTCTCGATTATGATTTCTATTCCGACGAAGAAAAACTGCATATCCTGCTTTCGATAGACGGCAGGAACAAAAAAATCACCGTCCGTAAAGAGGAAGACGAGGATTTGGGTCTTGTGTTTGAAACGTATCTGATGGATAAGCAACAGCACTGTAAAAACGGCTGTATTTTCTGCTTTATTGACCAGATGCCGAAAGGTATGAGAGATACGCTGTATTTCAAGGACGACGACTCGAGACTTTCGTTTTTGTTCGGCAACTATATCACGCTTACGAATTTGACGGAACGGGATGTTGAGCGAATCATCGAAATGCATATCAGTCCCGTTAACGTCTCCGTTCATACGATGAATCCCGAACTTCGGGTGAAGATGATGAAAAATAAGAACGCCGGAAAGTCACTCGATATTCTTTCCCGTCTTGCCGAGGCGGGAATCAGGCTGAATACGCAGCTTGTTTTATGCCCGGGCATCAATGACGGGGACGAACTGAGATATAGTCTTAAAAAGCTCGGCGAGCTTTATCCGGCGGTTGAGAGTATTGCCGCCGTGCCGGTCGGTCTTACTAAGTTCCGACAATCGCTTTATCCGCTTTCGGGCTACACAAAGGAAAGCGCAGGCGATGTGATTGACATCATCGAACGCTTTGCCGCTTCTTTTTTTGCTGAACACGGAACGAGACTTGCGTTTGCCGCCGACGAATTTTACTTGAAAGCCGAACGGAATATGCCGTGTGACGAAGAATACGAGGATTATCCTCAGATAGAAAACGGCGTTGGGCTGTGGACAAGCCTTGAAACCGAGTTTTATTCGGCTCTTGACGCTTCTGAATTGCCTGATGATTATGAAACGAGTGTCAGCATGGCGACGGGTGAGGCGGCTTATGAGCTGATAAAAAAATTCAGCGAAGCGGTAATGAACCGATATCCGAACTGTGTTATAAAGGTTTATAGGATAAAAAACGACTTTTTCGGTGAAAGTATAACCGTAGCGGGACTCATCACCGGTAATGACCTTATCAATCAACTCAAAGACAAGAAGCTTCATTCAAGACTGATTATTCCGTCTGTCATGCTCCGGAGCGAGGGCGATATGTTCCTTGACAGCGTTACGCTTGAAGAAGCCGAAAAACAGCTTGGCGTGACGATTCAGCCGGTTTCAAACGACGGCTATGCGCTTCTTGATGCAATACTCAATACAGAACCATAACAGGAGGTAGATTTATGGCAAGACCTGTTGTTGCGATTGTCGGCAGACCGAACACCGGCAAATCGACTTTATTCAATAAACTTGTCGGCCAGCGTATATCCATTGTTGACAATACGCCCGGCGTGACAAGAGACAGAATTTACGGCGACTGCGAATGGCAGTCGAAGCATTTCCTTTTAATCGACACTGGCGGAATCGAGCCGTATTCGGACGATATTATTTTAAAACAGATGCGTCGTCAGGCTCAGCTTGCTATCGACAGCGCAAACGTTATCATTCTTGTGACAGATATCCGGACGGGCGTCGTTGCTTTCGACCATGAGGTTGCTTCCATGCTTCAAAAAAGCGGTAAGCCGATCATTCTTTGTGTCAATAAGTGCGACGGGATCGGTGAGATGCCGGCGGAGTTTTATGAGTTTTACAATTTAGGCCTCGGCGACCCGATCGCTGTTTCCGCCGTACACGGCCACGGAACGGGCGATCTGCTCGACGAAGTGCTTCAATATCTTCCCGATGCGGAAGAAAGCGAAGAAGACGACAATATTATCAAAGTCGCCGTCATCGGGAAGCCGAACGTCGGAAAATCCTCCCTCGTTAATAAGATTTCGGGTGAGGAAAGAGCAATCGTTTCGAATATTGCCGGTACGACAAGAGACTCGACCGATACCTATGTTACGAACGAAGCCGGTGAATTTCTGTTTATCGACACGGCGGGGCTTCGTCGTAAAAGCAGGGTGGATGATCAGATTGAAAAATACAGCATCATCCGGGCGAAAATGGCGGTTGAAAGAGCCAACGTCTGTGTGATTATGATTGACGCTGTCGAGGGCTTTACCGAGCAGGATTCAAAGGTCGCCGGAATTGCGCACGAGATGGGAAAGGCGTGCATTATTGCCGTCAATAAATGGGACGCCCTTGAAAAAGACGGAAGAACGATGGATTCTTACCGCAAAAAGCTGATGAACGATTTTTCGTTTATGTCCTATGCACCGATTATTTTTATCTCGGCTAAAACCGGTCAGCGCCTTGACCGTCTGTTTGAACTGATTAAATTTGTTGACGAGCAAAACGCTATGAGAATTTCGACCGGTAAGCTGAACGATGTTTTAGCAAGCGCAACGGCAAGAGTACAGCCGCCGACGGATAAGGGTAAGCGGCTGAAGATTTATTACATGACGCAGGCGTCGACGAGACCGCCGACATTTGTCTGCTTTGTCAACAGCGCACAGCTTTTCCATTACAGCTATCAGCGCTACATCGAAAATCAGATCCGTGAGGTGTTCGGTCTTGAGGGAACGCCGGTACGGTTCGTGATAAGAGAGAGAGAATCGAAATCATAACGGGTAACAATATCAGTTGTTTTGTTGAATCATATTAAAAAAAGAACGAAAAACGCAGAAAAGAAGGACGGCAAAATGAATGAACCGGCGTTGAAAAAGAAAGACAGACAATTTAAAAAAAGAACGAAAAACGCAGAAAAGGAGGACGGCAAAATGAATGAACCGGCTTTGAAAAAGAAAGACAGACAATTTTTCCGGAACGCTTATCTTGTCTATACCTTGTTTTTTGCCCTGATCAGTGCATTTCTGATTTTGTTTTTCGTCAGCACCAATAAAAGCCTGATTCATACAGGCGACGCCTGGCTTCAGCATTATAAGGCGTTGGTTTATTATTCGGACTATCTGAAAACGATTGTTCACAACCTGTTTTCCGGCGTGCGTCCCGTTGTGCCGCAGTGGGATTTTAGCCTCGGACTCGGATCCGATATCATGACCTCACTTCATTATTATGCGGCAGGTGATCCGCTGAACCTGATAGCCGTGCTGATTCCGAAAGACAAAATACATCTCCTTTTTCAGGGCTTGATTATTGTAAGAAGCTACCTTGCGGGTATTTTCTTTATCACGTATTGCCGTGTTGTGCGTGATAACGACAAAATCGCTTCGGTGATCGGAGCGCTGACGTATTGCTTCGGCGGTTATATGCTTGCACGCTCGTTAAAGCATCCTTATTTCATGAATCCGATGATTTATATCCCGTTGATTTTCATCGGGGTTGAGCTTGTTATCAGGAAGCGTTCGCTTCTTGTGCTTGCCGTTTCGGTCGCCGTCAGTGCGATGAGCAACTTCTATTTCTTTTACATGATTGTTATCATAACCGTTTTCTATGTTCTTCTGCGGCTGATTTTCCTTTATAAAACCGATATCAAAAAGATGCTTGTTCCGTTCTTAAAAATAGCGGCAGGCTCTGCTGTCGGTGTTATGATAGGCTCTGTGATGCTTTTGCCGGTGATAACGGCGTTTTTAGGCGACGGAAGAAGAGGAATTTCCGGGTATTATTTCGGCTTGTTCTATTCGTATAAGTATTATTTGCGAATGATACCGGCCTTTGTTTCGTCGGTTCCGATCGGGGAGTCGTCCGCTTTCAGCTTCTCATGCATAACGTTTTTGTGCGTTGCGGTTCTGTTTTTGGCTAAAGGTAAGAATCTTCAACTGAAAATTGCTTTCGTTGTCGGTTATGTGATGCATCTTTTCCCGGCGCTCGCCTATGTGATGAACGGCTTTGCCTATGTAACAAACCGATGGGATTTTATTTTCAGTTTTATCGTTTCCTATATTGTGGCGGTAACGGTTCCGCTGTTGAGAAAAGTCAATAAAAAGCAGTTTCTGGCTTTGGCGGTAAGCTTTGTTGTGTATGTGCTGGCCTGCATCGTCATCAAGCTGAACGGCGGGATCCGCTTAGGCTCATTTGCTGTTTCGGCGGTGCTGATTGCGGTCGTTCTTGTGCTGATGAGTGTTTGCTGCGGAGTGGTCCGTATTAAAAAGCCGGAGCCGATGATAAAAAAGACCTTTGTATCGGCGGTACTGCTGATAACCGTTGCCGGCATTTGCGCAAATATATTCTATATTTTTTCGGATAAGAAAAACGATTATATCTATGATTTTGCAGACAGTTCCCGATTGCCGGCTTTGAAGTACGATATTAACGAAGCGGTTTCGCAAGTCAGCAAAAATGATACTGAGTTTTTCCGGTATGACGGCTCTGATGACAATTCAACTAATTCCGCCGTCCTTTACGGACAAAACGGCTTGGGATATTACTGGAGCCTTTCCAATCCCGCAATTTCTCAGTTCAGAGCGGACTTGAACCTCGGGGAATATCTGACTTACGGCTACCAGGGCTTTGACGGACGTGTCGTTTTTAACGCTCTTGCCAACACCAAATATTACTATCGGAATCCGCACAGCGCCTTTGAAATACCGGCCGGATATGCCAAGACTTCCGTTAAAAAGGTGTATGAAAATCAAAATTTCCTGAAATTCGGGTATACCTATGACAGCTATGTAAGCGATGAGAGTCTGAAAGATTGTCAGCCGATTGAAATCGAACCGCTTATGCTCAGCACAGCGGTAACGGACACGGATCTGAACGATTTTCAGCAATATGACGGAAGCTTAAGTACAAAGATGAAAGAAATTCCCTATGAGATGAAAGGCTCGCCTTCTGTTGAAATCAATCAGAACGGCTTTGCCTTTTACAATAAGAAGGGCGAAATTTCCCTTGCTTTTAAAGCGGAGCGAAAAAGCGAGACTTATCTTTGCATCAGAGGACTTCATTACATCAATCCTTATGACAAAACGCTAAAAACAGATGAAAAAACCGTAAAGAGCAAAGACATCAAAACAAATGAGCTTTTCTTCCTCGGATATAAGGGCGACAAGCTTGTATTCCGAAAGAGACTGCTTGTGCCGACCGAAAAATATTATTGGTATTCAGGCAGAACGGATTTTGATATCAATCTCGGCTGTCGTGCCGATAAATTTACAAGCTTTAAAATCTTCTCTGCGGGCGCCGGCACCTTCACTTATGATTCCATGAAAATCATAAGCCGCAGCATGAAGGGGTACAGCAAAAAAATTTCTGCTTTGAACGACGATACGCTTGAAAACGTAAGCTTTTCGACAAATTGTGTAAGCGGCAGTATTTCTCTTGAAAAATCGAAGCTTCTTTGTATGAGCGTACCGTATTCAAAAGGCTGGAAGCTGTATATTGACGGAAAAGAAACCGAGCCGCTCAAGGTGAATTATATGTATACGGGAGCAGTGATTCCCGAAGGCAGCCATGAGGTCAGAATGCAGTACAGTACACCAGGATTGAAAATCGGAACTGTGATTTCGGCATTCGGAACGCTTGCGCTTGCCGGGTGGTGCATTGCCGAGTATGTGATCGGAAAGAGGAAACGGAAAAACTGATAGGCAGGAGGCGAGGATTTTCCTCGCTTCCGATTTTTATAATTTTTTTGTTTAATTTGATTGAATGACGGGACATATTATGCTATAATATACCGATATTAAAATGAGGAAGTATCGCATGATTATACTTGGAATTGACCCGGGGTACGCAATTGTCGGGTTCGGTGTGATTGAATATAAGGCCGGCAGGTTTCGTGTTATCGATTACGGAGCGATTACCACCGACGCCGGCACACCGTTTAACAGACGGCTTGAAATCATATATGACGGGCTTTGTGAAATCATCGGAAAGTACCGCCCCGAGGCCATGTCGGTCGAAAAGGTGTTTTATAACAATAATGCGAAAACCGTTATTGACGTCAGTCAGGCGAGAGGTGTTATCATGCTTGCTGCCCAAAAAAACGGTGTTGCGGTTTATGAATACACACCGCTTCAGGTCAAGCAAAGCGTTGTCGGCTACGGAAGAGCCGATAAAAAGCAGGTGCAGGAAATGACAAAAAGAATACTCAATCTTGAAAAAGTACCGAAGCCCGATGATACGGCGGATGCGATTGCCATGGCGATTTGCCATGCGCATACAAGCGCCTCGTCATCAATCGGCACATTACGAATCAAAAAGGGGATTTAAAAAGTGTTTTACAGTTTAACGGGAAATGTGATTTTTACCGATTTGAATTCAGTCGCTTTGGAATGCGGCGGAGTCGGCTTTCGGTGCCTGACTTCGGCGAACACGCTTCGTGACGTTGATGTTCACGAAAAGACAACGTTATATACCCACCTGAATGTGCGGGAAGATGCGCTTGATCTGTTCGGCTTTTCGACTGAATATGAACTCGAATGGTTTAAGCTTCTGATCGGTGTGACGGGCGTCGGACCGAAAGCGGCGCTTGCGATTTTGTCCGAGCTTCCGCCCGAAAAAATTGCGCTTGCCGTATCGGCGGGGGATGTCAAAGCGATTACGAGAGCACAGGGCGTCGGACCGAAAATCGCCCAAAGAGTGATTCTGGAACTAAAGGATAAGGCGAAGTCTGCGTTGTCCTCTTTCGGCGAGGTTACGTCTCAGGCGGACGAGGTCGCCGAGGTGTTCGGTTCTTCGAATACAAGCGAAGCCGTTGCGGCTCTTACGATGCTCGGATACAGTCAGTCGGAGGCGGCGCTTGCCGTCAGCAAGGTTGACGCAAGTCTTCCGACCGATCAGATCATCAGACAATGCTTAAAGCTTCTTTCAAGGCAGGTGTAACCAATGGACGATTTTTCAAATTTTGACGAAAGATTTGTCAGCGCAGAATATACTCCCGTCGATAACGATATCGAAACTTCGCTTCGTCCGAGGGTCATGAGCGACTATATCGGACAGGAAAAGGTCAAGGAAAACCTTGAGATTTATATACAGGCGGCGGTCAAAAGAGGCGAGAGCCTTGACCATGTACTTTTGTACGGCCCTCCCGGACTCGGAAAGACAACCCTTGCCGGTATTATTGCGAACGAAATGGGCGTAAACTTAAGAGTGACGTCGGGTCCCGCTATTGAAAAACAGGGTGATTTGGCGGCACTGTTGACCAACCTCGGAGAGGGCGACGTTCTCTTTATCGATGAGATTCACCGCCTGAACCGAAGCGTTGAAGAGGTGCTCTACCCGGCGATGGAGGATAACGCCATTGATATCATCATCGGGAAAGGCCCGTCCGCCCGTTCGATCCGGCTTGACCTTCCGAAATTCACTCTTGTCGGAGCGACCACAAGAGCCGGTCAGCTTTCCGCACCGCTTCGTGACCGGTTCGGTGTTATTTTACGGCTCGAGCTGTATACGCCCGAGGAGCTTTCGCAAATCGTTACAAGAAGTGCGGGTATTCTCGGAATCGGAATTGACAAATACGGCGCACTTGAAATTGCGGCAAGATCCCGCGGCACGCCGAGAATCGCAAACCGGCTGTTAAAGCGTGCAAGAGATTTTGCCGAGGTTGTCGGCGACGGTGTCATTACGGAAGAAACAGCGAATCTTGCGCTCGAAAAAATGGAAATTGATCATTTAGGACTTGACTCAATCGACAGAAGACTGCTTGAAACAATGATCAGAAGTTATAACGGAGGGCCTGTCGGACTTGACACCATAGCGGCGGCCATCGGCGAAGAATCCGTCACGATTGAAGACGTATATGAGCCGTATTTAATGCAGATAGGCTTTTTAAGCCGTACACCGAGAGGAAGAACTGTGACGGCGGCCGCATATAATCATTTGGGACTGACTGCTCCCGGGCAGCAAAGCCTGTTTTAATTTTTTGAAAGGCGGTATTTTTGATACCGAACGGTGAACGTGTTATGGGCAGACTTTTCGGCACGGACGGCGCAAGAGGCGTCGCCAATTCCGAAATTTCCTGTGAACTTGCGATGAATATCGGCAAGGCAGCAGCGATGGTTTTAACGGAGAATACCAACCAAAGACCAAAGGTACTGATCGGAAAAGATACAAGAATTTCGGGCGATATGCTTGAATGTGCAATCGGCTGCGGACTTTGCTCCGTCGGTGCAGACGTTATGACGCTCGGTGTGGTTCCGACGCCGGCGGTGGCTTATCTTGTCAAAAAATACGGCTATGACGCCGCCGTTATGATTTCGGCTTCGCATAATCCGTGCGAATACAACGGAATCAAGATTTTCAAATCGGACGGATATAAGCTTCCCGATGCTCTCGAAGAAGAAATCGAAGCGATCATTCTTGACGAAGTGGATACGCCGCCCGTTATGCTCGGCGGAAATGTCGGACGGGTCAGCGTGTGTGAAAACACCGTAAAAGACTATATCGAACACCTGAAATCGACCGTTGACGTTCGCTTTGACAATATGAAAATTGCGCTCGACTGTGCAAACGGTTCCGCTTCGGTCAGTGCGAATGAGCTGTTTTCTTCCCTTGGCGCCGACTGTCACATCATAAGCGCCGAGCCGAACGGAATCAATATCAATGATAACTGCGGCTCAACACATATCGAAAACTTACAAAAATACGTTGTTGAAAACAATCTTGATGCAGGCTTTGCCTTTGACGGTGACGCCGACCGGATGCTTGCCGTTGATGAAAACGGCGAGGTAGTGGACGGCGATAAGATTATCGCAATTTGCGCTGAGTACATGAAGTCGGAGGGAAAGCTGAAAAACGATACCGCCGTTGTGACGGTTATGACCAATATGGGCTTTTCGAAATTCTGTGAAAAGAACGGTATCAAGACCGCCGTGACAAAGGTTGGTGACCGGTACGTTCTTGAAAATATGCTTGAAAACGGATACAGCATCGGCGGTGAGCAGTCGGGACACGTTATTTTTCTCGATTATGCGACGACCGGCGACGGACAGCTTACTGCCTTGCAGGTTCTTCGTGTCATGAAAAAAACGGGGAAAAAGCTGTCTGAGCTTGCTTGCTGTATGACCGTTTATCCGCAGACGATGATAAACGTAAGGGTATCAAAAATGGGCAAGGCCCGTTTCGGAGACGATGAAGAAGTGAAAAATGCAATCCGGCAGGCAGAGCTTCAGCTCGGAAACACCGGCAGAGTTCTTGTCCGTGTTTCGGGCACCGAACCGCTTGTCCGGGTGATGCTTGAGGGCGAAGACGAAAAGCAGATTCAGACGCTTGCAAGAGAGATTGCCGACGTCATTGAAGCAAGACTTATATAAAGGAATTAAGAGAATGAGAAACACTGACGATTGGAAAGATTATCAGCTGATTGACTGCTCGGACGGAGAACGGCTTGAAAAATGGGGCGACTTTGTTCTTGTGCGTCCCGACCCTCAGGTTATCTGGAAAACGCCGAAAACCGACCCGCTTTGGTTTCACGCCAACGGCTACTATCACCGCTCCAAGTCGGGCGGCGGTTCGTGGGAAATCCGGGGAAAAATGCCACCGTTCTGGAGCATCGGCTATAAGGATCTGACCTTTAATATTAAGACCATGGGCTTTAAGCATACGGGACTTTTCCCCGAGCAGTCTGTCAATTGGGATATGATGCGGAAGGTGATATCCGACGCCGCAAGACCTGCCAAGGTGCTGAATTTGTTTGCTTATACGGGCGGTGCTACTGTTGCGTGCCTGAAAGCCGGCGCAAGTGTTGTTCACGTTGACGCTTCAAAAGGCATGGTCGCATGGGCAAAGGAAAACGCCGTTTCCTCCGGTGTGGCTGACTGTCCGGTTCGCTGGATTGTTGACGACTGCATAAAATTTGTTCAGCGGGAAATCCGCCGCGGGAACCGCTATGATATCATTATCATGGATCCTCCCTCCTACGGCAGAGGGCCGGGCGGCGAGGTATGGAAGCTTGAAGACGAGGTATACGAATTCGTTCGCCTTTGTGCACAGCTTCTTGATGGCGATTCTTTGATGATGCTCATCAATTCCTATACAACGGGGCTTTCGCCGTCGGTTATGGAATATATTTTGGGCGCCGTCGTAAAGCCGAGACTCGGTGGAAGCGTCTTTTCCTCGGAAATCGGCTTGCCTGTAACGAAAAGCAACATGATTTTGCCGTGCGGAGCGAGTGCGGTATGGCATCATGCGTCGGTAACGCTATAAAAATACGAAAGGAATACCGTCAAACGGTATTTTGAGTCAGATGGATAATTATATAGAATTTAAGGACGTCTCCTTTGCCTACGAAAACTCTGAAGCGGCTGAAACGTCCGCCGTCATCAAGAGGCTGAATCTCACGATAAAAAAAGGCGATTTCGTGGCGGTGCTCGGCCATAACGGCTGCGGTAAATCGACGCTTGCCAAGCTTTGCAACGCCATTGAAATACCGCAAAGCGGCAAGGTCTATGTCGACGGGATCGACACGTCGGACGAGGACAGGCTTTTTGATATCCGGCAAAAGGTCGGCATGGTCTTTCAAAATCCAGACAATCAGATTGTTGCAACGATTGTAGAGGACGATGTCGCTTTCGGGCCGGAAAATCTCGGTGTCGAACCGGCTGAAATCCGAAGAAGAGTTGACGAAGCACTCCGGCGGGTCAGTATGTATGACTTCCGATTCTCTGAGCCGCATAAACTCTCGGGCGGACAGAAACAGCGGGTTGCGATTGCGGGAATTATTGCGATGAAGCCGGAGTGTATTCTGCTTGACGAACCGACGGCGATGCTTGACCCGAAGGGCCGGCAGGAGGTCATGGACACGGTGAAAATGCTTAACCGTGACTACGGAATAACCGTTGTCTTCATTACGCATTATATGGACGAAGCCGTAAAAGCCAACCGTGTACTCGTCATGGACGATGGTGCCGTCATTCTTGACGGAAACCCGAAACAGGTGTTCAGCCATCATGACGTTTTAAAAAGAGTCGGTCTTGATATTCCCGAGGCGTCGCAGCTTGCATCGAGGCTGCGGAAAGACGGCTTGAAAATAAAAAAAGATATACTTGATGTTGACGAGCTTTTTGAAGAAATCGTCGGCATTCTGGAGGATAAAAGTTGAGCGTAACCGTACTTGAAACCAAGGATTTGACATACATCTATTCCAAAGGCACCAACTATGAATTGGCGGCCATCAGGGATATCAACTTATCAATTGAAAAAGGCGAACTTGTCGGCATCATCGGTCACACCGGCTCGGGCAAAAGCACCCTCATTCAGCATTTTAACGGCATTTTAAAAGCAACATCCGGAACGGTTTTGCTTGACGGAACCGATATCTGGCAGGATAAATCGAAGATCCGCAATGTCCGCTTCAAGGTCGGCGTTTGCTTTCAGTATCCCGAATATCAGCTTTTTGAAGAAACAGTGTATAAGGATATCGCTTTCGGTCCGAAGAATATGGGACTTGATGAAAAAGAAATCGACCGGAAGGTTCGTCAGGTCTGCGAATTTGTCGGACTTGACGAAAGCTATTTTGAAAAGTCTCCTTTCGATCTTTCGGGCGGAGAAAAGCGTCGTGTTGCGATTGCCGGAATTATGGCGATGGAGCCGGAAGTGCTTGTTCTGGACGAGCCGTGTGCGGGTCTTGACCCGAAAGGCAGAAATGTGATTCTTGACCTGATTTGCGAATACCGTAAGAAAACCGGCAGTACCGTTCTTGTCGTTTCGCACAGCATGGAGGACATTTCGAAAATCGCAACGAAAATTCTTGTCATGAACGACTCGAAGCTTGCGTTTTACGATACGGTCGAAAATGTTTTTGCAAAAAGCGACGAGCTGATTGAAATGGGGCTGAATATACCGGAAATTACGAAGCTGTTTTTAAAGCTGAAAAAAGCCGGCTATGACGTAAGAACCGATATCTATACGCTTGAACAGGCGGAAAAAGAGCTTCTCGCTCTTGCCGGGAGGGGGAAGAAGAATGCTCAGTGATATCACGATAGGACAGTACTATAAAGCCGATTCCTTTGTTCATCGGCTTGATGCGAGATCGAAGATTATTCTGACAACGCTTTTTCTTGTTATCATCTTTATGTGCAAGAACTTTCTTTCTCTTGCGTTGATGTTTGTGCTTCTTGTTGTAAGCGTTCTTGCCTGCAAGGTACCTGTGAAAATGTTCCTCAAAAGCGTCAAGCCGATTATTCCGATTGTGATTTTTACGGCGGTCATCAATGTGATTTACGCCACGGGAGGAACCGAACTTGTTTCCTTTTGGAAAATCTCGATTACGACAAAGGGACTTGCAACCGCATTTTTTATGGCGGTGAGAATTATCTGCCTGATTATCAGCAGTTCCATTCTGACCTATACGACCGTTCCGACGGCGTTGACCGACGGAATCGAAAAGCTGTTCTCTCCGTTAAAGGTGCTTCACGTTGACGTTCATACGCTTGCGATGATGATGACGCTCGCTTTGCGGTTTATTCCGACGTTGATTGAAGAAATTAACCGGATTACGAATGCACAAAAGGCGAGAGGCGCCGATTTTGAAAGCGGAAAGCTTCTCGAAAGAGTCAAAGCGATGATCCCGATTCTGATACCGCTTTTTGTTTCCGCCTTTAACCGTGCGTATGAGCTTGCTTTTGCCATGAGCTGCCGCTGTTACCGCGGCGGTGAGGGCAGAACAAGAATGAAACAGCCGAAAATGAGAGTCGGTGACTATATGATGCTTCTGCTCTTTGCCGTGATCATTGCCGGTGTCATTTTATTAAATCACTTTTTTGGAAAGATTGTATAAATATGGAAAATCAATCAAGGAACTTGCTTTTGACCCTGCGGTATGATGGCTCGTCCTTTCACGGCTGGCAATTTCAGCCGAACTGCCGCACGGTTGAGGACGAATTGAAAAAAGCGATAAAAAGAATCCTCGGCGAAGAGGCAAAGCTTCAGTCGTGCAGCCGTACCGATGCCGGTGTTCATGCCAATATGTTTTGCTGTAATTTCCGGACGGAAGCGAAAAGACCGACCGATAAAATCATACTCGGACTCAACGCTGTTTTGCCCGAAGATATTGCGGTTTACGGTTGTGAAGAAAAGGAAGCGGACTTTCACGCAAGGTATGACTGCAAGGGAAAAGAGTATGTTTATAAAATATGGAACGGAACGCAGAGAAACCCGTTTTTGAGCGGATATGCTCTGCATTTTCCCCAACCGATAGATGAAGAAAAGCTGAATGAATTTGCGTCTGAGTTTGTCGGAACCTACGATTTTTCTTCCTTTTGCGCAAGCGGCTGTACGGTGAAAAGCATGACGAGAACCGTTTATGACTGCTCTGTCCGTCGGGACGGGGAACTGGTTCTCTTCAGCGTTCACGGAGACGGTTTTTTGTATAATATGGTTCGCATTATGGTCGGAACGCTTCTTGATATGCACGACGGGAAAATCGATGAATCCGTCAAAAGTATCATTACGTCCAAAGACCGTAACCGGGCCGGCGTTACGGCTCCTGCTTGTGGATTGTATCTGAATAAAGTTTTTTATGAATAAGAGGTGAAACCGGTGACAGATGAAAACAATACCCCGAAAATCGATGAGGGCGAAAAGAAAGCTAAAAATAACAATGCCAAAATCAGCGTGACCATTCTGCTTGTCGTTGTTGCCGTCATTGTTGTTGCCACCTTTCTGATTGCCAATTCCGACGCCTACCTTTCTTCGGAGCCGACAACAAAAATGAACGTTGTCGATATTGATGATGCTGCTGATGATAAAAACGATGACGGTGTTTCTTCCGCATCGTCTAAAGGGTTTCCGGTCTCGTTCGGAAACAGCGTTATTGAAAGTGCGGTCAGCGCCAACACCTGCGTTTTTACTCTCACACACGAGGCGGTTGCCTGCATTTCCAACACCGGTAAGATTACGTTCACTTATGCGCTTTCCTTTTCCGACCCGGCAATAAAAAGCTCGTCTGACTATGCGATTGTTTATGACCGGCAGGGAAGCGGCTTTATCGTCTTCAATAAGAAGGGGCTTTATTTTGAAGGAACCAGTGATGAAGACGGAAAAATACTGATCGCCGATGTTTCGAACGACGGTAAGGCCATCATCGCTTCAAGACGAGCCGGCAGCGCAAGCGCTCTGTCTGTTTATAAGAAAGGCGAAGGCTGTATTTTTGCGTGGGCCTGCGCCAAGGAACATATTCTGGCTGTAGACATCAGCAAAAATGATAAAAACCTTGTCTGTGCCGCAATCGGAAGTGCGGGTGGTGAGGTCTATACCAAGTGCTATGTTTTTAATATCGACGCAAAAGAAAATATTGCCGAGCTTGAATTTCAATCAAGCGCTCCGACCGACTGCATTATTGAGTCGTCAAAGGTTCACCTTGTCTGTACGGATAAGATTTCCGTCTTTGATTATACGGAAGAAGAGCCGAAGCCGATAACCTATGAGTTTGACGCAACTGTCATCAAAAGGGCGTGCGACAGCAGTGGAAATGTTGCCGTTCTCACAAAAAAGATCGATTCGTTCGGTGAAAATGAGCTGACATTTTATAATTCGTATAATAAGCCGCTGTACTCCCTTACGTTGTCAGAGAAAATCTGTGATTTGAAGGTGAACGGAAACACCGTCTACGTACTGACGGCCTCTGAACTCATGATTGTCAATGCAAAAGGACAAATTACAAAAGAGATCGATGTTGAAAGTGCAAGTGACGGTCTTGTTGTCGACTCACGGCGATATTACCGGTATTACCTTGGAGTTTTGTATAAGATTTGAGCCTTTTTAATGATTTTTTATTGTTAATTGCGATTGAATATGATATAATAATCGAAAATTTAACGGAGGCAAAAAATGCAATATATAATTGATATCGCCTTGCTTGCGGTTTTTATACTGACGATCGTTTTTGCGGCGAAGAGAGGCTTTTTTAAGTCTCTGTTTGACCTTGCGGCCTATGTCATTGCTGTTGTTGCTGCCCGGTTGGTTTCTGTTTCTGTTTCGCCGCCGATATTCCGGCAGTATTTCAGCCCTTCAATCGAAACTCAGCTTGTCAAACAGCTCGACGGCGCTTCAGCGATGGATTACGGTGAAAAAATCGAGGCGGCGCTCAGCTCAATTCCGGATTCCTTAAGCGGAATGCTTACGATGATAGGAATTGACAAGGACGAAATCGCCGCCCGTCTCTCTTCGGCACAGCTGACAAGTGACAATCTTGTCGCTACGCTTATGGATAAGGTCATTTCTCCGGTCGTGACGGCACTGCTCCAGATGCTGATTTTTGTTCTTCTTGCCGTTATTTTCCGTCTGCTTCTTCAGATTGTCGTGCGGCTTTGCGACGGTGTTATCAAGAAGCTTCCGGCAATCAATAAGATGAACACGGCTTTAGGCGGTGTCTTAGGCGCGGTAAAGGGTGTTTTTGTTGTTTTGCTTGTTGCGCTTATCGTCGGTGCAGCTGCAAGCATGATTCAATATGAACCGTTTGTACAAGCGGCGGACAATTCTTTGATTATGAAAGCCGTACGCAGTATTATAACTTCAGTCAGCGGTCAAGTCCTCTGATTGGGAATGTGAGGTATTATGATGAAAGATTTATTCAAAGGATGTTTAACGATTCCGAATCTGCTTTCCGTGATTCGAATTATCCTGATTCCGGTATTTGCCGTATTATTCCTCGGCGATCAGCAGATTGCCGCCTTGATTGTTCTTGCGGTTTCGGGACTGACCGATCTTTTCGACGGAAAAATCGCAAGACGCTTTAATCAGGTCAGTGCGTTGGGAAAAATTCTTGACCCTGTTGCCGACAAGCTTACGCAGATCACAATTGCCATCATTCTTTTCATTCTCTTCAGAAATGCCGAAAGCACGATGATCAACGCATTCGGCTGGGTTTTCCTGGTATTTCTTATTAAGGAAGCTGTTATGGTGATAGGCGGTCTTGTCATGCTTATAATGAACATTAGACCCGGTGCCGCCGAAATGCCGGGTAAGGTTGCGACGGCCGCATTCTACGGTATTATGATTCTCATCATCGGTTTCGGTCCCGAAGTCGGAGCTTTCAGGAATTTCTTCACTTTGCCCGAAGCGCTGACAGGTGTTCTTGTCGTTGTTTCCGCTATCCTGACTCTCGTCGCTTTTGCAAGCTATATGCCCGAAACATACAGACAGTTTAAAGAGCATTTCGACGAAAAGAAGGCCGCAAAATCATCTAAATAACGTTATATTTCTGTTAAACTTTAGGAGCTATCTATGAAAAATGTGCTTTGCAGCAGGTGCAAGCAAAGACCTGCAGTTGTATTTATCTCAAAGGTTGTTGACGGAAAGGCTGAGCCGGAGGGCTTATGCCTCAAGTGCGCTATGGAGCTGAATATCGGCCCGATCAAGCAGATGCTTGACAGCATGGGCATGACCGAAGAAGATGCCATCGCCTTGACTGATCAGATCGGGGATATGTTTGAGGATATGGATTTTCAGCAGGACGGCGACGAGGATTTTGAGCCGGGCGGTTCGCCGGCCATGCCGTTCAATAAGTCCTTTCTTGAAAATATCCAAAAAAATTTCGGACTGAGTCTTCCGATTCAGAACGATAATAACAATTCCGTTTCTCCCGTAAAGCCTCCTCAGCAGCAAAACAAAACGCAGCAGAAGAAGCAGGAAAAGGAACATAAATTTCTAAGAATGTACTGCACCGATCTTACCCAAAGAGCAAGAAACGGTGAGATTGATAACATCATCGGCAGAGAAAAAGAGATTTCCCGTATTGTACAGATTCTTTGCCGCAGAACGAAGAACAATCCCTGCCTGATCGGTGAGCCGGGTGTCGGTAAAACCGCTATTGCGGAGGGACTTGCGCTGAAAATCGCAAGAGGCGAGGTTCCGGCAAAGCTTGCCGACAAAGAAATCCAGCTTCTTGATCTGACGGCTCTTGTTGCCGGAACGCAGTTCAGAGGTCAGTTCGAAAGCCGGATTAAGAATCTTATCTCTGAGGTGAAGTCGCTCGGGAATGTCATTTTATTTATCGACGAGGTGCATAATCTTGTCGGAACGGGTGATGCCGAGGGCTCGATGAATGCGGCGAATATTCTTAAGCCGGCTTTGTCAAGAGGCGAAATTCAGGTCATCGGTGCTACCACCTATAACGAATACCGTAAGAACATCGAAAAAGATGCGGCGCTTGAAAGACGTTTTCAGCCCGTTAAGGTTGATGAGCCGTCCATTCAGGACGCTACCGAAATGCTTATCGGCATTAAGAAGTATTACGAACGATATCACCGTGTCTGTATTTCCGATGCGCTCGTAAAAAGAGCGGTTATTTTGTCAGAGCGGTACATCAACGACCGGTTCTTGCCGGATAAGGCGATTGACCTTTTAGATGAAGCGTGCACCTGTGCCAATCTTCGGAACAAAGCCATCAGCGATCTTGAACTCAATGAAAAGAAGCTTCGTGAGCTTCGAAGCCGTCAGGAGGAACTGATGTCTGCTTCCGAGGTCGATTATGAAGCCGTAGCGAACATCAAATCCGACATCGTTAAGTGCGAGGACGCAACCGAGGAACTTCAGGTGAAAGCCTCGGACAACGCCGTAACCGAAGAGGATATCGCCAAGGTTATTGAGCTTTGGACAGGAATTCCGGCCAATAAAGTGATTGAAAGTGACCTGAAACGGCTTTCGGGTCTTGAAGCTACGCTGAAATCGAAGGTAATCGGTCAGGACGAAGCGGTCGAAGCTGTTGCCGCCGCTATCAAGCGCAACCGCGTTCAGATCAGCCCGAGAAGACGGCCGGCGTCGTTTATCTTTGTCGGTCCGACAGGCGTCGGAAAAACGGAGCTTGTCAAGCAGCTGGCTTCCGAGCTTTTCAACACGCCCGAAACGCTTATCCGGCTCGATATGTCCGAATTCATGGAAAAGCACAGTGTGTCGAGGATTATCGGCTCGCCGCCGGGATATGTCGGCTATGACGAAGCAGGTCAGCTTACCGAAAAAGTCAGACGTAAACCGTATTCGGTCGTTTTGTTTGATGAAATAGAAAAAGCACATCCCGACGTTATGAATATTCTTCTTCAGATTCTTGACGAGGGCAGAATCACCGACGCACAGGGACGGAATGTCAACTTTGAAAATACGATCATCATCATGACATCGAATGCCGGAAGTGAGCTGAAAGGCGGCTCAATCGGCTTCGGTAAGGATAAGAACGTCGCAACCAAGGAAAAGGTCATGAAAGCGCTTTCTGACTTCCTCAGACCCGAATTTATCGGCAGAGTGGATGAGGTTGTCGTATTCAATGCTCTTACCGAACCCGATTACGAGAGGATATCAGGCCTGATGCTCGGCGAGCTTCAGCAGTCTCTTTCGGAAAAGGATATCAGGCTCACTTATGCGGACGAGGTCAGGCATTATCTCGCCAAGCAGGCCGAAAACGGCGTCAGGGGAGCGAGAGATCTGCGCATAGCGATCCGTAAGCAGATTGAGGACGTGATAGCCAATCTTATTATCGATTCGGCGGAAGAACCGATAAGCGGCATTCATATCAGCGTCGCCGAAAGCGGAGATAAGCTTACAATCGATTCACTTTAAAACGAAAGTCGCAGTCCTGATTTCCGGGACTGCGGCCAGCTTTTTCTAAAGGCAAAAAACTTCGAATTTGTTCCGATAAATTTCATGAAAATGCTTGACTTTTTCAAGGCAGTTGTATATAATAATCAACGTTGCACGAAATATAAGCGGGTGTAGTTCAATGGTTAGAATCCCAGCCTTCCAAGCTGGTCGTGTGGGTTCGATTCCCATCACCCGCTCCATTTTTTGCGCTTGTAGCTCAGCTGGATAGAGCATCTGCCTTCTAAGCAGAGGGCCGGGGGTTCGAGTCCCTCCAAGCGCGCCATAATATTTGGTGGGTATAGCTCAGTTGGTTAGAGCGCCAGGTTGTGGCCCTGGAGGCCATCGGTTCGAATCCGATTATCCACCCCACTTATGAGCGTTCGTATTATGCGAGCGCATTGTTTTTATAGGGGTGTAGCCAAGCGGTAAGGCATCGCACTTTGACTGCGACATTCGTAGGTTCAAATCCTGCCATCCCTGCCAATAAGAACCTCACGGTTGATAGAAAGCTATCCTCCGTGAGGTTCTTGCTTTATACCTGGAAGTCTCTTGTGAATTGCTCGTGTCCGCTGATAAGAAGCGAAACATTCGTTGGATTGAGTTTTCGGAATGTATAATAAGTTAAAGAAAAAAACAGGGGTTCAAATAAAGGGGGCGAAAACAAAAGCCGTTCGCAAACAGCGGACGGCTTTTGTTAAATTCAGTTCACTTATTCGGTGGCTTGGTTGTCGTTCTGCGGCTCATCGGCATCTGCCGTTTCCGGCGCCGCTTTCGACTCGTCGAGCTGCTTGTTATATTTTGCCTCCAACTTGTTGTAAATCATGATTCCGATAAGACCCAGAATGGCGGTTCCGACAAAAACGCCTATGGAAAGGGCATAGCTTTTTTTCTCAAGTGCGGAGCCGCAGATCGTTGAGGTGATGATCGACGGAATACGGGCAATGGTTGTTATCAGCATGAATTTGACCATGTTATAATCCGTAATACCCATCAGATAGGTGATGATGTCCTTCGGTGTTCCCGGAATCAGATAAATAATAAAGAGCGTTGTTGTCAGCTTCGACTTGTTCTGAAGAAAACGAAGGGAGTTGATTTGTTCCTGAGAAACAAAAACATTAACGACCTTGACACCGAAAATTTTTGTCAAAGCGATAATCGCAACAGAGCCTAAAAAGGTGCCGAGCATACAATAGAAAAGACCGCCGAATGTGCCGTAGGCATAGCCGGAACCGATTTCGAGCGGCTCGGCGGGAATGAATTTGACAACAGTCTGAAGAGCTCTGATGGCAACAAAAACGATTTTGCCGGTGGTTCCGAAGCTGTCGAGCCACGCCTTGAACTTATCCGTATCCTCAAAAAAAGCCAACAGCTTCTTGCCGAAAAGACAGTAGCAAATTATCATAGCAATGACAACGATGACACCGATAATGATAATTGCGATTTGTTTCTTTCGTTTTTTCGGTTCGTCACTGAGTAATTTAAAATTCCTTATTTTTTCCTTAAAATTCATTGTTACTGTTCCTTTTTTACTCATTTTTCCACGGCATATCTCTGTACTCATAATAAAGGGGAAGCAGGATTCCCTCGTATCCGGGCTTCCACGGCTTGAATTTTCCGTTAAAATGAACGATAACCGTATTTTGTCGTACCCAATCGAGATCTTTGACACGATCCTTGTTGAACTTTACGGTCTTTTCGTCAAGGTTGTAGATACATTCATCGGCAAAAACCGTCTCGGTGTTGAACATTCCGTTAAGTACATCCTGATCGGCGAGGAAAAGCCATCTTCTGTGTTTTTTCATATAGTTGAACACGTCGGCGCTTGTTACCGTCCTGCGCAGCTTTTCAACGTTGAACATGATGACGCCGGCATTGAAATAACGGACGTCTTTCGGTGAATGGAAGCGGACCCGGTTGAGAAATTCACACCATGTTTTTGTGTGACCGCAGGCGGCAAGCGTTTTTCCCTGAAAATCAATGTTGTAAAATTCACTGATATCGTTGATAATAATCGTATCGGGGTCAATGTAAAGAATTCTGTCGACCTCTTGCGGAAGATAATCCATAAGAAGCAGACGATAATAGGTCTCTTTTGAAATTCTGTCCATAACGGGCGCATCGTTGAGAAGTTCCGGGTCGATTTCAACCGGACGAACCGTCACTCTTTTTTTATCGATTGCTTTGTCAATGCGGTCAAAATGCTCTTTTTTCAGTGAGGAATGAGCAACGTATAAGTCAAATACACCGTTTGGATTCGAAATCATAAGGGATTTGAGTAAAACGCAAAGCGGGCCGACATAGTTGCCGTCCAATGCAACAAGAATATTCATAGTATCTGTGTCGATATGAAGACAAAAGCGATTATTGTGTTCACACCGTTTCCTTTCATTATATTTTGTTGTGGTAAGCTGATATGTGCCCGATGGATACACTGCACCACCATACGGCTTTAGTCTAAGACATGCAGGTGAAAAAGTCAATATTTATGACAATTCCGTAATTTTATTGTAAGAAAAAATATTATAATTTTCAATTATAATATTGTCATAATCAAGTTAAAATTAAATTAAAGAACGGATAATAGTTTTGACGGTTCGCCGACTTTCAGTGAACCGCCATGTCTTATTATAATTATTTTACCCTGCTTTTTCAAGCTCTTTTTTCAGTTTTTCAATGATCCGTTTCTCAAGCCGTGAAATATAACTTTGGGAAATCCCTAAAATATCGGCGACCTGCTTTTGGGTGTACTCTTTTGTGTCGTAAAGACCGAAACGCATAATAAGAATTTGCTTTTCCCGATCGTCAAGGCTTTCAACTACATCTAAAAGTTGGCGTTTTTCGTCCTGCAGTTCAATCCCTCTGTTCACTTCGTCTGCGTCGCTTCCCAGAACATCTGACAGCAGAAGTTCATTGCCGTCCCAGTCAACATTAAGCGGCTCATCGAAGGAAACCTCTTTTTTCCGGTTTGCTGTTTTTCTTAAAAACATGAGGATTTCGTTCTCAATGCATCTTGATGCATAGGTGGCAAGCTTGATTTTCTTGTCGGGACAAAAGGTGTTGACCGCCTTGATAAGTCCCAATGTTCCGATTGAAATCAGGTCTTCAATGCCGATTCCTGTGTTTTCAAATTTTTTGGCGATATAGACAACAAGACGCAGATTGTGAATGATAAGGATTTCCCGCTTGCTTTCGTCGCCGTTCATGATTTCGTCGAGAATTTCTCTTTCTTTGATCGCCGAAAGCGGGGCGGGAAGATTTTCGCTTCCGTTGACATAATAAAGCTCATTGGAATCAGGGAAGCCTAAGGTAACAAGAAGCTTGTCAAGTGACATACGGAGTTTAATTTTCAGATAGCGAAACATAGTCTTTCCCCTTCTCATTTGTTGTATTTTCAAATATTTTTGCGGCGAGCAGCGCCGTGTAATCGCCGTTCAGAATCTTGTCTTTGCTCAAAGCAATATAGACTTTGCTTGTCTCAAACTCGCATTCAAGGCCGGAAATTTTTACTGAGTCCGGTCTGAACGCCGTAAGAGCAGATCTTTGTCCGAGCGTAGAGCAGGGGATGATGCGGCAAAGCTTTCCGCTTTTATAGAACATCTCGAAAAGGGAGGTTCCGTCTGCGTCTTTCACGGTCGGATCGATGATGATGACGGGATAGCCGGAAAACGGTTCAGTCAATATATTACCGGTGTCAAGAAACGCTTTACAGATAAACTCAGAGGAACAAAATCGTACGGTGAGGCTGTATATGGTATTCTTTGGGGCTCTGAAAGCAACCAGCTTCGCAATAACGCTTGTTATGACGTAACATATCACTGTAAGAATCAGCAGGGTCATGGTATTGATGTTAAAGTATACAATTCCGCAGCAATAGACCATGGTGCTCGGTGAGAAAATAAGCCACAGTGCAAGCATAAGACCGGCAAAGGCAATATCGACGAGCAGAAAAGCACCGGTGAGTCTGAGAAACGCTCTTTTATTGCCGAATCCGTAAGCAACAATAAGCATGAGAACGCCGACGACAAGCTTTGTGACGGTGATGAGCCAATCGGGAACAGAATCAATCAGAATGATCAACGAATATAAACCGCCGACAAGAGATGCTGAGAACAACCGCAGGCTTTTGGCTTCCCGCCTTGCAATTTTCGAGCAAAGGCGCAAAAGGATATAATTGATATAGATATTCACGATTACAAGCACATCGGCGTAAATTACCTGCATTTTCTGTCACCGTAATCATTATAGATTTCGGCTTATCAATAAAATGTCGCCTTTCGTCGCAGTAAAAAAGTTTTTGCGTCTTGAAGATGTAAAAAAACTGTGATATACTATAAGCGGTAAAATTTTCAAGAAAGGAGCCATTAAAATGGGATTTGATCTGAAACAGTTTTTGCATGACTTGAGAGTCTTTCTGGAAGAGCTTTTCGAAGTATTCAAAAACCTCGGAAAATAATTTCCTGTTTTTTCCTTGCATGACGGTTCGCAGTCAGTCAATAATACTAACGCAGCGGTCAGTCAGACCTGGTAACTATGAAAATGCGGTTACATAGGCGGCTTCTCCGCTGGCGAATTATGCGGGGAAGCCCGGCATATTTGCAAAAAGCCGTTAGCGGCACTTTGCTGTTTCGGTAAGCAGGCTGTCGTTCACGGCAATAGGCTGTAATCCTCTGGCGGGGTTACAGCCGTTTTGTTTTGCGTATTTTTTCATAACGGTAACAGTCTTTTGTCTTCTTACTTTACGGACAGTACTTTTCGTTCATGAAATATTCACTATTTAGTCAAAGTGCCCTAAATGGAATTGATTTATTCGTTTGGTATGTGAATTGTAAAAGATGATAAAAATGTTATATAATTATTAAAAAAATATGAGGAGATGTGGTCAAATGAAATCGTTTTTCACAAAAAGCTTTATGAAGATCCTTTCTTTTCTTTCCGCCGCGTTGATGATTGTCCTAAGTCCCGGCGGGACAATCCGACAGCCGTTGATATCGGACTGCTGCCCGGCGTACTATGGACAGCCTGCTGTCTCAAAGCCGCTTGACAATGTCCGTGTGCCGCAGCACCCGTTCCTTGCGAAAGAGGGAACGAACGGCATGCACGGCAACAGCTATAATACAGGTACTTATGATTATGCGGGCCCGATCGGGATCAATCCTGTTGTAAAATCCCGTTCGATGAATGTTTTCGGCGGACTTGTAGCCACCCTCACTTTTGACAGTAAGGGAAGAATCATGTGCGTCAGCGGTAATGTTGTCGGATTCCGACTGCTTCTGATTGATGCCGACAGCCTTGAAATTCTTGCCGAAACAAGACTGCCGCAAAGAGCGTCGACGAAAGAATTCTTTAAAACCTTTGACTTCAATCTGATATCGAGTGATACGTCAGGCGGTGCCTATTTCCATCTGCTCGACGGCGACAGACCGATTATCGGCAATTCGGACAATATTGTTCAGATTTTCAAGGTCGATGAATCCGGAAAAGAACTCAAGTGGGTTGTAGAGCAGGAATATGATCTGAAACCGTATCTGCCTGACGGATCGTATATTACCGACGCCATACCGGATTACGACGGAAGAATCTGGTTCGTTACACGGCCGGGTGAAGTCGGCTTTATCGAGCCTGAAACCGGAGAAGTCAGACTGATAACGCTTCGCAATGAGGAAATTCAAAACAGCCTTGCTGTGGCGCAGGACGGTGTTTATATCGTGTCGGATACGGCAATGTATCGCTTTGGTGTTTCCGAAAGCGGAGAGCCCGAATACACATGGAGAACCGAATACGACAGAGGTACAACCCTGAAACCGGGTGCGATCAACCAGGGAAGCGGTACCACGCCGACGCTTCTTGATGTTGACTGCACCGACGGCAGTGTCAGAAAGCTTGTCGGAATCACCGACAATGCCGACGAACGGGTAAATCTTGTTGTTTATGACAGAATAACCGGTGAAACGATTGTAACCGAGCCTCTTTTTGAAAAAGGCCACAGTGTCAGCGAAAACAGCCTGATTGCACACGGAAGATCATTTATTGTTGAAAATAATTATACCGATACCGGGGCCGGTTTCCTTGTCAATAATCCGACAAGTTATCCCGGCGTCACAAGAATCGACATGAATGCCGACTGTACGGGCTGCGAGGTTGTGTGGGAGAGCTGGGAAGCCTCCTGTACGGTCGTTCCGAAGCTTTCGGCAGGCAACGGTCTTGTATACCTTTATACAAGAGAAATTAACGACGACATTCCGAAAAATGCCGTTGCGTGGTATTTCACGGCTGTCGATTTTGAAACCGGAGAAACCGTGTATAAAGTCTTTACGGGAACGGGAAAGAATTGGAATAACAGCTACGGACCGATTACAATCGGGCCGAACGGCAGCGCTTATGTCGGTGTTTTCAACGGCCTTATTTCAATTTCCGATTCATAAAAATTTACACCAACCGACAGAAAATCGGTTGGTGTAAACTTTTGTATTCGGTTTTACTTGTTATCCGTTATATTGCTAAGATTTTCAACAATAAACCGTTGTGCCTGATCGGTATAAATATTTTTCTTGTATGCGATTCCGTCCCGGCTTACGGAATCAATTGTCTCAATACCGACGGAAACACCCTTCGTTGTTGAGATTCTGCGCTTTTTTCCGCCGGAGATTTCTTCAGCAAGATATCCGTTTTCACAAAGCCATGTCGTTATGGTTACGGCCGAAAGCGGCTTGATGCCCTCGTCAATCACTTCGTTGATGCGCTTTGCAAAAACCGAAATCGTAACCGGCTCGTCGGTGATCGGTATATTCTGTGCCTGTTCGGCAGTTATGCAAAAGGACCGTAGACCTTGAATATATTTTTTCCCGAACTCACCGCCGTTGTCGATTGCACGCCCTAAAACATCGGAAACGTAAAAAAGACAGCGACTGATCCGGACGTTGTTGATAACGCTGTCGTTCTCGATGATTTCACCGGTGAGCGGATCGATTCCGTTGGCAAGCATATCAATATAGGCTTTTGCCCGTTTCATGGTTTCAAGGTCGTTCATTCGGTTCACAGCCTTTCCTCAGATCGAGTTGATGTCGTACGGTGTTTTTTGGTAAACAAAGTAATTAAGCCAGTTTGTGAACATCAGTGTTCCGACGTTCCGCCATGTCATGATCGGCCTTTTTGTCGGGTCATTGTCCGGAAAATAGTTATAGGGGATCTGAATGGTAAGCCCTTTTTCCTTATCCCGGAAATATTCTTTTGCGAGCGTGTCGGCGTCGTATTCGGAATGACCGGTTGCAAAAAACTTTCTGCAATCAAGGTCGGATATCAGATGAATTCCCGAAATCTCGGAGTAGGAGAGTATTTGTAAATCCTTACAAAGGGCGATGTCGTCGAATCTTGTTTCTGTGTGTCTTGACTGCGGAACGTTGTAGCAGTCGTCGAAGCCCCGTAAAAGAGGATGATACAGGTCAAGCGGCTTGTGAGGAAAAACGCCGAACATCTTTTCGTCAAGCTTGTGCTTCGGAATCCCGTAGTGATAATACAAAGCGGCTTGCGCACCCCAGCAGATATGAAAGGTCGAATATACGTTCGTCTTTGACCATTCGAAAATTTTGCAAAGCTCCGGCCAATAATCAACCTCTTCGAACTCGAGCAGTTCAACCGGTGCTCCCGTAACAATCATACCGTCATATTTTTTGTCTTTTACCTCATCAAAGGTCTTATAGAACATCAGCATGTGATCTTCATCGGTGTGTTTCGCTTTATGTGTGGCGGTCTGAAGAAGCTCAATATCGACCTGAAGCGGTGTGTTGCCCAAAAGGCGCAGAAGCTGAGTTTCGGTTTCGACCTTTGTCGGCATAAGGTTCAGGATCAGGATTTTCAAGGGACGGATATCCTGACCTTGCGCACGGCTTTGAGTCATGACAAATATATTTTCTTTTTCAAGGCTTTCCTTGGCCGGAAGTCTGTCATCAATTTTAATCGGCATGATTTTCTCCTATGCATTGATATCCTTATAAGTATATCAAACCGCACTTGTTTTTTCAACGGCTTTGAACGAATTAAATTATCGAGGCGACAAAAAATTTGTCGCCTCGATTGATATATTCTTATTTCCAATCAAAGTTGTTTTTGCCTGCGCCGAGTTCAAAATGATATTTCACAATACCCAAATTTAAGTAAGCCCTGATTCAATCCGGTGTACAGATTACGCCGTCAGCTTTTTCGTCAGAAAAGTGCAAAAGCTGCGCAGGAATCCTGTCAGATTTCAAGCGGTTGTTGTGCTGTTCTGGCGGAAAATATGCAAGTAAGCTGTGCATTGAAGCGTATACTGTGATTTAATCAGAGGTTCCTTAATTTCTTACATCTGATTGTAATGCGCTCTTTCACCGCCGATGTATTTCGGTCTTGTCCGTGCGGCGGTAATGTGCGCTTCGCCGATTGTATCAAGAGAAAGTCTTACGGGTACGGCAACGTGCTTTAAGTGCATACCGATGAGTGTCAGTCCGATATCAAGACCGGCGTCCGCTTTGATATACTCGACAGCAACCGGGTCGTCAAAACCTTCGTACGCTGCGGTTGCAAATGAACCGCCGGCCTTCGGCTGCGGATAGACATTTACGATTTCAAAGCCGTGCTTTTCCGCTGTTTTTCTTTCAACAATCAATGCCCGATTCAGATGCTCACAGCACTGAGCGGCAAGCTCAATCCCGTTTTCCTTAAGAATCGGATATACCGTGTTAAAAACCTCTTGTGCGGTTTCAAACGATGAGCCGTGACCGATGGTTTTGCCGACGATTTCGCTTGAAGAACATCCGATGACAAGAAGCTGTCCGCTTTTTAAATTCGCTTTTTCAATCAGTTCCCGGATAACCGCTTCACTTTGTTTTGCAATTTCAGACATACAGTTTCACCGTACCTTTTTACAATTATCTCAAAATTTCAGCTTGTTTTTAAACTGAAGCTTGTCGAGTCCCGCACCGACAGCATAGAACAAAACAGCGCTTGCCACGCCTTGAAGAACATTCATCGGCATACCGGAAACGGCATCGGCCAAAGCAGCCTGACTGGTTCCTCCGCTTAACATATCAATGGCAAAGCCCGCAATTGCATACAGGACGACCGTGAGAACGAGCGACGGGACGGGAGCAATCAAATTGCGCTTGGTAAGAAGTTTATCACTTTTTGACGAAAAAGTCAAAACGATGACGGCTTTGATAATAACCGTCGGAATGATGTAAGACGGAGAGCCGGCAAGAAGATCCGCAAGTCCGCCGCCGATCGATCCGGCAAGCATAGCATAGGGCAGGGGAAGAATCGCCGCAGCAAGATAAATGACACCGTCTGCAACGTGAATATAGCCTTGATTTCCCGTAGGAATATGTAAAAGCAAAATGCAGATTGTCGTCATGGCGGCGAAAAGTGCAGTGGCTGTTACTTTCATCAGCGTGGAAATCATTCTTGGCTGTGATTTTGAAGTGATTATCGTTTTGCTTTCCGTTGGGTTTGTTGACATAGGATTACCTCATTTCTTTACTGACTGAATAACCGGTTATTGACGTTCAGTATTTTTTCTATACTATACACAAAATCTGTCATTGTGAAAATACACAATTTTAATAATTTTTTAGGGGTCAGTTTCTGCGGACGTTCTCTTGTTTCTGAGCCGTTTTAAGCGTATAATATTATCAGGCTTAATAAAAGACGATGGGAGAACGTAGTATATGGAGAATATACCTGCCGGCGAAAACGGTTTAAACAGTGAAAAAAAGTATATTCAGCTGTATGAAAAGTTTAAAAAGCTAATTACCGAGGGAAGGCTGAGACCGGGAGATAAGCTTCCGTCTGTCCGTGCCTGTGCCGACAGCTTTTCTTTGAGCCGGACGACCGTTGAAACGGCCTATTCGCTTTTATCGGCGGAGGGATATATTGTTGCAAAAAGCCAAAGCGGATATTATGTAAGTTCTATTGATTTTTCTTTTCTGGCTTCTCCTGAGGCACAAAAGAAGAAAATGAACGAAAAAGAACATCGGATCAAATATGACCTTGTTTCCTCTTCGGGTGACAAAGACAGCTTTAATTTTGCGTTGTGGCGTCGGTATGTCAAAAGCGCTTTACGGCAGGACGAACGTCTTTTGAGCTACGGCGAAGTGCAAGGTGAGTACGATCTGAGAGATGCGATTTGCACTTATGTCAACAGGCAAAGAGGTGTAATCTGTTCACCGGATCAGATTGTGATTGCCGCCGGAACGCAAAGCCTGATTGCGATTCTTTGCGCCATTACCCAATCAAAGCGGAACGTTACTTTTTTGGGTCCTCAGTTTGCACAAGGTACAGCCGTTTTCGAAGATCACGGAAAAAATGTCAGTACGGCTCAATATAACGAACTGTCGCAGATTCCGGACGGAGCCATCATATATGCGTCGCCGTCCCATATAGACATTTGGGGAAGCGTATTGAAAATGGATAAACGAGCCGAGCTTCTGGGCTTTGCAAAAGAAAACAACTGTCTGATCATTGAAGACGACTATGACAGTGAATTTCGGTACTATCAGCGGTCGATACCTTCTCTCCAAAGCCTAGACAGCGACGGCAGAGTGGTGTATATCGGCACTTTTTCAAAGCTTTTGATTCCGTCGATCCGTATCAGCTTTATGGTGTTGCCGTCGTCCTTGTCAAAAGAATACAAAAAGCGCGGCAGGTATTACAATCAGACCGCCTCAAAGACGGAGCAGATTGCTTTGTGTCAGTATCTTCGGGACGGGCATTTGTCCTATCAGATTCGAAAACAGCAAAAGCAGTATATTACAAAATCAAAAACGGTATGTTCGCATGCTGAGCAATTGTTCAGAGATTTCTTGATTTTCGAACGCTGCGAAGCCGGATATCTTATCAGGATAAAGGTTAAGTCCGATCTGACGAGTGAAGAACTGACAGAAAGGGCGTTTGGAAAAGGTATAAAAATAAAACCGGCAGGAAGAGAAGGCGGTTATTCGCTTCTTCTTATCTCTGTTGCCGGTTTTGAAATTGAAAAATGCGATGATATGCTCAAAACGCTCGGGTTCGCACTACTCCATTAACCGGTTGCGTTTTGTGAGGTCTGAGGATTTCTGGCTTCAATATCCTCGATGCTTCTGGAATTGGCATAGATTTTATGCATTTTTTCGTCGGGATAGTAGTTGTCAAAAAACTGTTCAACCGAGTTGGAAGGTGATTTTCCGGCGTCTCGTTCGTTCATTCTGAGTGCTGCACCGGCTGAAAGCATACAGTTGAATATGAAATAGACAAGAAAGATCCCGACAAAAACGTTCTCATAGGGAATGTGAATTCCGGAGAAAATCTTGCCCATGAACGGAATGACAGATTTTGTCCACGCCAAGCCGAGCACGCCCCAGAATACGGAGTAGAGAAGACACACTCTTCCGTTGATATTAAGGGGAAGATGAGAATAATCCCATGCGACAGAGCCGAAAATAATTTCCTGACCGAGAGAGCATATGTATTCGGTAACAGTACCGGTCACAAACGAAATAAAGAAGATTTTCAAAGCGGAAGAAGATTGAAATCTTACAAGAATCAATGTGAGCAGAACAGCACCCATGCCGTAGGCAATACTCATATGGCCGAGAACAAGAGACTTCCGGCTTTCGATATAGCCGTTTTTCAAAAGACACCATAGTGTTTCGACAGCAAATCCCAGCAAGCTGCTGACGACGAAGAGCAAGACATAATTGTTAAACGAAAAACGAAACAGATTTGTTTTTTCTGACATTGATACCACCTCTTTCAAGAGGGAGTATAAGTCAAAAAAAGAGCGAAATCAATATTTGCAATGCCTATTTAATTATGATTATTGAAACTTAATAGTCATGTAATAGCTGTTAAGAAATTTTATTAAGTTGTTCATCATTGTGAAAAAAATAGGAAAAAGTTTACGAAACAAGTTCTTGCGAAATGTGTGTAAAAAATGTAAAAAGTGCTTGACAACCGTCTCGTTTTGTGATAATATAACTAAGCACTTGGGGGTATAGCTCAGCTGGGAGAGCGCTTGAATGGCATTCAAGAGGTCAGCGGTTCGATCCCGCTTATCTCCACCAATACGGCGGATATGATTTCGAGTGAATCATATCCGTTCTGTATAATCAAGTTTATATGCGGATGTGGCGGAATTGGCAGCATGAAGGCCGAAGCGCCGCCTGTGGCGGAAAAAGCGAGGGCTTCATGGCGCAGCGGTCAAAATTTTTCGGCGCACCAAGCCGAAAAAAATTTTGGGAACCGCAAGCGGTCACGCGGTAGTGCGTCTGCCGGAAAAGTCCGCAGAAAACATTTTATCTTGCTATTTTGCAATTTTATATATGCGGATGTGGCGGAATTGGCAGCATGAAGGCCGAAGCGCCGCCTGTGGCGGAAAAAGCGAGGGCTTCATGGCGCAGCGGTCAAAATTTTTCGGCGCACCAAGCCGAAAAAAATTTTGGGAACCGCAAGCGGTCACGCGGTAGTGCGTCTGCCGGAAAAGTCCGCAGAAAACATTTTATCTTGCTATTTTACAATTTTATATATGCGGATGTGGCGGAATTGGCAGACGCGCTAGATTCAGGTTCTAGTGGTAGCAATACTGTGTGGGTTCAAGTCCCGTCATCCGCACCATCGACCTTGTAGACTGTTACAGTTTGCAAGGTCTTTTCTTTTTAGATAATATGAAAGGCTGAAGAATATCACTCGTAAGACTTCAAAGCTCATTTTAGCAGTCCTACGAGTGATATTTTTATGAAAGGAAGTAGTTTTTATGGCAAAAATCAAAATGCAATCACTTGACACTGGCACGGTTACTTTATCAGAATGTTTTACCGATTATATGGCAAAATGCAGAGCAAGAAACCTGTCCGACAAGACACTTGAAATCTACGAGGTAAGATTTTCAGTGTTTCAAAAGTATCTTAACGGCAAAGAACTGAAACCGTCTGAGATTAGTCAAGACGTTGTTGACGAGTTTATCCTATATCTTCAAAAGAGAGGGTGCAACGATGTAACCGTTCAATCGTATATAAGGGATATCAGAGCATTTTTCTATTATCTTATGAATAACGGATTTACTCCTGCATTCAAAATCAAGTTGCCTAAGGCTGACAAGAGAATCAAAGAAACCTATACTGATGAAGAACTGAAAAAACTGTTAAAAAAACCTAACCTTAAACGCTGTGATTTCAATGAGTACAAAACATGGGTGTTTTCTAATTACTTGCTTGCTACTGGGAACCGTATATCTACCGCCCTAAATCTTCAAATACAGGATTTGGATTTTGATAACGGTGTTATTCAGCTTAACAAAATGAAAAACCGAAAAGCTCAAATAGTGCCTATGGCTTCATCTTTGGCTGTTATACTGAAAGAATACCTTGCCTATCGCAAGGGCGAACCTGATGACTATGTATTCTGTAATTCCTATGGAGGACAAGGTGAGATTCGGTCGTATCAGGAAATGCTGGCTAAGTACAATAAGTCCAGAGGGGTAAGCAAAACTTCAGCCCACCTATACCGCCATACGTTTGCAAAGCGTTGGATTCTCAACGGTGGAGACATTTTCAGACTACAAAAACTGCTCGGTCATAGTGATTTAACAGTTGTTAAAGAGTATGTCAATATGTTCAGTAGTGATTTGTCTAAGGATTATAGTGATTATAATCCTCTCGATACTTTAGGTACTGTAAGAAATCAAGCAAAAATAGGCTTTAATTACTGAGGAGGTTTGGCTGTGGGAAAATACAAAAACAAGGATTCTACCGATACAGGAGATACGGTGGCTGTGTATATTGCTATGAGTGGAGAGCAAGCAATAAGGCAAGGTTGTCGGCAATGCCTGTCTCCTCAGTTTCCCGATAGTAAACGTGTTTACGGTCTGCTGAAAGATATAGACGGTAAATTGTGTATTTCTAAGCACATCGGGTGGACTACGGTTATATGTCTGGAAAAGCGTAATTTTGACACCGTTTTGCGTTTTCTCTATCCGTCAGGCATTCCTGATGGGTGGAACTATAAAGCACTCCTAAGGCTGATAGACGGTAGGCTGGTATGGATAATAGGTTTTGATAATTAGTACCAGCCTACAGTGTGTAACGGCGATACGGAGATAAAAACTTGAAAACTGTTTTGCTTTTTCATTTTAAGGTTACGGAGATACGGAGATACTTTCTGAATACTTTAGTCTGTTTTTCTCTAATAAAATTTGGGTAGATGAATATGAACGGCGGTCGCTCCGCTCTGTACCGCCGTTCATATAAATTATGATGCTCGCTGCGGCTCGCCTCACAATTCTAATATTTTTCTTTTTGAAAGATTGAAAAGCTAAAATATTATTGAATTTTAATAATTATCTTATTTTATATAAGAATATAGAACTATGGTTTTGCGTCCGTCGTAAGACGGTGGCGAAGCCAAGCAAAACTATAGTTCTACGTAGTTGCCATGGCAAAGCCATGGTCAACAAAAGCTTAAGAATAAAAAAGAAAACGGTTTTCGAAAAAGTACCGCCGTATCGCCGTAAGTTGAAATAATACAGCCATCAGCATAGAACAATAAAACATATCGCTCGTTCAAAATAGCCGAGAAAAGAGATATAATTTAATATGTATATCTATTGAAAGTGAGGGGGACGCATTTGGATTATATAGCTTTAGGTAAGCGTATACGTGAAGAACGCTTAAAGCTGAATTTAACACAGGAAAAACTAGCGGAAGATGTTGGCCTCTCTACAGCTTACATAGGGCAGATAGAAAGAGGCGAACGCCATATCACCCTTGAAAATCTTGTACTGATTGTTAACCGCCTTGATATAACGGTGGATTACATACTTATGGATTCGGTAAGTGTAAATAATAACACGCTGTCTTGTATTTGGAATCAGCTTATGAACGGAAGAACGGAGACAGAAAAGTCTATGGCAGTTGATACGGTAAAACTGATTTTCGGCTACTTAGACCGTAATGGAAAATAAGATAATAGGAGAATATAATCATGCGAAAAAAAGCAGTTAATTGTTTGAAAAGAGTATTCTTAATACTTATTTCAATGACAGTAATATTTTGCATTTCTGCGTGTTCTTATGATACCAAAACAAGGCAAGAAAACAGAAGCCAGCATGAGTATAATATCAAAGCAGATGAACAAATTGAGATAGAGGGAATAATTAAGAATAGCAATTTGACATCTCCTCAATACTGCCTAAAGTTGGATAATCCTATTACAGTTTATATTTCTAATCAGTTTGATACAGAAGAGTATGTGTGCTCAGAGCTGTATTTCTATGATGAGAGCGAACTCAATGGTAATTATGATTTTAAGAGCGTGCTAAATCAGCGTTGTATTGTATCTTCAAAAGTGGAAAATTTTCGTGGAGTTGGACAATTATTTTTGTTGGAGCCAAAAATAAAGTGTGAGGGTAAAGAAATTCAACAAAAACAATATGAAACCGTTCCTGATTGGTACACAAAGAAAATATATGTTTGTAATGAAACAAGTAAAAACTTTTATATTAAAAATGCCGAAAATGATTCAGCAGAGCTGTATATTGGTTGGAAACATATAGGAACAATATATCTGAATGAAACAACTAGCGGTAATGATGATACTGGGTATTTTTACCGTTACATTTGTCATATTAATGATTCTACAGATATAAAATTCTTGTATTATTCAAGTACCGATAGAATAATTGTATACGATGAAAATTATTGTCTATCTGGAGTGTATGACTATGTGAGGACAATGGACTAAACAGCGAGGAGAGTAATGAAATGTATTGCAACAAATGTGGAACACAAATGTCAGACGATTCGACTTTTTGTTCGAATTGTGGGAATAAACAAATAGACGAAAGCAATAACAGCGATAAAGCTCAAACCGCACAACGGCTAAAACCATATAATAAGTTAAAACAGTGTACTTGTTTAGAATGCGGTTATTCAGGATTAATGGGTGTCGTAAAACCTAAAAATTCGTTATGTAAGCGTTTTCTGATTCCTTTAATACCTGCGTTTATTGTTGCGTTTATTACATACGCTAAAAATCTTCCAACTTGGGGCTCTATTATAGCGGTCACAGTTACTTGGATAATAATTGACATAGTATTAGGAAATGAGAAAAAAGTGCTTTATTGTCCTAACTGCGGAAAGGAAATCATTGAAAAGTAATATGCCACCTAATATTCGTTTTTTTGTCTTTTTTAGCGTGCTTTTTAAGCTTTTCACACCTACATAAGAAAAATGTTAAAACGCATAAAAAACACCTTAAAATTGCCCGAAATAAGCTGAAACTCAAAATTGCAAAAAATCTACTATATGCACAATTTATAAGCTGTAGCACTACCGATAATTTGGTCGATAGTGCTAAATTTTTGCGGAATTTTGCTTACTTTTATTGAGCTTTTATTCTGATTTATCATTAATAAACGCCGTTTTTTCAAGATTTCTTGTATAAATGCCTTATGGGTTTTTGATTTCTCCCTTTATTTATATTGCAGACGTTCAAAAGCAACTTGTACGGCTGACATTGTAAAATTTAAAGGAGGAACTCCAAATGAGTACCACAAAGAAAAAAATTGAAAAGGGTAAGAAAGCCGATCAAGAAGATATCTTAATTGATATGATGAAAAACTACCCACTTTTAAGAACGGATTCGGATATTTATGCAAAAATTACCCGAAACGGAAAGAAATGTAATTTATCACTAAATAGTGAAGAATTTTCTTTCTTTGTGAAAAGTGAGTTTAAGGATCTTACTGGCTTTTTCCCTATCAATGCCACTTTGAGAGATTGTATCGACTATATCAAAAATCTCGCCTATAACAATGAGTTGACTGAGGCAAAATATCGTATAGCATCTTACGAGGATTCAATCATATATGACCTGTGTGACGGAAATTGTGTAAAGGTAAACAAAAACGGTTGGAGTATTGAGCCTAACAATTATCCTTTCTTTATACAAAGCAAAGATCAGTCATCACAAGTTACACCAATTAGAAGTAAGAGAGGGTGGGAGCGCCTGTATAAATACCTTAATTTATCTGAGGATGAAAAATTACTTCTTATGGTATATATAGCTAGCTGTTTTAATCCTGATATTGTCTATCCGTCAGTTTGTCTCAATGGCACTAACGGCTCTGGAAAAAGCACGTTATCTAAATTTATTAAAAGAATTATTGATCCTTCAAATGGTGAATTGGAAATTATACCCGATTCACTGAATAATTTGAGGGTTAGACTTAACGCTAACTACTATACAGCTTTTGATAATATATCGAAACTCTCAGCAAAACAAAGCGACTTTCTTTGTAGCGTAATGACTGGTGTAAGCTGGACAGATAGACAATACTATACGAATAAAAGTATTGATTGCTGTCATCTAAAAAGCAGTATGTGTTTTAATGGTATATCCAATTTTGTTTTTCGTGCTGACCTTGCGGAACGCATTTTGTTTTTTAACACAAAACTTTTTGTAGACAATGGCAATAAGCGTTTTGGAGACGAAGAAGTAAAGAATTCCTTTGAAAAGGATTTACCATATATTTTGGGTGGAATTTTTGATTTGGTTTCCGCTGCTCTAAATATATTGCCTGAGATAAAAATTGATAATCCTATAAGGTTGGCAGACTTCCATCGATTTGGCTATGCCATAGCCGAAGCTATGGGAAATAAAGGTAAGAAATTTGATGAAATATTGAGAGCTAATAATAAGATACAAATGGAAATAACTTGTGAAAATTCTGTATTGGTTCGTTTGCTGGGAGATTTCCTCAGGGAAAATGGTGGTGAATGGTGCAGTACTATGACTTTTTTATATAAGTCATTAAAGAAATATATGTCCGAAAATGATGAAAATCTTTATCAAGAAGAAACTTTTCCAAAAGCAGTTAATCACTTTAGTGCTGAGCTCAAAAGGTATGAAGCGGTATTATCCAGTAAGGGCATAAGCTTTTTAATAAAAAAGAACTCAGACGGCAATAGTGAAATAAATATTACTACGAATTGGATTGTTAGAAAACCGATTAAAGTGGGTCGAATTCCAATTATTCTCGATAAGAATCGAATTTGATTAAATGCTCATATGGATGATTTAATCCTAATGATGAGGATAATTAAATTTTAAAAATAAACCCTTTAATCTTTAAAAGTGTTTAAGAAACACAAGGCTACCATTAAATATGACTTAAAAAGATTTTAAAACCGTTAAAAATGGTAGCCTTTATTCAAATAAGTTTGTTTAAACACATTAAAATGCAATCTATAATTTTATGGGGAAATTGTAGAATTAGCTAAACTTCTTACAAGTTTTTTTGCGAAACCACTTTACTTTTTACAAGATTTTCAATATGATAATTATGGACTGAGACAAAATATCCTTGATGAAATGCGAATAAGACTTTTTTCAGGGATTGTTTAGTCTTACGAGTGAAAAAGTGTAATAGTCTTACGCAAGGTTACGTTACATCTGCTGTTTTTTCGGATTGCTGTACGAAAAAAGTACTTGTTGAATTTAGGTTTTAACACCGTTTTTTGATTGGGCGAATGAGTGAAGTATTCCGAAAATGCGACGGTTTGGCGATGTGCAGTTGGCACGTAAGATTCAGGTTCTAGTGGTAGCAATACTGTGTGGGTTCAAGTCCCGTCATCCGCACCATCGAAAAAAGCACTTGATTCGTCAAGTGCTTTTTTAATGAAATTCGCCTGCTGTGATTGAACTATCCTGCGGATACGAAAAAGTTTCACAATGAAATATTTACTTGGCAAATATGAAAGGCAATTTTACTTCAATTTTTTAAAATTTTATCTTTACACGCTTCCCGATTTATGATAGACTGTTTTCAACTTTAAAGTCAAAAAGTGAGGAACAGATATGAAAGCAAAGGTTACCGCTGCGGCGGAAATGAAAATCGGCGAAATTGACCGCCGTATTTTCGGCTCTTTTATTGAACATCTCGGACGTGCGGTTTACGGCGGCATTTATGAGCCCGAACACACGCTTGCTGATGAGGAGGGTTTTCGGACGGATGTGATCAAGCTGATAAATGAGCTTGACGTGTCGGTTGTGCGTTATCCGGGCGGAAATTTTGTTTCCGGCTATAACTGGGAGGACGGCGTTGGCCCCGTGGAGGAAAGACCGGCAAGACTCGAGCTTGCGTGGGGCGTTACCGAGCCGAACAAATTCGGTACGAACGAATTCATGCGCTGGTGTAAAAAGGCGAAAACAAGCCCGATGCTGGCGATCAACCTCGGCACAAGAGGTCCCGATGAGGCAAGAGCACTTGTCGAATATTGTAACCACCCGTCCGGCTCGAAATATGCCGATCTGCGCCGCGCTCACGGCTATCAAGACCCGTGGGGCGTCAAGCTCTGGTGCTTAGGCAACGAAATGGACGGACACTGGCAGATGGGCGCCAAAACCGCCTATGAATACGGAAGAACCGCTAACGAAGCGGCAAAGCTGATGAAATGGGTTGATCCGTCTATCGAAACCGTACTTTCCGGTTCTTCAAACCGTCACATGAAATCGTTCGGCGACTGGGAAGCGACTACTCTCGACCTTGCTTACGACAATGTAGATTACGTTTCGCTTCATCAGTACTATGACAATAAAACAGGTGACACCGCCTCGTTCCTTGCCAAGTCCATGGAGCTTGACGACTTCATATACAGTATTATCTGCACCTGCGACTTTGTCAAAGCGAAAAAGCGCACCAAAAAGCAGATTAACCTTTCTTTTGACGAGTGGAACGTCTGGTATCATTCTAACGGCGATTACGTTGAAAAGTGGTCAACCGCTCCGCATCAGCTTGAGGATATCTATAATTTTGAGGACGCTCTTGTTGTGGCGTGTATGCTCATCACGCTTCTGCGTCACGCCGACAGAGTGAAAATTGCCTGCCTCGCTCAGCTTGTCAACGTCATCGCGCCGATTATGACCGAAAACGGCGGCAGAGCCTTCCGTCAGACGATTTTCTATCCGTTTAAGCTGATGTCCAAGTACGCAAGGGGATCCGCTCTGAAGCCGATTGTCGAAAGCCCGAAGTACGATTGCAAGGAATTTACCGATGTACCATATCTGGAGACGATTCTTACCTATGACGAGAAAAACGACGAGGTCGTATTCTTCGGTGTTAACCGCTCGATGGATGAAAACATGCTTCTTGAACTCAAGCTTTTAGGATTTGAGGGCTATCAAGCGGTTTCGTTCGAATCGATGGACGGCTTCGGTGTACTCGAAGAAAACGGCTTTGACTGCGAAAAGGTTACGATGCACAGTAATCCTGTCCCGAAGACTGACGGCAACACGACAACAGCCAATCTTAAACCGCTTTCGTTCAATGTAATCCGCTTCAAAAAATAAAAACCAAATAAGTATCACAAAATCACCCTTTTTCATATAATGTCACAGAAACATTATGAAAAGGGTGATTTTTTGAATAGCTTTGACTTGATGATGGAACGATACAAAAAAGAACTTGTCGACGCCAACCGCCGTTCGATTGAGCAGGAGTTGTTGAGCCAGTCTGAGCCGACAGCAGAAGAGAAATTAAAAGCCGGAAAGGCGGAAGAAGCGGTTTCTGTTAATGTTGTGACGCAGGCAGAAGATAACAACGAACCGGGCATGTCATCGGAAACGGATACGCCGGAAGAAGCCGAACCCGTCATGGCGGAAGCTATAGAAGGTGCGATGAATACCGAAGAAGAAACAAATGATCCCGAAGACGATTCGTTCGGGACGCTGAAGGTGCAGGTGTATGCAGCACAGCAGGTATACCCGATTTCGTCGGCAAGGGTGCTTGTCAGACGAAGCGGCGAAGATCCGATTATCTTTGAGGGCTACACGGATTCAAGCGGTATTGTCGATAATATCAGGCTTTCCGCACCGGGCAAATCTCTTTCCTCTGCGCCGGGCAGTATCAAACCGTATTCGCAATACGACGTTTTTGTTACACAGCCGAACTTTGTCAGCCGCAACTATTTAGGTGTGCCTGTCTTTTCCGGCGTTGAGTCGATTCAGACAGTTCGTCTTGTTCCCCGTCAGTCCGGCTCGGATTCGACTACGGTCACGACCGAAAGCGAGCCGAATGAGCTTCTGATGCAGGAAAAAGGTGAGGGCTGATATGGCAAACCCCGTCGTTGTCCCCGAATATATCACCGTGCATCTCGGTCGTCCCGATCAGCCGGCAGAAAACGTGACCGTGCCGTTTACGGACTATATCAAAAACGTCGCTTCCAGCGAAATCTACCCGACATGGCCGGAAAGCGCAATCCGGGCGAATATTTTGTCTCAGATTTCGATCGCCTTAAATCGTGTGTATAACGAATATTACCGCAGTCAGGGCTATGACTTTGACATCACGAACTCCACGCAGTTTGACCAGGCGTTTCAGCCCGATCGGGACTATTTTTCGAACATATCCGAAATCGTAGACGAAATTTTTAATACTTACGTTGTCGTGCAGGGCTCTGTTCAGCCGTACTATACCGAATACTGCGACGGCATCAATGTACAGTGTCTGGGTCTTTCTCAATGGGGAACGGTTGCGCTTGCCAACCAGGGCTATACGCCTTATGAGATTTTGCAGTATTATTACGGTGATAATCTCGACCTGAGACGGGCGGACACCGGACCGAATATTCCGTCCTATCCGGGTACGCCGATCCGGTTCGGCTATGTCGGCGAGGAGGTCAGAATCTTGCAGCAGCAACTCAATCGTATTGCCCGCAATTATCCGCTTATTCCGAGAATCCCCGATGAAAACGGCGTCTTTGACCGTACGACGGAAAACGCTGTCAAAGCGTTTCAGCAAATTTTCAATCTGACGCCCGACGGCATCGTCGGCAAAGCAACATGGTATTCCATCAAGCGTATCTATAACGCCGTCAAACGGCTTTCCGAGCTTTATTCCGAGGGCATTTCGATTACCGAAGCACAGCGGCTCTTTCCGCAGTCATTCGGTGTCGGCGCAAGGGGCGTCTATGTCAGGACGATTCAGTATTTTCTCGATTTCATCGGCTTTTTCATCGATGCGCTTCCTCGGGTGAAAATCGACGGTGTATATGGGGAGCAAACAGCCGATGCCGTAAGAGCATTTCAGCGTTATTTCGGTCTGCCTGTGACGGGTGTTGTCAACAGCCGGACATGGTATGAAATCATTGACCAATATACCGATCTGCTTCGTGCGTTTCCGTCAGGCTTCGACGAAGCGTTACAGTATATTTATCCCGGCTATATTCTCACCGAGGGCGCAAGCGGTCCCGATGTCACAAGGCTTCAGACCTTTTTAAGACGGATTTCACAGTCTTTCCCGTCTGTGCCGTCCGTTACGGTGGACGGAGAATTCGGGCCGCAGACACGACGCGCGGTGGAAGCCGTACAGTCGCTTTACCGGCTTCCGGTCAGCGGAAACGTCGGCGATCAGACCTGGAATGCGATTGTAGAGCTTTATACCGATTTAGTCGGCATCAACCGGAACGTTCCGGGGCTTATGTCCGTATAAATTTTCGTTTTCGGTCAAAAATATCCGTGTGAACTTATCGGAAAGGCGAGAAGAATACGGTATGAACGATTTTGACCGGAAATATGAGGACTGCCTTACGGCGGTCAATAAAAAGCTTCGGGTAGACAAAAGCTTTGATATGCTTGTAAAAAGAATGGTGATCGGCGGAAAAAAGGCGACCTTTTATTGTATTGACGGCTTTGTTAAGGACACGATGTTCGAAAAAATGCTCGAATACCTGAGTAAGGTTACTGCCGATGAGATGCAGGACATCAACACCGCCGAGGATTTTCTCAACAGTCATATCACCTATATTGAATCGGCCGTGGAAACCTCGCTGGAAAATTTTGCTACCCTCGTTTTGTCGGGCGCGATCGGCATGGTAATGCAAGGGCTCGACAAGGCGATTATCATTGACTCACGAACCTATCCCGCCCGTGACGTACAGGAGCCGGAGTCCGACAAGGTACTTCGCGGCTCTCATGAGGGATTTGTAGAGACTGTCATTTTCAATACGGCTCTCATCAGACGAAAAATCAGAAATCCGATGCTTACGATGAAGGCTTTTCAGGTGGGAAGAGAATCGAAAACCGACATAGTTGTCTGCTACCTTGAAAAGACTGTGGACAAAAAAATGCTTCACACGCTTTTGAAAAAAATCGAAGCGATTGATGTGACGAGTCTTGCCATGGGGCAGGAGAGCCTTCGTGAATGTTTATTGCCGTATCAGCCTTGGAACCCGTTTCCGAAGGTGCGATACACCGAAAGACCGGACACAGCCGCCGCCTGTCTGTATGACGGAAACATTATTGTTCTTGCCGACGGTTCGCCGTCCGCGATGATTATCCCGACAGGCATATTCGATTTTGTCCAGGACATCAACGATTATTATTTTCCTCCTATGATCGGTACCTTTTTACGCTGGATCAGGGCGGTCGTGTTCGGTCTTTCGCTTTTGCTGGTTCCCGTGTGGTATCTGCTGACGCTGTACGGCGAGGCTTTGCCGGAATGGTTAAAATTTGTGCTCGTCAATGAGCCGGCGGATGTTCCGCTGATTATTCAGCTTCTTGTTATTGAATTTGTCATCGACACACTGCGGCTTGCGTCCCTCAACACCCCAAGTGCCCTGAGCAATTCCTTTTCCGTTGTCGGTGCGCTCGTGCTCGGCGAATTTGCCGTGTCCTCGGGTTGGTTTGTGTCGGAGGTTGTGTTGTTCATGGCGTTTTCGGCAATTTCGAATTTCACACAGCCAAGCTATGAACTCGGCTATGCTATCAAAATCTTCCGGGTCATGCTGCTGATCCTGATTGCCTTGTTCCGGTTGTGGGGACTGATTGCCGGGCTTGTAATCGTGCTTCTGGTAATCGCTACAACGAAAACGGTGACCGGTTACACCTATCTTTATCCGCTGATTCCGTTTAATTGGGACGCTCTTTCGGGGCTTTTAATCCGCAAGAGCCTTCGAAGCACAACGAAACCTTGCAAGAACGACGACCTTTCACAGGGCAACTGAATATGAAAAACAGGAGTTGGCGTGGAACTCCTGTTTTTGGCTTATCTCATTACATCATAAATCAGCGGCTTTGCGACCGGCTTTTCCTTGGAAAACTTCAGTGCAGACAAAAGCATTCTTTCGCTTTCGTCAAGGCTGTCGGCGTTGTTGGTATAAAGCCGGGCGAGCACTTCGCCTTTTTTGACTTCTTCGCCGGTCTTTTTCTCTAAGATGATCCCTGCTGTATAGTCAATCACATCTTCCTTGGTTTTGCGTCCGGCACCGAGGACAACGCTTGAAAGCCCGATTGTCTCCGCATTCATCGACGAAATATAGCTGTCAGCAGGGGAGGGCACCTCACGGTAAAACGCTGCCTTTTTGAATCTATCTGTATTTTCAATCAGCGAAGTATCGCCGCCCTGCGCCTTTACGAGCGCTTTAAAGGCTTCGTATGCTGAACCGTCCGACAGCGACCGTCTGACCTGTTTTTCGGCTTCATCAAGTGAAATAGCCTTGGCAAGTGAAAGAATATTTGAGGCGAGGACAACGCATACCTCGGTCAAGTCGGACTGAACGCCGCCCTTGAGCACGTCAACGGCTTCAATGACCTCAAGCGTGTTGCCGATGTTCTTGCCGAGCGGGGTGTCCATGTCCGAGAGCACCGCCGCCATCTTTCTGCCGTTTGCTTTGCCGATATCAATCATCTTTTGAGAAAGTGCTTTGGCTTCATCAAGCGTTTTCATGAAAGCACCCGAGCCGGCCTTGACGTCGAGCACGATACATTCGGCTCCGGCGGCGAGTTTCTTGCTCATGATGCTTGACGCAATCAGCGGAATACTGCCGACCGTCGCCGTGGCGTCCCGAAGTCCGTATATGATTTTGTCCGCCGGGGCAAGGTTGCCCGTCTGACCGGTAACGCATATCCCGATTTCGTTGACCTGACAGATAAACTCCTCAGGCGACAGCGAAACCCGAAAGCCGTCAATCGCCTCAAGCTTGTCAACCGTTCCGCCGGTGTGCCCAAGACCTCTGCCGCTCAATTTCGCAATTTTAACGCCGCAGGAAGCCACAATCGGAGCGACAATCAGCGTGGTCTTATCTCCGACGCCGCCCGTGCTGTGCTTGTCGGCGGTGATACCCTGTATCGAAGACAGGTCAAGCATGTCGCCCGAGTGCGCCATTTCATTCGTCAGCGTAATCATTTCCCGGTCGGTCATGCCGTTGAGGTAAATCGCCATCAATAGGGCAGTGGTCTGATAATCTACAATCGACTTGTCAGTGCAGCCCCTGACGAAAAAGGCGATTTCTTCGTCCGTAAGTTCGAATCCGTCACGCTTTTTAGCGATGATGTCATAAATTCTCATGGTCTGTCTCCTTGTTCTTCCTTAATGTCTCGGATAAGATACTCAAGAAATTCTTTACATTTTCCGCAGCCTTTGCCTGCACCGGTAACATCCATAACCTGCTGCAAAGTGTCTGCGCCGTTTTGAACGGCATCCTCAATCATGCCGTATGTGACATTTTTACAGTGACACGCTTCTTTGTTGCGATTCAAAGTATTGTCCTTCCTTTTTCTCAAGAATACTGCTTCGAAACTGCAGTATGATAAATCGGTAGTTATCGCTCCGACTTTAACAACGCATAGTAACATGCATCACAGATGCCCTGATTATTCCAATCAGAGCTTCGTAAAGTTCCCTCGTACTTCATTCCACATTTTTGCATAACTTTACCGGAATTGGGATTTCTTGGGTCATGTCTTGATTCAATACGGTTGACTTCAACTTTTTCAAAGAAGTAATCCATAACAGCTTTTAGTGCCTCAGAAGTGATTCCTTTATGCCACCAATTTCTTCCGATACAATATCCGATATGGACCATAGATACCTCTTCATTCATATGAACTGCGGAGATACCGCCGATTGGTTCGTCACCGTGTTCTTTTAAAACGATACCCCACTGATAGAACTTTTCATCCGTATAGGAGTTTACCCAATCTTCTGTAACAGATTTACTGACATCAATACTTGTATGTGTAGGCCACATTAAATATTTTGTAACCTCATCATCTGAAGCCCAGTTTTTGTACATTGCATCGGCATCTTCGATGATAAATCTTCTTAAAATCAATCTTTCGGTTTCTAACCTTTGTGTTCCACAATGTTTCATATGCTTTATCCTTTCCTATATAAATCCGAATTTGTTGCTTGAAAACCTCTGAATAAATCACAGCATACACTTTGATGAATTTGATTGTAGCTTGCTTTCTTTCTATATCTTACACAAAACCACCGCGAAAATCAACAAAAAAAGAAGCCGGAAGCCCGTCTTCTTTGTCGCTGTGATAAACTGAAAGCTTGCGTCTGAACTTTTCTGCCACAACCGAGTGTTGTACTCCTTTTTCCGTGTCAGAAAAACGCCGACGATCGCCCAAACAGGATAAACGGTGCCGATCTTACAAACAGCCATTCAAAGGCGTGAAAGGCTGTTGAGACAACAGCGGTTTCCAGGTCACTGAAATCCCAGTGTAAATAAGGACTTTTGATAATGATCAAGACTACAGCAATCATGACAATAACCGCATATAAGCAGACCATCAGCCAATGGAGTGTTTTACTGAATTCCGAATTTTTGCCTTGTGTTTTACGTTCAATAGTTGCAACTTTACTCTCGTATATATTTTGTGTCACTATCCGGAATGCCTGTTTCATCGGAAATATATCGTTCAACACGCATATGCAAATCGTATTTTTCTCGCAGTTCCATTATCGTTTTCATCATGGGAGAAGCGTGATGTAAGTCGATTGCCGCTTGTGATTCCCAGCTGTCAATCAGCAACACCGTTTCCGGTTCATCCATTTTTATGAAGTAATCATATTTAAGGTTTCCGTGTTCGTTTTTAATCAGTTGCACTGTTCCGCTTGATACCATTTCTTCGGCAAATGCTCTCGCTGCGCCGTTTTTTCCTGTATAATACAAATTTACTGTAATAGCCATTTCTATCCTCCATAATTTTTGATTTTTCCATGCTTTACTCCTATATCTTACACAAACCCGCCGTGAAAATCAATAAAAAAGAAGCCGGAAGCTCCGACTTCTTTCTTGCGATATTCAATTTGATGAACCGTAGTTTATTCTTTTATCGGTAACAGCTCAATATAGCCCCGTGTGCCGATCGGTTCAAGCTGAATTTTCGGATTCGAGTCATCCCACTGATATCCGATAACAGTCGGGTCGTACTTCTTCTCGGATTCCCATATATCGGTAATCGCCTGCTCGAAGTCTTCTTCCTTGAACGGCTCTCCCTGGAACATCAGGTACTTTGAGGCCGGAAGCTCTATGACATCAAAGCCGTCCGGAATTTCTCCGCAATAGTCCTCGGACACCTCGACACCCTGCACATATTCACTGGTGCCCGGTTTGATATACGCTTTCGGCAGCCACAAACAAACCGGCTCACCGCAAAGAGATTTCATGCTGACCAGCATGCCCCAGACATCGCATCCGACTTCCTCACAATACGACCAATACTCTGTGGCGGTTTTTCCCCGTTTCACAATAACCTTTCTTTCGGGCTTGTCAATTACCTGAATAAAAACATTTTTTGCGCTCATAGTCGTTTCTTTCCTTTCTAAAAATCTGAATTTTACGCCGTAAGGAGTAAAAAGAGGCAAGGGGACGGGGTTGGCGGAGTATTCACTTGGATTGTAGCCGAACTCTTTCCGAAAAGCGCGCTGATATCCGTCAACGCTTCCGAAACCGAAGTCAAGGGCGACATCCAGGATTTTTACGTCCTCATCCCGTAATCTGAGAGCGGATTGCTTTAACCGTAGCTTTCTGGTGTATTCAGCCGGCGTTACACCCGTATATTCCAGGAACAATCGTCTTGCATACCAGGGTGAAAATAACGATGCCTTTGCAATATCGGCAAAGGAAATCTTTTCACACAGGTGCTTCTCGATATACTCCTGCATTCGCTGAACGGCATCAATCTGTTCGAGCATCTTCTCATCTCCTTTACAACTGCATTTTACAACAATGCGATAAGGATTCTCTCGACTATTTTTGCTATTATGCTTTTCTGTTTTATGATGTGTAATTCGATAAGCCGGAAGTTGTCATGCCATATTACACAGGTGTTCCTACTTCAATCAGATTTCCGTCAGGATCATAAAATCTGACCACCTTTTGCCCCCAACTATGTGTCATCAGGTGATTGACGTATTCGGTTTCAGGGTAAAGCGTCTCAAGACGCTCTACAAATTGTTCTATGTCAGGCTCTTCAAAATATAATTCAGACTGATTACTCTTTGAAATTATGCTTCTATTTGTAAACTGTTCCCAGTAACCCGATTCCTGTAAATACAAGTTATTCGTCAATTCCATATTTCCACCGTTATCTTGAAGCAGTTGAAATCCAAACATATCATTATAGAACTTTAGAGCACGGTTACAATCTTTTACAACAATAAGCGTTCCTTTGTATTTCATGTATGTTCTCCTCCTCAAATTCCGATTTGCCGGATAGTTTTCCACAAATATCTTACACAATCCCGCCGCAAAAATCAACAAAAAGAAGCCGGAACCCCGACTTCCTTTATCCTTAGCAAAAATCAATGATGCTACACATTGTAGAAGATTTTTTTAGTTGATTTTAACTCATGTGCCTTAAATCTTATCTTTAATATAATTCTCATATTCTTTTGGGATTCCGATATTATATTTTTCATAATAATGAATAAAATCAAGAGGAAATATAAAATCACCGTCTTCGATAATACCGGCTTGCTCAATTATCTGCCCGTCAAAAATATCTACAACGGACATAGGTACTATCGCTGAAATCGGAAGCGCTTTGATATACTGCAATATCTCAGTTTTTGAAAGGTCATTGATTATCCTTTTGTATGATTTAAAATCATCACAACATTTGCCATACTTCATTCCCTTAAAAAAGCCAAAGTACATTACTATATCACTTCTTTTTTAGCTTAAAATATCACGCCTCTGAACTCCTCGAGATTATCGGAGGTTATTTTTCTTTCGCCTCTTTCAATTTCGTGAATCATTTCGGTCAGCTTGTGATTGACCGGAGTGGGTACGCCGTATTCGTCTCCCTTTTCGGCAAAGTAGCCGTTAAAGATGTCAATTTCGGTTTTTTCTCCTCGTTCAAGCGATTGTAGAGTGGAGGGCTTGACGCTTGCATACTTGAGCTTTGCTACAAGCCATACAACGTAGCGGCACAGCGAGTTGTAAACGGCATTATCCATAATCATCAACGCTTTGTATTCAAGCATTTTGCCGTACTTCGGAACGTCAATTTTCATCGCCTTGGCAACGTGCATACCCTCTCTTGCAATCGCAAGGAAAAGCTTTCTTGCCCGAATGTCGCCGATAACCTCGCCGAGCGTTTTGCCGGTGATGGCGGAGGTGGCGTTGATGCAGGAATTGATAATCAGCTTCGAATACTGCTGTCTTGTGATGTCGTCGGAAATCTTCGTCGGAACGATGCAGTCGAGCATACTCTTGAGATAGTCGAGTGTACCCGGGTGAAGTCCGCCGGGCATGCCAATATACATTTCGCCGAGACTTGTCATGTCAACCTCGGTAGCCGACAGCCTTGTTGCGCCGTAGCCGAGCATACAGCCGACGGATCTGTCGTTTCCAACGATTCCGGCAAGCTCAGAAGTGCAGATACCGTTTTGCATACCGACAACAAGTGAGTTTTCTTTAAGACAGGGGAGAATATCTTTTGCTGCTTGCGCCATGCCGGCATATTTGGTCGCAATAAAGCAGATGTCAAATTTGTTGTCGCCGATTTCTTTGATTGATTTATAGCAGGTGAAGTGGACGGTGTGTTCGCCCTTCGCTCCCTTTAAGGTAAGACCCTTTTTACTGATGATTCTTTGTGTTTCCTCACTGCGGCAAAGAATGCTGATGTCATAGCCTGCTTCTTTTGTGAGAACTGCAACGGTTGTACCGATGGCGCCTGCGCCGATGACTAACGTTTTCATATTGAACCTCCGGATATTTTATTAGTATTTCATTCTTACTCTTTCTGCAAAGCACATCAGGTCTTTTACATTAAGTACCGTTCCGTCGTCAAGAACTGCCTTGCCGGTCAGTTTTCCGAATACCTGATGCTGGTCGGTTTCGATGACCTTCAGGCTGATTTTAGCTTTTCGGTCGATAACGGGCTTGAAATCCATCTCAAACCGACCGTCACTCGAGGTAAACGTCCACGGGTCGGTGTAGCTTGTTGACGGAATGTTGAATGTCACGTCGTCAAGCTTGTGCGCCACACCGTCATAGAAGAGAATATTTTCACTTGCGGCTGTTGTGTCGCCGAAGCCGTAGCCGATGTTGAAGCCAAACGGCTTGCCGTTAATGTAGCCGTTTCCGCTGCCCCAGTTCCAGGTGTTGTCGTATGTCCAGACACCTCTGCCCCAGTCAAGCGTTCCGAAATCGGTTTCGGGGTTGAATTCGTACCGTACACCGTCAAATTCCGCATAGCCCGAGGCTCTCATGCAGTTGATTTTCTGATTGTAATAAAACGCCTTTTTGTTTTCTTTCCAAGGTGTGGCAATAACCATGGTGTCCATCGGCGGCTGTTCAAGGGTGATATCAACCTTGAGCGGCTTTTTGTCTTTAAAGTTGCGGTATTCGCCGTAGATGTGTCTCGTTCTGCCGTCGTTGACAAAGTCCATGTCAAGGGCCTTGTCGTGATAGTGAATGTCGCCGCTTTCGCTTGTTCTCGGAAGCTTGTATTTGCCCATCGGGAAGAAGTTGAGAACGGAGTTTGTGTGTTCCCACGGATTCTCGTCGTCAAAAACGAGAAGCGAAGCAGACTGCATACCGATATAGCCGTCGTCGGAGAGGGTGAGGGCGACTGCGTGCTTGTCGCAGAGAATCAGGTAATAGTCCCATTCCTTGATACGGAACTTCGGTGCGGCAATATCTTCTCTGTTATAGATTTGTATCAGGCTTTTTGACCAGCCCGGCTCGGCGAGTGTGCCGTCGGGATTTAAAAGATTGTGTCTTTCGGTTACTTCATGATTTTGTGCCATACAAAGTGCCTCCCTGAAAAAATTTTTCTTCTGATATACTATACAACAAAAAAGCTGAAGAATAAAGCAATTTTGTAAAATTTATTAAAATCTACAAAAATTATAAGTGATATTTGTTGATTTTTCCGCATCTAAAGTGTTTAAGGAAAGAATGAAGGATTTGACAAATTTTTTTGACACTACTATAATATATAAGACAAAAAATCAAAAGTTATTAACCGGGAGGTTATACCTATGTCAAGAGTCTATAATTTTTCGGCAGGTCCGTCGATGCTGCCCGAATCTGTATTGAATAAAGCCGCCGCCGAGATGCTCGATTATCAGGGAAGCGGCCAGTCTGTTATGGAAATGTCTCACCGTTCGAAAATCTATAAAACGATTATCGACGGCGCAGAAGTTCTCATGCGTGAGCTGATGAACATTCCCGATAACTATAAGGTGCTGTTTCTTCAGGGCGGTGCTTCGACGCAGTTCGCCGCTATTCCGCTTAATTTCATGAATAAGAGCGGTAAGGCTGACTATATCGTAACCGGTCAGTGGGCGAAAAAGGCACTTGCCGAAGCGCAAAAGTACGGCGACGCCAAAGCTGTCGCTTCTTCGGCTGACAAGACCTTTACTTATATCCCCAAGACAAAGAGAGAGGATTTCAGACCCGACGCCGACTATGTGTATATCTGCATGAACAACACGATTTACGGCACCGTTTACCATGAATTGCCCGACACGGGAGATATTCCGCTGATTGCCGATATCTCCTCGTGCTTCTTATCCGAGCCGCTCGATGTTTCGAAGTTTGCTATGGTTTACGGCGGTGCCCAGAAGAACGTTGCGCCCGCAGGGCTTACCATCTGTATTATCCGTGAGGATATGCTCGGTCACGCCCGTGACATCACACCGACGATGCTCAACTATCAGATTCACGCTGATAACGGTTCGATGTACAATACGCCGCCGTGTTACACAATTTATATCTGCAAGCTTGTTCTCGAATGGATCAAGAATCTCGGCGGACTTGAGAAGATGAAGCTTCGCAACGAAGCGAAAGCGAAGATGCTCTACGATTTTCTTGATGCGAGCAAGATGTTCCGGGGTACGGTTGTCCCCGAGGACAGATCGCTTATGAACGTTCCGTTTGTCACCGACAGCGACGAGCTGAACGCAAAATTCATCAAGCAAGCCGAAGAAGCCGGCTTTGTCAACCTTAAAGGTCACCGCACTGTCGGCGGAATGAGAGCGTCGATTTACAATGCGATGCCGGTTGAGGGCGTCGAAAAGCTTGTGGCTTTCATGAAAAAATTCGAAGAGGATAACCAATAATGTTAAGCAGACGGGAGCAGTGTCTTTGCTTGCCGTCTGCTTGGTTTATTATACATACAGAAAGGATAATTATTATGAAAAAAGTACTCAGTATCGTTCTTTCAATCCTTCTTGTTTTTTCTCTGACAGGCGTTGCTTTTGCCGCCGAAAATGAACCGGTTTTGCCGTTTGAAAACAGCAGCTTCTTTGAAGTCGGCGACTATACGCTTCATTACAGAACTTATCCGGCCGAAACCGCCGAAAAGGGACAAATCCTGCTTCTTCACGGCTTTGGACTTTCTTCTGCAAGCTTTGAGGGGCTTGCCGCCGAATATGCCGAAAACGGCTATAAGGTTGTGACGCTTGATTTACCGAACTTCGGCTATTCTTCAAGAGAAACGAAGAAAACCGAGCTTCTTGACCGGGAAGAGCTTGTTTACGCACTCATGGAAAGCCTTGGCGGAAAGTGGATTTTAGGCGGTCACTCGATGGGCGGCGGCATTGCTATCAATGTGGCAACCGAGCACCCTGATTTGGTCAGTGCGCTTTTCCTTTTTGCACCGCAGTCAACCTCTGCAATCGGTCAGCCGCTGAATATGATTGTATCTTCTTCGATTGTAACAACAATGTTCGAAAGTCTGATTTCTGTCGGTACAAGAATTCCGTGCGTGATGAGAATGCTTGTGGCTATGAGCTTTTCCGACGCTGACTATGCCAGGCAGTACGATGTTTCAAAAATTGCCGCACCGCTTCAGATAAAAGGTACGGGTGCCGGAATTGCAATCATGGCGTCTCATGCGAAAGCAACCGATCTTGAAAGCTTTTCGGCTCTTACCGTTCCCGTTGTGATTGTTACGGCTCAAAACGATAAAGTTGCTTCGGCGGACAACCTGAACGCAATCCTTGCTGCCGATCCCGAGGGCACGAAAACCGTAGCTTTTTCCGAGGGTGGACACATGATGATGGAATATGCGCCCGAAGCGGCATGTGAAGCGACACTTGCCGCAATTTAAGTAGAACAAATACCGACTTTTTTCCGTTAAATTATTGCAATTTATTTTGCATAGTAGTATAATTCGTCCATATTTTTTATTTTTTAAGAAAGCATTTAAGAAAGAGGGAATTTTCAATGGAAACGAGGTATATTATCGTCACCGGCGGCGTTGTTTCCGGCCTCGGTAAGGGCATTACCGCCGCTTCACTCGGCAGACTTCTGAAAGACAGAGGACTTAAGGTTTCGGTCATGAAGCTTGACCCGTATCTGAATGTTGATCCGGGCACGATGAACCCGATTCAGCACGGCGAGGTGTTCGTCACCGATGACGGGGCGGAAACCGACCTTGACCTCGGTCATTACGAGCGTTTTATCGATGAAAGCCTGACGCAGAACAGTAACATGACCTCGGGTAAAGTGTATATGACCGTCATTCAGAACGAACGCAAAGGCGTTTACGGCGGTCAGACAGTTCAGATTATTCCGCACATCACCGACGAAATCAAGCGCAGAATCGCCCTGAACAATAATCAGGCGGACGTTGTGCTTGTCGAAATCGGCGGTACGGTCGGCGATATTGAAAGTCAGCCTTTCCTTGAAGCTGTCCGTCAGTTTGCGCAGGAATACGGCACGGATAAATGCATGCACATTCATGTCACGCTCGTTCCGTATCTTGCCGCTTCGCAGGAGCTGAAAACCAAACCGACTCAGCACAGCGTCAAGGAGCTTTTAAGTATCGGAATTCAACCGGATGTGCTTGTTCTTCGTACCGAACACCCGATTGATGACGGTGCCAAGCAGAAGATTGCCCTTTTCTGCAACGTGCCGAAAGAAAACGTTATCGAAAATAACAATATGCCGACGCTTTACGAAATTCCGCTTGCCCTTGAAAAAGAGGGTCTTGCCGACGTTGTTATCAAGCGTCTGGGTATCGAATGCGCTGAACCCGATCACTCCGATTGGGAAAGCATGGTGTACCGCAACAAGCATCTGAAAAAGACTGTCGATATCGCCATTGTCGGAAAGTACGTTGCTTTGCATGACTCGTACCTGAGCGTTGCCGAAGCGTTAAAGCACGCCGGCATCAAGCATAACAGCGAGGTCAATATTCATTGGATTGACAGCGAGACCGTCACAGAGGAGAACAGCGCCGAAATCTTTAAAGATGTGGACGGAATCCTTGTTCCGGGCGGCTTCGGCTCAAGAGGAATCGAGGGCAAAATAGCCGCCGCAAAATACGCAAGAGAAAACAAAGTGCCGTACCTCGGAATCTGCCTCGGTATGCAGATTGCGATTATCGAGTTTGCCCGTCACGTATTGGGTTTTGCGGATGCCAACAGCAGTGAAATTGACCCCGAAACGACGCACCCGGTTATTGACCTGATGAATGAACAAAAAGGTGTCACCGACCTTGGCGGAACGATGCGGCTCGGTCAGTACCCCTGTGCACTCAAGGACGGCACAAAGGTGTACGAGTGCTACGGTCAGCAGCTCATTCATGAGCGTCACCGTCACCGCTACGAGGTCAACAACGACTACCGTGACCGGCTTGAAAGCGCCGGTATGGTGCTTTGCGGCGTGTCGCCGGATAAGTACATCGTCGAAATGTGCGAGCTGAAGGATCACCCGTGGTTCGTCGCAACACAGGCTCACCCCGAATTCAAATCAAGACCGAACCGTGCGCATCCGCTTTTTGCGGGCTTTGTCGGTGCGGCACTGAAAATTAAGGAGGAGAAATAAACAATAATTACAGTTCAATCCACGTCTCGGGCATGCGGGTAAAAATTTAGCTGACTCTACCCCGGGAGTGGTGTCGCCATGCGACAAAAATAACATACGCTGTCTGAATGAAACAACGTATGATGATATAGATAATAGTCAGTTCGAAACCTTCCTGACTTAAGCAGACGGAAATCAAAACAGTTTTACCAACCGTCTGCTTTAAATCAAAACTAAAGGAGCATGAAAAATGAATAGTAAGGCAAACAAAAAAGTCCTGTTTATCGCACAGGCGGCCATCATCGCCGCACTCTATGCGGCTTTAACCTATGCGCAAAACCTGCTTTTGCCCGGAACAACGTCGATGGCGGTTCAGTTCCGGCTAAGCGAAGCGCTGACACTTTTAAGCGTATTTACCCCGGCGGCTATCCCCGGACTGACGATCGGGTGCGTCGTGGCAAATCTGATGAATGTCAGTGTTCTGCCGCTTGATATGATTCTCGGGTCGCTCGCGTCGCTTCTTGCGGCAATGGCGATGTATCTTCTGCGGAATGTCTGCGTGAAAAATCTGCCGATCCTGTCGGCATTGATGCCGGCGGTTTTCAACGGGCTTATCATCGGACTTGAAATTGAAATCTTCTTTATCGAAGGACCGTTTCATTTTGCAAGCTTCCTGACGCAGGCCGGCTGTGTGTTCCTCGGTGAATTTGCAGTGTGTATGACGGTTGGACTTTTGCTTGTAGCCGTTATCCAAAAAAGAGGTCTTGATAAAAAGCTGATGCTTTCCTGACCTTACATAAAATAATGAAAGCGAAGCGCAAAACTGTGCCTCGCTTTTTGTTTATACCTCATCGATGGTGGATATACTGACCGGACAGATCGGCGACCATGCATTCACAACGGGATTGTTAAACTCCTCAATGCCAAAGCCTGTTGTCAAAAACCGTGTTGCTGTAACGGCATCGGTTTTAATGTCTGCATTCTCGTTGTCAAACTCGCTGATGTCGGGGACGCCGCCGGCGCACCTGATTCGAATCCCTCTACCGTCGATTTTCAAGGAAACTTCGCCGTCGACAAGCTCCGTTCTTTTCGCTTTGTATTTCAGCATTTTTTCAATAAACGACTTAAAATCATAAATTTTGTACGAGGCATCCTCGGAAATTCTGTGCTCGTCGCTGATTCCGGAAAGCTCTCTGATAAGCTCCTTTTGAAAATCTGTGACCTTTACATGAAGTGTCCAACGATGCTTTGATTTGGCGAACGCATAAAGCACTTCGGCGACGTCGACGGGGTTACTGAGATAAATATCCTTGATTTCATCTCTTTCGCTTATAAGAAAGCCTAAGAGTCGGTGCTCGTCGAAAACGGCGTATGAATCGAGATTCCAGGTTGAGATGATATCCGAAAATTCAGTTTCTTTCCGCTCCCAACGGTTAATCTCTGAGTTGTACAGTTTTGCGCACTTCTGTAATAAATCTGCGGACGAAAACGGATCCTGAAATTTAAGCTTCTTTTTCGACCTGAAGTGATTGATAAAGTAGTTCGAAAGCGTAAAGGTGTGGTGAATTCCGCCTCTTTCGAAGCCGAAACGGCTGTACCGTTGGCGGTAGCCCGAAAGAACGGCAACCTCAGCACCTTTTTCGGCGGCGATTTTGTCCGCTTCCTCCAAAAGCGTTCTCATAAGCCCCCGGCCTCTGTATTTTTTGTCTACGGCAACTGAACCGATACCCAATGCTTTCATTTCGCTGTCGCCCAAAAGAAGCTTTGTGTCATAAAAGGCGAGGGCGGCGATGATTTTGCCGTTATCTTTGATAACAATGTGGCTTTCGGTACATTTTTCTTTGTCTCTGTATAGTTTCGGCATAATTTTGGTAAAGCTTGTTTTAAATACTTTGTTTTCAAAACGTAAAAGCTCATTGTAATCATCATAAGCCGCAAGGGTAATCGGATAATTCGTGTCAGCCTGATTCAATATAGTATTCTCCTTTCCGTTATATGTATATTATATATCATATCATTTTCAGCGGAATTTATCAACCGTAATTTTTCTTCAGCTACAATATACAAGAATAGAGAAAACACGACTCTTCTTGTTATTGACTTTAGAAAAGTTAGAAATAAGGCTTGACATCAATCGGCAATTATTATATAATCTATCGGTAACGCCGGTGTGATGGAATTGGCAGACGTGACGGACTCAAAATCCGTTGGTAGCGATACCGTGTGGGTTCGAGTCCCACCACCGGCACCAAAGAAAAATCCGTTCTCTTTGAGGGCGGATTTTTCTTTGTACTATTCATTCTTCATTTTTCAATATTCACTATTCATCAAGAAGAACGGATTTTTGTAATGAATAATGAATGATGAATATTGAATAGTGAATAATGGCGTTTTTACTCTGTAAACAGCGAGTATTTGCACCGCTGAATGAGCAGAACATTCTGAACAAATAGTGAAATATTTTCACTATTTTATTGATTTTTGTAACCTTGTGTGCTAAAATAAAATTATACCACTAAGCTTTAAAAGCAAAGGAAGAATTAAAATGACAGTACATAAGCAGCTCCAACTCATGCATCCGTTGTATATTGCAAAGTTGGACAATGGTGTTACGATTCAGGTTTACGGTGATTATGCTCTTGGTGACGACGGAAAAACGTATTATCATGTCGGCAGTGAAGATTCTGACGGCATTATGCAGACTGTTGGCTGGTCGAGTGAGATTAAAAGCGCACTTGCGACTTAAACGGTTTCATGTGAAGTGAGAATTTTATACATTTTGGAATTCCTGTCAATCGCTGAACCACCCATCCCATAAAATTAAGAATCTCCTATATGAACGAACTTTCCGGTTTTATCTGTTCATATAGGAGATTCTCTTTATTGGCTTAAATCCAACTTATAAATAATCTTTTACGTTCTTGTCATAATGACCGGTGTCCTGGTAGCCGTTTTCGGTTCTCATACATTCGCCCCATTTGCGTGCGATTTCTTCGAAGCTGTCCGTCTGAAGTCTGGCTCTTTCGAAGCCGTCTTTGCTGCCTCTGAGTGCCCAATCGGATTCCCACATACCGTGTCCTGCTGCTTTATATGTCCAAAGCATCCAGCTGACGCCGAGGGTGTTCATCGTCTTGAAGCAATTATTCCATGTTGTTGTGCCGAGCGGATAAAACTCACCCATGATAAGGGGAACGTTAAACTGATAGAGCCGTGACATCAGAACAAAGAAATTGAAAATTGCGTTGTTATTGTTGTAGAAATGAAGCTGATAAACAACATTTGTCCAGCCCTTGAAGAACGAGTGGGGAAGCGCGGCGGCAGTCCAGATGCATTCCATGGTGATGATGTGATCCGGGTCGGCGGCTCTGACGGTGTCGTAAAGACGGGTGTAGATCCATTCATTGTTGACTCTTCTTTTTACCTCGGTGCAGTTTACGTCGCACATCGGTTCGTTGAGAAGATCGTACATGGCAACGGTCGGTTCGCCTTTAAAGCGTTCGGCGATAGCGGTCCAAAGCTCATCGGTAAGCTCTCTGTACCGTTCGCCTTGCTCGGTCTTGTCGAAAAGTCCGCATCCGCCTTTTTTGCCGTTGTGAAGGGCATCACTTTGGTAACCGACGGCGCCGTGCATATCAAGAATAACGTAAAGTTCTCTTTTCTTGCACTCGCTGACAACCCAGTCAAGGCGGGAGAAGTCCCAGTTGCCGTTTTCGTCAAGAATCTTTCTGCCGTTGTCGTCATAGTAGAAGTTGCGGAACCAGAACGGAACACGGACACAGTTAAAGCCCATTGACTTGATTTCGTCAAGGTCATATTCGGTAATCCAGTTGTCCTGATAGATGTTCATCAGCTCATAGGCTTTTTCTTCGCCGAAGCGTTCAGTAAGCGTGTCGAAAATGTTCAGGTTGTCTGTCGCTTCCTCATAAGGGCTAAGCCAGTCCTCAATAATCAGCCACGAACCGAGGTTGACACCTTTTAAGGTGACCTGTTTGCCCTCGGCATTGACGATTTTTGTCCCCTTGGTTGTCAGAAAATCTTTTTCCGTAAAACCGGTAACAGGCTCAGTTGTTGTATCCTCTTCGCCGACAGCGAAGCTTACCGAGCAAACGGAAAAGAGCATCAGGGCCGCAAGAAGCAGAGAGAGTGTTTTTTTGATTGTCTTTTTCATAATATTTTCTCCTTTTCCATATTAGTCAAGCTTATTCATGGCAAATCTCAGTACGTTCATGGCGGTTCTTTGAAGCTCGCCGAGCGTGATACCGTCTTTTGCTTTGTAAGAAGCCTTGATTGAGCCGTCGGGAATGCGGTAGCCGAGACGGCTTCCGCCGGGCATGAGCACGTCAACTTGTGCCCGGACGCGGTAGGCCTGATTGCGGGTTCCGGGAAATTCCGGAGATTCGCTGTTTCTCATCCACCAGTCGGTCATGACGTTGCCTTTGTAGCCCCATTCGCCTCTGAGAATCGTTGTACAAAGATCGTAGTTGTAATGACCCCAGACACCGTTGATCTTGTTGTAGGAGGTCATGATGTTTTTCGGCTCCGCTTTCTTGACGCAGATTTCGAAGCCTTTTAAGTAAATCTCCCGAAGCGCTCTTTCTGAAACTCTTGAATCGTTGTAAATACGGTTGGTTTCCTGATTGTTGCAGGCAAAGTGCTTCGGACAGGCTGATACGCCCTGAGACTGAATCCCGATGACAACGCTTGCGGCAGTCTCACCGGAAAGAAGCGGATCCTCCGAGAAGTATTCAAAGTTTCTGCCGCAAAGAGGATTGCGATGAATGTTCATGCCAGGAGCGAGGAGAATATCACTGCCTCTGTCCTTCATTTCCTTGCCAAGCTCAGCATAAAGTTCGGTAACCAGCTTGCGGTTAAAGGAGCAGGCAAGAACAGCACCGTTCGGAAGAAGCGAGCAGTAAGCACCGAGACGGATGCCGGACGGACCGTCAGTTGTAATCATGGCGGGCACACCTTTTTCACGAAGAGAGGGGAGAACTCCGGCAAAGGCACCGGCATTACCTCTTGCGCCTAAGGGGCTGTTCATAATGTAGTCGCCTCTTGAAATCGCTTCAAGCTCCGTCAACGAAAGCTGAGCGACAAAGCTCTCCATGGTTGCTTTTCCGTCTTTAACGTCTTTGAGTTTGATGCCTTTGTCACCGGTTTGCGGATAAACCGGCGGAAGATTATCAAGAATACGTTTTTTGAGAGAAGCTCTCATGACCGGAGCAAATTCTGTAACCGGCTTAAGGTTTCCGTTTTCGTCTGTTTTTGCACGGAGTCTTAAGAACGGTTTCTTCGGATCGGGAGCCGCCGCCTGTACACATTGTTTGACGACCTTTATTGCGGGAACGGTAAACTTCTTGGCAAGGGAAGCCGAACGGACGTCGGTGCCGACGTAAACTTCATAGTCGCCTTTTTCAAGCACATAAGCGTTTTTGTAACCCGAAAGACCACTGTCGTCGTAGCTTGCAAGTGAATCAATCTCAAAGCTTAATTTCAGCTTTTCTTCTTCACCCGGTGCTAACAGTCCGGTTTTTTCGAATGCAACAAGTGAACGAAGCGGTTTTCCGAGCGCTCCCTGCGGCGCATTGACGTAAGCCTGAACAGCTTCTTTGCCGCTGTATGTAGTGCCGGTGTTTTTCACGGTGACATAGACCGAAGCCGTGCCGTTTGATACTCTTGCCGAGGTGACCTTGACGGAAAAATCGGTGTAGCCTTTGCCGAAGCCAAACGGATAGAGAACTCGTTCTTTCGCAAAGGTTTCGAAATAACGGTAGCCGACGTAAATATCCTCGGCGTATTCATTTGCCAGCTTGTCGCCGAAATTCTTACTGGACGGATAGTCCTCATAAGAAAGGGCAATGGTATCGGCAAGCTTACCGCTCGGAGAAACCGCACCCGACAGCACATCGGCAACAGCGTTACCGCTTTCCATACCGCTTTGCCATACATAAAGAATTGCGGAAATGCGGCTGTTATATGTTTTAGCCCACGACATGTCGATGATGCTTCCGCAGTCGAGAAGCACGACGACCTTTTCAAAATAGCGACAGACCTTGTCGAGCAGATCTCTTTCAATCTTTGTCAGGTAGTAGCTGCCTTCGGTCAGGGTGTTTTCCCTGTCTTCGCCGGCGGCTCGTCCGATGACAAGTACTGCAGTATCGGATTTCCTGGCGGCGTCCTCAACAAGCTCGCTTGTGACGGGCATTTCTTCGTAGCACATCGGCCAGTTGCCCCAGATGCCGTCGTTGACGGGATTTTCTTCGATCCACTTTTCATATACGGCGGCAAGTTCTTCATTGACGGTTATGTTTTCGTTTGCACGAAGTCCGTCAATCAGGCTGACTTTATACGGTGCGTTAACATCACCGCCCGAGCCGTAACCGACATAGAAATAGTCTTTCTGAACCCTGCCGAAGACCGAGACGACCCGATCTTTCGTCAGCGGCAAAACGCCGTTGTCGTTTTTGAGCAGTACAGTGCCTTCTGCTGCAATCTCACGGCAAAGACGCATGATTTCAGGCGTTGACTTTTCCGGTTCGCCGTCGCTTTTGACCGAGGTTTGCGAAACAGCGTTTGTGACAAGCGCACCGATATCGCTTATGGTACGTTGAATTTTCTTTTTAAGCTTACTCATAATGTTCTCCTTGGTATTCAGATGTTTGATATCATTATACAGGAAAAAACTGTAATTTTCAATCACTTATTTTGTTTGTTTGCCTTAAAATATTCTTCTTTTCCTTTAATTCCTTCGCTTGTGACGGGCTTGAGCCATTTGAGCGACCGGAAATGGAGAAGACAGAATATACTTTTCGGTATATCTTCCGCTAAATAAGCGGTCATCAGCACGGCAACAAACGGAAGAGCAAACACCTTTGAGACAAGAATTGCTGCCGGAACGGCAAAGACCCAAAGGCTTCCGACGTCGCAGACCATGCCTATAAATGTGTCGCCGCCGGAACGGAAGATTCCGACAACCTGAACATAGGCAATCATACGAAGCGGCATTTCAAGACCGACAAAAAGAATGATCGTCCTTGCGGTGCTGACTGTTAGTTCGGAAATGTTGTCACCCATATTGAAAATGCTGATGAGCTGACCTCTGAAAATGACCATCAGTATGCCGATGACGAATGCAGTCAGCGGAACAAGCAGTGCAAACCGTTTTGAATCGTTGACGGCTCGTTCGATATTGCCTTTACCGACTGATTTTCCGACCATAATGACGCAGGCGTTGCCAAGGCCTACAAAGAACGCAAAAGCAAGGTCAACCACGGTTTTGAGAATGGTAACCGCCGCATAGTACTCATATCCCATGTTGGAATAAACAGCGTTTAACACCACGATACCCGTTGCCCAGAGTGCTTCGTTGCAGACAACCGGGACCGCCCTCTTAAAGAAAGCTTTGATGTGATGCGGCTTGAACGAGAATAAGTCCTTCGGACTTCTGACAAGATGATTTTTCTGAAACGCCGAAATCAGAAGCAAAAGAACGGGACCTGTCCACGAAGAAATACAGGTTGCTGCAGCGGCACCTCTGACGCCAAGCTCCGGCAGACCGAACTTTCCGAAAATGAAGCCGTAATTCAAAACGGCGTTGAGAACCGTAGTGACCGCCGAAACGTACATCGGAACCTTTACCTTTTCGATGTTTCTTAAAAAGCCGGAAAGGATAACCGTCAGCATGACAGCAGGGTAGGAGAAGCAGGCAATTTTCATATAGGCGCTTCCGCTTTCGATGACGGCGGCTTCCTTGTTAAAGAAGGAAATGACAGTTGTCGGAAAGAAGCAGGCCGGAATAAAAAACAGGATTGCGATCACAGATGCGGTGCAAAGAGCGATTCCGAGAACCCGCCGCATGGATTTGTAGTCCTTGATGCCCCAATACTGTGCGGCAAAAACCGACATGCCCGAGCAAAGCCCGAACGAAACGAGATTCAGAAGCCAGCTCCACTGACCGGCCATACCGACCGACGAAAGGGCAACATCACCGAGCTTGCTGACCATGAGGGTATCAATCAGCTGAAACGAGCCGGTAAGCATATTCTGTATTGCAATAGGTAAAGCAAGCTTAACCGTGATTTTCCAGAAAGGCTTGTCTCCTAAATATTTTGAAAGCATGAAAAAATCCTCCGTAAACAAATTGAATCTATTATATTTTAGTTATACTCAAATGTCAATGAAAGGTTATCACAAAAAAAATTACAGGTGTTGCCGTTGTGCTTGACTTTGGGTTAACGGGCGAATATAATGGATTTAAGCGAATACAATGGTATTGCTTATTTTTGGGAGAAATTATGAAGAAAGAAGGATTGTTATGGACGAAAAATACTCTGCCCTGTTTACGCCCTGGAAAATCGGAAATGTTGAAATCAAAAACCGTATTGTTCTGTGTCCGATGGGCGGAACCTCGCTTTTCGGATGGATGGAACCGAATCACTTTGACAAGGAGGCGGCGAACTTTTTCCTTGAAAGAGCGAAAAACAACGTCGGTCTGATTGTTCCCGGTATCGCTCCGCTTCGCGACACGATCTGCGGACGGTGGCTCTGGCAGAATAAGAAGATGTTTAAACAGCTCAAGCCCTTTATGGAAGAAATTCACGCAACGGGAGCAAAACTCTTTGTACAGCTGACCGCCGGTTTCGGCCGTTCGTTTGCGCTTCCCGATTCGCTTGTCGCCGTACAGAAGAACAAGGTGCTCAAAACGCTTGTCAAGCCGATTATAGACCTGGATTATCTTTCGGCAAGCCCGAGCGCACTTCCGTCCCGCTGGAAAGAAGACATCATGTGCCGTGAGGTGACCGTTGACGAGATTGAACAGATGATTGACGGCTTTGCGAAGACCGCTTTGCTTTGCAAGGAGGCCGGTGTTGACGGTGTCGAAATTCACGCCGTTCATGAAGGCTATTTACTCGACCAGTTCGCCATGAAATACACCAACAAGCGTACCGACTCCTACGGCGGTTCGCTGGAAAACCGTTTGCGCTTTGCGTGTGAGGTCGTCAAACGTGTCAAAAAGCTTTGCGGTGACGATTATCCCGTTTCGCTTCGTTATTCCGTTGTCTCCAAGACCAAAGGCTTTTGCAAGGGTGCAATTCCCGGCGAGGAATACACCGAGGTCGGTCGTGATATGGAGGAAAGCGAAAAGGCGGCAAAAATTCTTCAGGATGCGGGCTATGATATGCTCAACGCCGATAACGGCACCTACGATGCCTGGTACTGGGCGCATCCGCCGGCCTATATGCCGCAAAACTGTAACCTTGAAGATGTATCGCATATTAAAAAGTTTGTCGATATTCCGGTTGTCTGCGCCGGAAGAATGGAGCCGGAAGTCGGCGCCAAGGCTGTGGCTGAGGGTCAGATTGATGCGATGGGTGTTGCCCGTCAGTTCCTGACCGATCCCCAATGGGTCACGAAGCTGATGAACGGAAAAGAAGAGGACATTCAGCCGTGTATCTGCTGTCATAACGCCTGCTTTACCATGGCACATTATAACGGCGTTGCCAACGATCAGCCGATGTCCGATTCATCGCATATGGCCCGCTGTGCGCTCAATCCGCAGACCATGCAGAGCAAGAAATATAAAATCGTTCCCGCTAAGATACAAAAGAATGTTGCCGTTATCGGCGGCGGTATCGGCGGAATGGAATGTGCAAGAGTGCTTGCGCTTCGGGGACATAAGGTTACGCTTTATGAAAAGAGCGACTGCCTCGGCGGAATCTTTATTGCCGCCGCCGCTCCGTATTTTAAAGAAAAAGACCGTGACCTGATCGAATGGTACAAACGTGAGCTTCAGAAGCTTCCCGTTGAAATCAAGCTGAACACGGAAATTAAGAATGTTGCAAGCCTCAATGCTGATGAAGTGATTGTCGCAACCGGCTCGAAAGCCCGGAAGATTCCCGTCAAGGGCGCCGAAAAGGCGATTGACGCCGTAGATTATCTTTTAGGTAAAGATGTCGGCGAAAACGTTGTCATTGTCGGTGGCGGACTTACCGGCTGTGAAATTGCGTATGATCTGTATCATAAGGGCAAAAAGCCCGTCATCGTTGAGATGAAGAACGACCTGATTGCCGTTAAGGGTGTCTGCCTTGCCAACTCCAGTTATTTAAGAGACTTCTTTGAAGCGAAGAAGGTGCCGGTTTATCTTGAAACAAAGCTCGGTGAGGTAACCGAAGACGGAATCGTTGCTGTTGATAAGAACGGCAAACAATTCAATATTGCCGCTGATGATGTTATTCTCTCCGTCGGTTATGTTCCGACGCCGCTTGCCGAAAAGAGTAAGCACGTTCATGTCATCGGTGACGCGGATAAGGTCGGCAACCTTCGTACCGTTATCTGGGGTGCGTGGGACGTTGCTATGAAGATCTGATCCCTATTGACTGATAAAAAATTATGACAGGTGTGCCGGAGCCGACCCTTCGGCGCACCTTGTTTCTGTAATACGGAAAGGAAAGCATGATGACGGACAGTGAAATGATGATAAGAGAGCGTCTGATGTCTCTTGCGGACGAAACATACCGTGATTTTCAGGCAAAGCTGATGCCGACGATTGATAAAGATACGGTACTCGGCGTCAGAATGCCCGAAATCAAAAAGTTGGCAAAAGAACTAAAGGGCACAAGAGAAGCCGAAGAATTTTTGAATGCGCCGAAGCATAAGTATTACGATGAAAATACGTTGCACATATCACTTCTCAATCTCGAAAAAGATTTTGATCGGGCGCTTGAACGGACAATCGCTTTTTTGCCGTACATTGACAACTGGGCGGTCTGCGATATGCTAAGCCCTAAGGCTTTTTCTAAGAATCTTCCCTGTCTGTATGATCATATTCTGCTGTGGCTCAGAAGCGATAAGCCGTATACCGTCCGCTTCGGCATCGGGATGCTGATGCGATATTTTCTTGATGAAAACTTCGACGAAAAATATCTGACAATAGTTGCCGGTATAAAAAGTGATGAATATTACGTCAATATGATGTGTGCCTGGTATTTCGCAACAGCACTGACAAAGCAATACGAAAGCACCTTGCCGTACTTTACAGAAAACAGGCTCGAAAAATGGGTGCATAATAAGGCGATTTCAAAGGCCTGTGACTCGTTCCGGGTTGTAAAAGAGAAAAAAGATTATCTGAAAACCTTTAGATACAAATAGCACTTTACCTTTATTGTAACAGATGGTTGAAATATTGCTGAAATAATACCGCTTAAAAACTTGACTTTTTGGTGAGTTTTGCTATAATTATAGAGATGAGTTTGCGCTCACTGTATGCCGGTATGGTGGAATTGGCAGACACGCAAGATTTAGGATCTTGTGCCGCAAGGTGTGCAGGTTCGATCCCTGTTACCGGCACCAAAAATAAGTGCTTGCCGTGGCGGGTACTTTTGTTTTCTTTCACTTTTTGCAGATGTAGTTCAATGGCAGAATGTCAGCTTCCCAAGCTGAACACGCGGGTTCGATTCCCGTCATCTGCTCCATTTTTTCTGTTGGAAAACGTTGGATTTTTAATTGGCCCTCTAAGCCGGAATTTCAATAAGAGGCTCTTTTGCTGCAAGGTGTGCCGCCTCGACACTTGATACCGGTACCAATTCCATGATGAAGGAGTAGAAAAATGAGTAAAAAATCAGTAAACCCTAATGTCAAGACTTACAGCGGTAAAGAGCTTACCGGTTATCTTGTTGGTCTTGCAGGACAGAACATCATTTACAACATCACAGCGGCTGCCTTGATGTACTATTTCCAGAGTGTTATCTTCCTCCCGGCGATGGCATACAGTACAATCGTTGCCATTGCAAGAGTGTGGGACGCCATCAATGACCCGATGATGGGTAACATTGTTGACAAAACACACACAAAATGGGGTAAATGTAAGCCGTATCTTTTGTTTGTTCCGGCTGTTGTTCTTGTCACAACAATTCTTCCGTTCATCAACAAGCAGTATGACCCGGCCGCACCGCTTGCGCAGAGGGTTCTCATCATCGGTTGGGCAGCTTTCTCCTATATCCTTTGGGGTATGTCCTATACGGCTGGTGATATTCCGCTTTGGGGCGTCACTTCACTTATGACCGAAGATGCAAAAGATCGTTCCAAAATTCTCGCTCTTGCCCGTATCGTTGCCTCTGTCGGTATGATCGGTATGCTTGTTCAGTTCCTTGCTCCGTCATTCAAGGGTGTTTTCGCTTCCATGGGCGTCCAGGACGATGCAACACAGCTTCAGTACTCGTTTATCGCTCTTGCTGTTATTGTAACGGTATTCGCTTCGATTCTCTTCCAGTTTGCAGGTCTTTCCGTCAAGGAAAAGGTTAAACAGCAGACAACTGAAAGCTATACAATCAAGCAGAACTTTGCAACAATGTGGAACTGCAAGCCTTTCCGTCAACTTCTCATTTCGGGTGTATTGAGAAGCCCGATTCAGCTTCTCAATACGGTCGCTCTTACGCTCGTGATTTATTATTATTTCGATAACGACCCGGGCAGAGCACTTGCAGGCGAAAACGGTATCAATTTCAGCCTTATCTTAAAGGTTGCAATTATCGCAATCGGTATTTTCGGCGGTATGCTTGTTTCCTCCGCTGTCACGCCGACCCTTGTGGCAAAAACAGAAAAGAAAACGCTTTATAATATCTATGCAATCGGCGGTGCAATTCCGTTCGGTCTTGTTCTTGTGATCTACGCAATCTTCAGAGAAACACTCATCACTTCGATGTTTGCATCCGTTCTCATGGGTGCCGTATTCTTCCTTGCTTCATGGGCAATGGGCGGTCTTAACGTTCTTCAGTCCGTTATGATTGCTGACTGTGTTGACTATGAAGAATATCATCACGGTATCCGTCCCGACGGCGTATTCTTCTCGGGTCAGAGCTTTATTACAAAGCTTTCCGCAGGTATTGCAACCATCATTCAGGGCGTTGTATACAGCGTTGTTCACTTCAGTGACCAGGTTATCAAGGGCGTTAACGATTCCCTTGCCGCAGGCACAGCATCGTTTGCGGTTGACTATGATAAGTTTGCCTTTGCAATGTTCTTCCTTGTTTCAATTCCGCCGATGATCGGTCTTATCCTTTCCGCTCTTCCGACTCTTAAATATTCGCTTTCAAATGACGAGCATAAGAGAATACTTGCCGAACTTGTATCAAGAAGACGCAGCACAGACGATGCAGAATAATAAATAATCGTATACGGGTAATCATTCCGGTTGCCCGTATTCTTGTTTTCAAAGTAATTTTATCAGTTTATAAGGAGATGCATTATGGAGAAACAATGGTACAAAGAAATGAGCGTCTATCAGATCTGGCCGAGAAGCTTCTGTGACGGCAACGGCGACGGCATCGGTGACCTGAAAGGTGTTATCTCGAAGCTTGACTACATCAAAAGCATCGGCGTGGATGCAATCTGGTTTTCGCCGCTTTACCCGTCACCGAATGCCGACTACGGCTATGATATTGCCGATTATAAGGACATTTCGCCCGATTACGGCACACTTGACGAGTTTAAGACCCTGCTTGACGAAGCGCATAAGCGAGGTTTAAAGGTCATTATGGATCTTGTTGTCAATCACACCTCCGACCAACACAAGTGGTTCCTTGAAAGTAAAAAAGGCGACGACAATCCGTACCATGACTATTATTTCTGGCGCAAAGGTAAAAAGAACGGCAAGGAGCCGAACAACTGGAAATCGACTTTCCAGGGAAAAGCATGGGAATACTGTAAGGAGCTTGACGAATACTATCTGCACGTTTTCGCCAAGGGTCAGCCCGACCTGAACATGGATAACCCGAAAGTGCGTCAGGAAGTCAAGGATATCATGCGTTTCTGGCTCGACATGGGCGTTGACGGCTTTAGAGAGGACGTTATCACCTTTATCTCGAAAAAGCCGGGGCTTCCGAATGGTTTTCCGCTTCCGACGGCGACCGGAATCGAGCACTATATGAACGGTCCGCACCTGAAAGAATATCTCAGAGAATTCAAGGACGTACTTGATGAATACGACTGCTTTACTGTCGGTGAAGCGCCGATGATGACGACAAAGCGCGCTCTTGAATTTATCAAAGAAGGCGACGGTCAGCTTCTCAATACCATGTTCCATTTTGAGCACATGTCCTGCGACAATGTGATTACAAACTGGATCAAGACGAAATTCAAGCCACAAAAGCTGAAAAAAGTCTATGCAAGATGGCAGAACGACCTGTACGGCAAGGCATGGAACGCACTTTATATCGAAAACCATGACCAGCCGAGAATCATCAGCCGCTACGGCAGTGAAAAATACCGGGTAGAAAGCGGTAAAATGCTTGCGACGATGTATATTCTTCAAAGCGGTACGCCGTTTATCTATCAGGGTCAGGAAATCGGTATGCTCAATGCCAATATTCCGACGATTGACCGCTACAAGGATGTTTCGGCGATCAACACCTATGCGCTGTTCCGGAAATTCGGTTTCAGCGATAAATTCACGATGAAACTATGTATGTATGCGTCAAGAGATAACGCAAGAACGCCGATGCAGTGGAGCGCAGAGAAGAACGCCGGCTTTACAACGGCCGATAAAGCGTGGTTTGATGAAATCAACCCGAATTATACCGAAATCAACGTCGAAGCATCGGAAAAGGACGAAAACTCGATTCTCAACTATTACCGTAAGCTGCTCAGATTCCGCAAGGAGCACGATATTGTCAAGTACGGCGACTTCGAGCTTCTTTCGACCGACAAGAATATTTTCGCTTATGTCAGAACCTACGAAAACCAAAAGCTTCTTGTCATCAACAGCTTTTCTGAAGCCGAGTTACCGTTCCGGGCGCCGTTCGACTTTGACATGAAGTCCGCCGAACTGGTGCTGTCGAACTATGATAATTGCCGTGTGATTCATAACGGATTCATCACAAAGCCATATGAAACAAGAGCCTATCTTCTGACGAAATAAGATAAGCCGGAACTGCTTTTTTCAGCGGTTCCGGCTTTTTTCAGCTTTTGTCAAAGCCTATTCCTCATAAGCCTCATTACTGTCAGTCTCGAACACCTTTTGAAGCTTTTCAATGACTTTCTTTTCTATCCGTGAAACATATGATCGGGATATTCCGATTTTATCTGCGATTTCCCGCTGCGTCATCGGCTGTGTTCCGTAAAGACCGTAGCGGCAGACAATGATGTTTTTTTCTCTTTCATCATCGATGCTGTCGATCAGTTTATAGAGCTTTTTTGTGTTTTTTGAAAGCTCAATGTCTTCGATGATCGTATTGTCTTTGAAAACAATGTCCATCAGCGTAAGGGGATTGCCTTCGCTGTCAATGTCAATCGGATCCTCAAAGCTTACGGTGACGGAGTCTTTTTTCTTGGCTCGGAAATACATGAGGATTTCATTTTCAATACATCTTGACGCATAGGTGGCAAGTTTTGTTCCTTTTTCCGGCTTGAAATTATCGATTCCTTTGATGAGCCCGAGCGTTCCGATGGAAACGAGATCATCCTGCTCGGTGCCTGACGAATAATACTTTTTCACGATATGTGCAACAAGACGTAAATTATGTTCGATCAGTTCGCTTCTGGCTGCGGTGTCATTCTCATTTTTGAATTTTTCAATCAGTTCTGCTTCTTTCTTATGGGAAAGCGGTTTCGGGAATGAGCCGGGCGAAGAAAGATGCAGAAAGAAAAAAAGGAAGTTGTGAAGTACGTTTTTTATCAATTCAAACATAGAATGCCTCCGTTCGTAATGCTTTTTTTGCCGTTTTCGTAAAAATTACTTAAATTTAAGTAAAATCTTTAAAATGTGGTTGCATTATTCAATTATATTTATTATAATAACCCAATAGTATGGATGAGTTTGTACTATTTTTGCGATGGAACAGTTTCTGCTTCTACAGGAGGTACTTGATGGATAAGAATAAGGCTAACACAGCCGAAAAGTCGACCAAAAAAGAAAGAAAGAAAAGGAAAAAGAAAAAGCACCCGATATTGTTTACTATTTTTTTGGTATGCTTCTGCGTCTTTACGGTTTGTGTACTGACCGGAATCGTTGTCGGGACATCGCTTTTGTCTTATGTTGATTCATTTGTAAACGGTAAGACCGTTATTGACCTTGACAACTATAAGAATTCTCAAAGTCAGACGTCTATCATGTATGCATACGATGAAAATGATAATGTCGTTGAACAACTGCGACTTCACGGTGAGGAAAACCGTATCTGGCTCGGTTATGACGAAATGCCGCAGAATCTGCTGTGGGCCTTTGTCTGTCTTGAGGACAAGCGTTTTTATGAACATGACGGTGTTGACTGGATCCGTACCGTCGCCGTTCTTGTCAAGCCCGAATATGAAGGACAGGGCGGTTCTACCATTACGCAGCAGCTAATCAAGAATCTGACTGACCAAAAGGAAGTCACCTATATCAGAAAATTCAATGAAATTCTCAGAGCGCTTAACTTTGAAAAGTATTATTCAAAAAAAGACATACTTGAAGCGTATCTGAATACGGTCTATCTCGGCGCCGGCTGCTATGGCGTAAAAACGGCAGCTGAAACCTATTTCGGAAAAGAAGCGAAGGATCTGAATCTTGCCGAATGTGCGATGCTTGCCGGTATCACACAGGCACCGTACAGTTACAGCCCTTATGTCAGCATGGAAAAGGCCAAAAACCGCCAGAAAACCTGCTTGGGTGCGATGCTTGACGAGGGGAAAATCACGCAAAAACAATATAATAAAGCCCTGAAAACTAAGATAAACCTTGTGAAACAAACCGCAAAGGACGACGAAAAGAAAGAAGAAGAAAAGGAAATCATGTCCTGGTATGAGGAATATGTTGTTGACCAGGTCATTGCCGATCTTCAGAGCGAATACGGCTACGAATATAACGAAGCGTGGCGGATGGTGTATTACGGCGGACTGAGTATCTATTCGGCGGTTGATCTTGAAATTCAGGAGCAGCTCGAAGATATTTATGAAAACCGCTCCGGCTTCCCGTATTCGAGCAAGGATTCAAGAGGTAAGCTTCCCGAATCTGCGATGACAATCATGGATTATTCCGGACGGATTGTAGCGCTTGTCGGCGGTACGGGTGAAAAGACCGATAACCGGGCCTATAACCGTGCGACCGATAAACGAGCGAAACGACAGCCCGGATCATCCATCAAGCCCCTTGCTGTCTATGCGCCGGCGATTGACCTCGGACTTATCACGGCGTCATCTCCGATTCTTGAAAAAGCGTCGATCATCGACGGTAAGGAATGGCCCCGGAACTTCAACGGAGATCATGGCTCAGGCGGATATATTTCCGTAAAAGAGGCACTTGTCAGATCTCTTAACACAGTTCCTGTCCGCATTCTGAAAGAGATGCTCAGCCTTAAGAATTCGTTTGATTATTGTAATAATAATTTCCATCTGAATTTTTCCGAAAACGACATGACGTACAGTTCTCTTGCTGTTGGTGGTTCTTATACCGGTGTTACGACCCTTGAAATGGCTGCGGCCTTTGCCGCTTTCGGAAACGGCGGTAAGTATTATAAGCCGTACAGCTATTATAAAGTCCTTGACCGAAATGGTGAAGTGCTGCTTGACAGTACGGATAATGAGCCTCAGCAGGCCATCAAGCCGGAAACTGCCAAAACGATGCTTTCGATGCTGACAAGTGCTGTTACACAGTCAAATGGTACCGGTTACGGCTCAAAGATCAGCGGCTTCCAGACGTTTGCCAAGACCGGTACAACGTCAGATAACTGCGATAAGTGGTACTGCGGCGGAACCCCCTATTATGTAACGGCTGTCTGGTACGGCTACGACTACCGGGCCAATCTTCATACCGGTTCGTCCAATCCCTCCAAGACCATATTCAAGTATGTTTTCAGCAAGCTTCACGAGGGCCTGCCGGCGAGAACGTTTGATGAAGTGTATGAGGGTATCGATGATCCTGACGATGTCGATGTACCAACGGAAGAATACAGTGATACTGAGCCTGATACCAAAACAACAAAGGCACAGGTAAATGACACGACGGAAAACAAAACGACGCAGAGTACAACGTCCGCACCCACAACGGCAAAGCCGACGCAAGCGACAACCAAGACCGAAACAACGACGAAAGCTCCGTCAACAACGGCTAAACCGTCAAGTCAGGCGCCTGCTTCCACCGAGGCACCGACGGACGCCGAAACCAAGGCACCGCCCACGTCGCATGAGACACCCTCGGCTGAGCCTTCGCCGCAAACGCCCGATCTTGACGACGACGAGTAAGGACAATCAATATGATTATTTTGTCTGTTGATTACGGCGACAGCAGAACAGGTGTTGCTGTCTGCGATAAAAGTGAGATGCTTGCTTCTCCCGTCGGTGTTATTTTCGAAAGCTATGAGCCGAGACTGCTTGATAAGCTTTGTGAAATCATAAAAGAGCAAAAGCCCGAACGGATTGTAGTCGGTCTGCCCCGCAATATGAACGGAAGCTATGGCGAGCGGGCGGAAAAATGCAAGCAGTTTTCCGAAAAGCTTTGTGAAGCTGCCTGTGTTGAGACAGTACTGTGGGACGAAAGACTGACGACGGTGAGCGCTCACAGGGCATTGAACGAAGTGAATGTCAGAGGAAGGAAAAGAAAGAATATCGTTGACGCCGTAGCCGCCGTGATGATACTCGAGGACTATATGGCGTCAAGAAAAAAATAACAGATACGCCGGTACAGCGGGCTTTTGGGCTTTGTACCGGCGTCTTATTTATTCTTAGTTGTTTCTTTCTTTTTTCGTTCGAAAAACAGTTGATAGGCTGACAGCGCAATCAGGGCGACAGCAAAAATGTCGGAAAGAAAGCCGGGCTTGATCCGGTCTAATATGATATAACCGGCAATTGCGCCGAAGACACCTGAAAGAATCAGCCATAAAAGATTGTCTGTTTGAATCAGTTTTTTATGTTTGTAGATGATGATTGACAAAGCCGCACAGGGGAGCGAAAAAAGCAGATTGATCCCTTGCGCTTCTATTTGCGGTATGTTTTCAAAAACCGTCAGGTACAAAATCAGTACGGTTCCGGCTCCGAGACCCATTGAACCGATGATTCCCGACAATATCAGAAAAAGGATTCTTTTCATCGCATTAACAACCTGATTCCTGCCCATAGCATGAACACAGCAAAAATCTTTTTGAGCACTTTATTGTTGAGCTTACTCATCAAAGCCGTACCGATCAGAGCACCAACCAATGAATAGGGTAAGTATGTTTTTGCCTGATTCAGTCCGACATAGCCTCTTTTGAAATAAACAATACTGCTGATGACTGAAAGCGGTAAAATGATACAAAGTGCCGTTGCCTGCGCCTGCTTCTGACTGAGTCCTGTTTTCAGTAAAAATGTAACGGCTATCAGTCCGCCGCCGGCTCCGAACAACGCATTGATGAAGCCGATGGTTATACCTGCCGCAATTATGCTTGTCTTTTTCAAATTCATCACCTTAACAAGCCTATTATTTGAATTTGTTTTTCGTTTATTCGTTTCACAGAAAAACGCCTGCTTGATCGGGAAGCAGGCGTAAATAATTTGATTGTGATTCTGTTTACTTTTGCGTTTTGTAGTTTCTGACGAATTCTTTATAAAACACAACCGCCGCCGCAACGGCGTCAAGATCAATATTTTCATTTTCGGCGTGAACAGAAGCAAGCTGTTCGGCGGAAAGCCGGATCGGGGCGAAGCGAAGCACGCACGGACAAACATCGGTAAGCGTTCTTGCGTCGGTGCCGGCGGGAAGTATGAACGGGGAAGCCGGATACTGGGGAAATACCTTGGCGATGCAGTCCTTGGTGTATTCAAACTGCGGCTTTGTCATGTCCGCCGGCGCATGATATTCGTTGCCGTCCGGTTCTGTAACAGAAATATCATATTTGGCGGCGATTTCCTTGAACTTTTCAAGGTCAAGCTTGAAATCGTTTTCGTCGACCGGACGGAGAAAGGCCTTGGCGGTGCAGACCTTTTCTTTCGAACTACCCTTGATTTCATTGAAGGTACAGGTTGTGCCGATAAGTCCGCCGGCTTGCGCATTGAGTGAAGGCATGACTTTCCTGATAACGGGACCGAACAGCCAGAGATTGCAAAACAGCAGCTTCATCATAAAGCCGCAGTAGGGGGCAAGATGAGAGAACATGGCAACGACCTGCGGATTGAGCCGTCTTATGAAAATGTCCTTTGACATGATTTCGTCGATGAACATCGACATTCTTTCAACTGGTGTGTTGCTTGACGCGCTAGTAAGGCTTGCATGCGCATTGGCGGCTTCCGCTTTCAGGTCAAGATAATATCTGCCTTTTTCGTGGACAGCAATCATGGCGCATTTGTCGCATTTCATACCGCCGAGAGGGGGCTCGATAATGGCTCCGCCCTCGTCGAGGATTACATCAAAGGTAATACCGTTTTCTTTGAAATATTCGTTGGCTTTCGGAATGCCGTCGCCGCCCAATTCCTCGTTGTGAGAGGAGGCAATATATACGTTGCATTCAGGTGTGAAGCCTTCGGCTAAAAGCTCTTCCACGGCCGAAAACTCGGCAAAAAGCGGCGTCTTGGTGTCAACCGTACCTCTGCCGTACATTTTGCCGTCCTCGATATGAGCCGAAAATCCGTCAAATTTCCATTCACCGCTGACCTCGACAACATCATGATGCGACATCAGCATAATGTTATGGCTGTTGTCTTTTCCCGGAATTTTATAGACCCAGCAGTCATCGGAAAAGGTTATCTTTTCTGCTTTTTCGTGAACGAGCGGAAAAAGTTTTTCCATGGCATCCCGAAGCTTTTTAAATTCGGTATCATCGTATTGATCTTTGACCGATACGGTTTTACACTTAATCATTTCGGAAAGCCGCTCGGCATAGGCGTTGATTTCTTCGTCCGAAAAGGCGAGCGTGGAAGCGGAAAGCTTTCGTGCCTTGGACGTGATAATAATCGTTCGGATTACAAGAAAGAGAACGAAAGCGAGAATCACAATAAGAACCCCTGAAAATATCTTCATGACTTCCTCCTTATTCTGCCTTGGCGGCTTCTTCTGGCTTTTTAGCCGCTCTGATAACCGTAAGAACTTCCTTTTCCTGATAGAAGAAATAGACAATGACGGCGGCAAGCGTAAACAGTCCGCCGACGATAGCCGTCAGCAAAAGGCCCTTTTTGCCGACGCTTTCGCCCGTAGCCGCCCCGATAACGACGAGTGACGGTACAATCATAATCGCAAGCGAGGTGCCCATTTTGGTAACAAAGCTCTTTGCGGCGGCAAAGGTTCCCTCCTGATTGACGCCGGTCTTGACCGTGTCGTACTGAATAACATCCGCCATCATGGAAGAGGGGAGAATGTTAAGTACGGCGAACGGAAGAGAAACGAACAGTGCGAACATGATTGCCGTTGCCATTTTGTGATCCTTCGGGAAGAAGTCGACAAAGCAAATCAGAAATTCCGCCACCGTAAAGACAACACAGCCGACAAGTATCGGTATTTTCTTACCCTTGTGCTTAGACCACTTGTTGATAAGCGGATAGAGAATCAAGGAACCGACGATGGAGGTTGCCATGATGATAATGGACTGTTCTTCGGGGATTCCCATAAGCTCGGTAATGTAATACATGATGCAGGCCTGGAAGAAGCTCATGCCCGTACCCTCGAAAAGCTGACCCAAGGTGACAATAACAAAATGCTTATTCGAAAAAGCGTGCTTGAGCGACGCCATAAGCGGCACGGTGGGTCTTACGGAGTTGACATAATCGTTTTCTTTGATTGTCAATGACGGAATCAGAAGCAATACAACACCGATAACGGTAAAGACAAGGAATGTCAGTCTCCACGCCATAATGGGTTCGAGTCCGAACGACTTTTTCATCACGCCGACAAGAGCAGGTGTTGCATAGCCGAGCATACTGCCTACGACGAAGAAAAGGGAGCTGTATGTATAAGCGTCGACGAGCTTTCCCTCGTCTGTAATCATTTCGGGCAACAGTGCGTTGTGCGGAATCATGTAGAGGGTATAGAAGATAAAATATGCCCAGATGAAAACCGCAAGCCAGATATTGTTGAACATATGGTTCCGGCTCGGTGACCAGAAAATCAGAAGTGCACTTAAAGCAAACGGAACCGAAAACCATTTCATCATCGGGATTCTTCTGCCGTTTTTGTTTTTGCTTTTGTCGCTGATTCCGGCAACAATCGGATCGGAAAAGGCGTCGATAACGTGACCGATTGCTTTGATCAGGCCGATAACCGTCAGTATGCCGAAGACAACATAGCCCTGTGTAATGAGCACGGGCAGACCCGAGTTTTCGGTCGGCTGGTAAAAATAGATCAGGTAGTTGTTGAGCATTGTCGTAAACAAGCCCACCGCAAACTGCGGTAAACAGAAGTTAATGATTGTTTTTCTTGATACCTGTTTCATGATTTTCCTCCGTAAAAAATGAGACGAATTTCGACTCGTCTCAACATTTATTTCATTATACACCAATAAAAAATTTATTGCAACAAAAAAAGCCGTATTGTCACATTTTATAACAATACGGCAATATGTTATCATTCAATTGCGGATCTTTAATCCCACTTACGGCTCGGGCAACAAGTGAAAAACCGGAACAATGGATAACGGGACTGATGTCGCCATGCGACTTATTTGAGGTGGTATCTGTCGATATAGTCATGAATCTTCTTGATGGGATCAAGGAAAATGCTGACCGATTCATCATGGTTGAGCGTGTTGATAATGAAAGCGCAGTATTTTGTCATATCAACAAGACCGTACCATTCTCTTTCAAGAAGAGCAGGGGGATTGTAGATAAGATTCGTGGTAAAAATCTTATCGAAAAGACCGTTTTCGTACGCTTCGTCAAATCGCTCAAGTCCGGAGGTGAAAAGACCGAAGGACGAGAAAACAAAAATGCGCTTAGCGTGAAGATTTTTCAGCTGACGGCATACGTCAAGCATGCTGTCGCCGCTTGAAATCATATCGTCAACCACGATGACGTCCTTGCCTTCGACGTTGTCACCTAAGAATTCGTGGGCGAGGATCGGGTTTCTTCCGCCGACGGTTTTCGAGTAGTCTCTGCGCTTGTAGAACATGCCAAGCTCAATGCCGAGAACCTGAGAGTAGTAAACACAACGTCCCATTCCGCCCTCATCGGGGGAAATCATCATGGTGCTGTCGGGGTTAAAGTGAATATCATTTTTCACGCTTTTTGCGAGCGCCTTAATCATCTGATAGTTCGGCGAAACACTTTCAAAGCCGATGCGGATAGCGTTCTGGACACGCGGGTCGTGTGCGTCGAAGGTGATGATGTTGCTGACGCCCATGTTTTCAAGTTCCTGTAAAGCGAGAGCGCAGTCAAGAGATTCACGCATCGTTCTTTTGTGCTGTCTGCCCTCATAGAGCATGGGCATAATAACGGTGATTCTTCTTGCCTTACCGGCGCAGGCAGAGATGACTCTTTTCAGGTCGGCAAAATGGTTGTCCGGACTCATAGGGAAATTTATCAGATTTCCGTCAGCATCTCTTAAGTCGTACATATTGTAGGTGACGCTGTAATTAAAGCAGTCCGAGATAATAAAAAGATCATATCCTCTGATGGTTTCCTTGATAACCGCTTTACCTTCACCGGTAGAAAATCTCGGAAATTCAACATCGATAAGATATGAGTCCTTCTGATACCCGTCAAAATCGACGAGATCCTTGTGTTCATATTGTACATCCTTACGGCTTTGGGAAATAAAGTCGTTGACCTGTTTTGCAAATTGTTCCGTTCCTCTCATGGCAATGATACCGAGCTTTCCCTGCGGTACGGAAGTCAGCGTTTTTCTCTTTTTGTTAGCCATCTTTTTTTAACCTCCGACGTAAAGTATGTATTTATTTTACTTTTTTCAAAATAGCTTTTCAATACTTTTTCATAAATATCCCGTTAAAAATCTTGCCGCAAATTTGTCACATTTTTGGCTATTTTAACTAATATTGTCGATTATATATAGCTGCCCTCAATTGTTGCAACGACAAAGTAACTTTCGTCTTTTTCTTTTATTCTTTGCTCAAGTGTTTCTTTTAATTCTTTTTCGCTTTTTTTGCATTCATAAGGAACAACCATATCAAAAATAAGATTGGTGTGCGTAGGACCTTCAACGACCCGGAAATCGTGAATCTCGAAGCTTTCGTCCATTTCCTTTACGATGTTTTCCGTCATTTCTCTCAGATCGTTGATTCTTTTGTTGTCAACGATAAGCGGATCAAGGTGGGCGACAAGCTGAATCCCGAAGCGTTCAAGCACCTGTTTTTCAATTAGGTCAATTACATCGTGCGCCTTGAGAATATCCTCACTTGAAAGAATTTCGATATGTACCGAAGCAAACATACGGTTTTCGCCGTAAGAATGGATCATCAGGTCATGAATCCCCATAACGCCCGGATGCGACATGATGAATAGAACGAGTTCGTCAACCAGCTCCTTTGACGGCGGTGTGCCGAGAATGATACCGATTGTCTCTTTCAGGATTCCGTAGCCGGAATACATAATGAACAAAGCGACAGCGATACCGAAAAATCCGTCAAGCGGAAGGGACGTAAACTTCGATAAAATCAGCGCCAGAAGCGTAAAGGAGGTTGCACTGATGTCGCCGATGCTGTCGGCAACAACGGCGGTCAGGGCGGGGGAGTTGATCTTTTTTCCGAGATGACGGTTAAACAGAGCGAGCCAGAGCTTTCCGCCGATAGAAAGCAAAAGCACGATGACGGCAGGAATGCTGAAAAGGACGGGCTGTGGATTTCTGATTTTGTCAATTGATGACTTGATCAGTTCGAAGCCCATCATCTCAACGAAGAAGCCGACAACCAAAGCGGCGACGTATTCCAGTCTGCCGTGACCGAACGGGTGCTCTTTATCGGGCTTCATGTTCGCCATTTTGAAGCCGGCAAGTGTGACGATGCAGGAGCCTGCGTCCGAAAGGTTGTTAAGTGCGTCGCCGGTGATGGCAATTGAATTGGTGACGGTTCCGATAATGAATTTTGCGACTGTAAGAATTACGTTTACGACAATGCCGACAGCACCGCTTAAAAGGCCGTACTTTTCCCGGACAGTCTCGCTTCTTGTATTCTTATAGTCTTTTATGAATAGTTTCAACAAAAGTTCCGACATAACGAGCCTCCGTTTATTTCTTGTTCTCTACAATATGTACGTCAAGCTGATTAAAGGGAATATTGATTCCGTTTTTATCAAACGCAAGCTTGACCTTTTCCTGCATGGCATAATACACCGTCCAGTAATCCGAACTTTTACACCATACTCTTACAATAAGATCGATTGAGCTTTCGCTGTGCTTCCCGACATATACGGTCGGCTCCGGGTCGTCAAGAGCTTGTTCGACACTGTGAATTGTGTTTTTCAATACGCTTTTGGCTTTTTCAATGTCATCGGAATATGATATGGAATAAATCAGATCGACTCTTCTCTTATCCTCTGCCGAAAAATTGACGATTTCGTTTTTGGTAAGATGGGTGTTGGGAATGACAACTCTTTTGTTGTCCATGGTTGTAATAATCGTATTCATAAACCGGATTTCGTCAACATAACCCGCCTGACCGGCGACTTCAATATAATCACCGTTTTTAAACGGACGGTTCATAAGAATCTGAATGCCGCTTGCAAACTGAGAAACGCTGTCCTGTAAGCCTAAGCCTGCGGTAAGACCGGCGGCACCGAAAGCCGCAAGAAATGAGTTGACATTAAAAAACATCGAAACGGCAGTCAGCACAAAAGCAACCTTGATGATGATCGAGACAAATCTGTCGATAAACAGATACACGGTCGGATCAACATTTCGGTTTTTCATGGTTCTGATCAGAATTTTTGAAATCAGCTTAGCCAAAAAGAAGCCGATAAGCACCGTTGCAACCGCTAAAATCAGCGTCGGCAGCTTATCGAAAAATTTGTTGACAAGATCCCATTCTTTCCAAAGGGTACTGAAGTTTCTGACGGCCTCCTCGGGGGAGACAAACTGTCCGTTTTCGTCAAGCATCGGATTGGTGGTGGAAGTGGACTGAATGATTTCTGTTGTCGTCCCGGAGACGGTTAATAGGATATTCATTATCTTCACCCGTTCTTTATTTTTTATGGATTATGATTATAACATTACGGTGCCGTTATTTCAACAATTTTTGCGTCTGATTTTAACTCTTGACTTTTTTTTCAATCGGCATATAATATGAAATTGAAATCCGTTTTCAATTTGGAGGCTTAACAATGTCTGAAACCGGCTATAAAACGAAGCAAAAAGCTGTCATTCTTGATCTGCTTAAGAATAACTGTGACCGTGAATTTACGGTTGATGGTCTTGTTGAACTGCTCAAGTCCGAATCGTTTGCCGTCGGGCGCACCACCGTCTACCGTTATCTTGACTATCTTGTCAAAAACGGCGACGTCAGAAAGTTTGTTTCCGACAGTACAAGACAAGCAACCTTTCAATACATTGAGCACAAGCACGAATGTGAAGAGCATATGCATCTTAAATGTATCAAATGCGGAAAGCTCATTCATTTAAGCTGTGACTTTATGAACGGCGTCAGCGAGCATATTTTAAGTCACCACAATTTCCGGATTGATAACGCAAAAACCACGCTGCTCGGTATTTGTGAGGACTGTTACAGGGAGGAAGCAACCAATGGCGGTCATTGAATGTAAAAACGTCGTGTTAAGCTATGAAAATACCGTCGTTGCAAGAAACCTCAGCTTTTGCGTCAACGAGGGCGATTTCCTTTGTATCGTCGGCGAAAACGGAAGCGGAAAAAGCACCCTTGTCAAAGCGATGCTCGGCTTAAAAAGCGTGACAAGCGGCGAACTACGTTTCGGCGAGGGAGTGACCACCCGTCAGATCGGCTATCTGCCTCAACAGACGACGGCACAAAAGGACTTTCCGGCGAGCGTATCCGAAGTTGTGCTCTCGGGCTGTCTTTCGGATAAAAAAGGGTTGTTTTACTCGAAAGCGAATAAACAGACGGCGCTTGACAACATGAAAAAGCTTGAAATCGAAGGGCTTCAGAACCGCTGTTACCGTGAGCTTTCCGGCGGACAGCAGCAGCGGGTGCTTTTAGCAAGGGCTCTTTGCGCGGCGAAAAAGCTTTTGCTTCTTGACGAGCCGGTGGCGGGACTTGATCCGGTTGTGACCGCCGACTTTTATTCACTGATTGAAAAAATCAACCGGGAATACGGCATGACGGTCGTTATGGTATCGCATGATTTGCTGTATGCCGCTTCTCATGCAAGCCATATTTTACACATGAAGCGTGACGGAGCGGTCTTTGCCAAAGCTTCCGATTATGTCAGAAGCGATATCTTTAAAGCGTTTAAGGCAGGTGCGGAAGATGACTGATATTTTGTCGCTGATTTTTTCTCAGCAGTTTCTGATCCGTGCGCTTCTTGTCGGAACACTCATCTCGCTTTGCTGTGCGCTTTTGGGCGTCAGTCTTGTTTTAAAGCGGTATTCCATGATCGGCGACGGACTTTCTCATGTTGGCTTCGGCGCACTTGCAATCGCCTGTGCCGCCAATGTTGCACCTTTGTACTTTTCGCTTCCGATCGTTGTGATTGCGGCCTTTTTGCTGCTTCGCATGAATGAGACGGGGAAGATTAAGGGCGACGCTGCAATTGCTCTTATTTCAACAGGTGCGCTTGCCATCGGCGTCATGGTGACGTCGCTGACAACGGGTATGAATGTCGACATTTATAACTATATGTTCGGCAGTATTCTTGCTATGAGTCGGGCTGACGTTGTGATAAGCGTTATTTTGTCCGTTGCGGTAATTATTTTTTATGTAATTTTTTATGATGAGCTTTTCGCTGTCACCTTTGACGAAAGCTTTGCGAAAGCGACGGGCACAAAGGTGTCGGGCTATAATATGCTGATTGCGGCTCTGACGGCGGTCACTATCGTAATCGGTATGCGTATGATGGGCGCTCTTCTGATTTCGAGCCTGATAATTTTCCCGACGGTGACGTCGATGCGGGTTTGCAAGGGCTTCAGGAGTGTTACGCTCATGAGCGCCGCTGTGTCGGTGGTTTGTTTTCTGTTCGGACTTTTCGTCTCGATACGCTTTACCGCTCCGACGGGGGCGAGCGTCGTCTGCGTCAACATTTTTGCTCTGATTGTTTTTACCGTCATTGATAAAATTCTTTCGATTCCAAAAGGGCATAAAGCCGAAAAGCTGAAAAAGATTTGTGCGGTTGCCGTTGGCTTACTGTCATTCGTTCTTCTTTTCGTTCTCTGTTTCGGATCAAACGTGGTGATACACAGCGATACGGATAAGCTGTCCGTCGTGGCAACCGGCTTTGCACCGTATGACTTTGCCCGACAGATCGGCAAGGACAAAGCTGAGTCAACCATGCTTCTTTCACCCGGTGAAGAAAGCCATACCTTTGAGCCGACTGCGGCGGATATCATGAAGATTCAGGACTGCGACATCTTTATTTACGGCGGCGGTGAATCGGACGAATGGGTGGAGGACATACTCGAAAGCATCGATACGGAAGAAATAACGGTTATCAAAATGATGCAGGTAACGGGTGCCGTGACCGAAACGCTTGTTGAAGGAATGGAGGGCGAAGAGGAGGACGGCGAGACCGAATATGACGAGCACGTCTGGACGTCACCGACAAATGCAATAAAAATTGTCGAAGCACTGTCAGAAGCGATGTGTCAAAAGGATACAGCCAACCGGGAATATTATCAAAAGAACACGGAAAGCTATATCAAAGAACTCAAAGACCTTGACAGTGAGTTCTCCGAGCTTTCCGAAGCGGCCGGAAATAAGTTTTTCGTTGTCGGCGATCGTTTTCCGTTCCGTTATCTTGCCGACCGGTATTCGTTCCGGTATTATGCCGCTTTTCCGGGCTGTTCGGCTCAGACCGAAGCCAATCCCGTGACGCTTGCGTTTTTGATAAACAAAATTCAGAGCGAAAATATCCCGGTAGTTTTCAAGGTTGATCTGAGCACGGGAAATATTGCTTCTTCCGTCAGTGAGGCGACGGGGGCACAAGTAATGACGCTTTATTCCTGTCATGTGATATCCGCTGATGATTTTTCAAACGGTGAAACCTATGTCAGCCTTATGAAGAAAAATATAACCGGGTTGAAAGCCGCTTTTGCCTATTGACGGCATAGGGTTATATCAATTTTCATATGTGTAGTATTGAATAGAATCAAATCGATAAATTCATATTTATTTATCGAAGTAACCAAAAAATAATTTTTTATCGAAATGCTGTTGTCAGAGCCGGACTCTTGTGATAAAATACAAAGCAATCAGCATGGTCGCAACAGCGGCTGAAGTTCAAAGGAGAGTTTAGATAATGAACAGCAAGATTACAGTAATCGGTGCGGGAAGTGTAGGCTCTACAATCGCATACACGCTTTCCAACCAAAGGATCGCATCGGAAATCGTTCTGATCGACATCAACAAGGAAAAGGTCGAGGGCGAGGTCATGGATATCGTTCAGGGCACAAGCTTCCGGGATCCGATTTCGATTATCGCCGGTGACTACGAAGATGCCGCCGATTCCGATATTGTTATTATTACGTCGGGCGTCGGAAGAAAGCCGGGACAGACCCGTCTTGAGCTGACGCAGACCAATGTCGATATTATTAAATCCATTACCCCGTCGATCGTTAAAGCCGCTCCGAAAGCGCTTTATATCATCGTCAGCAATCCCGTCGATATCATCACCTATGTTTTTACAAAGATTTCGGGACTTCCCGAAAATCAGATTATCGGTTCGGGAACGCTTCTTGACACAACAAGACTTCGTTTTGCTCTTTCACAGCAGTTGAATGTAGCGCAAAAAAATATTCACGCCTACGTTTTCGGCGAGCACGGCGATTCCTCGTTTGTTCCGTGGTCGTGCGCCGCTATTTCCGGCTGTAATTTTGACGATTATTATGAATCGATGAGCGCACAAAAAGAGCTTGAGCCGGTTGACAAAAAAGGTCTTGTTGATTATATTCACGAATCGGGCGCTGTTATCATCAAGAATAAAGGTGCTACCTTCTATGCAATCGCCGTTGCCGTCTGCCGCCTTTGTGAGGTGCTGATGTCGGCGTATGATTCCATTGTAACCGTTTCTTCCATGGCGCACGGTGAATACGGTCTTGAGGACGTATGCTTAAGCACGCTGACGCTTGTCGGACCGAACGGCATTCAGGGCAAGGTGCCGCTTAATCTTTCGTATGACGAGGTCAATAAGCTGCATGCAAGCGCCAATATCTTAAAGGATATTATCAAACAACTGAAATTCTGATTTTAAGAAGATAACCGAAGCTGTTAATAAGCGGCTTCGGTTCCTTATTTTAGTTTCTTTTCATATACTGTATCAGGTAATCCCGGCTTGCCGGACAAAATTTGCTCCCCGAACGATTAAAGCGCCGCAAAGCTGATCATAATAACACTGTAATCAGCTAAGGAAGCTCTGAATCAATCTGATGTGCAGATTGCGCTGTCAAATTTTTCGTCAGATTGTGCAAAAGCTGCGCAGGAATCCTGACGGATTTCAAGCAGTTTTTGTGCGATATGGCGGAAAATTTGCAAGTAAGCTGTGCATCAAAGTGTATGCTGGGATTGATTCAGAGGTTCCCTATAAGGAGTTTTAATGATGAATATAAGACGAGGCGATATATTTTACGCTGATTTAAGTCCCGTCGTCGGAAGCGAGCAGGGCGGAATCAGACCGGTTCTCATCGTTCAGAACGACGTCGGAAACAAATTCAGCCCGACAGTAATAGCCGCCGCAATAACAAGCAGGCATACCAAGGCGAGCTTGCCGACTCATATCAAGGTGAACGCCGACAACTGCGGTCTTGCAAAAGATTCGGTTGTTTTGCTCGAGCAGGTCAGAACGCTTGATAAACGGCGGCTGAAAGAAAAAATGGGTAATCTCGACGAAAGCGATATGACTAAAATCGACGAAGCGTTAACCGTAAGCTTCGGTTTAGGCAGTACCTATCAGGGTACATAAAAATTCCCTGCCGTTCTTTTTCGGCAGGGGATTTTTAATGTGAGCTATTGTGTAACCTTTCTCGCTTTCTTTCCGTTCGGCAAAAGCAGTCCGATTATAACAATGATTGCGAATATGAGCAAAAACCAAAGATTATCGACTCCGTGGCTTTTAATGCTGGCATAGATCATGACGAAAGAACCGGCAATCGAAAGCAGGGGAGCGACAAAACGCTTAAACACCGGAAGCTTTTTTTCTTTTGCAACAATCATAATGAAAATCGGGATATATAACATATACGTTGCGATGATCGGAAGCTCGGTCGGGTCAAAATCAATGAAACCGAACCACGGCTTATTGTCGGTCTGAAGCTGGGTTGCATAAAAATAGAAGAACCAGACCGCTGTCATCAGAAGCCCGAAAACCGATGAGTTCGTCGGCATATTCGTCTTTATGTCGACCTGCTTCATCACTTCCGGGGAAAGTCCCTCGTTTCGTATGGCAAGTGAATACATACCTCTCGTACAGCTCATCATAATGCCGTTGAGTGTTCCGAGACAGGAAACGACGATGAATACGGTCAGGATAGTTCCTGCGACCGAGCCGAAAAGCTTCGTGAACGCATAAGAAGCTGAATTGTTCATCAGCTCCGGCGTCGTGACCGCACCGGCAAGACCGACGTAATACAGAATATAGATGACCATCGTGCCGATGGTGCCGGCAATCAGTGCTTTCGGCAGATTCTTCTTGCCGTCCTTAAGCTCCGAATTGATGGTCGTCGCCATAATCCAGCCCTCGTAAGCAAAAGCGGTTGCACAAACGGCAGGGAAGAGCGAACTGATGTCAATGAAGCTTGTCCTCGGTACGGCATAGTAAACACCGACGGCGTCGGTTTTGTCTACCATATTCGCTATGTTTTCGACCGTGACGCCGTTCACAAGTCCGGCAATGATTCCGACCACGCCCATGAGAGAGAGAGGAATCAGCTTGATGACGGTTGCACTGACCTGAACCTTGCCGGCTAATTTCGGAGAAAGCGCATTGACGGCATAGGTTCCGACAAGGAACATGAGAGAAAAAACCATAACCTGCGGACTTGTGGCAGAAAAGCCGAAAAGGGCACCGAAATACCGTCCCGAAAGCCACATCAGGGCACAACCGATTGTCGGGCAGTAAACCGTTGCCATGAACCAGCCGACGATATAGGCGTATTTCGGACCTACAATCGCCTCGGCATAGTCAACGATGCCGTTTACTTTTTCATATTTTGTGCCCATGACAGCGAACGTATAGGCACATACAACCATAATAAGACCGCCGATTATCCACGAAAGAATTGCCGTCGGCAGATTCCCGCTTGTAACGGTCAGAATTTTCTCTGCCTTAAAGAATACGCCGCTTCCGACAACGATTCCGATAACCATTGCAATGGCAGTCGGCAGACCGTACCGTTTTTCAAGTTTTGTTGACATAACTTTCCTCCTGTAACTTATTATTCCGTCTTAATGATATCATAATGAAAGTAACGTTTTCAATTAAGAAATTTTAAACAATTTTATCGGACACTTTTTCGTTATTAGGTGACAAACGCCTATTGACTATTTATCGAAATAAGTTTAAAATTCTATATCAAATTCCATTTTTTCAGGGGTGTATACTATGAAACAGAAAAGAATGAAAGAAATGTGCGTCACGGCAATTTTTGCCGCTCTGATCTGTATTGCCGCTCCGTTTTCTGTCAATATCGGGTCACTTGTTCCGATATCGCTTGCAACGCTTGCGGTCTATATTGTTTCGGGTATGCTTGATGTAAAATGCTCAGTAGCCGCCGTTGCCGTTTACATAATGTTGGGTGCAGTCGGTCTTCCGGTCTTTTCGGGATTTTCCGGCGGCGTACAAAAGCTTTTCGGTGTTACGGGCGGTTACATAATCGGTTACCTGGCTTTGGCAGGTATTGTTTCGCTTATGACGAGTAAAATCAACAAAAAATACATCTATCCGCTTTCCATGCTTTTGGGTACAGTTGTCCTTTATCTGATCGGTACGGTCTGGTTTATTGTGCAAACCAAAAGTGCGGTCGGCGCGGCGCTTATGAGCTGTGTAGTTCCGTTTATTCCCGGAGATCTTGTCAAAATAGCGGTTGCGAGCGTTCTTTGCATCAATCTTAAGCCAAGACTTGAAAATTTTATGTCGAGGAAACAAATGTGACGGAAAAATAAATTTTTTTAATGTTTCTAACTTTCGGTTGACAACTTGTTCGGATAATGCTAAACTGTATTTGTAAATTTATTGTTAACAGGTAAGGAGAAATGCTTATGAAAAAGTTTATTGCTTTACTTTTGTCGCTTGTTATGATTCTTTCTTCCTTTGCAGTTTCGGCTTCCGCCGAGACCGGCAGCATCGGGGATCTTGTCGATGATATCAATTTTGAAGAAGCCCTGAAGGATTTTAACGCTGACGGAATGGAGCTTCCCGAGGATTATCTTGACGAAAACTATCAGTATGATATGGAGGCTTTGCTACAAAGCGGTGCCCTTAACAATATGAATCTTTTCGGTCTGACCGTTGATTTCCTTTATAACAGCTCTGAGGATTTATTCTGGGCAACGTTAAGCGTACAGAAAAGCGACCTTGCCATCGCCAGAGGCAACCTTAATATGTACCTGATGAGAGTGCTGAAAAATCATTTTGGCGGTAACAAGCTTTATACGGCCAAGAACGCCGAAACGCTCATCAACTTTATCGGTCATCTTATCAACGAAGACTTTACCGATACGAATGTTGTCTTTAACAGCGAGCCGGTATCCGAAGCGGTCTTCTATAAAACCGTTGTCGATTTCAGCGGACTTGATGTAGTTATCCAGCACAACTGGTGCGACAATCCCAATATGAACTTTAAACCGCTTATGTATGCATTGGGTGTCAGCTTAGGTAACCTTCTTGAAAGAGATTTCAAAAACGGACAGATTCTCGCCGAAACGATCGTGAAAGCCGTCATCACGCAGAATCTTGAGGTCGGTCCCGTAAACTACTTTCTTGACCTGCTTTCCGCAATGTCAAGAACCTACGGCATGTGTATGCTCGAACCGCTGAAGGCTCTCTTACAAAGCAAGCTGACCAGAGGCGTTATTACAGAGGAAGAATTGTCAACGATGCGCGGACTTCTCAACCTCATTTTCAACAATAACAATCCCGACGATACGTCCCGTCTCCAGTTTATCACTCCGCCGACCTATCGATTCGCAATCGCAAAGGATTCAACCGAAGTTTTCCTTTATTTGCTTGTTTATCTGAACCTTGTCGGACGGTATAAATCGAATCCGCAGGTGGTATCCGGTTATAAAACCGATATTTCCGAAAGTACAATTCTTACCCAGACGGAAAAAGAACGGGTCAGTGCTGTTATCGACGGTGTATTCCTCGGTGATTTGTCCGGAATTGTTGCGATGATGGGCGATCTTACCGTAGAAAATATGGAAGAAGGTAAGAACGATCTTTGGACGAAGTTTGTGACGTTCCTTTCGGATATGATCAAGAGATTCATCGGACTTTTCGATAAAATTTACCAATCCCTGATTAACTTCGGAAAAGCATAAGGTATAATTCAAAAAATTACGGTTACGATATAGTTGCCCGAACGGTTTCGGCTGTTCGGGCAATAATTTTTCGGAGGTTATACGCATGAACACAAAAAAAGAAGCGAACAGAAGTATCGGCTGTACGGTTAACAAGTGTATGTACCACTGCCATGAGTCGAACAACTGCACACTTGACAAGGTAATGATCGGAACCCACGAAAGCAATCCGACCCAGTGTCAGTGTGTTGACTGTGAGTCTTTTGTTCCCGGTAACTGATTGAAAATGAAAAATGTGTCAATAGTCCTGCTTTGGCGGGATTATTGACACGGTATTTTTATGTATGAGAGGTGCTTATGAAAACAGCAGGCATTGTCTGTGAATATAATCCGATGCATAACGGACACGTTTATCATTTGGAAAAAACAAGAGAGGCGGGAGCGACCCATATCGTCTGTGCGTTAAGCTCTGACTTTGTTCAAAGGGGCGAATGTGCTTATCTTGATAAATACACAAGAGCCGATATCGCCGTTCACTGCGGCGTCGACCTTGTTGTTGAAATTCCCGTTGTCTGGTCTTTAAGTGCCGCCGAAAGCTACGCTCTGGGAGCGGTATCGATTCTCGATAGTCTCGGCTGTGAATTTCTTTCTTTCGGAGCGGAAACGGACGATAAAAAGCTTTTATCTGACTGTGCCGGACTCTTTGAAAACGAAACGGCAAATGCGCTTATCCGCCGTTTTGTTTCCGAGGGCAGCAGCTATCCGTCAGCCGTTTCAAATGCCGCAGAAGCGGTATTGGGAAAAAAGGCCGCCGAGGTTTTTTCTTCGCCGAACAGCACACTTTCGCTTGAATACATACGAACGCTTTCAAAAATCGGAAGCAGCATGGACTTTCTTCCCGTAAAACGCTTCGGTGCGGCGCACGACAGCGAAACAGCTGACGGTAAAACGGCGAGCGCATCCTTTCTTCGCTCGCTTGAAAACACGGAATTGTTAAAGCCCTTTATGCCGACCTATGCTTTTGAAACACTTTCGAAAATGGTGCAGGAGGGAAAAGCACCCTGTGAATTACAAAACGGCGAGAACGTTATTCTGTCGTTTTTAAGACGGCTGACTCTTGAAGAAATCAAGCAAACCACAGGTGAAAATAACGGACTTTCCGAAAGAATATACGAGGCCGTCAAATCGTCCTGTACGCTCGACGAGCTTTTTTTCAAAGCGAAAACGAAAGCGTTCACGCTTGCGAGAATCCGGCGGACAGTCATGCAGCTTTTTTTGCAGATTCCTTTCGAAATGACAAAGGAAATTCCGCCGTATTGTAAGGTTCTTGCCGCAAATTCAAGGGGCTTGGAGATTCTCAAAAACGCTTCGGATACGATCCCCGTTGTCACCCGTCATTGCGATATTCAAAAGCTTGATGAACGGGCAAGGGCGGTCTACGAAATCAGTTGTCGTGCGTCCGATCAGTATGCGTTTTTCAGTAAAAAAACAGGAGCCTGTCTTTTAGAACAGACAAGCCCCGTTAAGATATTCAGATAAGTTCACCCAAACAGCTATCGTCCTCACACACGCCGATGATGCGAACGTCAAGAATTCTTCCCGAAAGGTCATGCTCCGTTCTGACCTTGACGGGCGTGTAGTTCGGTGTGTGCCCGGAAGCTAAACCGCCGTCTGCCGTGCTCTCAAACAGCACGCTGACGGTTTTTCCTTTTTGTGAAGCGAAAAACGCGCGGCGGATTTTCTCAGTTTCCGTGAGCATGATGTGACAGCGTTTTTCTTTCGTCGCCTTGTTAACCTGACCGCCGAACTTTTCCGCTCTCGTTCCTTTGCGGACGGAATAGGGGAAAACGTGCACTTTTTCAAAACCGATTTCTTTGACGAATGCAAGGCTTTGCGAAAAGTCTTCGTCTGTCTCACCGGCAAAGCCGACCATGACGTCCGTTGTCAGTGTGCAGTCGGGAAAGCTTTCCCGAAGCTTTCGGCAGATATCCCGATACTCGTCGGCAGTATAGTGGCGGTTCATGGCTTTGAGCGTTTTGTCACAGCCGCTTTGAAGCGAAAGGTGAAACTGCGGACAAAGCTTCGGCAATTTAGCAAGCTCTTCTATTACTTCGTCCGTCAGGTGGTCAGGTTCAATCGAACCGAGCCGGACTCTTGTTATGCCGTCAACCTCACATGCCGTTTTTACCGCTTGCGGAAAGCTGATATTCAAATCCCGGCCGTAGGAGGAAAGATTGATTCCGACAAGCACGACCTCGGAAAAGCCGTTGGCGGCGATTTTTTCGATTTCCTCTTTGATTTGTTCAAGCGGCTTCGAGCGGACACGCCCGCGGGACGTCGGAATGATGCAGTAAGAGCAAAATCGATTACAGCCGTCCTGAATCTTGACATAGGCTCTTGTTCTTTCATCAAAGCAGGTGATCGGCTGACCGGAGAATTTTTCGCCGTTTTCGTGCTCGTTGATACTGACAATCTGTTTGCCGAATTTTGCGAACGAATCGAGCATAGAAACAAGCCGTTCGCTGTCCTTGTTGCCGATGATGATATCCGCCTCGGGTAGCGAATCGGCGACCTTCGGATACGCCTGCGGCATACAGCCGGTCAGAACAACGATTGACTCGGGGTGGCTTCTTTTAAATCGTCTGACGCTTTGCCTTGTCTTCTGGTCAGCGGCGGCTGTGACGGTACAGGAGTTGATGATATAGATGTCGGCGTCCTGCTTACTTTCGACAATTTCATATCCGTTTTGCGACAAAAGCTCGGACAGTGCCTGACTTTCATATTGATTGACCTTGCAGCCCAAGGTGTAAAATGCAGCTTTCATAATGACCTCACTAAAGAAATTTCGTCTTATTATAATTCAAACGGCCTGATTATGCAAGGTTTATGGTTTATTTTTGAGCTTTTTGTCATAAGTATTATAACGGAGTGTGATATACTATGAAAAAGCCAATCTGTTTTCTTCTGATCTTTTTGCTGTGCGTCGGTCTGACGTGCCCGTTTGCTTTTGCCGAAAACGAATCGCCGGTCGCGGTGAAAGCGAAAGCCTACGTGCTTATGGACGCTTCAACGGGTGAGGTGCTTTTAAAAAGCAACGAGCACCAAAAGCTGTTTCCGGCGTCGGTTACCAAGATTATGCCGATTCTGCTCGTGATGGAAGCAATCGATTCGGGCAAGCTCGACTTAAACGAAACGGTCACGGCATCTCCTGAAGCGGCGGCAAAGGGCGGCTCACAAATCTGGCTCAAGGACGGCGAAACAATGACGGTTCATGAGCTTCTGAAAGCGGCGGTTATCGGTTCGGCGAATGATGCGTGCACAGCCCTCGGTGAACGCATAGCCGGAAGCGAAGAGGGTATCGTAAAAATGATGAACGACCGGGCAAAGCAGCTCGGTATGAATGACACGCATTTCGTTAATTGTACGGGTCTGGACGACGATACCGATGAACACCTGACAAGTGCCTACGATATTGCTCTGATGTCAAAAGAACTGCTTTCTCACGAGAGAATCCGGGAGTATACCACCATCTGGATGGATTCGCTTCGAAACGGGGCGACACAACTGGTCAACACGAATAAGCTTGTCCGGTTTTATAAGGGCACAACCGGGCTGAAAACCGGCACAACCGCAAAGGCAGGTCACTGTGTATCGGCAAGTGCTGAGCGTAACGGCTTGCACCTGATTGCCGTTGTCATGGGAAGCGACAACAGCACCGATCGGTTCGAGGGGGCGAAAGCGCTGTTGAATTACGGTTTTGCCAATTATAAGACCGTGACGCCCGAATATGATAAAACACTGATAACGCCCGTAAGAATTATTAAGGGCTACACGGGCAGTCTGATTCCTGAGGTCGGAACCATTTTGCCGATTACCGTAAAAGCGGGGGAGGAAAGTAAAATCGAAGCCGAAGTGGAAATAGCCACAGATGTCGAAGCGCCTGTCGAAAAGGGACAACGAATAGGCAGTATCACTTTTAAGCTGAACGGAACCACGCTTGCCGAATATCCGCTGACGGCGAAAGAAGAAGTAGCAAAACTTACTGTGTTTGAGATGATGAGACGGCTTTTGTCCTCTCTTTCCGTCCGGGCACAGCAGGAGTAAGATCCGTGTTATGTTCGGTTGACGCTTTTTTCTATAAACTTTTAAAATCTTTTTATTGACAAAAAACTGTATTTGTTATAAAATACGAGAAATATCTAAAATTTTAAGGAGGCGCCTGAATGTCCACAAGACTTAACGATAAATATGTATCCGGCTTTGTTTCGGATTCCGATATAAGCGCATTTCAGGAAAAAATCACTGCTGCACACAACATGCTTCACCAAAAAACAGGCAAGGGCAGCGACTTTACCGGCTGGGTCGATCTGCCGGTGGACTATGACAAGGACGAGTTTGCACGAATCAAGCTTGCCGCCGAAAAAATCAAAAAGACCTGCGACGTTTTAATTGTAATCGGTATCGGCGGTTCGTATCTCGGCGCAAGAGCCGTTATCGAGTTTATCAAGTCCCAGAATTATAATTCTCTTTGCAAGGACACCCCTGAAATTTATTTCTCCGGCAACAGCATCAGTTCTTCAAGTCTTCGTGAGCTTCTCGAAATCTGCGAGGGTAAGGACGTTTGTATCAACGTTATTTCGAAGTCGGGTACTACAACCGAGCCTGCCATTGCTTTCCGGGTATTCCGCTCGATGCTGATTGAAAAGTACGGAAAAGAGGGTGCGAAGGACAGAGTTTTCGTTACGACCGATAAGGCAAGAGGCACATTAAAGGCTTTTGCCGACAAGGAAGGCTATGAAACCTTTGTCGTACCCGACGAGGTCGGCGGACGGTATTCCGTTCTGACCGCTGTCGGACTTCTTCCGATTGCCGCCGCCGGAATCGATATTGATGCTTTGATGAGCGGTGCCGCAAAGGCTCGTGCCGGACTCATGGATACCGATATCGAAAAGAATGACTGCTATAAATACGTTGCTATCCGGAACGCTCTTTATCATAAAGGCAAATGCACCGAAATGTTTGTCAGCTATGAGCCGTGCTTTACGATGATGAACGAATGGATTAAGCAGCTTTTCGGCGAAAGTGAGGGCAAAGAGAACAAGGGCCTTTTCCCGACCTCTGCGGTTTTCTCGACCGATCTTCATTCTCTCGGCCAGTATATTCAGCAGGGCGAACGGATTATGTTCGAAACCGTTGTTGACTTCGAAAGCGTCAAACAGGAGCTGACGATAGAAGCGGACAGCGAAAACGTTGACGGACTGAACTTCCTTGCCGGAAAGACGATGTCCTTTGTCAACCGTAAGGCTTTCGAGGGTACGATTCTTGCTCATAATGACGGCGGTGTTCCGAATGTTGTGTTAAGCGTTGAAAAAATGGATGAGGAAAATCTCGGCTATCTGATTTATTTCCTTGAAAAAGCGTGTGCGATTTCGGGCTATGTTCTCGGTGTCAATCCGTTCGACCAGCCGGGCGTTGAAAGCTATAAAAAGAATATGTTTGCTCTTTTAGGCAAGCCCGGATACGAAAAAGAGAAAGAAGCACTTGAAGAAAGACTCAAGAAGTGATATAATAAGACTGTAAAAAAACCGGTTTGCGTGAATCTGCGGTTTTACGCTCTTTCCGGAAAAATAAAACCAAGGAGGAAATTACAATGATTTCTCTTATTTTAGGACACAAAGGCTCAGGCAAAACAAAGCACCTCATCGCTTGCGTTAATGAAGCGATTGAAAACTCAAAGGGCAACGTTGTCTGTGTTGAAAAAGAAACCAAGCTGACCTATGACGTTGACCACCGCGCAAGACTTGTTGCGACCGATGATTACGAAATCAGAGGATATGACGCATTTTACGGTTTCCTTGCCGGTATCTGCGCAGGCAATCACGATATCACCGATGTACTCGTTGACGCCACGCTCAGAATCGGCTCAAGAGACTATCATGAGCTTGCCGCTTTCCTTGAAGAGGTTTACGAGCTGAGCAATGTACATGACAAGAACTTTGTATTCACGGTTTCCGCTGACAAAGAGGAGCTTCCGGAATCGATCTTCAATTTCTGCACAGTTCTTTGATTGAATCGGCAATAAGACTGCCGGGACGGCTACTTCGGTCGATCCCGGCTTTTTTTAGTATAACGGAAAAGGAAGTTTTATTTTGACTTACGAATTTGAAAAGCAGGCGATAGCCGAAGGCTTTACCACCGTCTGCGGAATTGACGAAGCGGGGCGGGGACCTCTGTGTGGCCCGGTTTGTGCGGCGGCGGTGATTTTGCCCGTTGACTGCGAAATCGAGGGAATCAACGATTCGAAGAAGCTCAGCGAAAAAAAGCGAGAAAAGCTATATGACGAGATAACCGAAAAAGCGGTGAGCTATGCCGTTTCGCTGGTTCCTGCCGATGTGATTGACGAAATTAACATTTTGCAGGCGACCTTTCTTGCGATGCGAAATGCGGTATCGTCTTTGTCCGTCAAGCCCGATATTGCGCTGGTCGACGGAAATCAGAAGCCGGGACTTTCGATTGAGGAAAGAACAATCGTCAAGGGCGACGCTAAATCAATTTCCATCGCCGCTGCTTCGATTTTAGCGAAAGTTACGAGAGACCGCTATATGCTGGAGGCTGACAAAAAATATCCCGAATATAAATTTGCTCAGCATAAGGGCTACGGAACGAAGCTTCATTACGAGATGTTGGCCGAATACGGTCTTTGCCCCGAGCATAGACGAACCTTTTTGAAAAAGATCTTAGGTGACGGAAATGACCGATAAAAAGGTAATCGGTGATAAGGGAGAGGACTTTGCCGCTTCATATTTTCATAAGCAGGGCTACGAAATCAAGGCGAGAAACGTTCATTCCCGTTACGGTGAAATCGACCTGATAGCCGAAAACGGCGACACGGTCGTGTTTGTTGAGGTCAAAACCCGAAGCCACGACAGCCTTGACAGAGCCGCTGATGCCGTCACACCTGCCAAGCAGAAAAAAATCATACTGACCGCACTTCATTATATCAGTGAAAATCACACGAACAAAATAATGCGATTTGACGTTTTTGAGGTCTATCACGCAAACGGACGGATATATAAATTTAACCATATCAAAAATGCGTTTGAGGGGTCGGATTTCGGTGACGGACTTGGCTATTATTGATTTACACTGCGATACGGTGAGCCGTGCGCTCGATAAGGGGTATAAACAAAACGACAAAAGGCTTGCTTTTCAGCCGGTTAAGGGTCTCAATCAGACACAGTTTTTTGCCTTGTTTGTTGATGATAATTATCGGGGCGAAGCGGCTGTAAGGCGGGCAGAGAGCCTTTATCGCTTTTATCTTTCGGGCTTTAAAAGCGCAAAAGACTTCAAGGCTCTGCTTTCCGTTGAAAATGCGGCGGCACTCGACGGTACTATCGAAAACGTCAAAAAGTGGGCTGACCGTGGCTGTAAAATGATGACGCTTACCTGGAACGGCGAAAATGAGCTTTCCTACGGTGCAAGCTGTGATACGGGCGGACTCAAGCCGTTCGGAAAGCAGGTGATAGCCGAAATGGAAAAGTATAAAATTGCGGTCGATTTGTCCCATCTGAACGAAAAAAGCTTTTCGGCGGTGCTCGGCACCGTTTGCCGTCCGTTTGTCTTTTCGCATAGCTGCTGTTACAGCGTTGCACCGCACAGACGAAATGTCAAGGATTGGCAGTTAAAGGAGCTGATTGCCTGCGGCGGCATCATCGGACTATGCTTTTATCCCGAATTTTTGGGCGGGGACGTGTTCGAAAAGCTTTATGAAAATATTGTACATATTCTTGACCTCGGTGGCGAGAAGTGTATTTGTTTAGGAAGCGACTTTGACGGAGCGAAAATGGATGAAAAGCTGTCATGCACACATGACCTTGTAAGCCTTTATGACTATTTATACAAAAGAGGACTTCCGAAGCCGCTTCTTCAAGATATATTTTACAAAAATGCCGAATTTTTTTTCAAAGGGTTTTACAACTGAAAAAAAGTGTGATAAGATAAGACGAATGGTAAAACAACGGAGGAGTATTTATGCTTTATACAAGTACAAGAAATAAAGAGATTCATGTGTCTTCCTGTGAGGCAATCGCAAGAGGAATCAGTGCCGACGGCGGACTGTTCGTTCCCGAAGAAATTCCGGCAATCAGCCCCGAATTTATCGAAAGCCTTGTCGGACTTGATTATATTTCAAGAGCGAAAAAGGTGCTGTCGCTTTATCTGACGGATTTTACCGAAGAAGAAATTGACATGTGCGTCAACGGTGCTTATAAAAAGGGCAAATTCAGCTCGGATAAGGTTGCCTGCGTGAAGAAAATCGCCGACGGAGCGAATGTGCTCGAGCTTTGGAGAGGTCCGACCTGTGCGTTTAAAGACATGGCGCTTCAGCTTCTTCCGTATCTTCTGACCGTTGCGGCGAAGAAGACCGTTGCCGATAAGACAATTGTCATTCTTGTTGCCACCTCGGGCGATACGGGCAAGGCGGCTTTGGAGGGCTTCAAGGACGTTCCGGGTACGAAAATCATGGTCTTTTACCCGAACGACGGCGTTAGCCCGATGCAAAAGCTTCAGATGGCAACCCAGCAGGGAGAAAATGTCTGCGTCTGCGCCATCAACGGAAACTTCGACGATGCGCAAAGCGGCGTCAAGAAGATTTTCACCGACAAGGAGGTTGCCGAAAAGCTCAATGAAAACGGCATGATGTTCTCCTCGGCGAACTCCATTAACTGGGGCAGACTTGTTCCGCAGATTGTCTATTACATCAGCGCCTATGCCGACCTTATTGAAAACGGCACAATCAAAAACGGCGATGAAATCAACGTTGTTGTTCCGACGGGTAACTTCGGCAATATTCTTGCCGCCTATTATGCCAAGAGAATGGGGCTTCCCGTAAAGAAGCTTATCTGCGCTTCGAATGCGAACAACGTTCTGACCGATTTCCTTAAAACTGGTACCTACGATAAAAACAGAAAGTTTTTCACAACGACTTCACCGTCGATGGATATCCTGATTTCCTCGAATCTCGAAAGACTTTTGTTCCACTTAAGCGGCGAGGACGACAGCGTTATCCGTGAGTGGATGGGCGAGCTTTCAGAGAGCGGTAAATATACCGTAAGCGATGCTGTCAAAGCCGAGGTACTTGACCTTTTCGAAGCCGGTTACTGTGATGATGAAGCGACGGCTGAAACAATCGCAAGTGTCTTTAAGGGCGGTTATCTTTCCGATACGCATACTGCCGTTGCTTTGAGAGTCTATGAAGAGTATGTCAAGGCTACCGGCGACAAGACCGAAACGATTGTCGCTTCTACCGCTAATCCCTATAAATTCTCCGCCGCCGTTTTAAAGGCTGTCGGTGACGATATTCCCGAGGGTGCGGACGAATTTGAACAGGTAAAGCTTCTGGTGAATGAAACCGGCGAGCCTTGTCCGCCGCAGCTTGCCGATCTGAAGAGCAAGCCGGTAAGATTTACGGATTGCTGTGAAAAGGGCGAGATGATTGACAAGGTTTACGAAATGCTCGGTATAAAATAAGAACGACGAAGCCGCACACGGCATATTATAGCCGACCGTGACGGCTTCTTTCTTCTTTATCTTATTTTAATGAGAGCTTTAATTTATATTTTAACTTCACTTTTATAATTTCTTGAAAACGGAGGTGCTGACTTGTCGCTTTTTGCAATCGCCGATACCCATCTTTCTTTCGGTACCGATAAGCCTATGGATATTTTTGGCGGCTGGTCGGACTACACCGAAAGGCTTGAGAAAAACTGGAGAGCTGTTGTATCTGACGATGATACCGTTGTGATTGCCGGTGATATTTCTTGGGCGATGAAATTAGAAGAGGCGAAAGCCGATTTTGCGTTTCTCCATTCGCTCCCCGGAAAAAAGCTTATCATGAAAGGCAACCATGACTACTGGTGGCAGACGAAAAAGAAGCTGGATCTGTTTCTTTCGGAAAACGGCTTTGACACGATTGAAATTCTTTTCAATAACGCTTTCCGGGTCGGGGACTTTACCGTCTGCGGAAGCCGGGGCTGGTTTTACGATGCCCAGACCGAAGCCGACCAAAAGGTGATTTTGCGGGAGGCGGGACGAATCCGGCTTTCGACCGACTGCGCAAAAGAGCTTGGCGGTGAGCCGATTCTCTTTCTTCACTATCCGCCGCTGACAAGCGAGCAATGCTGTCGGGAGATTGTCGACACCATCAAGGAGGCAGGGATAAAACGCTGCTATTACGGACACCTGCACGGTGCATCAACGCTTTTTGCTTATCGAGGAGAGTTTGAGGGAATCAATTACGACCTCATTTCTGCCGATTTTTTGAAATTTTGCCCTAAATTAGTTGAAAAATTTTAAAAAAGGTATGGTAATTTCGAAAAAATGCTGTTATAATACAACGGTATGCAATTTTGACGGAACACCCCGTCGTAAGTAACAAAGTTAGGAGATAAAGTAAATGAGTTTAAAATCATCTACAAAACAGGACAAACCGAATCTTTATTCACTCGAAATCACCGTTTCCGCCGAGGACTTCCAGAAGGCTCTCAATAAGGCTTTCGGAAAAGTGAAGAACCGTATTTCGATCCCCGGCTTCCGTAAGGGCAAGATCACCCGCAAGATGGCGGAAACCTTTTACGGCAAGGAGTTTCTTTATGAGGACGCTCTTGAAATCTGCTATCCCGAAACCGTTGAAGCGGCTATCACCGAATCCGGTCTTGATTTTGTCGGCACCGGTAAGGCTGACGTCAAGAAGATGAGCGAGGCTGAGGGCGTTGAAATTGAGCTTGAAGTTTACGTTAAGCCTGAAATCGAAGTCAGTGCCTATAAGGAACTCAAGGCGACCAAGCAAAAGGTTGAAGTAACCGACGAGGAAGTTGAAAACAAGATTAAAGAGCTTGTCGAAAGAAACGTCAGAATCGTTCCCGTTGAAGACAGAGCTGCCGCTGACGGCGATATCACCGTTATCGACTTTGAGGGCTTTGTTGACGGTAAGGCTTTTGACGGCGGTAAGGCGGAAAGCTATGAGCTGACCTTGGGCTCCGGTTCGTTTATTCCGGGCTTCGAAGATCAGATCGTTGGTCACAATGCAGGCGAAGAATTCGACGTAAACGTTACCTTCCCCGAGGATTATCAGCCGAACCTTGCCGGTAAGGCTGCCGTATTCAAGATCAAGCTTCATGAGATCAAGTCCAAGCAGTATCCCGAAGTAAACGATGAGTTTGCTCAGGACGCCGCCGACTGCGATACCGTTGACGCTTTGAAGAAGAGTCTTTCCGACGAAATCAAGGAAAAGAAGAATAACGACAACGAAAGCGAAATCGAACAGCAGCTTCTCGATAAGCTTGCAGAAAACGTAGTCGGTGACATTCCCGAAGTAATGTATGAAAACGAGGTCGACAATCAGCTTCGTGACATTCAGTACAGACTGTCTTCTCAGGGTATGGACTTCAATATGTATCTTCAGTATACCGGCATGACGCTTGAAGACTATAAAGAACAGCTGAAGCCTTCTGCCGAAAAGAATGTCAAGGTTCGTCTGGCTCTCGAAAAGATTATTGAGCTTGAATCCCTTGAGGTTTCCGATGAGGAAGTTGACGAAGAGTACGAAAAGGTAGCCAAGCAGTACGGCATGGAAAAGGATGACGTCAAGAAGGCTGTTGCCGAAGATACCGTTAAGGGCGACCTGAAGATGAGAAAGGCTGTCAAGTTCGTCAGAGACAACGCCAAGGTTACAACCGCAAGAAAGTCCAAGGTTGCGAAAGAAAAGGCAGAGGACAAGGCGGAAGCTTCTGAGGAAAGCGCCGAATAATCTTCGTGTTTAAACCGTGTGTGCACGGACAAAACTTAATTTATCATTGTATTTTCATGGAACTGTCGGTCAGTCATTACCGTCAGTTCCATAGTCAGCTATATGAACGGAGGAATGAATTATGGCTTTAGTACCTTATGTGGTTGAACAGACAAACAGAGGAGAACGTCAGTACGATATCTTCTCGAGACTTTTAAATGACAGAATCGTTGTTCTTTCGGACGAAGTAAACGACGCAACAGCGAGCCTCGTTGTCGCCCAGCTTCTTTTCCTTGAAAGTCAGGACTCCGAAAAAGATATCAGCTTTTATATTAACAGCCCCGGTGGCTCCGTTACGGCGGGTATGGCAATTTACGATACCATGCAGTACATCAAGTGCGATGTTTCCACAATCTGCATGGGTCTTGCCGCAAGCATGGGCGCATTTCTTCTTTCTTCGGGTGCAAAGGGCAAGAGATTTGCTCTGCCGAACAGTGAAATTATGATTCACCAGCCGTCAGGCGGTGCACAGGGTCAGGCAACCGATATCAAGATCGTCGCCGACCACATTTTAAGAACCAAGCAAAAACTCAATCAGATTCTTGCCGAAAATACCGGTAAGTCGATTGAAGAAATTGCACAGGACACCGAACGTGACAACTTCATGTCTGCCGAAGAGGCTCTTAACTACGGTCTTGTCGATAAGGTTCTTTACAAGAGATAATTGATATGAAAACCTATGGAAAGGAACTGACACAGCTTCTTATGAAACAGTGTCGATAGGCAAGTTTATATGGCAAGAGATGACGACAATAAGGAAAAGACGGTACGATGTTCCTTTTGCAACAAAGCTCAGAACGAGGTTGCAACCTTAATCGCCGGTCCCGGTGTGTATATCTGCGATGAATGCGTAGACCTTTGCCGCTCCATTATCGACGACGCTCCGAAGCCGAAGAAAAAAGACAAATCCAATGATATTGCAACGCTCCCGAAACCGCATGAAATCAAGGCGAAGCTTGACGAATATGTTGTCGGACAGCAGGAAGCCAAGCAGGTTTTAAGCGTTGCGGTTTATAATCATTATAAAAGAATCTATTCCAAAGGGAATTCCGATAATGTCGAACTCGTCAAAAGCAATATTCTTATGCTCGGTACGACCGGCGTCGGAAAAACCATGCTGGCGCAGACGCTTGCGAAGATTCTTGACGTACCGTTTGCAATTGCCGATGCGACAACGCTTACCGAAGCGGGCTATGTCGGCGAGGACGTTGAAAACATTCTTTTACGTCTGATTCAGGCGGCAGATTATGATATCGAAAAAGCGGAAAAGGGTATCATCTACGTTGACGAGATTGACAAGATCGCAAGAAAAAGCGAAAGCACTTCGATCACAAGAGACGTCAGCGGCGAGGGTGTACAGCAGGCACTTTTGAAAATCATTGAAGGTACGGTTTCAAACGTTCCTCCGCAGGGCGGCAGAAAGCACCCGCAGCAGGAGTTTATTCAGATCGATACGACCAATATTCTCTTTATCTGTGCCGGTGCATTCGACGGAATCGAAAAGATCATTGAAAACCGAATGGGCAACTCCGGTCTCGGCTTCGGTGCGAAGATCCGTACCAAGGAAGAGGTTGAGTCAAGTAAGCTGATTCAGAAGGTTGTTCACCATGACCTTGTCAAATACGGAATTATCCCCGAGCTTGCCGGCCGTCTACCGATTATTACCGCTTTGAATGCTCTGGACAAGCAGGCGATGATCAAAATCATGACCGAACCGAAAAATGCAATCGTTAAACAGTATCAGTATTTGTTCAGTCTTGACGGAATCGACCTTGAATTTACTGACGATGCACTTGAGGCGATTGCCGAAAAGACGCTTGAATACAACACCGGAGCCAGAGGACTTCGTTCGGTATTTGAAAAGGTTCTCGGCGGTTATATGTATGATCTTCCGTCTGACAGTTCAGTTAAATCGCTGACAATTACCGCAGACAGTGTAAACGGAACCGGGGAACCCATTATCTTTAAGACCGCATCCTCGGAAACAGAAGAAGTAAAACCGAAAAGCATTTTACCCAAAAAACAAAAAGCACAATAAGACTTGACAAGCTTTATCAATATATGGTAAAATACTACGGTAAAAATTATGTGGGGGTCTGAAAATGACAGCATTACAATATGTTTTAGCGATCGTTATTATTCTTTTGTCTGTGGCAATTACCGTTCTTGTTATGCTTCAGGAAAGCAAGCAGGAAGGTCTTTCCGGTGCTATTGCCGGTGCGGCGGACAGCTTCTTCGGAAAAAATAAAGGCAGAACAATTGAAGCAAAGCTTGTAAAGCTGACGAAGGTTGCCGCTGTAATCTTCTTTATCCTTGCTCTTGTTTCTTCTCTGCTTGTTCTCTTCGGAGCATAATAACGGATTTTAAAAATGACACGAACACCCGATATGCAGGAAAGCATTGTCGGGTGCTTCTTTTTTCTTGATTTTTTACGGTTCTTGGGTTATACTTTATAAGTAAAATTCTGCCTTGCTCTATTTTAGAAAGCGGCTAAACGGAAGTGATGATTTTTGGATACGAAACAACTTTGCTTTGCTCTTTCAAGTGCATGGGGAACAAGCGGTGACGAAGCCGAAGCCCGTAACTGTGCTGAAAGAGAACTTGAAAAGTATATGAAAACCGGAACGGATACTCTCGGAAACCTGATCGGGACGGTCGGAACGGGAAAGGTCAATATTCTCCTTGATGCACATATTGATACCATCGGACTTGTGATAAGAGAGATAGACGAAAACGGTTTTTTGCGGTTCGACAAGGTCGGCGGTGTTGATGTACGGCTTTTGCTCGGAAGCGAGGTCAAAGTGCTCGGGAAAATGGCTTTAAACGGTGTTGTTTGCTCGACGCCGCCGCATTTGATGTCTGCCGCAGATAAAGAAAAAGAAATTGATATCAAAAAAATGGCGATTGATGTCGGACTCACGAAACAGCAGGCGCAGTCGGTCGTTGAAATCGGCGACAGAGCCGTTATCTGCGGCAATCAGCTTTCGCTTCGCGGCGACAAAATTGCTTCGCCGTGTCTTGATGACCGATGCGGAGCGGCTGCCGTCATAAAAGCGGTTGAGGCGATTCACGATAAAATCAAAAATGTCCGGGTTACCGTTCTTCTTTCCTGCGGAGAGGAGGTCGGCGGTTTCGGCGCTAAGACGGGCGCTTTTTCGTGTGATGCCGATTATGCAATAGCGGTTGACGTCGGCTTCGGGGCGGACTGTGTGACGCCGAAGGACGAAACAATCGGACTTTCAAAAGGTCCGTCAATCGGTCTTTCGCCTGTTTTAGACCGTGAACTCGGTAAGAAGCTGAAAGCGATCGCTGTTAAGAATAACATACCGTATCAGCACGATGTGATGAGCGGACGGACAGGTACCAATGCCGACCATATTACGATTTCCAAGGGCGGCGTGAAAACAGCCCTGCTGTCGATTCCGCTTCGCAATATGCATACGCCCGTCGAGGTCATCAGCATAAAGGATGTTGACGACACGGCACGGCTGATTGCTGAATTCATTCTGGAAACGGACGGTGAATGCGATGCTTGAAACACTGAAAACACTTTGTGAGCTCAACGGAACCTCCGGACGAGAGGAGACTGTCAGGAATTATATCATCGAGCATATCAAGGGTCACTGTGAATACACGGTCGATCCTTTAGGAAATGTACTGGCTTTCAAAAAGGGAAGAAAACGTCCGAAAAATAAAGTGATGCTGACCGCTCACATGGACGAAGTCGGATTCATTATCACCTATATCACCGACGACGGATATCTGAAATTTGACTGCGTCGGCGGAATAGATGAAAAAGTGATCGTCGGAAGAAACGTAACGGTCGGAGAAAAACAGATACCGGGCGTAATCGGCATCAAAGCCGTTCATCTTTGTGAAAGTGACGAAAGAGAAAAAGTCCCGAAAGTCCGGGAACTGTATATTGATATCGGCGCGGACTCAAAACAAGAGGCTGAAGAATATGTTGAAATCGGCGATGCGGCTTATTTTATGTCGGACTTTATGACAATCGGTGAAAACAAAGTCAAGGCGAAAGCAATTGACGACCGTTTCGGCTGCTGCGTGATGCTGAAAATGCTCGAAAGCGAACTTGAATATGATACGCACTTTGCTTTTCTTGTTCAGGAGGAAGTGGGCTTGCGTGGTGCCGGCGCCGCAGCTTATACCGTCAATCCCGATTATGCAATTGTCATCGAAGCCACGACTGCCGCCGATGTTGCCGGCGTCAGCGGTGCCGACCGTGTCTGCTGTCAGGGTGAGGGGGCTGTTGTCTCTTTCATGGACCGATCAACGATCTATAACCGTGCGCTTTATCAAAAGGCGTTCCGGCTCGCCGAAGCGAACGGAATAAAAATACAGACCAAGACGGCTGTTGCCGGCGGAAATGACGCCGGAGCCATTCATAAATCCAACGGTGGAATCAGAACTTTGACCGTCTCTTTACCCTGCCGCTATATTCATTCGGCTACGAGTGTTGCGGACATCCGGGATATGAAATCCTGCTTTGATCTGATCCGGCTTTTAAGCGAGGATTTTGCCGATGCTTAAGCTTGTCGAAGAAAAGGACGTGAACCGCCTTGACGATTTTTGCTATTCCTTTCCGCTCGGAATCAGAATCCGCTGTCTGCTTTCGGCTTACGGAACCGCTTCGTCGCTTGTGAAATTTTGGCTCGGCGAAGAAAACGGAGCGGTCAACTGTGCTGTCTGCTCGTTTGACGGCTGTGTTACCGTTGTTGCCGATGATACAGCGCCTTTTGCGGAGCTTTCGGCTTTTTTGAATGCGGTCGGATTTAACGATTTGTGCGCACCGGACGACACGCTTGGAAAACTCGGCTTCACGGCGGATTTTACAAAAAAGATGTTCTGTTATGTAAATCCGCTTTCGTCCGGCTACGAAAAAGTGCAGACGGGTTACGGTGACCTATCGGAAGTTTATGCGCTGATTTCCCGCTCGATTCCCGGCTCGTTTTCGCCTGAAAGGGAGGCCTATCTGTCATGGCTGTCCGATTTCACCTACCGAAGCCGCAGAGGCTTAGCAAGGCTGAAAACGGTCGAAGGCGACGGTGTCTTGCTTTCGTGTGCACTTACGGCGGCGGAGTGTGAGGATGCAGCGATTATCAGCGGCGTCGCCTGTGACGAACGGGCAAGAGGGAAGCATATCGGACAGCGGACTGTCAGAACGATTGCCGATGAGCTTGCCGGAGAGGGCAAAAAAGTATATGTCATCGCTCTGAACGACAGTGCTGAAAGCTTTTATTTAAAAACCGGCTTTGCTTTTTGCGGTACGGTTTCTTACATAGAAAGGAAAAACTGATGTTTGAATTCAACGAAAAAATTACCGGACTTTCCAAAAAAGCGCAGGAGATTTCCGCTTCACGCTTTTCGGATATAGAGAAAATCACCGAATTTAACCAACAAAAAATGCTCAAGGCGTTTCTTGACAATCATGTCAGCGAAAGTATTTTTGCCGAATCGACCGGCTACGGATATTCCGACCGGGGAAGAGAAACTCTTGAACGGGTTTTTGCCGATGCCTTCGGAGCCGAGGACGCCCTTGTGCGGTATCAGTTCACCTGTGGAACGCATACGCTTGCCGTTGCGCTTTTCGGCGTTTTACGGCCGGGCGACACCATGCTTTGTGTCAGCGGAACCCCGTACGACACGATTCAGCCGGTTATCGGCATTTCGGGAAACGAGGACAACGAAGGCTCACTTCGGGACTTTGACATCATTTATAAGCAGGTCGATTTAAAACCGGACGGCACGCTCGACTTTGAACAAATCGAAGAAGCCGTCAGACGTGAACAACCGAAAATGGTCTATGTCCAACGTTCACGGGGATATAGTCTGCGGCCGTCAATTTCGGTTGACGAAATCGGCAGAGTTGTTAAAATCACCAAAGCTAACAGCGGCGCCGTTGTATTTGTTGATAACTGCTACGGCGAGTGGACCGAAACAAAAGAGCCGACCGAGGTCGGAGCGGATCTGATTGCCGGTTCGCTGATTAAGAATCCGGGCGGCGGCATC
>CAMAZY010000003.1 GCA_945863885.1 uncultured Clostridia bacterium
AATTCAACTTTGATATCATCAAAACAGAGCATAGATTGTTCCTCCTAATTGTTTTCTCGCAACTACAATTTTGGAACTTTCTATGCTCTTTTTCAATACCTTTTTTCAATTTTTACACACTAATCCGTGAAGAGGCAAAAAAATGCCCGAACCACTAAAGCATCCGGACATTTTTTCTGTATTCAGATTACGGTATCAATAAGCTTTGTTGCGGCATTATATGCGCCTTTGACAGCGTCTGCGATTCTTCCGATTTTTACACTGTCGCCGATAGAAATCGGGTGCATACCGGCGTCGGTAAGCTCTTTGACAATACCATTTTCGGGTCTTGAGCCGAGGGAAAGCACAACGGCGTCGCAGAGAACCCTTTTCAGAGATTTCGTGTCAACATTCTCGGTGACGATTGCATCGTCTTCTATCTCAGAGAGCTTTTCGCCTGTCATAAAGACGGTTCCCGCCTTTTTCAGCTTCGGCAGAACATCATCCTTGTGCTGCATCCATGTACCCGGAGCAATCTCCTTAGCCATTTCGACAACTGTCACCTTGTTGCCTTTTTCTGTCAGCGCATGAGCCGTTTCAAGTCCTGTCATACCCGAGCCGATAACAGCAATCTTCTTGTTTTCAAAAGAAACCTTATTTGTCAGGACATCTTCAAAGGTGCAAACCATCTCTTCCGGATAATCGCCCTTGAAGTGCGGCTTTATCGGACTTGCGCCGGTCGCACATATAACCGCAACGGGGCAAAGTGCTGATATATTTTCAACCGTGGCGGGGGTCGAAAGCTTTATTTCAACACCGTCGATTTTACACTGATTGACCATATCTTCAATCGCCCAGGCAGTCTTTGCCTTTTCGGGAGGTGCCGCAGCCAGGAGAAGCTGACCGCCCGGCTCGCTGTTCTTTTCAAAAACCGTGACCTTGAAGCCCCGCTGAGCAAGAAGGTATGCGCAGGTAAGACCTGCCGGTCCTGCGCCGATAACAGCAACCTTTCTGCCGTTGCCGTTCTTTTTAAGCTCTTCCTTTTCCCTGCCGACAAAGGGGTTGAGGGAACATTCGCCGTGGGAGCCTATGTAGGCATTTTCCTGCATCGACTCGATACAGTTGAGACAGCAGATACATCTTCTGATGTTTCCGCCGTTGAGCGCTTTATCCGCCCAATGCGGATCCGCTATCTGCGGTCTGCCGAGGTTGACAAAATCCTGAATGCCGTCTTGAAGCTGCTGTTCAGCCTGTTCAGGGGAACGGATAAGGTTCGCCGCAAGAACAGGGATCGAAACAGCCTCTTTGACAGCCTTTGCCATATACTTACGCCAACCCGGCTCAAACGAGACCGGCTCCAGCCAATAATTGAAGGTGTCATAACCCGCCGAAGAGACGTCAATCGCATCAACACCGTTTTCTTCGAGAATTTTTGCTATCCTGACGCCTTCTTCAAGCGTGTACCCCTTACCCTCCTGACCGATCATTGCGTAACATTCATCAACAGTCAGTCTGACAACAAGCGGGAAATCCTTGCCGCATTCTTCCTTGATTCCGTGAATGATATTGAGAATAAATCTCATTCTGTTTTCAAGGCTACCGCCGTATTCGTCGGTTCTCTGATTGGTGACTGGGCTTAAAAACTGCTGAAGAAGATAACCGTGGGCGCTGTGAAGCTCAACGCCGTCACACCCGGCTTTCATGACCCTGACCGCACCGTCTATGAACTGTCTTTCAAGCTGTTTGATTTCCTTATACTTCAGTGCTCTGACGTGACCTCTTGCAAAGTATGCAGGATCGCACTTCGACGGTGCAACAGACGACGGCACGATATCGTTTTTAATCATATAGGAGCCGACAGTCGGCGTTATTTTATAAAGAAGCTTTGAATAAAGACCTTTTGTCAGCTTTTCAAGCTGAATACTGAGCGGAACGGTACCGACGAGAAGACCGACATTCTGTCTGCCCGGGTGGTGAAGCTGAACAAAAATCTTTGCGCCGTGTCTGTGAATCCTCTGCGCAAGCTCTGAGAGAGGCTTGATGTGATAATCATGACTGACAGCGAGCTGTGCAAAGGCCGCCGAGCCTGTTTTATCGTTGATGCGGGTAATTTCGGTCATAATCAGACCGGCGCCGCCTTTTGCTCTTTCTTCATAGTAATCCATAAGCTGCTCGGTCGGTGTTCCGTCAAGGGCAGCAAAGCCCATAAGCATAGGTGGGAGAACAATTCTGTTTTTAATTTCACAGCTTCCGATTTTCATCGGCGAGCCTAACATTTCATATTTCATCGGATGTTGCCTCCTTATTTTTTCACGACTGAGAGCTTTTCAACTGCTTTCGCAGCAATATTTCTTTTAAACTCATTAAACTTTCTTTTTTCAAGAGCCAGATAAGCCGTTTTAACCGGCGGAACAAACTTCATCAACTGTTTGGAAAAGGAGAAAAGCATGCTCGGACATACGATTTTTTTCCCTTTTTCGATTCCCTCGACCATCTTTCTTGCAACAACATCGGGTTGCTGAACCGGGAAAGGCTTCTTGAAATCCACCTTATCATTCGCCGTAATAAAGAAATTGGTGTCGGTTGCGATGGGATAAAGACAGGTCAGCTGAATATTGGACGGAAGTTCAAACCGAAGTCCCTCCTGGAAGCCGTGCATAGCAAATTTTGAAGCCGAATAGATCGTGTAGCCGGGCATTGCCATTGTACCTATGGCTGAAACAGTTATTGCGTAAACGCCCTTTCTGCCGTTGAGGTGCTTTGCATACTTCGAATAGGAATAAATGGGCGAATATACATTGGTTTCGAACATTGCCGCCACCCGATCCCAATCGGCATAGTTGAATTCTTCGTAATACGGATACCCTGCATTCGCATAGAAAATATCAATGAAGCGGAGTTCTTCCTCCGCCTTTTCAAAGATTGCATCAACAGCCTCTTTGGAGGAAACATCCGTCTGCATAGGAATTACCTTGTCCGAGGGAAACGAAATGATATTGCTTATGTTTTTATCAACAGCGAGAATTTTGTTGCTCCCCTGAACAAGAAGCTTCAGTACCTCAAGTCCTATGCCGCTGTTACAACCTGTGAGCACAATGTTTTTACCTGAAATCATGTTTTTCTCCTTTTCTTTTGATTTAGTATATATTACCATAATATGAACATCAAAACAAGACATATGTAGTATTTTATCTGACAACAAAATGTAAAGTCAGAACCTTGTTATTCACTACGCTCATAGTAAATTGCCCGTCACATTTGCCAAGCAAATCTTTAACAGCATCAGCAACTTCATACACCGCCGGCATATTTCATTCACCGCAGATGAATATAATTGAAAAAAGCGCTTCCGAAGAAGTGCTTTAATGGGAATTTCAATCTTAATGGCACGACTAAAATGTCGCCTGAGAACATATATTTCTTATTATTTCTTAAATATTTTTGCAATCTTCCTGACTAAATCAAATCTTTCTGCTTTTTGTGGAAAAGCAGTTGGAAAATCTCTCTTTTCATCAAGAATGTAAGGAAAATCATTCTCAATACATATCCAAAAATACTCTCCTGTTCTGTCACAAGGAACACAGGCACGTTTTTGAAAAGAGAGTTTCACGCCAAACTTCTCATAATCAAATTCTTCTCCTTCAATCCTACCAAAAACGCCATAATAACCTTCGTGGTGAATCAAAGAATCATCATTATTTCCTAAATCCCAAGAGAACACTTCTTCAGTACAATTATAGTCAATACCAAAGCCACGTAAAAACTCAATCAGTTCAGAATTATTTTTTATATTCTCGTAATAATTTCTGCAATCCTGACAATCACAAGGCTTATTAAAACTTGTGCCATATTTTTTTGTTTTATCTTTATCAAATTGAATCTGAATAGAATTTATTTCTATCGTTTGCAAAGACATTTCATTACCCCCCTTTGTGCATTATACCATATCATCGAATGGGGCGCAAGCGCATGCGGTGCGCAGGAATTTAGACGTACTATGTAAGAGTGAGATAGAAAAGAACCTTTCTGAAACCGCCCACAAACGTGAACGAAATTTAGAGATTCGTACACCTTTCGAAAACCCGGTTTTAACCACCAGATCATCCATAGTAATAGAATGATATATCGCTAATGCGATATGATATACGGCTAACGCCGCATGATAATTGCCTTGCAAGTATGATATAATATCCGTTCCAACATACGCAAAGCGTATATCATCTGCGAAGCAGATATCATACCCGTAGGATATATCACCCGTTGTGCAAGGAACGGATATCATTGAAAAAACGAATTTACCAAAATGACATCCCTTTCAGAGCTATCTTTTTTCAATATTTTTACCAACATATCGGGATTTATCAACAAGTTATTTTTCAAGAACAAATTTCCATTTTTTTGCTATTTTGGCGGACATCATTTTCCCCAAGGTTTCACCATCACGAACGAGATGTTTTTCGCCAAAATGGAAGAAGAAAAACTCTCCCACTCCATTATTATATCCAAGTTGGAATTCAAGTTCTCCTTTAAAATAAGGAAAAACGGGTTTTAATTTTTCATCAATTGCCCAAACGAAAGCCGAATCGTGATTAGAAATACAATTTATTATCCAATCCTCTTGTTCCTCAAACCAGAGCCAAAAAGATTTAGCAGCATCCACATTCATGCTTTTATCAGTAAGCAATGAAAGCATATTCTTATCCTCCTCAATAAATTTAAGTCGCATGGCGACGGCAATCCCGGGGTGCATGGTGCTTGATTGAAAGCTGAGTGCCCGAGCCGTAGGATTTTAATGAATAATGAAAAATGAATAATGAATAATTGTGGTCGCGGGGAGACTTGTGCCGATGGGAAGCTTTTCCCCGCAGAAGCGACATTTCCGCAAAGGAAAGATAGTAAATTATAAGCGGTGGGAACCAGTTCGGATTCGGGAAAGCCACGGTAAATTTTAGTTTATCGGGATAATTATATCATACAGCTAACATATAATCAATGCGGAGAATAGAACATCATATGCAGCTCCCTCTGCGACGAAAAACGAACCGTCGGTGCTATGTTTCCCGCAACCGCAACTTCTTCACTATTCCCTCTTACTTCTTACCTTCCAAAAATCCTGTCCGAAGTAAGGAAGAGTGAAGAATGAAGAGGTAATAAGTAAAAATCCCGCCCGCAAAAACTGCGAACGGGATTTTTGGAGCTACTGGTCGGACTCGAACCGACGACCTGCGCATTACGAATGCGCTGCTCTACCAACTGAGCCACAGTAGCATAGTGCGGACTTCAAAGTCCGCTTAGTAGTATAGCATAAAGATTTTCAAAAGTAAAGAGTAAAATCAAATTTTTTATCCGTTTAAAATCTGCCTGATATCTTTTCCGCAAAATTGAAGCGGTACACAGCTTCCGACAATTCTCGAAGCGATACGTTGAGAGTATTTTTCTTCGATTTCTCTTACGGTGAGATTCGTGCTGATAATCACGGGCAGCGAGTTTATCATTCTTGTATTCAGAATATTGTAAAGCTGTGAGACGGTGAACTGCGTCGAAAATTCCGCGCCGAGGTCATCTAAAATCAGCAGATCCGATTCAAAAAGTTCCTGTGTAACGCTCTCCTGCTCTCCTTGCGCGTTTCGGGAAAAGTGCTCTTTCTGAAGCTTGTCCATGATGTTTTGTACACTGTCGTAATAAACGCTGTATCCCTTATTGATAACAACGCCTAATATGGCAAGCGAAAGATGGGTTTTTCCCAATCCCGTCTTTCCGAGCATGATAAGCCCCGTCGAGTTTTTCGAAAAGTCCTTCGCCCATTCATAACAATAGTCAAAAACGGTTTTCATCTGCTCTTTCTGACTGATTCCGAGAACGGGGTCGACCGTGTTCGGGTAACAGTCAAGCCGGAACGAGTCAAACGTACATTTTTTGATCTGACTGCCGATACCGAGTTCGTCGACAGCGGTCTGTCTGACAAGCCTTTTGTAGCACTCACAATAATATCCGTCGTGAGAACCGGTGTCATGACAAATCGGGCAGGTATATTTCGCCTCAAGATAGTCCTCGGGAAAACCGGCGCTTTTTAATAACTCTTTTCTCTTTTTCTGCGCCTCAAGACTCTTTTTTGATATCTCGATGACCTGCTTTTCTGCGTCGTCACCCAAGCCGATTGCCTTGACCGCTTTCAGCGCACAGTCGGCCATTTCACGTTCCACCCCGGCCAGCTCAGGGCACTTGAGCAAAGCGGTGCTGCGGCGCATTTGTAAATCGTCTTCGGCCTTCTTCCGGCGTGCCTCAAGACGCTGTCCGGCTTTTTCATATACACTTTTTTTGTATGCCATGAATCTGACCGCCTTTATCGTGAATTGGTTTTTTTGTATTTTAAGCCCACCGACTTTTTCGCAAATGCATCAAGGTCATAAGATGCAGCCGTTTCCGGCTTGTCTTCGGCTTTTTTCGGCTGAACTGCTTTTGATTTGACCCATTTTTCGTGCTCCGCTTCAACATCGGACGGTGTTTTTATGCCGCTGTCATGCCAATTTTTCAAGACCTTATCCATGTAAGCGAGGCTCATTTTTTCGGTTCTGTCGATGCTGATTTCGTAAGCTTCGTAAATCATATCCGCTCCGAAGCCGTATTCTTTGCTCCAGACAGTAAAATACCGCCGCTGTTTTTCGGTCGGCTTCGCATTCTTGACGCCGCTCTTTTCCTGAAAATCCCGCCACAGCGCATCGGTACCCGTCTGTTCGGTTATGTACTGTTCGGCTTCTTCAAGTGTATCAATCTCCAGCTCGCTCCATTTTTTGCCAAGCTTTGCGATATAGCTGTATGAGGTCTTTTTTTGCGTTTTGGCGTATTCGATCAGCATTAAAATGACTTCAATCGGCAGTCCGTAGCTGTCGTGAAGCATAATCAGAACCGACTGTCCGTCGTATCCGATCGTTTTGCCGAGCTTCAGCTGCGCCTCGGAAAAAAGCTCTTTGAACTGCTCACATTCCTTGAGCCTTGCCGCAACCTGTTCATGACTCGGCTTTGAAATCGGAATATCTGCGACGGTATGACTTTGATTCTTTTCGGTCTTTTCGGCTTTTTCGCTTTCCTCCGGCTTCTTTTGTGTGGGGACGGTCACCGCTTTTGCGTCATCGTCCAAGCTTAAAAGAAGTCCTCTTTCCCGCCAGAAAATGAGCGCATCTGCCACATCGGCTTCGTCAAGAAACAGCGCTTTTGCAATTTCAGCGGCGTCGGGACTTTCCCCGGCCACAGCATGACGGAAGAAATAAAGAAGCGTCTTAAGCTGCACGACGCTTGCCAGGCGAATATTTTCGTCGACAAGCGAAGCCGGGACGGGAAACATATTCGAAAATACCGACGGGTTGATTTTATAGTCCATGTTCTGCCTTTCGATCTTTAAAAATTCGGTCAGCGATTTTTGACCATCTGATTGTAAATCCGGCACATCTCGTCCGAATCCCCCTGTGCGACAAGCTGACCCTGCGTAAGAATAATCGCTTTGTTACAAATCTTTTTGACTCTGTCTGTGCTGTGGGAAACGAAAAGTACAGTCACGCCGTCGTCCATCATATCCATAAGCCGCTTTTCACTTTTGTCACGGAAGGCGGCGTCGCCGACGCTCAATACCTCGTCAAGAATCAGCACATCGGGCTTGACCGAGGTGGCAATCGAGAAGCCGAGACGGGTTTTCATACCCGAAGAATAGCTTTTCAGCGGAGCGTCAATAAAGTCCTTGAGTTCGGAAAACTCAACGATTTCATCATATTTTTCTTCGATGAACTTTCTTGAAAAGCCCATGGTGGCACCGTACAGGAAGATGTTTTCCCGGCCGGAATAGTTTTGGTCAAAGCCGGCGCTAAGCTCAATAAGCGGCGCAATAACACCTTTGACGCTGACGCTTCCCATTGTCGGCTTGAGCACCCGGGCGATTGTCTTTAAAAGCGTACTTTTCCCGGCGCCGTTAAAGCCCATGACACCCATCCGGTCACCCTTTTCAACCTTGAAGCTGATATCCTTAAGTGCCCAGAATTCGGAAAAATGAAGATTCCCCTTCGCTAAGCGGATCAGATATTCCTTGGCGTTGTCAACGCCCTCTTTATTGATGTTGAACTTCATGCTGACATGATCAACTTCGATAGCGTAATCTTTCAAACCGTTCTTCCTTTCTTAAATATGAAGAATGAATTTATCCTGGAATTTATAAAACAGTAAAAAGCCCACAACAAGACAGACAACCGCCGCCGCACAGCAGTAAAGCATCAGATGCATGCTCCAATGCTGCCAGAAAGCGTCGCCGCCCCAGATAACACAGGCACGGAACATATCAATGATTCCGTAAAGAGGATTCAGCTTGATAATCTTCAGTTCAATGCTTCCCGCCGCAAAGCCGAGACGGTCAATGGTATAAACGATCGGCGTAACGTAAAACAGAAGCGTTGTTAAAACATCATAGATATTTTCAATATCACGGAAAAATACCGACAGCGTTGCAAGAATCATACCGACACCGAGCGAGAAAACGAACAAGATTAAAATCGGTACGACGGCAAAAACGATGCGCCATGTGATATGGATCGGATTGATGTTGGCGATATTGAAAAATAAAATAACAACAACAAGAACCAGAAGGGAAATCAAAAAGGTTACAAAAGTCGAAATAACAGAGGAAAGCGGATAGATATACTTCGGAACATATACCTTTTTGATAATACTTGCACGGTTGCGGATCGACTTCATGGCCCGCTTTGTCGAAGACGAAAAGAAATCAAAAAGCAACCGTCCGCAAAGAAGATAGACCGGATAGTTGACGACCTTACTGCTGTCCCTTCCGAAAAGCGTTCCGAAAACAAAGGACAGTACAATCATCATCAAAAGCGGCTGTAAAAAAGTCCAGAGCATTCCGAGAACCGAATCACGGTACTGAAGCTTTATGTTTTTATGAACAAGCTCACTGAGCAAAAATCGGTATTTCATAAAATTTTCGCCGTGACCTTTGATTGATTTTTCCTTTTTCAAGGCGTTTCCTCCTAAGTCAAATCTTCCCGTGTTTAGTTTATCCCTGACTATACAGTCGCAACCAAGCAATACTGTCAGAGCGTAATTATACCATATTATGCCGACTTTTACAATAGCTAATTTTCTATGGGTTCTTACACAAAAACAGCGTCACAAGTAAGGCAAGTCAACGGGTCAGAGAAGAAAAATCGTCGGGAGACAAAAAGACTTTCTCAGGACTTCCGCTTTCAAAACAAACGGAATACACAAAGCCTTTTTCCGAAAAAGTCCGGAACTCTTTTGAAAACAGGCGAAACCGGTCTTTGCCGGCTACAGACGAAAAATCAAAATCGGCAAGTCCTGCCGCAATCCCCTCTCCGGTGTATTTGAGATAGCTTTCTTTCTGCGTCCAGAAGCGCATAAAAGCGACATCTCTTGCATCTTCACATTCGTCAAGTGCTTTTTGTTCATTTTCGCTAAGTACCCGTTTTATAACGGCCGGCCTCGGCTCTTTCACGAGCTGAACATCCGCACCGACTTCCTTTTCGCTGACGGCGCAGATGACCCTGCCGCCGGAATGGCTGAGATTAAAAAAGAACGGATCGGTTCTGAGATAAGGCTTGCCGTTCTTCGCATATATGAGCTTGATTTCATCGCTATTTCTGCCCGTTTTGCTCTCGTAAGCGTGCGATAACAGCGACCAGGCGAGAATATGCTCTTTTCTTGAAAGCGGATTTCGAAAAGACGCCAAATCCCCTTGCTTTTCAAGCGGAACAAATAAAGCCTTTTCAAAAAAACTTTCGTCAAACAAACTGACATCAGAAATATAAAGCTTCATGGTTTCTCTCCGTATAAAAACAGGCAGTTGATAAACGAACTGCCTGAAAAATTGTCACATCCGAGTGTTGTTCCCGCCGTTTTGCGAGTAACCGGGATTTTCCGGATTCTGATACTTCGGATTCTGACCGTACTGCCATGTATTCGGGTCACCGCCGGGCGCCGTGAAATACGGCTGCTCATACGGTTCAACGGACTTCGGCATAAGGATCACACATGCGATATAAAAAAGAATCGAATAACCGAATAAAAAGGCTGACAGAACGAATATAGTGCGGAAAATCGTCGGGTCAACATTAAAATAATCGGAGACACCCGAACAAACACCGCAAAGGCGCTAAATGCAACAGCCCCTTCTTTTTTATTTCGATTTACCTCTTACCTTATTGATTGTTCTGAAGCTTAACGGCCGAAACCGTGTTTTTCATCAGCATCGCTATCGTCATCGGTCCGCAGCCGCCGGGCACGGGCGTAATATACGAAGCCTTTTCCTTTACGTTTTCAAAGTCAACATCACCGCAAAGCTTGCCGTTTTCGTTGCGGTTAATGCCGACATCAACAACAACCGCACCGTCTTTTACCATATCGGCGGTAATGAACTTTGCTTTTCCGACGGCGGCAACGATCACGTCCGCCGAACGGCAGATTTCGGCAAGATTCTTCGTTCTCGAATGGCATACGGTAACCGTCGCATTCTTTTCAAGAAGAAGGCACGCCATCGGCTTTCCGACAATGTTGCTTCTTCCGACAACGACGCAGTTTTTGCCGCACAGGTCGATATGATAATATGAGAGAAGCTCCATGACACCCGCCGGTGTGCAGGGAAGAAAGACGCCGTCCCCTACCCACATTTTTCCGACGTTCACACAACTGAACATATCGACATCCTTTTTCGGGTCGATTCTTTCGATGACCGTGTTTTCGTCGATATGCTTCGGAAGCGGAAGCTGACAAAGGATCCCGTTGACCTTTTTGTCTGCGTTGAGCCTGTCGATGAGCGTCAACAACTCCTGTTCGGTTGTTTCCTCTGGAAGAGCGTATTCCTCGGAACGGATTCCCGTAAGCTCACAGGCTTTTTTCTTGTTGTTGACGTATACCCTTGAAGCCGGGTCAGAGCCTACGATAATCACCGCAAGACACGCTTCGACGCCCTGCTTTTTCAGCTGTTCAACCTCAAGGCGAACGCTTTCTTTTACGGCCGCCGAAACGGCTTTTCCGTCCATCAGTGTGACCATTTTTACTACCTGCGCTTTCTTTTTATTCGGTTTCTTCACTTTCTCCGTCTTCTTCCGGCTGTTCTTCGTCCGAAGCGGTTTCTTCCGTTTCTTCAAAAGCCTGTGAAGATTCATCATCACTTTCGATCGGTTCAGGCTTTTCTGCCTCCGGCCTGGAAACGATTTTTCCGTCCCGGATAACGACGCCCTTCATTTTCTTTTTCATCGCCTTTTTTTCTTCTTTCTTCCGCTCGGCCTCAAGCTCTTTTTCGGTTTTCGGCGGGAAGAAATCAACGCCTTCAATCGGCTTCGGATGCTTCGTGAATTTAACAAGAAAAACAATCAGAAGCACAAGACAAACCGTCATCAGAACGATTGAAATCAATTGAGAAACACGGATATTCGAGCTTCCGACATAAAGACTGTCTGAACGCATTCCCTCAACAACGGCTCTTTCAAGACCGTACAGAACACCGTACATCAGGAATAGCTGACCGCTGAACTTACGGAATTTCTTGAGTGTAATAAACAAAATCACAAAACTCAAAATGCACCACACCGACTCATAAAAGAATGTCGGGTGAACATACAAATTGTGCTCCGCTATGTATTGCGGAATATTCTCAATGTTTTCAAGACCGAAATACGCCGCATGGTCGGAAATATATTCGGCGACCGTGTCACTCATCATGCCCCAGTTTTTATAGGTGATTGAGCCGAACGCCTCCTGATTGGCGTAATTGCCCCACCGACCGATTCCCTGACCGATCAAAAGGCTCATCGCCACCATATCAAGAAGATTAAGGAAATTGAGCTTTTCTAATTTACAGACGATAAAGGCAGCAAGAATTCCGCCGATGATGCCGCCGTAAATGGCAAGTCCGCCTTCCCATATTTTGATGATATCACCGGGGTGTGCGCCGTAATAATCCCAGCGGAAAGCGACATAAAAAAGTCTTGCGCCGATGATGCCGAAAATCGTTCCGTAAAGAAGAACATCGATCATTTTATCCAAGTTGATTTTCCATTTGTAGGCGACTCTTCCGCCGAACAAAACGGCAAGAAGAAAGCCGAAAGCAATAATAGCACCGTACCATCTGACCTCGGTAAAGCCAAGGTCAAGAATCTTCGACACGGAAAACTCTTTTGCAATTCCGGCAAATTTAACTAAAACAGTATCGCTCATGATAGTTTCTCCCCTTTTAAATACTCTGTGCGATTGCAATCACAACCGGCATTGTGATGATGGAAATAAAGCTGACTAACGCTACGGTTTTTGACGCAACAAAAGCGTCCTTGTTGTATTTCGTTGCGAACATAAAGGTGTTGTTTGCCGACGGCACACTTGCCGTAATGGCGCTTGCGGCAAGGAGGGTTCCGGTAATGCCGCAAAGGCGGTAAACACCGAGACACAAAAGCGGTAAAACAATCAGCTTTAAAAGCGCAACCAAATAAATCTTTTTGTCGATGAACATCGTCTTGAGGTCGGTATTCGCAAGATAGGTTCCGAAAATCAGCATAGCCGTCGGCGTCGTCATGGAACCAACCATGTTGACCGGTCGGGCGAGTACCGACGGGAGCTGAATTTTCAAAAGAAACAGCGGCAGGCCGATGATAACCGAAATGACACCCGGATTAAAAATCAACTTTTTGAAATTCATCCTGAATCCGTCACCGGACATCACCTTAACGCCGTGGGTAAACGTAAGAATGTTAAAGGCAATCACACCGCTTGCGCAGTAAAATACGCCCTCGGCACCGAGCACAGCCTGCGCGAGCGGCAAAGCCATAAAGCCGACATTTCCGTAAATCGAAGCGTATTTATAAACCGGGTCGGTATCGTTCTTCTTTCTGAAAAACGGAAGATTGAGCGTGATGGCAATCAGGTGTGTCGCAAAGGCTACGCCGAGTGAGATAAAGAACATTTTAATCGTTTCCGGCGTGCATTCCATATCCAAAAAGGAATTGACGATCATACACGGCGTCATAATGTACAACAGCAGATCAATCAGCTTTCTTGCCGTCTTTTCGGTGAAAATCTTTCCCTTGTCACACACAAAGCCGGCAAAAACGATGATATATAAAATTGCAACCTGAACGGCTGCGGTTTTGACATTCTCAAAAAACACGAATCAGCACTCCTGATTTTTATTTACGGCTCAATTTCCGCTTCCGGTACGGAGCCCTCAGTTTCCTCTGTATACTCTTTCTTGACCGAAAACTTTACCGCCAATGGAACGAGCAAAACAACAAACACGCTGAACATGATATCGTTAACGTTAAAGGTGTAGTTCACATTGATATACTTTCCGGCGTCAACAACGGTAAAAATGAGTCTCGGAACGTTGACCGAAACAGCAATAAGTGCTGCGCTCAGACCGAAAGCGGGAATCCGCCAGCCGAAGCCCTCGCTGTAAACACCGCTGTTGACCTGAGCAAACGCCATAAAGAACAAAATCATAAACGCCAGCATACTCAGTTCAAGGAAAAGGTCAGATACACGAAGAAAGCTGATCTTGCTGACGAAGCGGAAAATCAGCCGGAAAGCGACCCAGCCGACCGGAGCCAGCGCAACGATTTTATGCTTTCTTGCGGTCTCGCTTCCGCTTTTAAAGGAGGCGGCAAGATAAAACAGATAAAGAGCCGACAAAAGGGCAAACGCCGCCTGCAGTGCTTTCGGAAGCTCACCCGTAGACATCATGGTCTTAAACGCCGAGCCCGCATAGGCATTGGCAGAAGAAGAGGCCGAAAGGCTTTCGAAAAAAGACACAAAGCTGTTCAGGAGCATCGAGACACCGAAAACCGCCGCAACTGCGCAAAGCGGCTTCGATTGTATCGTACTTGTCGAAAGCGAAGCGGACTGCCGGCTCAGATAGGACAACACACAAAACGCAAGGCACGAGCCGAAAAGGAAAACATAATAAAGAACCGTAATGATGCTCGACTGCTTGTAAAAGCCGGTTTCGGCATCAATCAGCGTCGCAACCTGAACACAGCGAAGCACACAGCAGACAACCGCCGAAATCAAAAACAAAAGCGGCAGATTGTCAACCGTAATTTCTTTTTTGCTGGTTTTAATTTTCATTTTCAGCATCTCCCAATACTACGATTCTTTCCTCGGTCGGAATATATTCCTGAGGTGTTACAAACTTTTCGTCCCTTTCATCAATCGGAACGTACTTTTTCGGAAGTGCGATACTCTTATACGCCGGTCTGATGATCTTTCCGCCCGTCAATAGCTCTTCCATACGGTGCGAAGCCCAGCCGACAATTCTTGCCGTAGCAAACATCGGGGTATAAAGGTCCTCGGGAATCCCGAGAATTTCATAAATCAGACCGGAATAAAGGTCTACGTTTGCGCACATCGGCTTATTGAGCCCCTTGATTTTCCGGAACTGCTCAGGTGTCAGCTTCTCAATCAGATTGATCAGCTCAAACTCCTTTTCATAGCCGTTTTTATAGGCGAACTCCTTGGCTTTGCGCTTTAAAATTACGGCTCTCGGGTCGGACAGCGTATATACCGCATGACCCATTCCGTAAATCAGACCGCTTCCGTCGCCCGCCTGCTTATTGATGACCTTCGCAATATATTCGGAAACCTGCTTTTCGTCACTCGTATCCTCGATATTTTCCAAAAAGTCACGGATCATACAGCGAACCTTATGGTTGGCGCCGCCGTGTCTTGAGCCTTTGAGCGAGCCGATGGCCGCCGAATAAGCGGAATACGAATCCGTACCGCTCGAAGTCAGCACACGGCACGAAAAGGTCGAGTTATTTCCGCCGCCGTGCTCGGCATGAAGAATCAGGCAGATATCAAGAAGCTTCGCCTCGTCGTCGGTATACTTGCGGTCGGAGCGGATCGAACGAAGAATCGTTTCCGCCGTCGAAAGCTCCATTTTACCCGGATGAAAGTACATACTTTTTCCGTAATACTTATGACGCTTTACCTGATAGGCGTAGCTCATGAGCATCGGCATCTGCGCTACAAGCTGAATCGACTGGCGCAGAACGTTTTCGATTGAATTGTCATCCGGGTGATCGTCAAACGAATAAAGCGTCAGAACACAAAGCTGAAGCTTATTCATAATATCAATAGACGCATTTTTCATAATGACGTCTTCAATAAACGTTTCGGGAAGATCCCGGCAGACACCGATCGCTTTTTTAAAGAAATCAAGCTGACTGTGCGTCGGAAGAGAGCCGAAGAAAAGAAGGTACGCAACCTCCTCAAAGCCGAAACGGTTTTCTTTTTCGCACGCTTCGATAATATCGTTTACATTGACGCCCCGATACTTCAGAACACCGTCCTTCGGGACCTTTTCACCGTCGTCGATATAGTAGCCCTCAACGCTGCATATTTTGGTAAGTCCGGCCATAACACCGGTGCCGTCATGGTTGCGAAGTCCTCTTTTTACGCCGTATTTCCAAAAATCATCATGATTGATTTTACTTTTTCTTTCGATCTTTTCACAAATCTCAGCCAGTACTTCAGGAGACAGCGGGTTTATATGTTCATGCATAACTTTACCCCCGTTAAATATCATTATAACTGTAATTATCTTACATTTTATAACATACAATAAACAAAGTCAATACAAAAACCGTTACGAAAGTATGACAATTGCCGACGTTTTTATGTTGTAATTTACCAATATTTACTTGTTCGCTTTGTCAATTATAACTACAGAAAAACAAACAAACCTTAAAGGAGGACGCTGATGAAGCTTTATGCAATCATGATTACGATCCTGTCGCTTTTCCTGCTGCTTTTTCCGCTTGCCATGAGCGCCGACAAGAGCAGGAAAACCGAGCTGACGACGGCCGCATCGTCTCAAGCGCAACCGACCACGTCTTCAGAGACTGACGAAAGCGAAGACGCAGAAACCGTAAAGGTGCTTCGCACGCAAAGCGGAAAGGTCATTGATGTTGCGCTTTATGACTATGTGGTCGGCTGTGTTGCGGGTGAAATGCCGGCCTATTACGAAAAAGAAGCACTCAAGGCGCAGGCGGTTGCCTGTTACACCTATGCCAGATGGATCACCGCAAATTCCGACGGCGGTATCCGTGATTACGACGTTTCCGACTCGCCGGACAAACATCAGCGCTACCTGGACGAGCAGGAGCTGAAAGAAAAGTTCGGCGAAAAATATGACAGCTACCTAAGCCGCATCAAGGAATGTGTCAACGAGGTCTTAGGCGAATTCCTGACCTACAACAACGAGCCGATCATGGCCTGCTACCATGCGCTTTCCGCCGGCCGGACACAAAGCGCCAAGACCGTATGGGGCGAAGACATCCCGTATCTCAAAAGCGTCAAAGCCGACGGCGATGAGCTTTCTCCCGATTTCGATCAGACGGTGACGTTCACCGAAAAGCAGTTCAAAGAAAAAGCGGAAGCGGCGGGAATCAAAACGCTTGCGGACAACAGCAAAAACTGGTTCAGAATCACGGACAAAAACAAAAGCGGATATGTTCTGAAAGCGAAAATCGGCGCCGAAAGCTTCACGGGTGCCGAAGTCCGGAGAATCCTTTCCCTTGACAGTGCGGTTTTCACTTTTACTTATAAAAACGGCTCGTTCACCTTCAAGACCAAGGGCAGCGGGCATCAGATCGGCATGAGTCAGTACTGCGCCGATTATATGGCACGGCAGGGCAAAACGTACAAGGAGATTCTTCTTCACTTTTACCCGGGCACCACGCTTACGGGGAACACTTTAAACAAATAAAAAAGATACCGCAAAAAAGCCGGGAGACGAATCCGATCCGTCACCCGGCTTTTGAAATCTATGAAAGTTCAATTACTCTTGTTGCAAAAGAGTCCTGCTCGCTTTTGTCATGCGTCGTAAACACAATCAGCCGGGAAGAAAAATGTCCGGCGATAAGCGCCATGATTTTTTCCTTGCATTCGCTGTCAAGTCCGTTGAACGGTTCGTCAAGCAGCAATATATCCGGCTCAAAGGCGACCGCTCTTGCAAGCGATACCCGCCGGCGCATTCCGCCGCTGAGTTCACCGGGCTTCTTATCAAAATCCGAGCCAAGCCCGAATGCGTCGAGCCAATAAGCCGCCGTTTTTTCTTCGCAGACGTTTTTCACATTCTGAAGGGCGGTCTGCCACGGGAAAAGGGCGTCGGACTGAAACGACATACCGACTTTTCCGCTTGCTTCAATTTTTCCGCTTTCGGCGGTCAGAAGACCTGCGATCAGCTTCAAGACGGTCGTCTTTCCCTCTCCCGACGCCGCCGAAAGACAGAGTCTTTCCCCTTTTCCGGCGGTAAAAGACATGTCACGGATAACTCTTTCACCGTTATCAAACGAGAACGAAAGATTACTGACGTTTAGCATGGCTTTTGCCCTCCTTTATTCTTCCGAGAAGAAACGTGATAAGCTTTTCGAGAATCACACTCAGAATAATCACCACCGCCGTCCACGCAAAAAGGTCGGCGGTTTCTATGTTGATTTTGGAACGGTAAAGGTTATAGCCGATGGACCGAACCGGCATCGCAAGCACCTCCGCCGCAACACCGGATTTCCACGCCATGCCGAGAGCCGTTGTACAGCCGGCGGCAAAATAAGGCAGAACGCACGGAAGATATACCGTCCGAAGCTTTTTCAAAAAGCCGAAGCGAAACACCTTTGCAACCTCAAGATAGTCGCCGTTTGTTTCTTCGATTCCCTTGCGGACATTCGCCCAGATAATCGGAAGCACGATCAGGAAAACGATAAAAACCGGAACATAATCTTTTCGGATCCACACAAGAGCAAGTATAATAAACGAAGCGACGGGCGTTGACCGGGCAAGCGTCAGCACCGGCTCAAAAAGGGAGTGCAAAAACGCCGACGCACTTGTCACTGCGGCAAGAAACACACCGAAAAACACGCCTAAAATATAACCGGACGAAATTCTCAAAAACGACAATCCGACACTTTGCCAGAATGCAGGTTGCAAAACAAGGCTGCAAAGCCTTTCGGCAACCTGAAGCGGGGAAACAAAAAGAAGCTTCTGACTGATGGCAAGAAATGCGGCTTGCCATACCCCAAGCCAGATCAGGAGTACGGCAAGCTTTGTTATGATTCTTTTTATACCTTTTGTCTTTTTACTTTGCGGCATAGTAAAGCGTATCTGCCGGCATTTCGCCGCCGATTGACGTCTTGTCGGCGTCAAAATAAACCTGATAGTTTGCGTTTGCAGTAGCAATCATCTGTTCCCCGTCGATGAAAACAATGTTACAGCGGGTGATAACCTGAACCGCTTTTTCCTGCTTTGCCTTTTCAAGCTTGTTGCCCGAAAGGTCTTCGGAAACGCTGAAAGCGCCCTCGTCAAGGATTCCGTTCGAAACAATCTTTGCGGCCGCTTCAACGGGATTGACATTGACATATTCGACGGAAGCTTTATTGTCGGCGATGAATTTTTCAACCGCATCGGGATTTTTTTCGACGAACTCGCTTCTTGCAATAACGCATCCCATAGCAAGCGAAGCGTCAGGATTGACCTTGCTCCATTCGTCGGTCAGATTCAGCGCAACCGTCATATCCTTAAGCTTTGAACCGGCAACGGAAACATACGGTTCGGGAAGAATCGCAATCTGAACGCCGCCCGAAGCCATTTTGGCGACAAGCTCGCTGTGTTCGCTGAGATATTCAAGCTTTACATCGTTTTCAAGACCGTTCTTCTTGAGAAGATCGTTTACGATAAATTCAGGGGTTGCGCCCTGTCCGGTCAGATAGACGGTCTTTCCGCTCAGATCCTTCAGGGAATTGACCGTAACACCGTTCGTGACAACATAGAGAACGCCGAGCGTATTGATGCCGAGCATCTGAATTTTTCCGCCGGTCTTTTTGTAAAGATTTGCGGCAAGATTCAACGGACACGCCGCAATATCGACAGCACCGGTCGTAATCAGCGATACGATTTCCGTCGGGTCGCCCGTCAGCGTGAACTTGTAATGGTTGTCTTCAAAAAGCTTTACCATGCCCATGCCGGTCGGGCCTTTGATAGCGGCAACCTTAACCTGTTGTGATTCGGGAACGGCTTCGGTGGTCGCTTCGGGAGCGGCGGTCGTTGTCTGTGCGGTGTTGTCTTTGTTTCCCGTGCAGGCTGCAAGGGAAAGCACCATCACAGCAACTAAAAGCACGGCTAAAACGAATTTCAGTTTTTTCATTTCGATTTTCCTTTCAAAATATATTACTCAATAAAAGAGAGGAGTTTCTCTTTGTTGACAAGTCGGATGAGCTTACCGTTTTTTTCAATCGCTCCGCTTTCGCAAAGCTTATCAAACGCCCGGTAAAGCGAGGCTCTGCCGATATCGAGCGACACGGCAAGCTGGCTCATCGGGCGGTCAAGCTCGAAAACACGGTAATCTCCGAAGCCGGAAAGAAGATATCGTGCCGTCCGGCTTTCCGCACTTCCTCCCGTAAAACTTACTATGCGTTTATTCAGGAAAAATATCCGTTCACTTAAATAACGGATAAAGCCGAGTGAAAACGCAAAGTCAAGTGAAAGCAGTTGTCTGATTGCCGCCTTTGCCACATAAACGACCTCGGTTTTCACCTGAGCGGTGATGACGTTGATGAAATATTCGTTCGACAAAAACAACGCCGCCGCACCGAAAATGTCGCCGTCCGAAAGGCGGTTTACGATGATATCCGAATCTTTTTTCCGGACGGTCGCTTTTCCTGAAAGAATGATACCGATACAATCATGGAAGACCTCGCTCGAATAGATCACTTCGCCTTTTTTATATTCAACCTTTTCAAAATCCGATTCGGTCAGCACGGTTTTCAGCTTTATTTCATCGGCACAGGAAAAAATATCCACCTTTTTCAGTAAGGCGATATCGCTATCCGAAAGAGCCATTCATCTCACCTCGTTGTGTCTCATTTGAAACATCTTGCAGATTATACCATATCGTGCAATCCTTGTCAAGAAGTATGCAAAATATATAAAGCTCACAAAAAATCCACAACCTGAAAACAGATTATGGATTTGCTTTTGAATTATTCGGCTGTTTCCGTATCAAGAGCTTCTTCTTTCATTTCAAGCTCATCAATAGCGGCCTGTCTTCTGACCTTCAAGTCAGCAATCATTTTCTCCTTGAACTCGCCGTCGATCTTAAAGAACATGAAGGCAATACCGGTAAGGAGTCTTGCCGCCGCAGGAGCCATTGCGAAAATGAGCCAGAGACCGCTCTGAACGTGAGAATCGGTAACTCTTGCGCCGACACCGCCGATGGCCTCGGCAGCGTCTCTTGCCGCTTCATAGCCGATCCAGGTAAGAACCATAGCCGAAAGCCATTGGTTGATGGAGTTGCCGAGCTTGCCGAAGTAGCCGGAAATGGTACTGACAAGTGCTTCGTTCCGGATTCCGTTTTTCCATTCCGAATAGTCAAAAACGTCGCCAAGAAGAGAAGCAAGACAAACCTGGATAACCTTGTTCGGAAGACCGCAGACCGTAAGAGCGAAACCGATCCAGATAAGGTTCAGAGCGATTTTATCGTCAAACACTGCCGAGAAAGGATGATAGCCGACAAGCCACATCGTGGTATAGGCGGCGCCGCCGAAAAGAGCAGCGGCAACAATCGTTTTCTTTGCACCGAATTTATTGACCCATTTACCGGCAACCGGTGCCATAACAAAGTTCGGAAGACCGGTAAAGAGGGAAACAAGCGTAGAGTAAGACATCTTGCCCGTGCAGTGCGCCCAGAAGAACTTTTCGTTGGCAGACCCGACAGACTTGAAGCTGTTAAAGAAGTTTGCAAGAATATAGATGAACATCTGCGGATTCTTCAGAAGCTGTTTGAACGATTCAATGAAACCAACCTCGTTCATTTCTTCACGGGAAGCCAGCGGAATACGCTCACGCATATTCTTAAAGCCGTAAAGACAGGCGCAGGAACAGATGATGACGCAGAATACAGAAAAATACTTATAAACGGAATTCTGAGAAACGCCCATCTTCGGCATAAAGTCAAGAGGAAGAGCCAGCAGCGATGTCGCCCATACACCAAAGTTCTTGGCAAATTCCGAAACTGTAATCAATGTGTTTCGTTCTTTGATGTTCGGCGTGTCGTTATACATAATCAGGTACCACGCACCGAAGTATGACATTCCGAGACCGTAAAGGACGGTTGCGACAATGTAGTAAACGGTTGTTCCGACAGCGCCTAAAGAAGGAACGTTGAACAACATATAAAGACCTATCGCCAAAAGAGGGATCGGAAGAATCAGATACGGCTTGATTCTCCCCCAACGGGTACGGGTACGGTCAATGACAAGTCCCGAAATCGTATCATCAAGCGCATCGTAAATCGAGGCGCCGAGCTGAATATTGGCGTAGACAGGCGGGTAGAGCCCAAGGTTATCGATTGCGAACTTCTGCCGGAAGGAATTGACGAATTCGTCTATGTTTCTCTGGCTGAGTGAAACAAGACAGTAGGAAATCATTTCTTTCGGACGAAGATAACGCTTTTCTTTTAATGACGAGCTGATCTGTTCTTCCGATACTTCTTCCATTACCGGAGCTTCAACTTTTTCTGCCATTTAGCTTTCTCCCCCTTCTTGCGTATTTTCCGCTTTTGCCTTGAACGGTTCGCCTATACTTTCGGCGTATTCAGCCTGAAGCTCATCTTTGTTTGCATCAGGGATATATTTTCCGTCAAGAGGACCGAGCTTTCTTGTCAGAACGATGATATCAAGAAGGAAAGCGATTGCAAAAAGTGCGATACCGACATAACAGCCCCAGCCGATGCTCCCCTCGGCCCCTGTGGCGGCAATAAACCTGCCGAGGAAGACCGGGAAAAGCGAATAGGCAACAAGTGAAATCAGGTGAGCAATCATGGTTACCGGCTGTTTCGGCTTTTTGCAAAGAATGGGAATCAGGAAAAAGGCAATCACGCCAAAGAGAAGACTGAGGGCAAGCCCCAGTGCGCTGATAAGAGCGAGCTTTGCATTCGGATTGGAAAGGTCTGCTGTCATGGCACCGATAAGAGAGCCTATCTTAAACGTGTCTTTTGTGAAAAGGGCAATCGCATTGATTGTACCGGCTGAAATCTCTTTACCGGATCCGGTTATGTATTTGATTGCACCGAGGGGCACAACGTAGCCGAGAATCGGAAGAAAAGCAAAAAGGAACCGCATGATTCTAAGCGGAGTTCCGACAACCGTAAATTTCAGCTTATTGAGAGTCGAATGCAGTTTGTAAAAGGCTTCCTCTCTTTTCAGTGCATCTTCCTCGAGCCTTCCCTCCCAGTTATGGTTCGGAATATTCGCACCGCAGTGAGGACATTCGGCTCTGATGTTCCATATATGCAGCTTTTCTTGACAATGAGGACATACCGCCATAAGCAAACCTCCTTTATTTTTTACTTTATTATGTTACAGTAAAAAAGCACAAGTGTCAAGGTAAATCCGACAAATTATTGTGAAAATTCGACAGTTTTTATACCATAAAATAACACCAATTCACAAGAATGCTGTATCGATAACGCATTTAATTCTACACTATAAATTAAAATCCGACAAAATATGTATAATAAACTCATCTTATACATAAGGAGCGTTTCTATGTTTTCAAAGGTGTACAGCATCGGTCTTTTCGGAATGAACACCTATACTGTCGGGGTTGAAGCAACACTTGACTCCGGCATGTCACGGTTCGATATCGTCGGACTTCCCGACGCCGCCGTCAGCGAATCAAGAGAACGGGTTCGTGCGGCAACGAAGAACAACGGGCTTCCCTATCCGTCGGGCAGAATTACGATCAATCTTTCACCGGCGGACAAGCGAAAAGAAGGTCCCGTTTATGATCTTCCGATTCTGATTGCGCTTTTATCGGCGGAAAACTACTTCAAGACCGATCTTTCAAAAACCTGCTTTTTCGGTGAGCTTTCGCTGAGCGGCAGACTGTGCCGGGTAAACGGTGCGCTTCCGATGGTAATCCATGCCCGTGAGCAGGGTTTTGAGCAGGTGTTTATCCCCGCCGCCAATTCGAACGAATGCAGTATCGTCGAGGGAATCAACATTTATCCGATTGAAGACGTATCGGCGCTTATCGAGCACCTGAAAGGACGGAAAAAAGCGGAAAGACTGACTCCCGGTTCCGTCCGGGAAGTATCTGACTGTACTTCGATTTTTGATTATTCAGATGTCAAGGGACAGTTTCAGGCCAAGCGTGCCCTCGAGGTAGCGGCAGCAGGAGGACACAATACGCTGATGATCGGCCCGCCGGGCTCAGGCAAAAGCATGCTTGCCAAGCGCATCCCGACAATTCTTCCCGATATGACGTTTGAAGAAAGCCTTGAGACAACGAAGCTGTATTCGATCGCCGGTGAGCTTTCCGCTTCGGCTTCTCTGATTACGTCAAGACCGTTCCGTTCCCCGCATCATACGATTTCGGCGGTCGGGCTTTCCGGCGGCGGAAAAATCCCGAAGCCCGGCGAGCTGAGTCTTGCCCACCACGGCGTCCTCTTTTTAGACGAGCTTCCCGAGTTTTCCAAGCAGTCCATGGAGGCGCTTCGTCAGCCGCTTGAGGACGGAAGAATAACAATAGCAAGGGTTTCGGGCACACTCACCTACCCGTGCGACATTATGCTTGTCTGCGCAATGAATCCCTGCCCCTGCGGCTATTACGGTCACCCGACAAGACAATGCACCTGTCCGAAAGGAATACCGGCGAAATATCTTTCCAAGGTCAGCGGTCCTCTTCTTGACCGGTTCGATATTCATATTGAAGTGCCTCAGGTGGATTTCAAAAAGCTTTCCGACGACAAGCCCGCCGAGCCGTCGTCAAAAATCAAAGAACGGGTCAATGCCGCAAGGCTCATTCAGCGGGAACGCTTCAAGGGAAGTGACACAAAATGCAACAGCAAAATGACCCCGGTTCAGACCCGAAGCTTTTGCAAGCCCGACGAAAAAGGCAGACAGCTTCTTGAAAAGTGCTTCGATTCGCTCGGCCTTTCCGCAAGAGCGTACGATAAAATCCTCCGGGTGGCACGAACGGTCGCCGACCTTGAGGGAAGCGAAGAAATCAGATTTGAACACGTCGCCGAGGCGATACAGTACAGAAGCCTTGACCGAAAATATTGGAAGTGACGCCTATGAAAGAGAGTTTAACTTATCGGGACGAAAACGGCTTTCACTGCAAGGACAAAAAAGCCGCAATTGAACGGCTCGGAAGAATCGAAGAGTTTTATAAACGTACCTGTGAAGAGCAGGAAGAAATCTCAGCTCAGCTTTCCGATTTACGGGCTGCAGGAAAAGCCAAAAGCGTGAAATTCAATCAGCTATTGGCGAAAAAGCTGACGAACGTCAGTATCATAGCCGCACTTGAAGCGTGCTTCTGAACGGCGTTCATGATATAAGAAAACAGGTGATTCCGAGTGAACCACCTGTTTTTATTATTCTCGTGTTACGGTTTATTTTGCCAGAAGTGCCACCGAAAACGCAATCATATACTGACCGAGATAATAGGTGACGTGATTGATGATAAAGTTTGCCGGGGTGTTCTTGCCCTCGCCGAAATACATCGGGGACAACACAAGGTCGGACACAAGGAACAGAACCGAACCGATTGCATAGACGATGAACGCCGGATGCTTCGAAACGAAAGCGGCCACAACAGCCGTCGCCACCATAGCAGCAAGAATGAAGCTGTAAAGAGTTACGATTGCCTTGTATTTGCCGAATTTCTGCTTCATCGGCTTTTCAAGAAGAAGATTGCCGACGGCGACAACGATGCCGGCGAGAACGGGAATGAACATCAGCTTCAGCTTGATATTTGCCGCCGTAACAAGCGCCGGGATATAGAAAAGATGGCCGATACCGAAACAGATAAAGCCCGCATACAGGTATTGTTTCATGTCGTTCGGATAGACCCACTTCTGGTCAAGATAAATGTCGCCGAGCATACCGAAAACAAGACCGATTACGATCATGATTCCGTACTGCCATACCGAAGAATTCTTGACGATTCCGCAGACTGCGGTCAGAATAAAAAATATACTGGTTGCATTCTTCAAAAATACGCCTGTGACGCTTCTTTTGTCCTTGCACTTAAGGATAAAAGCGACAAGAAACAGCATACCGATAACAATACAGGTCAGGCACATCAGCATTCCTGAATTTAACATACTATTACCTCCTAAGAATCGATCGGCTGAAGCAAAAAACACCGTTCAGGCTTCAACCGTATTATTATTTAACCCTCGGAAACAACGACTCCTCTTTCTTTTCTCATTTCGGCAAGCTCAACCGTGATCTTCTCTTTCTTTTCGCCGACGATGTCATAGAAGAACATCGGAACAGCGGTCAGAAGAAGGCTGATACCCGGAACGATGGAGACAAGAGCGAACATCGCAAAACGCTGCGGGTCGCCCATATTCATTGCCATTTCAACAATGGCCTCGGGCTTCGAGTTCATTGCCGCAACGTCGATATGAACGACCATGTACATCAGAATGATGACAACCGTCGCAAAGGCGTTGCCGAGCTTGTTGACGAACGACTGACATGCCGAGCCGACCGCAGTGTCACGGTAGCCGGTTTTCCATTCGATATAGTCAAGACAGTCAAAGACCATCGCACCCGAAACAACGTTGATAACACCGAGGGGAATGCTCGAAATGATCATGAACGGAATACAGATCAGAAGATTCTGCGTTGTCCAGCCGACTATCAGCGTAACAACGCTTGCCGCAAAGCCGCCAAGACAGGAAACGATCATCAGGGTTCTGTATTCGAACTTTTTGAAAAGTTTCGGCATTAAAAGCATCGTGCCGAACATACCGACAGCGGCACAGACCTGAATGACGAGCGCAACGGTTGAAATATTCGACTGATACTGCTCAACGGTTGTCGGCTTACTGCCGATATAAAGACCGGAATACCGGGCAACGTGCGGCGCCGCAGACTGAAGCATATAGCGGCCGAACGAAAGAATACCGGAAATGACAACCAGCATGAGCGGTTTACAGTGGAAGATACGGTAAAGCGTAGACGGCTCATTCGGGTCACGCTTCGTTGCGTTCGGAATGTTGATTCTCTCTTTGACCTTGAACGATGAAATCGAGAACAGCGGCATACCGATAACGGACATCGAAATCGCCATAATCGCATACTTGAGCACATCGGGGTTCGAGCTTTTTGCGGTGAAATAGCCGACAATCATCGGAAGAGCAACCGTTACCGCAGAGCCGACGCCGCCGACGGTACGTCCGTAGGAGATGATTCGTCCTCTTTCCTTCGGGTTCGGGGTCATCAGGTTCGGCATACTCCAGAACGGTACGTCGCTCGAGGTGTAAATCATACCCCAAAGGACATAGACAACGGCAACGTAAACATACATTCCCTTTGTCCGTTCGGAAAGATCAAAGCCCAACGGTGGCAGGAACATGAGAATGGTAAGAATTGCAATCGGGATTGCCGTAATGACCGGGTACGGACGAAGTCTGCCCTTTTTGGTCTGATGCCGGTCGACAATCATACCCATAAGCGGGTCGTTGATGGCGTCCCACACTCTCGCCAGAAGCATCAGCAAAATGACGAACATCGCATCAAGTGCCAATACGTTCATGTAATAGTCCGTGATATAGCTTGACATACAGCTGTACACAAGACCCTGTCCGAGAGCCGCAATGGAATAGGCTCTCACTTCACTTTTTGACGCATAGTTTTTTTCTTCCATATTATCCTCCTTTTGACGGCACCAAAGGTGCCTTTCCACGTTGTGGGACTGAACAAAACGAGCATCGGGAAATATTCAAGCCGTCCCGCCAGCATATCAAATATCAGAATGATTTTTGAAAGCGGAGAAAACGAACTGTAATTTCCCGTCGGTCCGACTAATTCAAGACCGGGTCCGATGTTGTTCATCGTCGCCGCAACCGCGGTCAGTGATGTCGTCATATCGTGCCCGTCAAGGCTGACAAGGAAAGCCGATATGACGAAAACAAGCATACAAACCACAAAGAAGGATGTTGTTCCTCTCAGCGTCTCGTGGTCAATACGCTTCTTATCCAATTTGACGATTTTCACCCCTCTCGGGTGAATGACGGACGAGATTTCACGAAGCGAGCTTTTGACAAGCAAGATAATTCTCGAAACCTTGATGCCGCCGCCGGTGCTTCCGGCACTTGCCCCGATAAACATTAAAATAACAAGAATAAGTTTTGAAAGCTGCGGCCATGAATTAAAGTCTGCGGTCGCAAAGCCGGTTGTCGAAATAATCGAAGCGACGGAGAACGCCGCATTGTGAAACGCAGGGAAAAGCTTTCCGCCGTAATTCAATTTATAGATATTCAGCGTGATACAAATGACGGCAAACGAAATGATACCGAGATACCAGCGAAGCTCTTCACTTTTCAAAGCCTGACCGAACCTTTTTAAAAGCAAAAGGTAATAGACAGAGAAATTCACACCGAACAATATCATAAATACGGTGACGACGCCCTGAAGATAGTAGCTCTTATAAAATCCGATGCTGGCGTTATGAATCGCAAAGCCGCCTGTACCGGCCGTTCCGAAAGCGGTCGTAACCGAATCGAAAAGCGGCATGCCGCCCGCAAGAAGAAGCACTATTTCCAGAAGCGTCATTGCAAAATAAATCGCATACAGGATAAACGCCGTATACCGTACCTTCGGCACAAGCTTTCCGACCGACGGTCCCGGACTTTCGGCTTTCATCAGCTGCATACTCGAGCCGCCGCCCGCAAGCGGAACAATCGCAAGCAAGAAAACCAACACGCCCATGCCGCCGATCCAATGGGTAAAGCTGCGCCAGAAAAGGGAACAGTGACAAAGCGCTTCAACATCGGTCAGGATACTCGCTCCCGTAGTCGTAAAGCCGGAAGCCGATTCGAAAACCGCATCGAGATAAAACGGTATCTCTCCCGTAAGCGTAAACGGAAGCGCCCCGACAAGGCTTAAGCCGATCCAGCTTAATCCCACGGTCACAAAGCCGTCCTTTGCGTAAAACACGCTTCGTTTCGGCTTCCTGACCGTCAGCAAAACACCGATTGCAAGGGAAATGAGCATGACAAGCGCATACATCTTCCACTGTGCTTCGCCGAAATATAAACCGACGCAAACCGGCAGAGCCAGACAAAGCGACATGATATTCATGACCCAGCCGAGCAGATACAAAATCATAAAATAGTTCATTTCCGGCTCCTTATGAAAGAATATCGCTTAAGTCGTTGAGATCTTTATCTGTTGTCACAACAACAACCGTGTCGCCGATTTTTATGGAATCCTGACCGGAGGGAATAATCATTTTTCCGCCCCGTCCGATACAGCAAATCAGCACATTTCTTCTGATACGAAGCTGGGAAAGCGGTGTACCGACGACCTCGCTTTCGCTTTTGACCTTGAATTCAAGCGCCTGCGCTTTGCCGCCGATAATGTTGTAAAGAGTCTGAATACTGCTGCTCCCGGCGGAGTTGGTCAGCGCCCTGACATAGCTTAAAATCAATTCGGCGGTGATATTTTTCGGATAGACAACCGAACCGATCGGAAGCCGGTCGATGATTCCCTCAAAATTGAGTTTGTTAATTTTCGTGACGGTCTTTGCGCTGAAATTCGAACCGACATACAAAGACAGCATGATGTTTTCTTCATCGATATCGGTTATCGAAGCAAAACCGTCCGCCTCGGAAATTCCCTCTTCCAAAAGAAGCCTCTGGTCGCTTCCGTCGCCGTGGATAATCAGCACATTCGCCGGCAAAATCGAGTTAAGATATTCGCACTGCGCCTTGTCCTTTTCGATTACCTTGACCTTAAAGCCGTATTCGCAAAGCTTTTGCGTCAGATAAACCGCAATTTTTCCGCCGCCGACGATAATCACCGAGCGAAGATGCTCGTTGGCGATGCCTGCCTTTTTGAAAAACTGCGTGCCGTCCTTATGCGTTGTAATAAAAGAAATTTTATCGCCGGCATAAATCGTGTCGTCTCCGGTCGGTATGATGACCTTGTCGCCTCGTTCAACGGCGCAGATAAGAATTCTGCCCGAAAGCTTACCGAGAGCGGATTTTATCTGAACGCCCGCAATCGGGGACTTTTCAGGCACCTCGGTTTTTAAAAGTTCGATTCTGCCCCGCTCAAAGGTATCCACCTCTATCGCCGAGGGAATCGAAAACAATCTTGCCATTTCGGAAGCGGCAACAAGCTCGGGGTTGATAATCATGGAAATTCCGAGCTTTTCTTTGATGAAGCTGCTTTCGGTTATGTAAACAGGATTTCTGACTCTCGCGATCGTCTTGCAGTCCGACGCCCTTTTGGCAATCATACAGCAAAGAAGATTCAGCTCGTCGGAATTGGTCATAACGATAAACAAATCCGCATATCTGATACCGGCCTCCTGCTGAACAAGATGAACCGCTCCGTTACCGACAATGCCCATAACGTCCGCCGTTTCCGTAACACGGCGAATCGCTTCGGCATTGGTGTCGATCACCGTAATATCATGTCCGTCGTCAGCAAGCTGTTCGGCAAGAGCGGAACCGACCTTGCCGCAGCCGACAATTATAATATTCATGTCTGCCTCCGTAAAAACAAAAAGATAGGTATGAAAGATACATCTGTCTTTTATCAGCATTTTAATATTTTAACATATTGCCGTGCTTTTTTCCATATCTTTTTTTATAATCATATGAAATCCGCTTCCATTTTGATGTAGAATTTAAGGCTGATTTTTTGTTTGTTTTTGCTGAAAAAGTCCGTCCGTATTGAATTTTCATATTACTTGTTGTAACATATATCTGTAATTTTTACGGAAAGGGAACAAACAGATGAACGAAGTATCAGAAAAATTCAAAAACACATTTTCCGTCACAGCCGAACCGAAAGCTCCGAAAGCAAGCATTTTCATCAAGAACAACTGCCGCTTTACGGTTCTTACGTCAAGGCTTTTACGGGTCGAATACGACAGGGACGGGATTTTTACCGACGAAATGACACAGGCGGTGCTGTCCCGTGATTTTGAGACGCCCGTCTATAAAATCACACAGGAAGGCTCGGTCATCACCGTTGCCACAACGCATACCGTTTTGCGATACGATACCAAGAAAAGAAAGATGCTTTCCGTGTCCGTCAAAGGCGGCGACACGGTCACCGACTTTAAAAAGGGCAATCTCAAGGGCACCTACCGTACGCTTGACATGGTAAACGGCTCAACGCCTCTTGAAGACGGCCTGATAAGCCGCAGCGGCGTCAGCGTGGTGGACGACTCGAAAACCGTTATCATTAACCCCGACGGAACGATAAAGGAACGCAGAAAGTGCCTTGACGAATATTACTTCGCCTACGGTCACGATTACAGAGCCTGTCTAAAAGATTTCTTCCGTCTTTCGGGCAGTGTGCCGCTCGTTCCCCGGTACTGTCTCGGCAACTGGTGGAGCCGCTATAAGGCATACACACAGGACGAATATGTCAAGCTGATGAGCGACTTTATCGACAAGAAAATTCCGATTACCGTCGCCACGATTGACATGGACTGGCATTGGGTTGACGTGGAAAAACGGTTCGGCTATAAGGCGGAGTACAACCGCAAAAATCCGTTCGAAATCTTTCAAGGGCAAGGCTGGACGGGTTACAGCTGGAACACCGAGCTTTTCCCCGACTATAAAAAAATGCTCTCTTGGCTTCGGGAAAAAGGCTTGAAGGTCACGATGAATCTTCACCCGGCGCAGGGTGTCCGTTCGTTTGAGGATATGTACCCCGAAATGGCACAGCGTATGGGCATTGACCCGAGCACCAAAAAGACCGTACGGTTCGACATCACCGACCCGAAATTTATTGAAGCTTATTTCGATGTGCTTCACAAGCCCTACGAAAAAGACGGCGTCGACTTCTGGTGGATCGACTGGCAGCAGGAAAAGACAACCAAAATCAAAGGGCTTGACCCGCTTTGGGCGCTCAACCATTATCACACCCTTGCCTTTACGGGCGAAAACAAGCGTCCGCTGATTCTTTCCCGCTTTGCCAAGGTCGGCTCGCACCGCTATCCGCTCGGCTTTTCGGGCGATACCATCATCACCTGGGAAAGCCTTGACTTTCAGCCGTACTTTACCGTCACCGCCGCAAACGTCGGCTATACCTGGTGGAGCCACGACATCGGCGGCCATCAGCTCGGCTCAAGAAACGACGAGCTCTATGCCCGCTGGGTACAGTTCGGCGAGTACAGCCCGATTAACCGACTGCATTCAACAAGCGACGAATTCATGGGTAAGGAGCCGTGGAAGTACTCCTACCCGGCCGGGCAGGCGGCGGTCAATGCGCTTCGGGAACGTCATGCGATGATTCCGTACATCTATTCGATGAACTACCGCACACACAAGGACGGTGTCGCTCTTTGCGAGCCGATGTATTACACCTACCCCGAAGAAAACGAAGCGTACGAAATCAAAAACGAATACTTCTTCGGAAGCGAGCTTCTTGTCGTCCCCGTCACAAGTCCGATGAACAAAACGACCAACCTTGCCGCCACGAAGGTTTGGCTTCCCGACGGCATCTGGACGGATATTTATAACGGAAGAATCTACAAGGGCGGCCGCACCGTCACGATGTACCGGGGAATCGAAAGTATCCCCGTTCTTGCCAAGGAGGGAGCGATTCTTCCGCTTTCCTCGAACGACAAGGACAACGACTACTCGAACCCGACCGACATGACCGTCCGTATTTTCAGCGGAAACAACACCTTCGACCTGTATGAGGACGACGGCGAAACGCTCAACTTCGAAAACGGTGAATTTGCAATTACAAAAATGCGGGTCAGAAAAGCCGCCGACAGTCTGCTGTTCACGGTCGGAAAGACCGAGGGCGACCTGAGCGTCATTCCGCAAAAGCGAAGCTACACCTTTGTTTTCGAAAACGTCAGCGACTGTAAAGATATTATGGTGAAATCCGCAAACCGTGACAGAAAGTTCGAAAAGACAAACAAGCACGGAAAGCTTTTCGTCTCTGTCAAGGACGTCAATCCGAAAAACGGCATTGAAATCGAGCTTTTCGGCATCACCGAACGAAATAACCGGGAAACCAAGGAAGAGGTCATTGAGGTTCTTTCCAAGTATCAGATGAAAACCATGCAGAAAAAAATGCTGCTCACGCCGTACATCAACGACATGAGCAAACCGATTCCGTTTAAAGACGAGGACTTAAGAGGCCCCGTAGAGGAAATATTAAATCTCGGAATATAAAACTAACCGCCGGCTCACAGTCGGCGGTTATCTGATATCTGACGTCTTTCATCTGATTTCTAATATTTGTACTTACCGTCCGCAACCTTTTTGAGGTGCTCGCCGTAGGGCGATTTTCCGTACCGCTGTGCCTGAGAAAGAAGCTCATCCTTTTCTATCCAGCCGTTGTTGTACGCAATCTCCTCGGGGGCGGCAATCATCACGGACTGTCGGCTTTCGGTAATCCGGACAAATTCACTCGCCTGACTTAAGCTTTCGACCGTGCCCGTGTCAAGCCACGCAAAGCCCCTGCCGAGCAGTTTAACTTTGAGGCTTCCCTCTTTTAAAAAGAGGTTGTTCAGGTCGGTAATTTCAAGCTCTCCCCTTGCGGAGGGCTTGACTTTTTTTGCCTTTTCGGCGACCGTATTTCCGTAAAAATAAAGTCCCGTCACACAGTAGTTCGATTTCGGATTCTTCGGCTTTTCCTCAATCGAGATGACGTTTTCGTTTTCGTCAAACTCGACCACACCGAAGCGTTCGGGGTCGTTGACAAAGTAGCCGAAAACGGTTGACATGCCTTTTTCGGCGTCTGCCGCCGCTTCTTTCAAGAGCTTCCCGAAGCCGTTGCCGTAAAAAATATTGTCGCCTAAAATCATTGCGCACGGCTCGCCGCCGATGAACTCCTCACCGATGATGAAAGCCTGCGCCAATCCGTCGGGCGACGGCTGAACGGCATAGGAAAGACGGATTCCGAAACTGCTTCCGTCACCGAAAAGCCGTTCAAAATTCGGCAAGTCCACGGGCGTCGAGATAATCAGAATGTCCCGGATTCCCGCCATCATCAGCGTTGACAGCGGATAGTAAATCATCGGCTTATCGTATACCGGCAAAAGCTGTTTCGACGTAACCATTGTCATCGGATAAAGCCTTGTTCCGCTTCCTCCGGCAAGTATAATTCCTTTCATCGCTTTTTCTCCTTATTTATTGTTATATTCGGCGACTTCAAGCACATTCCGGCTTGAAAACAGAACAAGCAAAGACACAATCATGTTCACACCCGCCGCCGCAAAGAAGCTGAGAAAGCCGTACGGTATCAGCACAATCAGCACCGCCGCCGACGGCACGGAAAACAGCAGTCCGAGCAGAAAGTACAGCATGATAACAAGCGCCTTGTTGCCGCCGTTGCCGAAAAAACGCTGTAAAATCAGATTCACGCCGACGAACAGCACTGAAAAGCTGACCTTTGCCGCAATCATGCCCAAGACCTCGGGCAAAGAGCAGCCGACAATAAAAATGAACGGCACGAAGGTGATGACCGCTTCGGCGATAAACGGCGCAATTGACTCACGAAGCATATACAAAAGCTTTTTGAACGGCTTTTCGGGAATCAGGTAAACATACGGCAAAAGAAGCTCTTTCGCCCACCGTCCCGTTGCGACAACGAACAGTGAAATGTAAATACTGAACACAAAGCCGCCGACGCTTTCTTTCATGATAAACGTAAAGCCGATTGTGACAAGCGCCATGATCACGCTCGTCATATCGAGAAGAAAAACACGGCTTCTGCGGTTTTCGACCTTGTGCTTTGCGGCAATCGCCGACGCCCCCTCGCCGCCCGGCAAGCCGATTTTTCCGACCTTCACCTTTCTCGGCGCATTTTCGGCGACCTTGCCCTCTTTCCGGGCGGTGATAGCGGAAAACGAAACCTCCATCGCCTTTAAGACGTCCTCATAGTAGTCGGCATTGATGACCGACACAAGGATATAGTAAAGTGCGATAAAGGCGGCGATGCACAACAGCCCTATGGCAAAGTGCAGCAGGTTACCCGAAATCAGTCCGACAACCGAGAGCTTTACAAAGCCCGCAACCGGGAAGAAATTCATCACAAACTTTCCCGAAGCCGCAACAACGCACGGCAACAGTTCCCCGTTCATATTGTACGCAGTCAAACCGAGATATACCAAAAACGCCGCCGATATGCCGTAAAAAAGGATTTTCCCGATGCGGCACTTTTTGTCGTCCGAGGCGGTGACCGAGTAAATCAGCATCGCAAGCATCTGCGACAAAAACACCGTAACGCCGTAGCCGACAAGGCAAACCAATAATTGCCAGAATTTTATTCCGTAGGTATCGTTTAACAGCGGATACTGATAGATAAGAAACAAGCCGATTACCAACGACCGCCCAAGCTGGCTTAAAAGGCCGTAGGACAAAAGCCGCTTTTGTTTGAACGGGGCAGTAAAAAGCAGATTTACGTCCGCCATCGAAAACATCGAAGCGCCGTTGACAAAGCCTGTTTTTGCGCTGAGTAAAAAAACGAGCACATACACGGCAAACACAATGGCATAAAACTCGCCAATATCCCGTCTTGCATATTCTATACCGCCCTGTCCTGCTGTCAGAAGATTCATCACAAGCAAAGCAATAAAGAGGATTCCGATAATCAGCTCGGCCGGACGGTGAAGCATTTCTTTCAGGCGGTTTTTAGCTTTTTTGACGGTAAGAAACAAAAGAGCATTCATTGTTCCGTCCTGCCTTCCGTTATCTCAAAAAACAGTGCCTCAAGGCTCTTGCCGTCCTTTTCGTCAATCCGTTTTTCGGCACAGAGTCTGCCGTTTTGCATAATATAGGCGCAGTCCCAGAAGTCCTCCACGCTGTCGAGCATATGGGTGCTGATTAAAATGCTTGCACCCTCTTTTTTCAGTTCAAAAAAAATCTCCTTAAGCTGTTTGATGGCGTGCGGATCAAGACCAACCATCGGCTCGTCAAAAATCACGATTTTAGGCTTATGTACGAGGGCACAGCAAATCGAAAGCTTTTGCTGCATTCCCTTAGAAAGCTCTTTGCCGAGCTTATTTTTCTTGTCCGTCAGTTCGAACCGATCCAGAAGCCGGTTCGCCGTCCCGTCGTCGTCCATTTTATAGGCTCTCAGGATAAATTCCAGATGCTCCCCCACGGTCAGCATATCATAAACCGCCGGCATTTCGGGGATATAGCCTAAAAGCCGTTTCGCCTCAAGCGACTTATTCTTGTAATCGTTCACGGTGATTTCTCCGTCGAAGCGCAGAAGCCCGGCGATACACTTGATAATCGTGGACTTTCCGGCTCCGTTCGGTCCGAGTAAAACAGCGATTTCTCCGTCGTCCACCGTAAAGCTGACGGAGTCGTTGGCGACGAATTTTCCGTATTTTTTTGTCACGTCGTTTACTTTCAGCATTTTTTCTCCTTATGCTCTTATCAGATGAGCTTTTCAAGTCCTTTTGTATCGGTTTCTTCGCCGTTTCTCTTTTTCTCAAGCTTTTCGGTAAGAAGCTTAAACCGCTCTTTCGTCACCGGATAAAGAAGCAGACCGATAAGCGACAGAACAAGAAACGCACACGGAATGACCGTTGCGATGTTTTCAATGGCGTCCTTTGCCTGCTGTGACTGCGTTTCGAGCGTTCCGATATAGCCCGAACGGTCGAGCACCTGACCGGCAATCCACATACCGATGGCGGCGCCGAACTTCTGGAAGAACTGCGGAAAAGCGGTAATCATGCTTTCTCGTCTCTTGCCGTTGACAAACTCGTCCACCTCAACAAGGTCGTACGCCATGGAGTAAAACACCGTCCAGAAACAGCCGAGACCCAACGCCACGGCAAACACGGACGCAATCAGCATCGGGACGTTGTCGATACCAATAAGCTTAATGATAATCAGGCCGACAAGCATAATGCCGACAAAGATGATGCTTGTCAGTCTCCGGTCGGTCTTTTTGGCGACCTTTTCGACAATCGGAATCACAATGCCCATCGAAACAACGAGGGTGACAATGACGATAACCATATCGTCTTCGCTCATGCCGAGTCTGCCCTGAACGAGATAGGCGAAGTTCGCCTGAATCATCGAGGTGGCAATCAGGAAGAAGAACACGAACATCACAAACCAGCGAAACGGCTTGATTTTCAAAATCTCGATATACTGACTGAGACTGACCTTTTCTTTTTCCGTGCTTTCTTCGTTCGCTTTTTTCAGCGTGATGCCTTTCAGGCTCTTTGTGGCAATCACGGCGAACAAAACGGCAACCGCACCGAGCACGGCGGCGGTCATCGTCCAGCCGAGAGCCACCGTAAGATGCAACGACACAAACAGTCCGGGAAGAATCGTCGGAAGTGCGTTTCCGAAGAAAATCGAAGCGGTGTTGATAAGAGAGCTTGTTCCTCTGATGTCGGTTCTTTCGTCGTAGTCCTCCGTAATTTCCGCAACAACGGCATAGTACGGAATCGTGTAAACCGTGTAAGCCAACCAGAACAGCATCGTCATGGCGGTGTAGAAAATGAATTTTACAATATCGCTGTCGGTCGAAAGCGGAAGAAAAGCCGCCACGAAGGTGATGCCGACCGGAAAAGCCGCCCGGAACATAAACTTGCGCTTATCCGCACCCTTTTTGTCGGCGAAATGTCCGATAATCGGGTCGGTTACGGCGTCCCAGATAACCGAAATCAGGCTGACCGTACCGGCAAGACCGGGCGCCATATGCGCAATATCCGTCAGGAAGAAAAGATAATAGGTATAGTACATATTGTAAAGCAGGGATTCGGTGGTGATTCCGCTGCAATAGCCGATCTTCTTCCTTTTTGTCAGTTCACTTTTGTGCATTACCTGCCACTTCCTTTGAAATTTTTTACGCTGTTATCCGACTGCGGTCTGAATAACGGGTGAAGCCGGCTGAAAAGCGTAGCCCGAAAAATCGAAGCCCGTTTCCGCCGTAAGACCGTTTCCGTTGTTTTCTCCCGAAAGAGAAACCGAAGCCGTTGTTTCGTTGTAGGCGTAGTCGAGAATATAAAGGTTCAGACTGTCACATTTTGAAGCGTAAGCACCGAGCGTGCTCATGTCAAGCGTGTAGCTGTAATTTCCGTTTTCGTCCGGCTCGATTCCCTTGAACGAAACGTCACCCAATTTCCTGCCGTTTTCGTCGCTTACACGAAAGCCCATAATATAACGGTTGTCGTGAAGAACAACGCTTAAAACCGATTTTCCGTTTTCGGTCTTGTAGCTTATATCCTCCACGGTTGCCGCCTGATTGTCCACAACAAACGGGAATTCGATTGTCGTCCGTCCGCCCGGATAGTTTGCCGGTGTAGTTGACACTTTATAGACATAGCCTTTTCCGTCAACAAGTCCGCCGCCACCGCCCCAAAGAAGTCCGATGCTGCTTCTGTCCGGGTTGCAGGTCTTTCGGCAATACTCAAGAAGCGTTGAGCCGCAGAAACGGAACACACCGCTTTGATTGAACAGATTGAAGTCCATGCGCTCGCCGTTTCGAAGCAGTCCGACACTGACCGTAACGGTCGGGTTTTTCAGCTTGCTTTTGAGTGCGTTTACCGAATAGGCGCAGTACTTACGGTCGATTCCGTATTCGCTGCCGCTTTCAAACATATTCGCACCAAGCGGATAATAGCTTTCGCCGTCGGTCACCATAAGACCCCACATTTTTCCGAGATAGGACGGCTGACTGTCATACATCGTATAATCAAACAGCATCGCCTTGTTCCAGTCTCCGTCAAAGGCAAGATACGGAATCGAAAGGGCCGGCACGTCCTTGTTTTCGCTTTCAAGGAAAACAAAGCCGTCAAGGAAATATCCGTTTTTGAAGATTTCTTTCATCGTTTCCTGCGTTTTCGATGAAACGGTAATTTTTACCCCGATTTCGGTCTTGGAATTTGCGGGAATGACGACCTTGCCGCCGTCAACGCCGTTCGTATATTCGAGCGTATAGCCGCTGTTTTCGGTAAGCTTGCGGCTTGTCAGCGTGTTGATGTACTGTCCGCTCCGTTTCGTATAAGAATCGGTCAGCACAACCGTTCTGATATTGTATGATAACGGCTCGGACGAGAAATTATAAGCACAAAACGTGAATTCGAGCGTTCCGTCCGTGTCCTGACCGAGGTCGATTTTCGGTCTTGATGACCCGTCGGCGGCGGTGAGATAGGCTTTCGTGCTCAGGGCATTTTCAAGGCTCAGGAAGCCTGCGCCCTGCCGTCTCGGGGAATAATAGGTCGATTTTCCGACGCCCCGGAACGGGACAGCGGTACTCATCAGAATATTCGTTGCCGTTTCGGCTCTTTCCTTTCCGCTTAAAGACGGCTTGCTTTCACCGAGGTATTCGAAAAGGTCGGCAACGGCACCCGCATAATAAGGCGATGCCATGGAAGTACCGCTCATCGTCCGGTAACTGTTTCCGTTGACCGAAGATAAAATATCGCTTCCGGGGGTCGTGATTTCGGGCTTGAGCCGTAAATCCGCCGTCACACCCCACGAGGAATACTCCGCCATATCGGCGCTACCCTGTCCGCTGATGCTGATTGCACCGTTTCCGTAAGCCATGCCCCCATTCACCTTGGCGGCGGCAACAGCCGTACACCATTTATAGCTGGCAGGTGAATTAACCGTTCCGTAGTCGAACAAATCGGAATTGAGCGTTTCGCTTCCCGACACAGCATCGTTTTTGCCGAGACTTGCTTCGTTGCCGGCCGAACAGATAACGGGGATTCCGCATTTTTCAAGCCGTTTAATCACATCGGCGGTAAAGATATTGTCCGGGTTTTGTCCGCTCGGAGCACCGAGACTCATATTGACCGCATCAGCACCGAGCTTCACCGCATCGTCAAGGGCGGCAAGATAGACATATTCCTTTGCCAATGAATTCTTTTCGTCGCCGAAAACCTTCATCAAAAGAAGCTGACAGTCGGGCGCAACACCCGTCATCACGTCGCTTTTTCCGCCGATGATGCCGGCAACGTGCGTACCGTGGTCGGAGTTTTCGTTGCCGACCGATTTGTCGATTTCGGCGTAGTCCCATTTATACGGAATCTTCTGTGAATAATAGTTTGCGCCCCACATCGGCACAAAGGTATTCAGCGCCTTAAAGGTCGTGATGATGTTGATATCCGACTTTGAAAGCTTCGGGTCGGGCACTTCAGAATCAAACGCATCGTGAGACAGCTCAAAGCCCGTATCTAAAACGGCAATTGCCGTACCCTTACCGGTATAGCCCGCTTTTTGCACCTCGTTTACGCCGGTAAAAAGCCCGGCTTCTTCAAGCCCCACGTCATAAGACTCAGCGTCAATTGTCTGCGGCTGAGAAAACTGCTCGCTGATATGGACACTCTTAATCCCCGGAAGTGCTTCCAGCTCATCGAGGTACTTGTACGGAATCTGAAGCGAAAAGCCGTTGAGAACAAAGCAATAGTTGTAAGACCGGCTGAAATCAGCGGCTTTAAACTGCTTTGAAATCAGCTTTTTCAGCCCTTTCTGAGCCGAAAGCAGTTCCTGATAGCCATCGGTCTGTGTATAGCTTTTCACGATTTTTTCCCTTTGCGAAGCTGTTTTCACCTTGTCAAGCACACTGCTTGTTTCAAGCTCGACAATCACGTCAACCGGTGTGTTGATATCTGTTCCCGGTTTGTTTGTGTCTGTCCCTCCGAGTCCCAGAAGAGACATCAGTTCAAGCAAAAGGCAAAGCAAAAACGAAAGTATTGATTTCATTATATTCCCCCCTGCGAACACAAAGCACACTGAAAGCCACTGCATGCCCCGCACTCAATCTTTTCTTATTTATTTATCATAACACAACGCTGAAAGGTTGACAAGACCTTTTATAAAAAAGAAAAGACGCCCGGCCACCGTGAAAAACTTATCTTTCAACGTATAGCTCAAAGCGCCTCTTTGCGTTTTCATCAGTCAATCTCAACCGAGATCTTCGTGTTGTTCCTGTTAGCGGTTGCACGCATAACGGTTCTTACGGCCTTGGCAATTCTGCCCTGCTTACCGATTACTCTGCCCATGTCGTCGGGAGCAACGTGCAGATGGTAAACAACAATACCCTCTTCGTTTACGTCGTCAACCTCAACAGTCACCTTATCGGGCTCGTCAACGAGACCCTTTGCTATTGCAGCAAGTAACTCTTTCAAGGTGAGTACCTCCCAAATTATTTATTGTCGGCTGCCTTCTTAAGAAGAACCTTTACCGTATCGGTCGGCTGTGCGCCGTTCTTGATCCATGCGTCGGCCTTTTCGGTGTCGATCTTGATTACCGGGGGTTCGGTCATCGGGTTATAATAACCGATTTCTTCGATGAAACGACCGTCACGCGGATATCTCGAATCTGCGACAACTACACGATAGAACGGTGCTTTCTTTGCGCCCATGCGGCGAAGTCTGATTTTTACTGCCATTTTTGTTACCTCCAAAAATATAAATAAAGTTGATTATAATTAACACGCTTGGTGTCATTTACGGTTTTTACATCATCGGGAAGCCGCCCTGGCCGCCCATGCCGTTCATTCCGACCATGTTCATCATACGCTTACGCATTTTTTTACTGCTCTTGCCGGAGAACTGCTTAAACATTTTTTGCATCTGTCTGTACTGAGAAAGAAGCTTATTGACGTCCTCGATCTGCATTCCGCAGCCGGCGGCAATTCTTCTCTTTCTCGACGGATTGATGATATCGGGTTTGGTTCTCTCCTGCGGCGTCATGGAAAGGATAATCGCCTGCATACGGTCGAACTGCCGCTCGTCAACCTCAATTTCGTCCGCCTTTTTGCCGACGCCGGGAAGCATCTTCAGAATGTCACGGACCGAGCCGAGCTTTTTCATCTGCTGAAGCTGGTCAAGCAGATCATTGAGGTCGAATTTATTTTTGCGAAGCTTTCTTTCAAGCTCAAGCGCCTTTTTCTCGTCAAGCTCCTGCTCTGCCTTTTCGATAAGCGAAAGCATATCGCCCATTCCGAGGATACGAGAAGCCATTCGGTCGGGGTGGAACACGTCAAGGTCGCCCAATTTTTCACCCGTACCGACAAACTTGATCGGCTTACCGGTAACTGCCCTTGCGGAAAGAGCCGCACCGCCACGGGTGTCACCGTCAAGCTTTGTGAGAATCAAGCCGTCGATTCCGAGCGCTTCGTTGAACGAGGTTGCCACATTGACGGCGTCCTGACCGGTCATGGAGTCAACGACAAGCAGGATTTCGTGGGGCTTTACCTCGGCTTTGATGTTTTTCAGCTCGTTCATGAGCTGTTCGTCAACGTGAAGACGACCGGCGGTATCCAAAAGAACATAGTCATGTCCGTGATCCTTTGCGAACGCCACGGCGCTTCTTGCGATTTCAACGGGATTGATCTGACCCATTTCGAAAACGGGTACGCCCGCCTTTTCACCGACGACCTGAAGCTGTTTAATAGCCGCCGGACGGTAAACGTCGCAGGCAACAAGCAAGGGTCGGTGTCCCTGATTTTTAAGCATGAGAGCAAGCTTTGCGCTGTGGGTGGTTTTACCGGAGCCTTGCAAGCCGCACATCATGACGACGGTCGGCGGGTGGTTTGCGATAGCGAGTCTTGCTTTCGTTCCGCCCATGAGGGCAATCAGTTCTTCGTTGACGATTTTGATAACCATCTGAGACGGCGTCAGGCTTTCCATAACCTTGGCGCCAATGGCACGCTCGGTAACGGTTTTCGTAAAGTCCTTGGCGACTTTATAGTTGACGTCGGCCTCCAAAAGGGCAAGCCGCACCTCACGCATTGCGTCCTTAACGTCGCTTTCGGTCAGTGCGCCCTTACTTTTCAGCTTTTTAAAAGCGGCTTCGAGTCTGTCTGAAAGACCTTCAAATGCCAAACGAATCACTTCCTTTTATCTGAATTAAAAATCGATTACTCTCTTAACATCTGTGTAATTACGCCGATTCGGGTCGTTGCGTCGTTGATTTCGCGGGACAAAACGGTGCTGCGGTTGATTTCTTTAATCACTTCGGTAAGCTGTTCGATTTCGTCAAGACCGTTTTTCATGTCGTCAAAGCGGCGTTTAAGTCCGAGATGCGCTTCAAAATCGAGAAGCTGCGCCTCGGCACGCTTGATGGCGTCACGCACGCCCTGTCGTGTGATACCCTCGTTTTCGGCGATTTCGGCAAGCGACAGATCATCGTTATAGTAATAGCCGATAAAGTCCTGCTGTTTTTTCGTCAGCATTTCGCCGTAAATATCGAAAAGCATGATAACATCAAGATTTTTCGCCATACCCGATTCCCCCTCGCCTTAGTCTGTAAAGAGTTTTTCCTTTACAGCTTGGCTATTATACTAAATCTTCCGGCGGTTGTCAAGTAAAATAAGAAAAATTCTTCACGGACAAGCAAAAAGCAGCCGGAACCGACTGCTTATTTGTGAGATTTATTTGACTTTGACGGATTTCACCGACGAGTATGAGCCGTAAATCGTGCTTCCTCCTGAGGTTGTATAGGCTGCAACCTTGAAGTAGTAGGTCTTGCCGGTGGTAAGTCCCGTTTTGGTCATGCTGACGGTGCCGTTATTCTTGATTGTGGCAATTTTCGTATACTTACCGGTTTTCGAAGTCGCCATGTAGACAACGTAGCCGGTGGCTCCTGTCTGTTTATTCCACTTGAGCGTGGCTTTTTTCGCGCCGGCGGTGACGGAAAGGGTCGGGGTGCCGGGTGCGATTGTAAAGTAGAGCATCTTTTCGCCGGAATAGTTACCCTTAAACGTGACTTTGACGGCGTACTTGCCGGGGTTCTTTCTTACGGACGGAGCGGAAACGGTATAATCGATGTTTTTCCTGAGTGTCTTTCCGGCGGAATCTTTAACCACTACTGTCGGAGACTGATTCTTGCCGTTGTAGGTGAATTTCGTTGCGGAAAGAGTAACGGAGGCGATCCGCTTAATGAGCGTTGCCTTGGTGATCGTTTCGCAGGTTTTGCAAGAGGTGGTCGAAAGTCCGCTTTCGGTGAACGTTGCCGGTTCAACATCGGTTTTCAACGTGTGACCCGTAGCAGGAATCTTACGGACGAAATGACATTCACCGCAGGTTTTACAGGTCTTGGTTTCGTAACCGATCGAGGTGCACGTTGCGGCGGTTATCTCGCTGACAAAGCTGTGACCTTTGGCAGGTGTTGTGCTTGCCGAAGCAACCGTTCCGCAGACGGTACATTTTTTGATGGAAACGCCGATTGACGTACAGGTTGCGGCGTGCATTTCTGTTGCATACTTATGTCCCGTTGCCGGAATCGTTTCGGTGTAGGTTTTTCCGCAGTCGCAGGTGAAAGTCTTAACACCGCTTTCGGTGCAGGTCGCTTTCATCGTTATTTTTGCAGTATAGGAATGGGTGTGTGTGATGTCGGCGTTATAATACATTTTTGCACGGAGAATCATGTCGTTGGACTGGTCGATTGAAATTTTCTTCCAGTCGGCTTCGCTTCCGGCGTAGTACACTTCGGGGATACTCTCGATTCCCTTAAAAGCGTTTTCACCAATCGTTTTAACATTTTTCCGATTTTGATTGTGGTAAGAGGACAATATTCAAACGCATTATTCGGTATCGTTTTTACGCCATTACCAATAGTGACACTTGTTAATGTTAAGCAATTGCAAAATGCATCCTCACCTATTCTTGTTACGCTATCTGGGATCGTTATACTTTTTAAGGCGAAGCAGGACATAAATGCAACATGACCTATGCTTGTTACGCCTTCCGGTATCGCTATACTTGTTAAGCCGCTACAGGCGAAAAATGCAGAATCTCCTATGTTTGTAACACTGTCCGGTATCGTTATACTTGTTAAGCCGTCGCAGTAGAAAAATGCAGATTCAGCAATTCCCTTTGTCCCACTTTTGATGACAACACTTGTATTTTTAAGCATTGTACCTTTATATTTATAATATACTTTTCCGGCATATACATCACCGAATGGTTGCGCATTAAACCATGCCGTACCAGAAAATGCATCCCTGCCAATACTTGATACGCTATCCGGTATTTTTATACTTGCTAACCCGGTGCAATCATTAAAAGCATCACTGCCAATGCTTGTGACGCTGTTCGGAATTGTTACGCTTGTCAAGCCAGTACAACCATAAAACGCCCCAGAGCCTATGCTCGTCACCGGATAACCCTCAAGCGTATCTGGTATCACAACATCACCGCTGATTGAACGATCGCAGTAGGTTATCGTTGCTTCACTGTTTTCAACTATATATTCATAGTTTCTCTCTGTGTAATATGCCCCTACCCTCGTCGCAAACATCTCCGACCACTTCGGCAACTCCAACCCGACAAATCCGCTCATCGGTACCGCCGTAACCGCCATGATGACAACCATAACGCAGGCTATGACACGTTTGAAAGTGTGATTATTGTTTTTCATCATCTTTTCCTCCTGTAACAAGCTGAAAATTATGTTCAAGAATAATCTACCACATTCCGTCCCCAAAATCAAGCACAAAGAGAAAAAAAGCCGCAGGTTTCCCTGTGGCTTCTCTAAAATCTAACATCTAATGTCTGACATCTGAATTAGTACATTCCGCCGCCCTGTGCCATAGCTGCGTTTGCCGCCGCTTCAGCCGCCGGATCGGGGATATCGGCTACAAGCGACTCGGTCGTCAGAACCATAGCGGCAACGGAAGCCGCATTCTGAAGAGCGGATCTTGTAACCTTTGTCGGGTCGAGGATACCGGCCTTTGCCATGTCAACATACTTTTCGGCGTAGAAGTCGAAGCCGTAGCCGACCTTGCCCGAAGACATGATTTCGTTGACGATGACCGAGCCTTCAAGACCTGCGTTCGCAGCAATCTGACGTACCGGCTCTTCCATCGCTTTGAGCACGATGTTGATACCGGTCTTTTCGTCGGCGTCGTCGGTTGTGTCAAGAAGAGCCTTGACAGCCGGAATCGCATTGAGAAGCGCTACGCCGCCGCCGGCAACGGAGCCTTCTTCAACCGCCGCTTTTGTTGCGGCAAGAGCGTCTTCAATTCTCAGCTTCTTTTCTTTCATTTCGGTTTCGGTGGCTGCGCCGACCTTGATAACGGCTACGCCGCCGGACAGCTTGGCAAGTCTTTCCTGAAGCTTCTCACGGTCAAACTCGGAGGTTGTCGCCTCAATCTGCGCTTTGATCTGGTTAACTCTTGACTTGATCGCATCCTTGTCGCCTGCCCCGTCAACGATGATGGTGTTTTCTTTGGTAACCTTAACCTGTCTTGCCGTACCGAGCATATCGACGGTAGCGTCGGTCAGCTCAATACCGATATCGGAGGTGATAACCTGACCGCCGGTAAGAATGGCGATATCCTGAAGCATTTCCTTTCTTCTGTCGCCGAAGCCCGGAGCCTTGACAGCTACGCAGGTGAACGTACCTCTCAGCTTGTTGAGGATAAGGGTTGCGAGCGCTTCGCCCTCGACGTCCTCAGCGATAATGACAAGTTTCTTACCCTGCTTGAGAATGGTTTCAAGAAGCGGAAGGATTTCCTGAATGTTGCTGATTTTCTTGTCGGTAATCAGGATAGCGGCGTCGTCGATAACGGCTTCCATCTTATCGGTGTCGGTCGCCATGTAGGGAGAAATGTAGCCTCTGTCGAACTGCATACCCTCGACAACCTCTTTTGCGGTGTCGGCGGTTTTGGATTCTTCAATCGTGATAACGCCGTCGGTGGTAACGACCTCCATCGCTTCGGCAATCAGCTTGCCGACGGTTTCGTCAGCGGAGGAAATGGTTGCGATTCTTGCGATATCGTCAAAGGAAGTTACGGGCTGTGAATTTGCCTTGACTGCTTCAACAGCCGTATCAACGGCGGCCTTGATGCCTTTCTTGACAACCATCGGGTTCGCTCCGGCGGCTACGTTCTTCATGCCCTCTCTGACGAGTGCCTGCGCAAGAAGCGTTGCGGTCGTGGTACCGTCACCGGCAACGTCGTTCGTCTTGGTGGCTACTTCCTTGATAAGCTGTGCGCCCATGTTTTCAAAAGCGTCCTCAAGCTCGATTTCTTTTGCGATCGTTACGCCGTCATTCGTGATGAGGGGTGCGCCGTACTTTCTGTCAAGAACAACGTTTCTGCCCTTAGGTCCGAGTGTAATTTTTACCGTATCACTGAGTTTATCAATACCGTTCTGAAGAGCCTTTCTTGCGTCTTCACCGTATGCTATTTGCTTTGCCATAAATATAACCTCCGTTTCGATTATTCAACTATTGCAAGAATGTCGCTTTGGCGGACGATTGTGTATTCCTCGCCGTCTATTTTAACTTCTGTTCCGCTGTACTTTCCGGAAATAACCTTGTCGCCGACCTTCAGGTACATGGTAACGTCTTTTCCGTCAACAACACCGCCGGGGCCAACAGCAACAACTTCGGAAAACTGCGGCTTTTCTTTCGATGCGCTCGTCAGAATGAAGCCGCTTTCGGTTGTTTCCTCAACTTCCGTCGCTTTCAGTACTACTCTGTCAAGAAGTGGTTTAATGGTCATTGTTATATCCTCCTGTGTTAATATTGCTAATATTAGCACTCTCATCTCCTGAGTGCTAATGTATATTGTAGTCATATTTTTGGAAAAATCAAGTGTTTTTTCAAAAATTCAGTAAATTTTTTTCAGTTTATTTTTTGCCGCCCTTTCAAACACTAAAAAATGGGTGATGAAGATGAAAAATAGAGCTTTAACCGCCGTGCTTTCCCTTGCGGTATGCTTCTCTTTGCTTCTTATAAGAATTATAGATCTCAATTCTAAAAAGTATTCCGAAGCCGCCAAAGGAGCACGCACAAAAACGATTCAGATCGGCGAAACACGGGGCAAAATCTACGACCGCAACCTTGACCCTCTCGTTGACAGCGAAGAACGACTTGTCACAGCGGCCGTGCCGGATCAAACCACATACCAAGCACTCAAAGAAAAATTCGGCGAAAGCGAAGCGCTCCGCCTGATGCAGGAAGCAAAGCCGCTCGTCTTCGAAACCGAAACGGAGCTTTCGGGTGAAAACGTTCGCACATTTCACGTTCCTGTCCGGTACGGCTCGGACTCGTGCGCCGTGCATCTCGTCGGCTATATTGACAAGACGACAAAGAACGGACTGTCGGGTATCGAAAAAGCCTATAATACCTATTTAAAGGAAAACAGCGGTACTCTTTCGGTCAGCTTCGAAACGGACGCCGAGGGAAAGGCTCTTGCCGGGCTTGACAAGACGGTCAACGACAACAATTTCAATTCCAAAGCCGGCGTTGTGCTCACACTCGACAAGCGGATACAAAAGCTTACGGAAAGCGCACTTAAAGAGAGCACAATCAAAAGCGGAGCGGCGGTCGTCATGCACATTGACACCGGCGAAATCTACGCCATGGCAAGTGTACCCGAATTTAACCGGAATGACCCGTCGAAGAGCCTGACAAGTGAGCTTTCGCCGTTCGTCAACAAGGCGTTGCAGTCGTATGCGGTCGGTTCGGTCTTTAAGCCTCTTGTTGCCGCCGCAGCCCTCGAAAACGGGGTCAGCGAAACCTACGAATACGAATGCAAGGGTTATATTGATGTCGGCGACGTCCGCTACGAATGCTACGCCCACAAGGCGCACGGCAAGCAGACGATGAAAGAGGCGCTCGAAAACTCGTGCAACACTTATTTTGTAAGTCTCCTTGAAAAAAGCGATCCCGATTTACTGCTTGCGCTTTGCCGAAGCGTAGGCTTTTCAAGCGAAACCGTCATTGCCGACGGCATCAAGGGGTCAAAAGGCTCTCTTCCCGACAACGACGACTTTCTCTATCCCGGTGAAGTGGCGAATTTTGCGTTCGGTCAGGGCAAGCTTCTTGCGACACCGCTTCAGATGCTGGTCGCCTATCACGCTCTTGCAACGGGCAACTGCGTCAGTCCGACGGTGATACGGGGCTTTGCCGACAGCGACGGCCTTTTGAAGCTTGAAAAATCAGGGAACGTCAAGAAGATTTTCTCTGCCTCCACGATAAAAAAGATGAAAGAAATGCTGTCCTCGGTCGTCGAAAACGGCAACGGAAAGAAAGCCGCCTCGTCACTCGTCAGTCTTGCCGGCAAGACAGGCACGGCGCAAAGCGGCATCTTCACAACGGACGGCAAGGAGGTTTGCCGGACATGGTTCTGCGGCTTCTTCCCGTCAAAGAATCCGCATTATATTGTTGTGATTTTAAACGAAGACGGAGAAAGCGGAAGTTCAGACTGTGCGCCGGTGTTTAAAAGGATTTGCGAGGGGATTGTGCACGACAACGGGTAAAAAAAGCACCTTGCAGGAAATGCAGGGTGCTGAATGTTGATATTGAGATAATAATACTACCTTGAGTGTTCAGAACGGTTTATGAATATACAACGGGTTTTATCGGATTCTTCATTCTTTCACCGTTCGGCAACTTGTAATCAAGGAATTGTATGTCATGCGTTTTTCTGTTTACAGAAATCCTTGCAAAAACAGTCCATTTATTTGTCTCAAAATTGCTTTCGAATCCGCAAAAAAACTCATAAATCATTTCATCAGATTCCGGATATGCCACAAGAGCATTTTTCAAATTTTCTCTCACATATTCTTTTCCGAAAAGTTCAACTATCTTTCGTATGGTAACCGCTTTTGCGTCACCGATTGACAACATATTCAATCACCTCACAATAGTGCAGTTTCAGCAATCCGTATTTACCGTTTCTTTCAAACCGTTTCAGTGGATTTTCTATCATCGGTCAATCACCGTTTAACTTCCCGTTCTTTTGGACTCTGTCATTTTCTTGATTTGTTCCCGGGTTAATGCATTTTCATATCTCGGATCATTTGAAAAAATGACTTCGAACGGGTCTGAAATATAGCGAGGAAAGTCACCGTCCAACATCAGGTTTTCACTCTCTTTATCCTTGCTTTTTTTCATACTATTCCTCTTCATAAGATTCAACTTAATATTGTGCGCCTTGTTTTTCTTCCCATAGAATACGTTCATTTACACGCTGTATTGCTTCAACTATTTCATCAGGTGCTTTATCAGTAGGCGTAAATAAACCAGTTTTCCAATCTTTTTCCCACCATTCAGAATGATCGATAAACATCTCAAAATCCCTATCACGTCTCACGACAATCCCGCCTCCTGAAAATCAAAATCTGCCCGATTCTTTTTTCAGCATAATACCGAGCATAATCCCGAATAAACCGTTCTTTTATATCTTCGGGTGTGCCTTTCTTAAAATAAATAATGTATTCATCTTCAATCACGATTGAGCCCTCTCCGACATCACGGTTTTCTAAGCCACGAGGAAATATTGCATAATAACCGTCAGCATACGGAAACAGGGGTCCAGATTTATACATATTTCCACCTCACAAAATCATCATTCCATTTTATTATACTTATTTTTCTACCAACATCAATACTTTTCCTTTCCGAAATTACAGACGAATAAGCCGCATAAACCGGGGCACTTCACAACAAAATGCAGGGTACATCTTTTTGAATTTTGAGGTTAAAAATACCACTCCACTTTCAATGCCAATCAGTTTGGCAAGGAAAAAGTTATCTGTTCTGATTTATGGCATCAGAGAAAGCTTTCTCACTGATCCTGTGCTTTTCTTGTAATTCAGTTTCCGAAACAGGGACGCCCAACGCTTCGCACAATAATGAATAAACAAGCGTATTAGGGTGATAATGTGGATTTTTCCAAATCTTCATTTCATCCATTCCGTTATATCTCATAATCGCCGCAGACATTGCAGTGCTTCTGGATTCTCCGCTGTCACAGCAGACAAACAGTGTATCGGAAGTTCTTTCACATAAGCAGCAATCTTCCGGGCTGTATCTTTCGTAAAAGCAAAGGGCGCAGAAGCCTGTGTAATATCAGCAAAATTCAAACAAAGAGTTCCACAAAACGCCCTTAACTTATCCATTCTGATATCATAAGATGATACCGCAAGCACAGCCACATCGCTCATATCGCCGTCTTCCGCATACCGATACAGTTTTTTGATAGGACAGATCATGATTTCGTACATTTCGTTGCCTCCTTTTGAAAGTAAAAGAATTGAGCTAACAGTCACCCGATTCCTCTGCTGCGATAGGTTGAAAGTTTTCGTGTACTGTTTCCGCCGTATTAAGATAAAAAACTACGGAGCAGTCACCCGCCCCGCATTTCTTTTTACTTATTATAAAAATCGTCCGCCGACGGTATCAGATGATAGTCGTCCTTTTTAAGCGGCGTTTCTCTTTTATGCGCGTCTTTTGCTTCTTCGCCGAGAACGGTATCAATGATTCTTTCGGTTGCGTGACCGTCACACGAGCTCATAAACTTCTTGCGGAAAGCCTGGACTTCCTTTTTGTCGAACCGTTCGTCAATATGCTTGATATAATCAATAACTTCGCTTGTGTTCTTGACGATGGGACCGGGCGTCAGCTCGTAATAATCATAATAGAAGCCTCGCCAGTCGAAGAACTTGTCAAGGTCGTGCGCCAGAAAGATCATCGGCTTTTCAAAAAGCGAGTATTCAAAGACAAGCGAGGAATAGTCCGAAATGCAAATATCGCTGACGCACAAAAGCTGTTCGATCGACATGGTTTGTGTAACGTCCATCGCAAAATCGGCGCAGTATTCTTTGACGGCAGGACGCTTTCTGACAAGCGGGTGCTGTTTAATCAAAAGAACATATTCGTCGCCGAGCTCGTACTGCATAAACTCGTTGTTGAGCACATTCGGCGCCTTGGCGTTTGCCACCCTGCCCCGGAAGGTCGGCGCATAAAGAATGACTTTTTTGCCTTTCGCCTGCGGCATGATCTCATAAAGGGCGTCGTAAGACTGCCTGATAAAATTCTCGTCATAGAAAATATCCGTACGGCTGCTTCCGAGGGCTTTGACGACGCCGCTTTCATGCGTGTACCGCATCGCCTCCTCGTACGCCCAGATGACCTCGGGACTGCTGACGGTTACATGGGTATAGTTCTTGTTGAACGGATATTTTTCCATCTGTTCTCTTGTTGCGCCGAAAATTGCGTCCGCCGTACTGAAACCGAACTTCTTGAATGCACCGCAGCCGTGCCACAGCTGGGTGATAACCGTTTCGGGTCTTGTTTCAAAGTTACCCATGATGTTGGTCGCTTCGTCCATAAAAACGTATTTGGCGTCGGCGATATCCTTAACAAAGGCCTTGCACCGCTGACGGTATTCCTTACGAGACGCAAAAGTATTTCTCAAAAAATGGCAATGAATATCGAAGTCATAATTGATATACAAGGTGTCATACATAAGCTGAAGACTGTTCGTAAGCTTCGGAAGCCTGATTTCAACAAAAACCACCTTATTTTCGTCAACCGGCTTTTTCGAATACTTTTTATAAATCTTCGGGTAAAGATATTTGAAGATATACCATCTGTAATACTTATCCGTATGCTTTCTGAAGGACTTTTTGATTCGCCTTTTCAGCCTTCTGTAATTGCGGACAAAAAACAGATAGATTGTGTAAATAAACGTACTTTGTATAAACAACTTCAGCTTCAACATCATGGAAGAAACATCCTTTCATGTATTCGAAAACAACCTTCCGTTTTTCAGAGGTTGACTTTAATCTTAGATGTACAGACTTTGTTATTTTACTCTTAATGGTATCTGTTGTCAAGCTTTTTATTCCGAATTGGAAATCATTCCCGCACTTTTAACTGTTTATTCAAAAACCGTGATTTGGCACATTGCTTTTTTGGCATTCAATAAAAAAGTCTTATGCCGCAGAAAATCCGAAGCATAAGGCTCTTTCAATTATCAATATTTTTCTCTTTCGTGATAGCTTGTATGAAGAATGTGGTGCGCCTTTTCGCTGTTCGGCTCGCCGAAATACTCTTTATAAATCGTTTCGATTACGGGAGACTCGTCCGAACGGTGATATGTAAGCGAAGCGTCCTCGGTGTAAAGCGCCCTGGCACGAAGCTCGTTTACCGGATAGGTGTTTCTCGTCGCATCTCTCTGAATCGGCTGACCGCCGCCGTTGATACAGCCACCGGGGCAGGCCATGATCTCGATAAACTGATACTCGGACTCGCCTTTTTTCACCTGCTCGCAAAGCTGTCTTGCGTTCTTCAGACCGCTGGCAACGGCTACTTTCAGTTCCTTGCCGGCGATTGTGTACGTTGCGCTCTTGATGCCTTTCATACCTCTGACCTGCTCAAAGCTCGGTTCGGGAGAAGCACCGTCAAGCACGAAAGCCGCCGTACGAAGCGCCGCCTCCATAACGCCGCCGGTTGCGCCGAAGATAACTCCGGCACCCGAAGCGATATCGAACGGAGAGTCGAATTCCTCGTCCTGGAGTGAATTGAAGTTGATAGCCGCACCCGAAATCATCTGAGCCAGTTCTCTTGTCGTCAGCGCAACGTCAACGTCGGCTACCATCTCGTCTCTTGTGACCTCAAACTTCTTTGCGGTACAGGGAATGACGGAAACGACGAAAAGATCCTTCGGGTCAATGCCGTTCTTTTCGCAGTAATAAGACTTGAGAAGTGCGCCGAACATCTGCTGCGGAGATTTACACGAGGAAAGGTTCGGCAAAAGCTCCGGGTAGTTATGCTCGCAGAACTTGATCCAGCCCGGACAGCAGGAGGTGAACATCGGAAGCGTATCTCCGTTTTTGATTCTGCCTAAAAGCTCGTAGGCTTCCTCCATAATCGTCAGGTCCGCGGTGACGTCCATATCGAAAACAGCGTCTGCGCCAAGTCTTCTGACAGCACCCGGAATTTTCTTTTCTACGTTTGTTCCGATCGGAAGGTCAAATTCCTCGCCCAAGGTCGCTCTGACTGCCGGAGCGGTGAAAAAGACAACCTTTTTCGTCGGGTCGGCAATCGCCTCCCAGACATCAGGGATACTGCTCTTTTCGTAAAGGGCACCGACGGGGCAGGAAACAATACACTGACCGCAGCCGACACAGGCGGTGTTCTGAAGCTGAATGTCGAAAGCACAGCCGATAGTCTTGTTGTGACCTCTCTGTCTCGGACCGATAACGGAAACCGACTGATGGTCACAGGCGGCGACACAGCGCATACAGTGGATACATTTATTGTTATCTCTCACTAAGTAAGAGGAGGAAAGGTCAATTTCCTGTAATTTTTCGGTGTCGGGGAAGCGATCCTCATCAACACCGTAGTCCTTACAAAGCTTCTGAAGCTCACAGCGGCTTGAGCGCACGCAGGAAAGACATTTTTTGTGATGCTCGGACAAAAGAAGCTCAAGTGTCGTCTGTCTTGACTGACGAACCTTCGGTGTGTTCGTCCAGACCTCAAGTCCCTCGGCAACGGGATAAACGCAGGAGGCAACAAGGCTTCTTGCGCCCTTGACCTCGACAACGCACACACGGCATGCGCCGATGCAGTTGATTTCTTTCAGATAGCAAAGAGAGGGAATGTCGATTCCGGCAAGCTTTGCCGCGTCCATAATCGTCATGCCTTCTTCGGCTTTTACGGGAATACCGTTAATTTTAAGCGTAACCATTTGTCTGCTCCTCCTTATTTCTTCGAAATGGCGCTGAAGTGGCAGTTTTCCATGCAAAGACCGCAGTGGATACACTTCGCCGGGTCAATGACGTGGGGTTTCTTGACACTGCCGCGGATTGCGCCGACCGGGCAGTTGTGCATACAAAGCGTACAGCCCTTGCACTTGTCGGGGTCGATTTCAAAAACAAGCAAAGCCGAGCAGACGTGAGCCGGGCATTTCTTTTCTTTGATATGAGCCAGATACTCATCATAAAAGGCATTCATTGTCGAAAGAATCGGGTTTGCCGCCGTCTGACCGAGTGCGCAAAGAGACGAGCTCTTCATGTGGTTGGAAAGCTCCTTGATTTTATCGAGATCCTCGACCGTGCCCTTGCCCTCGGTGATACGGGTCAGGTAGTCGAGCAGCTTTTTCGTTCCGATACGGCAGGGTGTACACTTGCCGCAGCTTTCGTCAACGGTGAATTCCAGATAGAACTTCGAAATATCCACCATGCAGGTGTCCTCGTCAAGGATAATCATACCGCCCGAACCCATCATGGAGCCGATTTCGATCAGGTTGTCGTAATCAATCGGAACGTCCATGTATTCGGCACTGATACAGCCGCCGGAGGGACCGCCGGTCTGCGCCGCCTTGAACTTCTTTCCGTTCGGTACGCCGCCGCCGATTTCTTCGACGATTTCACGGATTGTCGTACCCATCGGCACTTCTACAAGGCCGACGTTGTTGATTTTTCCGCCGAGAGCGAACACCTTGGTGCCCTTGGACTTGTCCGTACCGATCGAAGAATACCACTTCGAGCCGTTTAAAATAATCGGTGCGATATTGGCGTAAGTTTCAACGTTATTGAGAATGGTGGGCTTGCCGAAAAGACCCTTGATTGCCGGAAACGGCGGTCTCGGTCTCGGCTCGCCTCTGTGACCCTCAATAGAGGTCATCAGAGCGGTTTCCTCACCGCAGACGAATGCGCCTGCGCCAAGACGGATATCAATATCAAATTCAAAGCCGGTTCCTAAAATGTCTTTGCCCAAAAGACCGTATTCCTTCGCCTGGTCAATCGCAATACGAAGTCTTTCAACGGCAATCGGATATTCCGCACGGACATAAACATAGCCCTGCTTCGAGCCGATTGTATAACCGGCAATCGCCATCGCTTCAATCAGCGCGTGCGGGTCGCCCTCAAGCACGGATCTGTCCATGAACGCTCCCGGGTCGCCCTCGTCGGCATTACAGCAGACATATTTCGTGTCGTTGTCCTGCGCCATGGCGAAAGCCCATTTGCGTCCCGTCGGGAAGCCGGCGCCGCCACGGCCGCGAAGTCCTGCGGCAAGAAGCTCATCAATAACGTCCTGCGGCTTCATGGTGGTCAGCACCTTGGCAAGTGCCTGATAAGCATCGCAGGCAATCGCTTCTTCAATATTCTCCGGGTCAATGACGCCGCAGTTCCGAAGGGCGATTCTCATTTGTTTCTTATAAAACGGCGTTTCCGAAAGGGGAATGGACGAGCCGTCGGTATGTACGGTTTCGGCGTAAAGATACTTATTGACGGGGTGACCGCCGGGAACAAGATGCGTCGAAACGATTTCCGGCACCTCGGCGGGGGTTACCTGGCTGTAAAACGAGCCTTCGGGATAAACAATCATAATGGGGCCTAAGGAGCATAGACCGAAGCAGCCCGTTCTGACAACAAGAACGTCCTCGATTCCGTTTTCTTTGAGGGATTCTTCAAGAGCGGCAATGACCTTCTTTGAGCCTGACGACGTACAGCCCGTACCGCCGCAGACTAAAACCTGCTTTCTATAAGCCGTATTTTCGGCAAGCTTTGCGCCCTCCTCGGCGACAAGCTTACGCACCATAACAAGGTCATAGTGTTTTGCTTTGATTCCGTTCAGCCTTTCAAGCGTCATTTTCTTCACCACCCTTCATATATTCGTCAAGGATTTTGTCGACCTTATCCGGGTCAAGCTTTCCATAAACCTCGTCGTTAATCATCATAACGGGAGCAAGTCCGCACGCACCGACACAGCGGCACGAATCAAGGCTGAAGAGCCTGTCCTCAGTGCATTCACCGTTTTGAATTCCGAGCCGTTCCTCAATTCTTTTAAGCACCTTGTCAGCACCCTTAACGTAGCAAGCCGTTCCGAGACAGACGGAAATACGGTACTTGCCCGTCGGCTTAAGACGGAACTGACTGTAAAAGGTGGCAACGCCGTAAACCTCCGAAAGAGAGATCCCGAGCTCTTCGGCAATCGCTTTCTGAACCTCGAGCGGAAGATAACCAAAGATTCCCTGGGTTTCCTGTAAAACAGGCATCAGACAACCGGGAACTTCCTTGTACTTTTCGATGACTTCTTTGAACTGTGCAAGCTGTTCAGGTGTTTCACCGATATTGAATGTATACATGAGCCAAAAATCCTTTCCATGTAAATTTTGACATAATTACCATTAAATTTTTACATATCTATGTGATTATACAGAAAACTTTTCCTAAAATCTACTGTTTTTACCCAAAAAATAAAGCTTTAGTCAAATTTACCCATTATTTGCTCGAAAATTGACTAAAATACACAAAAATCTCCTGATTATCGACAGCCAAAGTGAAAACCATTCGTTCAAAAGCCGCTTAGAACAACTAAAAGCCGTATTCTGCAACACGCAAAACACGGCTTTTTGAGAAAAAGCAAATTCAGATGAAAAGAGAGAAAATATTCGAGTAATAATAGTAGTCGCCTTCATCAAACAGCTCGTAAAACAGATCCGCCCCGAAGAATCCAAACCCGAGCAGCATAAACACAAAGTAAACAATCCATAGAACCATGGTTAATGCGGCAACAATAATTGCGGCGATTGCAAAATTTTTCGACTGCTTTCCGGCGTTTTCGGTTATAAAATTTCCGCCGCAAAAACGGCCTTTGTCGTATTCGTTGAACTTCACGATTGCAAGAACAGCAAGCACAATCGCAATTATATTGGTGGAGAGTGCCGACAGGATGATCGCAACGATAGGCAATACGTTGGTGTAAACCTTTGAAGGAACGGTCTGCGGCCTGCTGTACGGCGTATTATACGGCATACCGTAATTGAAATTCGGCTGTCCGTTTGCGCCTGCGTTTTGCGGCGGTACATGACCGTTCGAATAATTGCTTTGCGGCGGCGGATTGTCCGAAAAATTGACAAGAGGTGCGCCGCAGTTATTACAAAACTTTGAATTATCGTTATTAAAACAGTTGCATTGATTACAGTACATCGTTTTAAACCTCCTTTTATTTTTATTATATTATTATTTCTGCTTAAAATATAACTTAGCTTTTCATAAAGAGCTTTATTCATCGTCAAGCTTCAGAAGCTGTCTGATTCCCTCTTTTGTCGCAAAACGCTTGTAATGATTGATTAAATCGGGAAGCCGCTTTGCGCCCTTGGGATTCCATTTTTCCCGAAGTGCCATCGTGATACCGGTTTCGGCAAGCAGCGCTCTCGCCTTTTCCGCTCTTTCCTCGAAGCTTTTATAATTTCTTTTAGCGGCGTTTGTCCAGCCGATTTCGGCAACCGCCATCATTCTCGGAAAGCACATAAAGCAAAGCCGGTCAAAATCCTCGACAAACTCCGTCCATATCGGCGTTTCGACACCGATGACGTTGTTTTTTCCCGTTTCGTCAAGCCCCTCAAGAGCCGGGTCAAAGCGGTAGGTCTTTTCAAGCGGCGTCATGCCGTAGGGATAGTCAAGATAATACGAGAAAAAGTCCTCGACGATGAGCTTTCCGCCCTCATTCGCCCACTTCTGGCTTCGGTTTTCCTTATCCATCCAGTCGGCAACAATCACGCTTTTATCAAGCAGTCCACTGTTGAGGCTTTCGTTCCACGCGATGCACTTTTTGCCTTTTTGCGTCATGTGCTCAACAATGCGGTTGACGAAATAGCCCTGAAGCTGTTCGGAATCTTTGAGATGCTCCTCTTTGATTCTTTTCTGACAGTCGGGACATTCGTTCCAGCGATCTTTCGGGGCTTCGTCGCCACCGATATGAAAGTATTCATACGGGAAAAGCTCGCTGACCTCGTCAAGAAGCTTAAAGCAGAACTCAAACGTTTCCTCCCGTCCGGCGCACAGGATATCCTTATGCACGCCCGGTCTTGTTTCCACCGGGATTTCCTTTTTCCGGCACGACAGCGACGGATAGGACGAGAGAATCGCAATCGTATGACCCGGCAGGTCAATTTCGGGAATCACGTCAATAAACCGTTCCCGGCAGTATTCCACGATTTCACGGATTTGTGCTTTCGTATAATAACCGCCGTACCGGTCGGTATTCGTCGAGCCGAAGCCGTGACCGTTGCGCCATGAGCCGTGGGCATTCAGCTGCGGAAATTCCTCGCTTTCAATACGGAAACCCTGGTCATCGCAAAGGTGCCAATGAAAAACATTGAACTTGAAAAGAGCGGCGGCGTCAATGTATGTCTTGATTTCGTCAATCGTCTGCATATGACGGGAAGAATCAATCATAAACGCACGGTAAGGGTATCTCGGTTTATCCTTTATCAAAAGGCACGGTACGGTTTCTTTCAGAAACGACAGCTGTTTTAAGGTCTGCTTGCCGTAAAAGAAGCCCTTTTCGCCCTTTGCGGAAACAAGGATTTTTTCTTTCGTAATTTCAAGATGATATTCCTCGTCTTCGAGTGCGTCATTCTTTTCGAACGTGACGTCTTTTTGGCTGTACGGTCTTTCTCCCCCGGTAACAGCAAGATAATTCGGTTTCGGTATTACGTTAATCATATCTTCCTCCGTGTATTCTCCATTTTTGCGGACAGTTGATGTCTGTTGTTTTATTATATATCACGGCGACATTCTTTGCAACTGAAAAGCATATTTATTTTGCGCCCGATAATAAAATGAAACAAAAGGGCGTGAAAGTATGCAGAATTTTGCCGGACTTCTTCTCGGAATCGGACTGTTTCTTTTCGGAATCGAAATGATGCAGGAAACCGCCGAAAGTCTTTACAGCGAAAAAATGAAAAACGTAATCGGCTCGCTTACGGGAAGCCGGATAAAAGCCGCCCTCACGGGTGCGGCGGTCACGGGTGTGATTCAAAGCTCATGCGCCACAACAGTCATGACCTTAGGGTTTATTGCCTCAGGAATGATGACGCTTGAAAGTGCTGTCGGGGTCATTATGGGGGCGAACATCGGCACAACGGTCACAAGCCTTTTGCTAAGCTTTCATATTTCATCGCTCGCTCCCTTTGCGGTCTTTCTCGGTGCGTTTATCCGCCTGTTTTCCAAAAGCGGAAAATCACGGATAGTTTCGATTTTTCTCGTTGCGTTCGGGCTGATGTTCGGCTCGATGAGCATTATGGAAAGCTCGATGAACCATTTTTCGGGCGACGTCGGACGGCTTATCGGGGACGGACTCGGGAAAGGAAAAAGCCTTATACTCGGCTTTCTTGTCACCGCCGTCATGCAAAGCTCTTCGGCGACGGTAGGCATCTTACAGACAGCGGCAAAAGCCGGCCTTGTCACAACGGCGGATGCGGTTTTCATGATTTTCGGTCAGAATATCGGTGCAGTCGTGCCGACGCTGTTGGCGTCCTTAGGCTCGGACAAAAAAGGAAAGCAGGCGGCGGTCATTCATCTTCTTTTCAATCTCATCGGCACTGCCTTGTTCGTCCTCATTTCGCTTTTCACGCCGTACTGCGGTCTGCTTGATAAAATCGCCGACCCGAAAATGCGCATCAGCACGGCGCATATTGTTTTCAATGTTGTTTCGACCTTTGTTCTGCTTCCGTTTTCGAAAGTGCTCGTCAGCATATCCGACAAGGCGGTGAGCCGGAATTCACCTTGAATTTTGTGTAAAATCAACAACGAAAACGACGAAAAATATAGAAATTCACCATATTCTCGATTGACAAACCGGGAAAAATCATGTACTATACTATTGAAAAGCAAAGGCGCTTTCTCGTAAGGAGAATTGCGCCCTTTTTTTATTTATGTACAGCAGACGCTCCGTTTGCTGTCGGAGGTGACTATATGGAAAGAATACAAAAAGGTCTTTATGACAGCGCCTTTGAGCATGATGCGTGCGGTATCGGTGCCGTCATCAGCATCGACGGAACAAAAAGCCATAAGGTTGTGGACGATGCGCTGAAAATCGTCGAAAAGCTCGAACACAGAGCCGGCAAGGACGCCACGGGCGAAACCGGTGACGGCGTCGGTATCCTGCTTCAGATTTCGCACAGGTTTTTCTCCCGTGTTGCGAAAGAAAAAGGCATTGACATCGGGAAAGAAAGAGAATACGCCGTCGGTATGTTCTTTTTCCCTGAGCAAACGCTTGCAAGGAATCAGGCAAAAAAGCTTTTCGAGGTTGTCGCAAGACGTGAGGGCTTAGAGCTTCTTTTCTGGCGTACTGTACCCGTCTGCACCGAGGTGCTCGGCGAAAAAGCAAAAAGCTGTATGCCGTACATTGAGCAGGTTTTCATCAAAAAGCCCGAAAGCTGTAAAACCGACCTCGATTTTGAAAGAAAGCTTTATATCGCACGGCGTGTTTTTGAACAGAGTACGGATAACATCTACATTCCGTCGCTTTCATGCCGGACGATTGTTTACAAGGGTATGTTCCTTGTGCATCAGCTTCGCTCGTTTTACGCCGACCTGCAAAGCGAGGACTATGTTTCGGCGATTGCTCTTGTACATTCCCGTTTTTCGACCAACACCAACCCGAGCTGGGAGAGGGCGCACCCGAACCGCTACATTCTTCATAACGGCGAAATCAACACTATCCGAGGCAACATCGACCGTATGCTCTCCCGTGAGGAAACGATGGACTCGCCGCTTTTGCGGGACGACATGGACAAGGTTCTTCCCGTTGTCGATACGTCCGGTTCGGACTCGTCGATGCTTGACAACACGATTGAATTTCTTGTCATGAACGGGATGCCGCTTCCGCTTGCGATGATGATTGTCATTCCCGAGCCGTGGCGCAACGTCAAGAACATGAGCGTCGAAAAGCGTGCGTTTTATGAATATTACTCGACCATGATGGAGCCGTGGGACGGCCCTGCCGCGATTCTTTTCTCCGACGGCGACGTTGTCGGTGCCACGCTTGACCGAAACGGGCTTCGTCCGTCACGGTATTATATCACCTCGGACGGCTATCTTGTGCTGTCGAGTGAGGTCGGTGTGCTCGACTTTGACGAAAGCAAGGTCATCAGAAAATCCCGCCTTGAGCCGGGCAAAATGCTTCTTGTTGACACCAAGCAAAAGCGGGTCATCGACGACGAGGAGCTTAAGCAGTATTTTGCAAGCCGTGAGCCGTACGGCGAATGGGTGGACGCAAACCTCGTTCACTTAAGTGAGCTTCCGATTCCGAACATCAAGGCACACACGCATACGCAAGCCGAACGTGACCTTTTATATAAAGCCTTCGGCTACACCTACGAGGACGTCAAAACCACCATTTTACCGATGGCGAAAAACGGAATCGAGCAGACCGCCGCCATGGGCGTTGATATTCCGCTTGCCGTCCTTTCCGACAAGCATCAGCCGCTGTTCAACTATTTCAAACAGATTTTTGCTCAGGTTACGAACCCCCCGATTGACGCTATCCGTGAAGAAATCATCACCGACACCTGCGTCTACATCGGCTCGGACGGTAATCTTCTCGAAGAAAAGGCGGAAAACTGCTGTGTGCTTCAGATCAAGCACCCGATTTTAACCAACATTGATATGCTCAAAATCCGCTCGATGGACAAGCCCGGCTTCAAGGTCTGCACGATCCCGTTGCTCTACTACATCAGCACACCGCTTGAAAGAGCCCTTGACCAGCTTTTCGTTGCGGTCGACAGAGCGTATAAAAACGGCAACAACATCATCATTCTTTCGGACAAGGGCGTAGACGAAAACCACGTTGCGATTCCGAGTCTGCTTGCCGTTTCGGCGGTTGAAAATCATCTGATCCGCACGAAAAAACGTACCGCCGTTTCCATCATCATCGAAACCGGCGAGCCGAGAAGCGTTCACCACTTCGCTACCCTCTTAGGCTTCGGTGCAAGAGCGGTCTGTCCGTATCTGGCTTTTGAAAGCATTGAGGAGCTGATTAACATCGGTATGCTCGATAAAGACCTGAGCGTCGCCGTGGACGATTACTGCAAGGCGGTGCTTCACGGTATCGTCAAGATTGCCTCCAAAATGGGCATTTCGACCTTGCAGTCCTATCAGTCGGCGCAGATTTTCGAGGTCATCGGCATCGAAAAGAGCGTCATTGACAAGTATTTTGCGAATACAACAAGCCGTGTCGGCGGAATCGGTCTTGCCGAAATCGACGAGGGCGTCAAGTGGCGTCATTCCCACGCCTTTGACCCGCTCGGCTTAGGCATCGACATCACGCTTGATTCAAGCGGCGACCATAAGCTTCGTTCGGGCAACGACAAGGACGACCACCTGTACAGCCCCGAAACGATTGTCACGCTTCAACGGGCGACAAGAGAAGGCGACTATGAGCGTTTTCTTGAATATACAAGGCTTGTTGACTCCGACGTTCCGCATACGCTTCGAGGACTATTGGACTTCAAATTCGACGAAAACGGTGGGATTCCGCTTGACGAGGTCGAAAAAGAGGAAAGCATCGTCAAACGCTTCAAGACGGGTGCCATGTCCTACGGCTCGATTTCGCAGGAGGCGCACGAGTGCTTAGCCCGGGCAATGAACGAAATCGGCGGAAAATCGAACTCCGGCGAGGGCGGCGAATTACCGGCAAGGCTCAAATCCGACTGTTGCAGCGCCATTAAGCAGGTCGCTTCCGGTCGCTTCGGTGTGACGAGCGAATATCTTAACAGCGCAAAGGAAATTCAAATCAAAATGGCGCAGGGCGCAAAGCCCGGCGAGGGCGGTCATCTTCCCGGCAAAAAGGTTTATCCGTGGATTGCCAAAACAAGATATTCGACCCCGGGCGTATCACTGATTTCTCCCCCGCCCCATCATGATATTTATTCTATCGAGGACTTGGCACAGCTTATTTACGACTTAAAGAACGCCAACCGTGACGCAAGAATTTCGGTCAAACTTGTTTCCGAATGCGGCGTCGGTACGATTGCCGCCGGTGTTGCCAAAGCCGGCGCACAGGTTGTCCTCATCTCCGGCTACGACGGCGGAACGGGCGCCGCTCCGAAAAGCTCGATTCACAACGCCGGACTTCCGTGGGAATTGGGCGTTGCGGAAACGCATCAGACACTGATCCAGAACGGACTTCGCTCCCGTGTTATCATCGAAACCGACGGCAAGCTGATGACAGGCCGTGACGTGGCAATCGCCGCGATGCTCGGAGCCGAGGAATTCGGCTTTGCGACTGCTCCGCTTATCTGCATGGGCTGTATGATGATGAGAGTGTGTAACCTCGACACCTGCCCGGTCGGTATTGCGACACAAAACCCCGAGCTTCGCAAACGCTTCAAGGGCAAAAAGGAATATGTTGTCAACTTCATGTACTTTATCGCCCGTCAGCTTCGTGAAATCATGGCAAAGCTCGGCGTTCGTACGGTCGACGAGCTTGTCGGCAGAAGCGACTTACTGAAAGTCCGTGACAAAATGATTACCTCCCGTGCGTCCAAGGTTGATATGTCGGCGATTATCAACAATCCCTTTGAGGACAAAGCACAGCTTCATTTTAATCCCAAGGACGTATTTGACTTCAAGCTTGACGAAACGCTTGACGTAAAGGTGCTTCTTCCGGCTCTCGAACCGCATTTCAAAAAGAAAGAAAAGGCTTCGGTCAGCACCGAAATTACGAGCACCAACCGTACCGCCGGTACGATTTTGGGTTCGGAAATCACCAAACGGTTCGGCAACACGCTTCCCGAGGACACCTACACCGTCTCATTCAAAGGCGGAGCCGGTCAGTCGTTCGGCGCGTTCATTCCGAAAGGACTCACGTTACGGGTTGAGGGCGACAGCAACGACTATTTCGGAAAAGGTCTTTCCGGCGGTAAAATTGCGATTTATCCGCCGAAAAACGCCGTATTCAAGCCCGAAGAAAATATCATCATCGGTAACGTTGCTCTTTACGGCGCCACGGCAGGCAGCGCTTTTGTTGCCGGTATCGCCGGTGAACGCTTCTGTGTAAGAAATTCGGGTGCAACGGCGGTTGTTGAGGGTGTCGGCGATCACGGCTGCGAATACATGACGGGCGGCATGGTTGTTATCCTCGGCGAAACCGGCAAAAACTTTGCCGCCGGTATGAGCGGCGGTATTGCGTATGTTCTTGACGAAAAGCACGACCTTTATTTAAAGGTCAACAAGGATATGATCACCATGCAGCTCCTTAAAGAAAAATACGAATTTGAGGAGCTTTTCGACCTGATTTCCCGTCACTATAAGGAAACCAAGTCCCCGAAAGCAAAACGGATTCTCGACGACTTCGACTTTTACAAAACGCAGTTCAAGAAAATCGTTCCCGTCGACTACGCAAAAATGCTTCAGTCCATCTCCGTCATGGAGGAAAAGGGCATGAGCCGTGAGCAGGCGGAAATCGAAGCGTTTTATTCAAGCATAAAGTAAGGAGGCACAAAAATGGGTAAAGATACAGGATTTTTAGATTATGAAAGAACCGGCAACCGTTCAGTGCCGCCGCTTGAGCGCATCAAAAATTTCAATGAGTTTCATATTCCGCTCTCCCCCGAGGAAAGAAAGGAACAGGGTGGCCGCTGTATGAACTGCGGCGTACCGTTCTGTCAGTCGGGCATGGTGCTCTCCGGCATGAGAACCGGCTGTCCGCTTCACAATCTCATTCCCGAATGGAATGATGAGATTTACAACGGCAACATCGGTCATGCACTGTCCCGGTTACTAAAAACGAACGACTTCCCCGAATTCACCGGAAGAGTCTGCCCCGCCCTTTGCGAATGTGCGTGTACCTGCGGCTACAACGGCTCGCCTGTCACCGTCAGATACAACGAGCTTGCCGTGATTGAATATGCGTACAAAAACGGGCTGATGAAAAGCGAAGAACCGACGGTCAGAACCGACAAACAGGTCGCCGTTGTCGGCTCGGGTCCTGCCGGTCTTGCCGTAGCGGACAGACTCAATCAAAGAGGTCACCTTGTCACCGTTTTTGAACGGGACGACCGACCGGGCGGACTTTTAATGTACGGAATCCCGAACATGAAGATTGAAAAAGACGTTATCGAACGAAGAATCGAGCTAATGAAAAAGCAGGGCGTAAAATTCGAGACGAATTACAATGTCAACAGCAAGTCCAAGGCGCAGAAGCTTCTTTCCGACTATGATGCCGTTGTGCTTTGCTGCGGCGCGAGAAAGGCAAGAAACATCTTCAAAGAAGAGCAAAAGGCAAAGGGGATCTATTATGCGGTTGATTTTCTTGCAAGTACAACGAAAAGTCTGCTTGAAACGAATCTTAAGGACGGTACTTTCATCAGTGCCAAGGATAAAGACGTTGTCATCGTCGGCGGCGGCGACACCGGCAACGACTGTGTCGGCACGTCCATCCGTCACGGCGCAAAGAGCGTAACCCAGCTTGAAATGCTTCCCGAACCGCCCGAAGAAAGGCCGGAATCGAATCCGTGGCCGGAATATCCGAAGTCAAAAAAGACCGACTACGGGCAGGAGGAAGCGATTGCCGTGTTCGGACACGACCCGAGAATATACAGCACAACGGTCAAGGACATCATAACCGACGAAAACGGAGAAATCAAAAGCCTTATCACCGTCAAGCTCGAGGGCAAAAAAGACCCCGACACCGGCAGACTTCAATTTGTTCCCGTAGAGGGAAGCGAAACGGAAATCCCGTGTCAGCTTCTTCTGATTGCCGCCGGCTTCTTAGGCTGTGAGGATAAGACAGCGTCCGTCTTTACGGCAAAGCTGACCAACCGGAATGTCATCGAAGCAAGCGGCTTTCAGACCGAAAACCCGAAGCTGTTCGCCGCCGGTGACTGCAAAAACGGTCAGTCACTTGTTGTCTGCGCCATAGCGGACGGCAGAGAGTGCGCCAAAGCGGTAGATAATTACCTAATGGGCTACACCAACATGATTTAAAGCAAGCAAATAAAGAATCCCGCAGACAGCAAAAGTTGAAAGCCGTCTGCGGGATTACTATTGTCTGCGAGTGTGTGTCAATCCGGACAAAAAAGAAAAACCTCATTTTCACAGCAATACACAATGAAAATGAGGAAAAGTTACAAGTAAACTTATTTAAGAGTAGCCTTAGCGCCGACTTCTTCAAGCTTAGCCTTAGCAGCTTCAGCGTCGTCCTTGCTCATAGCTTCCTTAAGAACCTTCGGTGCACCGTCAACGGCTTCCTTAGCTTCCTTAAGGCCAAGACCGGTGATCTCACGAACAACCTTGATAACCTTGATCTTCTCAGCGCCTACTTCGGTAAGCTCAAGATCAAACTCAGTCTTCTCTTCAACAGCAGCGCCTGCGTCAGCAACCGGACCGGCAGCAACAACAGCGGCAGCGGCGGATACGCCGAATTCATCCTCAACAGCGTGAACGAGATCTGCAAGCTCGAGAACTGTGAGTGTCTTTAACTCTTCAATAATAGCAGTAATTTTTTCTGATGCCATGGTATTTTACCTCCAATGAAAATAAATGTAAAATTTGTTTGCTTCCGTCGCTTATTCAGCGGGAGCTTCTTCGGGTGCTGCTTCTTCTGCGGGAGCAGCTTCGCCGTCCTTGTCAACGATTGCCTGAATAGCACGGGCAAAAGCGGAAATCGGAGCCTGGAATGCGCCGAGAACCTGAGCAAGGAGAACTTCACGTGACGGCAGCTTAGCAAGACCGGTCACTTTGGCAACATCGATAACTTCGTTATCAAGGAAGCCGTTTTTGATTACAAAATCTTTGTGTGTGTCGGCGAACTTGCAAAGAATGCGAGCTGCGGCGACATAATCATCTGCACTTGTGGCAATAGCGGTTGTTCCGTCAAGAACGGTTTCAAGACCGCTCAGCTCGGTTGAAGCGATTGCAAGACGAAGAAGCGTGTTCTTCACAACCGTGTATTCAACACCGGCCTCACGAAGCTCTTTACGAAGTGCGGTGTCGTCGGTTACGTTGATACCCTTGTAATCTACGATAACGCCTGCGCAAGAAGCGTTGAGTCTTTCAACAAGCTCGGCTACTACCTGCTTTTTCTGTTCCAAAACCTTAGCGCTTGGCAAGATGAATTCACCTCCTGAAATATTTATCCCTCGGGTGTACAAAAGGAAAGTGCCTTCCCTTCATAACCGAAGAAAAGGCACAACATTATAGTCAAAAAACTTTAATGCTGATTGTTCCTCGGCAGGCGGCATGAGCCTTTAAGTGATACACCTGCTGTCTTAGGGCTGACAGCTTGAATATTATACTACACACGGCACGCCGTGTCAAGCATATTTGAAAAATTAGTTTGCTGAAGCGGCGGAACCAACCTTGTTCGGGTTGATTCTTACGCCCGGGCCCATTGTTGCGGAAACAACGCAGGAACGGATGTACTGACCCTTGGCAGCGGCGGGCTTAGCCTTGATGATAGCGTCAAGAAGCGTATTGAAGTTTTCAAGAAGCTTCTCAGTACCGAAGGAAGCCTTGCCGATCGGACAGTGAATGATGTTGGTCTTATCAAGACGGTACTCGATCTTACCGGCCTTAGCGTCGGTGACAGCCTGCGCTACGTTCGGCGTAACGGTACCGGCCTTGGGGCTGGGCATCAATCCGCGCGGACCGAGAACCTTACCGAGACGACCTACAAGACCCATCATGTTCGGTGTTGCAACAGCAACGTCGAAATCCATGAAACCGCCCTGAATCTGAGCTACGAGATCCTCAGCGCCTACGATATCTGCGCCTGCGGCTTCGGCAGCCTTTGCGTCGTCACCCTTAGCGAAAACGGCGACACGAACGGTCTTACCGGTTCCGTGCGGAAGAACAACGGCACCTCTGACCTGCTGGTCAGCGTGACGAGAGTCAACGCCGAGGCGGATATGGGCTTCGATGGTTTCGTCGAACTTTGCGGTAGCGGTCTTAACGGCGAGGTCAAGAGCTTCCGCAGATTCAAAAAGTACAGCTTTATCGTAAAGCTTTACATTATCAAGATATTTTTTACCATGTTTCATAATCTTATATCCTCCTATAGAGTGGTTAATCGGATTTTTCCTCCCACCCGGAAGCGTTAGTCAGCGACTACAACGCCCATGCTGCGAGCCGTTCCGGCAATCATGCTCATGGCGGCTTCGATGCTTGCTGCGTTTAAGTCACGCATTTTCTGCTCTGCAATCTTTCTAACCTGCTCACCGGTAATTGTTGCGACCTTCGTCTTGTTGGGTACGCCTGAACCGCTTTCGATTCCGCAAGCCTTCTTGATAAGAACGGCTGCCGGCGGAGTCTTTGTAATGAAAGTAAATGAGTGGTCGGCGTATACTGTGATGACAACGGGGATAATCAGACCGATGTCATTCTTTGTGCGCTCGTTGAATTCCTTGGTGAAAGCCATGATGTTGACACCGTGCTGACCGAGAGCCGGTCCTACGGGCGGTGCCGGAGTTGCCTTACCTGCGGGAATCTGGAGCTTAATTAAACCTACAACCTTTTGAGCCATTTTTGTTTGCACCTCCAAATATATGTGGTTGATGGCGACTTGACTGAAAATTGACAAGTCTCCCACAGGGGATAAATCCCCTCGCATAATTTAAACGGCAATGCCGCAAATTATCGCATTAAAGTGTTGCAACTTCAACCTCGTTGAGACCGACGACGGCGGGCGTTTCTCTTCCGAACATCGAAATAAGAACCTCGACCGTTTCGTTTTCAAGGTCGATACTGCTGACGATTCCGGAAAATCCGCTCAGTGAGCCGTCAACAATATTGACAAGGTCTCCTTCCTTGAAGTTGACTTCGATTCTTCTCTGTTCGATTCCGAGGGAATAAACCTCTTCATCGGTCAGAGGTACCGGTTTGCTTTCGGGACCGACAAAACCCGTGACGCCTCTTGTGTTACGAATCACATACCAGGCGTCGTCCGTCATGGAAAGCTCTTCGGTGTCGCTGCCCTCCCGGGTCTTATAGACACAGGCAACCTTTACCATAACGTAGCCGGGAAGAAGCTTGTGTTCAACTTCCCTTTCCTTACCGTCTTTGATTTCCTTGACCGTCTCCATCGGGATTTTCACCTCGAAGATCTGATCCTGCATCTGACGGTTTTCAACGACTGTCATAATGTTTGAGGCCACTTTGTTTTCGTAGCCGGAATAGGTGTGTACTACAAACCATTTGGCGTTATTTTCTGCCAATCGTTACACCTCCTGCTTGCTGCTTATTCAGCCTTTTGTGTTGTTTCGGCAACCGTTGTTTCCTCGGTCGAAGCTTCTTCGGCTGTTGTCTTTTCAGCTTCCGTCGTGCTTTCCTCGGATTTTTCGGTCGTCGTATCCTTTTCGCCGGAAGCGGCTGTTGTTGCGCTTTCGTCTTCTTCGTGGTCGTGATCGTGCTCGTCGGCGGTTGTCGCCTCGGCGGAAGTCGTTGTATCATCACGGCTCGCAAGCTTCTTGAGGCCTGTGATACCGGCGGAAAGTCCCTGATCGATTCCGAAGATGACAACTGAAACGATTGCAACCACAAGGATTACAACACCTGTACTTTTGAGAACGGTTTTGGCATCGGGCCAGACGATCTTTTTGGACTCCCCTTTGAAATCCTTGAAGAAACGTTTTGCACCCTTGCCCATACGAACGAAAACGTTCGGCTTATCTGACTTCTTGCCGGAGCCTTTTGCGGCCTTGGCAACCTTCTCGGCAGCTTTGCTCTCGCCGGTTGCGGTCTTGTCAACCTCGGAGGCCTTGCCGGATTTCTTTTCCTTGTCAGCCATTAACGTTACCTCCCCGTATTATTTTGTTTCTCTGTGGAGAGTGTGCTTCCTGCAGAATCTGCAGTACTTGTTCATCTCCAGCCTGTCAGGACTATTCTTTTTGTTTTTCATAGTGTTGTAGTTGCGCTGCTTACACTCGGTGCAAGCCAAAGTAACGCGTACTCTCATGAACGGCACCTCCATTATAGGATTATTTGGCTTCGGACGGGTTGTCCGAACGTAAGACCTCCCTCCGTTAAAGGGCACAAAAATAAAGCCCTCTACAAGAGGTAGATTGATTCTACCACACATTGACGTTTCCGTCAAGAGTTTTTTCAAAGTTTTCAGAAGTTTATTTTAAGTCGAGTTCGCCGCCGAAATCGCTGTCCGCCCGGATATTCGGCTCGTAGTTTTCGTTCTGCCATACCTTGACGTAGTCAATAAGAAAGTCGCTGTTTTCTCCGCTGAAAGAACCGATCTTCTGTCCGTGCGGTCCGTATTCGTTGCCCGCATCGATTTCAACCGTCAGGCGTAAAAACTCCTTGACCTTTGACACGCCGCCGTAAGAGCCGCACTGAGGATTTTTTTAGCGTTTTGAAAGCGTTTCATTTTCTTCGGATCTCCTTTGCTTTATCATTTATAGGTAGTGTACAGGAAAATGAGGAAAAAAAACAACGGTCAGTTAGTAAAAAGCCGGCTGTAAAGCAGATCGAAAAAGGCTCCGGCTTCGCTGTCGGGCAGATATGTCGGATATATCACCGTGTTCCCCTTAACGGTCATACGGTCAACTCTGCGGATTTCGCCCGTCACACCGTCTTTGTATTCACAGTAATATACCTCGTCCCATTTTTCGTCGGACTTATCAAGCTTAATAGTGTTTTTGTATTCCATATCCGAAACGGCATTTTCAATATAGTGGTTTCTCATTGATGGGCTGTCGCTGACAAAAACCTGATACCGGATCTCCCAGACGTCATTTTCACAGGCATCGTCTGCGCAATAGGATATTACAGTATACTTCTGAAAGAATCTTGTTGCGTCACAATCGAATGAATCTTTCGCCGTCTGTTTGTCGCAGCCGAAGTCGGAAACAGAAACCAGTGCTTCTTCTTTCGTCAGCATTTTGTCCTTTACCGAAGCGGACAGACTGCTTCCTGTCAACATTGACACAGCCGAAACGGCGGCGAACACGCATACCGCACCGAGTGCGGCAAGAGCCCGTCTTTTTCGATAGTGATAAAGCGGCAGGTCAAAGCCCTTGCCGGTCAGGGCGGCATAAACGAAAATGGCGGCAGGCAAAGAAAAGAACATACTGCAAACCGCACGGTAGGAAGTATCAAAATATCCGCCGTCAAAATAAATATACACCCCGAAAAGCAGCATACAACCGCAACTATATACAGCGTTTTTGATACGGTATTGTTTTTCGGCCTGTCTGATATCTAAAAACTCAATTCTTTCGTTTCTGTCGATATGCCGCTTTTGCTTTGTGTACCAGCAAAGAAAAAACGTAGTAAGAAAAGCCAGAGAAATCAGCCACATCAGCAAAATCGCAAGATCTGTAATGTTTTCGGAATTAAAAAGTGTGAATTTGCCCAGACTGACGTCAGACAACACATCAACCATAACAAAGCTAAGATAGAACAGCGGCCATGCCATCATTTCAATGATATTTCTTTTCACATTTTTTCTCGCCGCAAAGGAAAGCGTCTGACGGTCGTCGGTCATAATCGGATCGGCGTTTTTGTCCAAAGTACGGAAGATATATAACTCGTCGATCTCCTTGTCAAAGGCCGCAAGCTTCCACCCGGCGCCCTTACAAAGCTCAACAAACTCTTTATTCAGCCCGTCGGAGCGGCTTTCGTCCTTAAAAACCACGCAGGAATAGCGGACAGTTCTCGGCTCGCTCTTTTCGAAGTAAAATTTATTCCGGTTAAACTCCCGAAGCCGAAGCCCCTCTTTTTCTGCATTTTCAAGGTACTGCTCCAAAGCGGTGAGCTCGGTATAATCGTAATTCACCGTGCGCTTGACGGGGTCGTACTCGTAGTCGGATTCTTCCCGGTATTCGTCGGGGTCGAAACCGGCATCAATATCGGTATCAAAATCGGGATTATAATGGTAGACAGCGTTTTCGCTATCCTTGTTTTCAAATTCCACAAAAGTCACTCCTTTCATCTCAGTCCCTCCATAATCTCCCTGCCGTCGTTTGACAGGCGGCTGAGTCTTTCATATTCCTCCCGAAGAGCGGCTTTGCCGTTTTCGGTGATGATGTAGCGTTTTGTGCCCAAAGTTGCGTCCGTTCGCCGGATCAGTCCGTTCTGGGCGAACTTATCAAGCATGGTATAAAGCGTGCCCGGACCAATTGTGACCCGTGAGCCGGAAATCTCTTTTACGGCGTTCATAATCTCGGCTCCATACCGCTCCTTTGTCAGCGCAAGCAAAACATAATACATCGGCTCTGACAAAGTCTGCAAGGCTTTTCGTGGCATCGTGCCGCCCTCCTTTCCCGTCGGATTATCGTTACACGATATTTCACGGTTTCATTATAATATCGTTACTCGATATTGTCAAGTTGTGCGGCAAAAAATTCTGAAAAGTACAGACCTTTCACAGGCAAGCCGTCGGTTGTCATAGGCAAGCTCTAAAATCTCAAGGCGTTTGGCATAGTGCCCAAATGATGTCGGCTTTTAGGCAAAATGAAGCAGGAATACTCTGTGTATTTCAAGGATTTTTAACGACAAAGACGGCATTAGTTGGGCATTATGACAAATGCCGGGATGTTTTTAGAGGTTGCCATAAAAAAAGCTCCGGCATATACTGCTACTGCCGGAGGTGATGAAATGAATCCTTGCGAACTGACGGCGTCGATAACCGCAATTGCGAATATGTTAGCCGGTAAGCTGACCGTTGACGAGCTGAGTTCGCTCGGAGCCGTTCTCACGCAGCTCGGCGACACACTGGCAACAATTGCAACCCAAAAAGGCATTTGCGAAGAAAGAGCGGAACGCATATAAGGAGGAAAAGAGGCAAGAACGCCGCCCGGGTCGATCGGACGGCGTTTGCTTATTATTTTGCTTATAATATGGAAAAGGCTTTTCTGACCTCGGCGGCTTTTCCGCAGGTAAGCTTGCCCTCAGGGCAGACACCCGTCGAGTAACAGCTCGGGCCGTAAAACGAGAACAGCTCCGGCTCAGCCTTGCGAAGTTTTTGTAATAGCTCAACGGAAAAAGTCCGGATCTCCCATTGGGCACGGTTACAAGAACGAAGCTTCATGAACAAAAGAAGCTCCCGTCCGTTCATCGTCGTCACAAAGTCGAGTGTGTTTCCGCTTAAAAGGCAATAAACGGTCTCACCGTCCGAATAGCCTTTCGCCCGCATTTTTTCGTACAAAGAGGCGGTTTTATCGAAAGCCGAAACGTATTTATCAAGAAGACTTTCGTTATCCTTTACGCTTTCGGGAATAATATAGCTGTCTCTCTTGCAGGAAGCAAGCGACGGAATTCCGATGCTCTGAATCCGATGACGGGTAAAATGCGTAAGCGTCGAAAGCGAAACGTCGTTGAAGCGGACAGTACAGCAAACCGCTTCGAGCGCACGGCTTCTTGTAAGAGAAACCGCCTCGGCGATAATCTGCTTTCTTTTTTCGGGGTCGCTGACAATCTTTTTAATCTCCGCCGAGGGCAGGTTCATGCTTTCGATCAGCGCGAACTCCGCCACCCGTTCGGCGCAGTCCGGCGTCAGCGCCAGCAGCTCGACGCTTTCACGAAGTCCGTCGGGTTCTTCGCTTCCGGGAATATCAAAAGTAAACGTATCGGTGTATTTTCCGTACTGAGTCTCAAAGTCACAGAAAATTCCCGGTGCGGCTTTTTTACAATCCTCAAGAAGCTTCTTTCCGAGTCCATAGATTTCGGGGAAGCTTCTGCCACGTCCGAAAAGCATCGCCCGTAAGACGTTTATCAGTTCTCTTCCGCCGAGAGAGCAAAAAAAGTTGCTGTAAAAGCAGTAGGGCAAAACGAAGCGTGCGTCCTCTTTGGCGATTCCGTTTTCACACAATTCGGAGTAAAGCGCAAAAAGCGAATCCATGTGCGCTTTGTATTCTTTTTCGTCGTCTTCGCTTTTGAAATCCGGAAGATAATATCCGCTGTCGGAAAAATCGACATAGCGGCGGCTTTTTACGGTAAAGCTTGCGAGCCGGAATTCAATCATGAACTGTTCGACAACAACCGACACATTTTCAAAAGCGAGATTAAAAAAGATATGCTCGACCGTCGACGTGTGTCCCGACGAAGTGACCTTTGCAATCAACTTTGCGTTCTTTTCGGCGTCCATAGAACGGTCGAAAATTTCAAGTGCCGTTCCCGACTGGGTTGAAATTCTACCCGCCGCAGCACAGACGCTCTCACCGCAGTCGGTGATTCCGATAATCTTGATTTTTCCGTTCGTCATATTCGTCCTCCCGATTTACAACCATACTTTCTATATACCTTATCATATTTTATCGGTGAATACAAGGAATCCGGGCATTTTTGTTGAAAAAAACGGACACTCGTCTGCTTGAAAAAGCCCCGGCTTCATGATAAAATAGCCGAAAACACGCTTCAAAGGAGGCAGGCACATGAAATTTTCTTATGACCGTCCGGGCTTTGTTGATATCATCCGCATCGCCGACAACATCAGAACGGATATCCGCTACTTCGGCGAAAACAATTTTGTCGGAAGACGAATCGACGGTTATCGGCGGCCGCTGGCTCTTTTGGCCGAAGAAGCCGCAAAGGCACTCAAAGCGGCGGCGGCTTCTTTAAAAGAAAAAGGCTTCGGTCTTGTTGTTTTCGACGCCTACCGTCCGCAAAAGGCGGTCGACTGCTTTGTCCGTTGGGCAAAGGACGAACAAGACGACAAGATGAAGCCGCTGTTTTATCCCGACATGGACAAGGCGAAGCTGTTTTCACTCGGCTTTATCAGCCCGCAGTCGAGCCACAGCCGGGGAAGCACCGTTGATCTGAGTCTTTTTTCGCTTGAGACAGGCAAAAACATAGATATGGGCTCGGACTTTGACTTTTTCGGTGAAATCTCCCGTTCGGACTGCCGGGAAATGCTTACGGACAAGCAGTTTGAAAACCGACGGCTTTTAAAAAGCGTCATGACCGAAGCCGGATTTGACCCACTCCCGGAGGAATGGTGGCATTTTACGCTCAGAGACGAACCGTATCCCGACACGTATTTTGATTTCGACATTGAATAGACAAAAAAATCTTACAATTCAGTTATTTAAGTTGATAATTTCGCTTTTTATGATATAATATATCAGTTAAACTATGCAACTTTGCTTTTTCGGAGGTTCATTATGATAAAACGCAAGGAAGACATGAAAATCACCGTCAGAGAAAACATGAGGGGCGGCGACGGACAAGCCGTCATTACCGATGTTTTAAACAAGGGCGAATACAACGGTCATGCAAGACTGTTAGGCACCATCACGCTTGAGCCCGGCTGTTCGATCGGTCCGCACATTCACGAAAACGAGGAAGAGGTCTTTTACATCATCGACGGCGAGGCCGTTTACAACGACAACGGCGAAGAAAAGACGCTTTACAAAGGAGACAGCTGTGTCTGTCTCGGCGGTCAGACCCATTCCATCGCCAACCGAACCGATAAAACGCTTGTTTTCTTCGCCGCTATTCTTACCTATTGATTGCTGAAAGGATAAGCACTTTATGGGAAAACTGATTGTAATTGAGGGTCTTGACGCCAGCGGAAAAGGAACGCAGGCCGAGATTCTTTTAAAAAGACTTCAGGAAGGCGGAAAAGAGGCTTTCGAAATCAGTCTGCCGAACTACGACGACGAGTCGAGCGCCCTTGTTAAAATGTATCTGCGAGGAGACCTCGGCGACAAGCCGTCGGACGTCAACGCATATGCGGCTTCGACGTTTTATGCTGTTGACCGCTACGCAAGCTTTAAAAAAAGCTGGGGCAAGGAATATGACAACGGAAAGATCATCGTTGCCAACCGCTACACCACCTCCAACGCCTGCCATCAGATGACAAAGCTTAACGAAAGCGAATGGGACAGCTATCTTTCGTGGCTGTTTGATTTTGAATACCGGCTTCTCGGAATACCGAAGCCCGACTGTGTAATTTATCTCGATATGCCGGTCGAAATTTCGCAAAAGCTTCTGATGAAGCGGTACGACGACGATGAAAGCAAAAAAGACGTTCACGAAAAAGACGTTGCTTATCTCAAAAGCTGTCACAAGGCCGCCGATTATGCCTGTAAAAAGCTCGGCTGGAACCGCATTTTGTGCAGTGAAAACAGCGAGCCGAGAACCATTGAGGCAATTGCCGGCGACATTTTCACCGTTTTAGAAAGGAAGTCCTTTTTTGATGATTGATTTTCATCGTGTAACTCTTCAAGATAAAACTTGGATTGAAAAGAAGCTAAAAAAAAGTGAAACCAAAAGCTGTGAATACTGCTTCGGAAGCATTTTCGGCTACGACGCCGTGATGGAAATCTATGTTGCCGAATATGAGGGCTGTCTTGTCACAAAATGCGTGCTTTCCGACGGCTTTATCTCCTACTGCTGTCCCTTCGGTGACGGTGACATTCAAAAAGCGCTCGACGCCGTGATTGAGGACGCCGAAAAAAGCGGCGCCAAAAGTGATATCTTCGGCATGAACGAAAAAACGGCAATCGCTTTCAATGAAAAATACCAAGGTAAATATGAAGCTGTTGCGGACAGGGATTCGTTTGATTATGTTTATCTTGCGTCCGATTTAAGCTCGCTTACCGGTAAAAAATATCAGCCGAAGCGAAATCATATTTCCTATTTTAACCGAAACTACGAATGGACTTACGAAAAAATCACAGCCGAAAACATTCCCGACTGTCTTGAAATGAGCCGTCAATGGCTTCAGGAAAGCACAAGCGACAGCAAGGACGACCTTGAAAACGAGCTGAAGATTATCACGAGAGTCTTTGATAACTACGATGCCCTCGGCTTTACCGGCGGCCTTATCCGGGTCGGCAAAAAGGTTGTCGCCTACACGATGGGTGAACCGCTTTCGGACGTGATGTTCTGCGTGCATTTTGAAAAGGCATTTGCGGATATCAGAGGCGCCTATCCGATCATCAATCAGCAGTTTGTCAAAAACGAGCTTGGCCGATACACCTATGTCAACCGGGAGGACGATGTGGGAGCGGAGAACTTAAGAAAAGCGAAGCTGTCGTATCACCCTGCCTTTATGATTGAAAAATATACCGTGAGGATCAAATAATGCTGATTTCACCCGAGAAAAAATATCAAAACGATTTGTTTACTCTTTGGAAAACCTGCTTCGGTGACGAGGACGGCTATATTGATCTCTTTTTCCGTAAAGAATACGAGCACTGCAAAACCTTTGCCCGGTTCGAGAACGATACAATCGTTTCCGCTCTTTATCTTCTTGACTGTTTTATTTCTCTTAACGGAAAACGGTATGACGGCTATTATCTTTATGCGGCGGCGACAAGACCCGAAAGCCGGGAAAAAGGATACATGGCGGCTCTGATAAGAGAAGCCCAACGGTTTGCCGAAAAGGAAGGCAAGTCGTTTATTGCTCTCGTTCCCGGGGAAGAGTGGCTTTACGCTTATTACCGGAAGTTCGGCTTCGAAAAAGAAATGTACAAATACCGGACCGAAAACAAACCCGAGGCAGCTGTCAGCCGAAAGCCTGTCAAAAGCGAAGATTATCTTGCTTTTCGCCTTTCGTTTCCGAATGCTCTTCAGTTTGAAACAACCGAATTTTCCTATGTTTCGGACTGTTACGGCTATATAAATGCCGCCTTTTATGACAGTGGAGACAGTCTTTTGATTTCCGACGGAAAAACCGTTTTTGAATATTCAGGAAACGAAACGTTCGCAGGAAAGGAAAAAGAAATTTACGGCATGAAGCCGCTTTCGGGCGAATCCGAAAAAATCGTTTTCGGTCAGCTTTACTTTACTTCGGAACAAACGGCGGAAAAATTCAAAACCGCCGAAATCTATATGAACAACGCACTCGATTAAGGATGTGACAAAATTGATTTACTGTTTTCTTGCCGACGGCTTTGAAGAAGTCGAAGCCATCTCCCCTATTGATATGTTAAGACGTGCCGGCGCCGAGGTTAAAACGGTCGGCGTCACCGGAAAAATCGTCACGGGCTCCCACGGGATCCCCGTCGAAGCCGATATCACCGAAGACGAAATTTCGCTTGATGCCGGTGTGCAGGCCGTGATTCTTCCCGGCGGAATGCCCGGCACGCTCAATCTTGAAAAAAGCGAAACGGTAAAAGAGGCTGTACGCTTCGCCGCCGGAAACGGAAAGCTTGTCTGTGCCATCTGCGCCGCTCCGTCGATCCTCGGTCACATGGGACTGCTTGACGGAAAAGAGGCCATCGCCTATCCGGGCTTTGAAAAAGATTTGATCGGTGCTTCGGTTTCTGCCAAGTATGTTGTACAAGACGGAAACTTCATCACCGCAAAAGGAGCCGGTGTCGCCGTCGATTTCGGGCTCGAGATCGTCTGTGCACTTTTCGGAAAAGAGGCTTCAGACAACATCAGAAAGTCCATTCAATGCTTATGAGTGAAAAAGCACATCTTCGCAAAAAGTATCTTGCAGTCAGAAAAAGCCTTTGCAGAAAAGGCGAAAAAGACAAAGCGATTTTTGACCGACTTGTTACGGTCAATGAAATCAGACAGGCCGATCTCATTTTAGCGTACGCTTCTTCTCCGATAGAGGTTGACACATACCGATTTATCGAATATACTTTAAGGAAAGGCCAAAAGCTCGCCTTACCGGTATGCCGTGAGGATTCAAACGAAATGACCTTTTATCTGATTGAAAGCCCTGACTGTCTGATTCCCGGAAAATACAAGGGAATCCCGGAGCCGGATAAAACAAAATGCAAAAAATGTGAAATCACCGGGCATACGGTCTGCATTGTCCCCGGATTATCATTTGACCGCAGCGGATACCGGCTCGGCTTCGGAAGAGGCTATTATGACCGGTTTCTTTGTGAAAACCCCGTCTTTACGGTCGGGCTTTGCTATGAAGACTGTTTAAGCGAAAGTCTGCCATTTGAACAGCATGACAAACAGGTATCGGTCATTGTGACCGAAAATGAAATATACAAGGAGAATGTCTATGGACGAACGAAATAATAACGGTTTCGGCGGAAAGCCGGACGCACCGTCAGGCTTCGATTCTTACTATAATAAGCCGCAGAAAAAAGCCGGCAGCTTCCAGGTGCATATTGACGGCATTACCGATTCCGCGCCGAAAACACCGGCTGAGCCGAAAAAGCCGGCCAATCCGTCGGCATCGGGAGCGGCCCGCCCGACACAAGGACAGCCTTCGGCACAAAAGAAACAGTTCAGCGTCAATATTCCCGAAAACAAGCCGAAAAAAAGACCGGCCAACGCTTCGGCTTCCGCATCAAAAGCATCAAGAACCAACGCCGGAAAAAGACCGGCCGCCAAATCAAAGTCGGCAGCTTCCGCCAAAAAGAGCCCCCAAAAGGCGAATCAGAAAGGCGGAACAAAAAAGACCACATCCCGTCAGGTTCTGACCCCCGAACAGCAAAAACGGCAAAAAGAACAAAGACGATACAATTTTACAAAAGGTCTTTTGATCGCCTGCGCCTGTATCATTTTTATTGTGACCTTTACGGCTGCGCTGTCTACCCTTGCGCTTTCTACGGTCAACGACATTCTTGCCATCAACAAGGATGAATCGACCTCCGTTTCCATTGTTATTCCCAAGGAAGCGACGGATTTTGATTCTGTTTACGAAATTCTTTGCAATAACGGACTCATTAAGAGAAAGAAGATCTGTCGGCTGTTTTGTCAGTTCAGACATTACGACGAGTATTACAGCTCCAGTCAGAAGAAAAATGTTCCGGTTAAATATGAGCCGGGTGTCTATTATCTTGAAACCGGAAGCGGTATTGAAACGATGCTTGAAACAATCAAAGCCGACCGCAACGTTTCAAAAGACACGGTTACACTTACCTTCCCCGAAGGCTGGTCAATCGCTCAGATCTTCGAAAAGATCGAAAAATACGGTGTCTGCACCGCCGACAAGCTTTATGCCAATTTAGACATCGTCGGTCAGCAGTTCGATTTCTATAATAAAATACCGGCTACAACCGGCCGCTATCTCAAGGCCGAAGGTTATCTTTATCCCGACACCTACGATTTCTATATCGGTGAAAACGCAAGCTCCGTTCTTAAGAAGCTTTTCAACAATTTCCAGAAGAAATGGGATAGCGAATGCACCAAGAAAGCCAAGCAGTTGGGTCTTACTGTCGATCAGGTCATGATTATCGCCTCCATTATTCAGCGTGAGGCAAAAGACAAGACCCAGATGGCGGATATTTCATCGGTCATTCACAACCGTCTTGCCGACAAAGCAACGTATCCGCTTCTTGAAATGAACTCGACCAAGGATTATATCACCTCACTTAAGAAATATAATCTTTTCAACGATTCCTATTATTCCATTTATCTCGATTCCTACAACACATACAGTGCCGAGGGACTTCCTCCGGGCGCAATCTGCAATCCGGGTCTTGACGCAATTCACGCCGCACTCAACCCGAACGATACGGATTACTACTTCTTCTGCCACGACGAAAACGGCAACATTTACCTTGCCGTCACCGCCGCCGAGCATCAGGCAAACACCGAACGGCTTCTTCTTTACGGCGGAGGAACAAATGAACAGTAATCCGTCGATAACACTTCCCGAACTTCTCGCCCCCGCCGGCGATATGGCAAGACTGAAAGCGGCGGTACAATTCGGTGCGGACGCCGTCTATTTAGGCGGAAGCATTTTTGGTATGCGGACCGCACCCGAAAACTTTTCGGACGAGCAGCTTGCGAAGGCCGTTGACTACTGTCACGAAAGAAACGTCAAGGTGTATCTTGCCTGCAATGTGCTTGCACGAAGCGACGAATTTGAAGTGCTTCCGGAGTTTTTGAAAAACGCAAAGGACAGCGGGGTTGACGGTCTGATTATTTCGGACTTAGGCGTCATGGACTACGCAAAAAGATACGCTGAGGGTGTCGAAATCCATATTTCCACTCAGGCAGGTGTTGTCAATTACGCAACCGCAAACGTGCTTTATCAAATGGGAGCTAAACGAATCGTCCCCGCCCGTGAACTGTCGCTTTCGGAAATTGCCGGATTGAGAGCCAACATTCCCGCCGACATGGACATCGAATGTTTTGTTCACGGGGCGATGTGCGTTTCGTTTTCGGGAAGATGTCTTATCTCAAACTATCTTGTCGGAAGAGACTCCAATCGCGGTGACTGCGCACAGCCGTGCCGGTGGAAATACAGTCTTGTTGAGGAGACACGACCCGGCATGACTTTTCCCGTTGAACAGGACAAAAACGGCACCTACCTTTTCAACTCCAAGGATATGTGCATGATTGAGCACATTCCCGAGCTTGTCAAAGCCGGCATCACCAGCTTTAAAATCGAGGGCAGAGCGAAATCGGAATACTATGTTTCGGTCGTTACCAACGCCTACCGTGCCGCCTTGGACGCTTTTAAGGAAAATCCGACCGACACGTTCAGGGTTGACGACTGGATCAAAGACGAGATGAGAAAAGTCAGCTACCGTGACTACTGCACCGGCTTTTATTTCACCTCACCGTCCGAGGACGCTAACATCAGCTACAAGGGCGGCTACAACCGGGAATGGGACGTTGCCGCCGTCGTTGACAGATGGGAAGACGGCGTCGCCTACTGCACCCAACGCAACCGCTTTTTTGAAAAGGACACGCTTGACGTGCTCGAAAAAGGCAAAAAGCCTTTCACGGTTGTTGCAGACGGGCTGCGCAACGAAGCCGGTGAAGCCATCGAAAGCACGAACAAAGCGATGATGAAGTTCAGCTTCAACTGCCCTGAACCGCTTTGCGTCGGAGCGATTCTTCGAAAAAAACGGGAAGAAAATCAAAGAGTTATCATTTAATACTTGCTTTTTTCTTTCGGATGGTGTATAATGCTGTCCGAAAGTGAAATGGGCCCGTAGCTCAGCTGGGAGAGCGTACGGTTCGCATCCGTAAGGTCGAGAGTTCGATCCTCTTCGGGTCCACCAAATGTGTATTGGACGAACACCTACTTTTTCAGCGGCGGTTTCGCTGTGAAGTGTTTGCTCTGATACAAGTAGAAAGAACCAAGGTCGTAGCGGCTTTGGTTCTTTTGTTGGTTTATCGGTATTGAGATCATTTGCTATATGTGATATAATTAATTCAAATGTACACCATATTGTAGAAAGGAATATAAACAATGAAAAAAATCCTTGCAACAGCACTATTGCCTGCATTGATAATTCTATTTGCCGGTTGCAATTCAGCAAAAAAAGTAGATTTATATATCAATAACAACGAGCCAAATTTAGATTATCAGTTTGTTGAAAAAGATCTAAATGAGAAGGATACATATGTTGAGATAATTCAATTGTCTGTTTGGACTAAGTCTGTATACGAAAATATACGTATAAACTTTAGCAATAATTCAATTCAAAATTATATTAATAGCAAAAAAATCCCGAATAAGTACTATGATACAATAAAGAACAATGAGCAAATATTCTATAATGACTTGGACGAATATATTAATACAGTATTAAAAAAGATTTTATATAACAGTAAAATAGAAGATTCTCAAAAGAATTTGATTTTAGATGAATTTGATCTACAAACTTTATATCGAGTCGGACTGACCAAAGAAGCATTAGATAAAGGAGATCATGTGCGTTTTTTTAAGAATGCGTTAGGATATGAGTCACCAAATCTCAACTATAATATGCAGATAAAAATTTTTTATTCATTGTATCCTGAAGACATTATCAAAGGCATATCAAAAACTCTTGATAACAGTTGTGTTACTCCAAGCGAACTGAATACAATAAAAGAGTTTCTTATTAATATCAATAAATATGACACTTTTTGTGATAGAATTAATATGATTCAGGAGGAACTAAATGGTATTTATAAGAATGATAATTCTATATCTGGTTCATCAGATTACAGTTTAATCAAAGGTGCAAATGGAACATACACCTATAGGTGTCAAAAGAAGTGCAACGAATCATGCAAGTATTGCGGAAATAGTTGTATTAAAGGCAGAGAAACTTTTGGTGCAACCTGTACTCATGAATACAGTGCTAATTCTCCTATAGGATGGATAGGATGTCCTTTATGTGGCGACATAGACAATGATTATTGGTGGGATTGGTATGACAAAAAATTAAAAGAATAGGAAACTTGTCAAGATGATGACCCAAATGAATAATGGCGTTGCCAGCTTGTGCAAATGGTCGTTTTTTTCCGCACATAAAGTCATCTCGCAAAACGAACAAGTCCGGCAAAAAACCGGACTTGTTCATTTTATATTCTTTTCTTAGAACTTCTTGTGAATCGCACTCTCTCTCACATTGACAAGATAGGTGTTGTTACCGCTGCCTTTCAGTTTGTACACTTCTTTTTTCGAAACATCATCCACGGCTTTATTCTTTTGCTCGTTATATCTCTTTATGGTTGTCTTGAGATATGACGGTGTACCGAGACCCTTGATCTTCTTTGTTGAAACAAGATTCCACATTTTTTCCGCAAAATATGTGCAATTCTTTGAAACGGACCATGTGTTATGGGTGTTGATGAAGTCGCTGAGCTTCTTTACCTCGGCCTTTGTAATTCCCTCTGTAAGCGAAACTCTGCTTTTATAATTAAAATGGTTCACGATATAGCTGTCAAGATTATAATATACACCTTTTCCCTCTTTGCGGGTGTTAGAATAGGTTCCGACGGAAACCGCTTTGCCGGGTTCAAGCTTATACGCGCCTATCGTAAGTGTTTCATCCGACTTGTTTTCAAAGTATATCCAGGCATGACCTTTGTCAAACATTGCGGCATACGAGAATACCGTAATCGTTGCCACATCCTCGTTCTCGCCCTTAGCGAGTGCACTCATCGGTGCAAATGCTGCCAACGCAAACATAACGACAAGTAAAAGGCTGAGAAGTCTTGTTCTTTTTTTCATAATATATATCCCCCTTGTTTTTTATCATATTGTATTATACTATATGACAAAAATTGAATGCAAGAAACAAACTCCACAAAATATCAGCATAAATTTTTGATGATACCAAGTCACAAATTAAGCAATCGAATTCCCGATAAGTAAAGCCATAGTCAAGAGCTTTTTTATTGTCCTATTTCACCCAAGCTTGTTCCAGTATCCTTATAGCATCAATTATTCATAAGCAATGTGTCATTTCCACTTGCAATAACGCACAAAAACAGGTATTATTAGAAAGAACCAAATAATTCCATTCAGGAGGCGGTTATGAACACCTTTTATTTTTCCGATGAAAGCGATAAAAAGTATGCCCTTGCCTGCCTTGCCTTTGCCAAAAAGCTCGGGCTGATTGACGACAGCAGTCTTGACGCCGTGGCAAAGCGGTGCAAGGCCGAAAACGAACAAAGAAGCGAAATGCTCGAAAAAGGCGAAACCGTATACGGACTGACCCGGTTTTCTCTGACGGCGTATCTTGATTACGAGCTTACAAGGTTCCGACTTGATTTTGTCAGCGAAAAAGACGAAATCAAAAAGAATTATCACTATGCCCCGATATCCAAAAAGGAAAGAAAAGCCTTTTATAAAAACAACCGGGATCTTTTCACAAGATATTCAGGCGATAAATTCCGCTTCAGAGAAGTTGAGATGATCATCGAAAAAAAGATGAGAGAGGAGGAATATGAAAATGCAGTCAATAACCTATTATGTAAGCTCCCGTAACGGAAACGACAACAATGACGGACTGAGCGAAAAAACACCGTTTGCTTCTCTCGATAAAATCAATCAGATCAGGATCAATCCGGGTGATAAAATTCTTTTTGAAAAAGGCTCGGTATTTGCCGGCGAGTATCTGCACTTGAAAGAATGCGGCGATATCAGCGGTGATGCGATTGAAATTGCCTCTTACGGCGAGGGTGACACGATGCCCCGGATTGACGCGGACGGCACGGGCGTATGGTATCAGGATTACCGAACCGTTCTTGATAATCCCTGCCATGTATATAAAGGTGATGTTTCTTCGGCGGTTTTGCTGTATGACTGCGAGAATATTACAATCCGGGATATTGAAATCACGAATCGGGACAGCGAAAAATCTCCCGAGGAATACTCAGCGGCTCATAAAATCGACCGAACCGGGCTTGCCGTTGTCGCACAGAACCGGGGAACGCTTCATAATATTACCGTCGATGCCCTTTTTGTGCACGACATAAGCGGCAATGTTTATAACAAGCACCTGAACAACGGCGGCATCTATATGACCTGCTTAAAGCCCGACGACGAAAACAAAACCGGCATCGCAAGGTACGACGGCGTGACGGTGAAAAACTGCTTTGTGAAAAAAGTCAGCCGCTGGGGAATCGCTGTCGGCTACACTTACCGGCACAAGGAATTTGCGACCAAAAAGCTTTCGGAAGACACCTTTAAAAAGTACGGCAACGAGAATATTTTGATTTGCGGAAACTATGTAAAGCTTGCCGGCGGCGATGCGATTACGCCGATGTATGCGCTGACGCCTTTAGTCGAGCATAACGTTTCGGACAGCTGTGCTTGTGAAATGAATGACAGGTTCTACCGGTATCCCGAAAAGAGAATGGGCAAGGTTGCGGCGGCAATCTGGCCATGGAAGTGTAAAGATGCGCTTTTCCGCTTCAACGAAGCAGTTGACACCAAGCTCAATCAGGACGGTATGGCATATGATGCGGATTCCGGCGACGGCACGATTTACGAGCAAAACTATTCACGGCTCAACGAGGGCGGCTGCGTGATGTTCTGCTTACAGGAAGCGATTCACAACACGTTTACGAACAATCTCAGCTACGACGATTTAGGCGGCACGATCAGCCCTTGCAGCAACCCCGACGCCTACATCGCAAACAACCGTTTCTTTGTCAGAAAGGGTGTTCCCTTTAAGCGCAGAAAGATGCGAAACGGCAAGGTAACGCTTCAGAACAACGAAATTATCACAATAGAAAAGTAAAAGAGAGGATCATTTTATGGCAAACAAAAAAGGCAGGGTTACCATTCCGACCGATATGGACGTGGTAAAAGAAACGCTTGAAATTATGGATATCTGGGGCGCAGATGCCATCCGTGACTGTGACGGAACCGAATTTCCGCAGGAGTTGAAGGACGCCGGCGGAAAGGTGTACGCCACCTACTACACCACCCGTAAAGATAACGAATGGGCAAAGGCAAACCCGGACGAGGTTCAGCAGATGTACATCATGACTCCGTTTCACACCGCAACGGAAGACAAGCTCGAAATTCATCTGATGGATCATCTTTATCCCGATATGCTCAAGGTCAACAGCTACGACGATATCACAAGATGGTGGGAGGTTATCGACCGCACGACCGGTGAGGTTGTCCCGACCGATCATTGGTCGTATGACGAAGAAAGCGGCAATGTCATAATCAGCACAAAGCCGTTTCATGAGTATACGGTAAGCTTTCTTGCCTATATCATGTGGGATCCCGTACATATGTACAATGCCGTTGTCAACAACTGGGACATCGAGCCGCAGATCACCTTTGACGTCCGTCAGCCGAAAACAAGGGCGCACTCGATGAAAAGACTGCGCAAATTCCTTGACACGCACGAGTATGTCGATGTTGTACGGTTTACAACGTTCTTTCATCAGTTTACGCTTGTGTTTGACGAGCTGGCAAGAGAAAAATTTGTTGACTGGTACGGCTACACCGCCTCCGTCAGCCCCTATATTTTAGAGCAGTTCGAAAAAGAGGTCGGCTATCCGTTCCGCCCCGAATTCATCATCGATCAGGGCTATATGAACAACACCTACCGCATTCCCTCGAAAGAGTTCAAGGACTTTCAGGCTTTCCAGAGACGGGAGGTCGCAAAGCTTGCCAAGGAAATGGTTGACATCGTTCATGAATACGGCAAGGAAGCAATGATGTTCATGGGCGACCACTGGATCGGCATGGAGCCGTTCATGGAGGAATTTGAATCCATCGGTCTTGATGCAGTTGTCGGAAGTGTCGGCAACGGCGCAACCCTCCGCCTTTTCAGCGATATCAAGGGCGTAAAATATACCGAAGGACGCTTTTTGCCCTACTTCTTCCCCGATGTTTTCCACGAGGGCGGCGACCCGATCGCCGAAGCCAAGGTCAATTGGGTAACGGCAAGAAGAGCCATTCTCAGAAGCCCGATTTCCCGTATCGGCTACGGCGGCTATCTTAAGCTTGCGCTTCAGTTCCCCGATTTTGTTGACTATATCAAAGACGTCTGCGACGAGTTCCGTACGCTTTACGACAACATCTGCGGCGTAACACCCTACTGCGTCAAGAAAGTTGCTGTTCTCAACTGTTGGGGCAAAATGCGTGCCTGGGGCAACCACATGGTGCATCATGCGCTTTATTACAGACAGAACTATTCCTATTTCGGCATCATCGAAGCCTTAAGCGGCGCACCCTTTGATGTAAAATTCATCAGCTTTGACGACATGAAAAAAGACCCGAAGCTTCTTGACAATTTCGATGTTATCATCAATGTCGGCGACGCCGATACCGCACAGTCGGGCGGCGAATACTGGGCAGATGAAGAAATTCTCACCGCTGTGAGAAGATTTGTCTACAACGGCGGCGGCTTCATCGGTGTCGGGGAACCGGCGGCGCATCAATGGCAAGGCAAGTTCTTCCAGCTTGACGACATTCTCGGCGTTGAAAGAGAAAACGGCTTAACCTTAAACACTCGCCGCTACAACACCGAGGAGCACAGAGATCACTTTATTCTTGCCGACGCCGACGGTGAAGTCGATTTCGGCGAGGGCAAGAAAAACATTGTTGCGCTTGACGGTACGACCGTTCTGATTCAGACAGCCACCGAGCTTCCGTTTGCGGTCAGACACGCCGAAGAGGTTCAGATGGCGGTAAGAGAATTCGGAAAGGGCCGTGGCGTTTACATCAGCGGACTTCCCTACTCGTTCAAAAACAGCCGTGTGCTGTACCGTGCGATTCTCTGGAGTGCTTCGGCGGAAGACGAGCTTTATCGCTGGTACTCAACGAACTATAATGTCGAGGTACACGCCTACGTCAAAAACGGCAAGTACTGCGTTGTCAACAACACCTACGAGCCGCAGGACACGACCGTTTATGTCGGCGACGGCACAAGCATCAATCTTCACTTAGAAGCGAACGAAATCAAGTGGTATCAGATTTAAGAGATAAGTAAGTACGGCTGTAAAGCTTGCCTGAACCGGATTCGGTACATCGGCAGCTTTACAGCCGGTTTTTCTTTTTTGGTTTGCGGCTTATAACAAAATCGGTTCAAGCTGTCTGCCTTCAACCGCCGCCATCGCCGCAGGCAGCGTCTTTTCAAAGTCACAGACAACCGAAAACGGCTTCTTTTCATAATCGTCCTGCTTCATCGGGATAAAGAAGAAATGACGATAGGCTAACAGTGTGCCGATACTTTTAGCGCTGATGCGCAGTGCGTCGTTTGTCGAAACGCCGATCAGCACCGGCCGCTTGTTTCTCAGATGTGACTTGACCGCAAGCGTAACGGGCGTATCGTATATGCCCGCCGCCAACTTTCCGAGGGTGTTGCCCGTACAGGGAGACACAATCAGAAGATCGAACATCTTTTTCGGTCCGATCGGCTCTGCGTCTTCAATCGTTGCGATGACTTCGTTTCCCGTTATTTCTTCCGCCCGTTTGATAAAATCTTCCGCTTTCCCGAATCGGGTGTCGGTCAGAAAGGCATAATAGGACATGATCACCTGCGTTTTAATTCCCGAAGCGACAAGCTTTTCAAGCTGTCGGAACGACTTTTCAAACGTACAAAACGACCCGGTCAGCGCATAGCCGAAGCAAAGATCAGACATTTTCCTCCCCTCCGGTTTCAAAAAGTCGATTTCTTATCGAGCGATAAATCGCCTCAGCCGCAGACGTACCGCAGTATTTTCCCGGAAGCGATGGTGCTGGCAGATACTGCTTTTTCAGTTTTTCAAAGTACTCCGGCTTAGCCCCGTACGGCTTTGACGCAAGCTCAAGGTAAAGGGCACTGTCTTTCATTAAGCCGATTTCCCGTTCACAAAAGACATGAGCCGGCACAGTGTTGAAGATAAAATCGAAAATCCGGATAACCGACCCGAGGTCATAAATATCGAGCACCTTGTACCCCAACGCATAAGCGGTTGCCTTTTGCGCTTCGTTTCTTGCGGCGACGTAGACATCAAGACCGACACGGCTCAGCAGTTCGGCTGTCGCCCTTGCCACCCGTCCGAAGCCGGTGACAAGTGCTCTCTTTCCGACGAGATACTCATCTGTGTTGTCAAGTGTCAGCCGCAGGGCACACTGTGCCGTCAGAAAGGCGTTCCGGCTTTTAAACGCTTCGTCGGTATAGTAATCGAAATACGGTATGTTCCTTTCATCAAGCTTCGTTTTCAAATTCTCCCGTATGATTCCGGCAAACAGCATCTTCCTTTCATCAAGTCCGTCAATAACCCTTGCAAGAGGTATTGTAAGTTCGCTTTTGTCGGAATAAACTTTGTTTCCGTCCCGACTTACCGGAAGCGGAAGCATAACCGCCTGCGCTTTTTTTATAGCCGAATCAAGCTTCATCGCCTGCTCCGGTTCGGTGATACTTTCAACGTCGTATTGATCTGATTCAAAAAGCTTTTTCATCTTCCTTTGCCTTTCGTCACCGCCTAAAATCAGTATTCTCATAACCTATGCCTCCCCAATTAGCAGCAATACATCTTATGCGCAAAAAGAATAGTTGTGAATTTTCCGAAAAAGGTTTACTATTCCGGCTTTTTGCAATATAATAATGGGTAAGCAATAAGCAAGCTCTAAGAACTCAGGCGTTTGGCATTTTGACGCATGCCGGGACGTTGTTAGAGGTTGCCGATAAAAATCAGGGGTGAATTTCATGTACGAAATTGATGATATTTTAAAGAAAATCAAACACATTCATTTTATCGGTATCGGCGGCTCGGGAATGTGTCCGCTTGCCGAAATTTTACATAACAAGGGCTACCTCATTACCGGCTCGGACAACAATCCCGGCGACAACATCGACAAGCTCCGCTCACTCGGTATCAAGGTCACCATGGGGCAAAAGGCGGAAAACATTGAGGGAGCGGAAATGATTGTTTACACCGCCGCCCTTTTAAGCGACAACCCGGAGCTTTGCGCCGCCAAAGCAAGCGGTATTCCGACCTTTGAACGCTCGAAGCTTTTCGGCGCCGTCACAAGAAAGTATTCAAACTGCATCGGCGTTTGCGGAACCCACGGCAAAACCACCGTCACCTCCATGCTCACGCAGGTTCTCATCATGGCCGACAAGGATCCGACAGCGGTTATCGGCGGAAAGCTTCCGCTGATTGACAGCCACGGCAGAACGGGCAACACCGAAACCATGGTTTGTGAAGCGTGCGAATTCGTCGATACGTTTCTTGACCTTTCGCCCGACGTTGCGGTCATTCTCAACATCGACGAGGATCATCTTGACTACTTCAAAACGCTCGACAACATCATCAAGTCGTTTCATAAGTTTTCGCTTCTGACAACCAACACGCTGATTTTCAACGGCGACGACGAAAACACCTGCAAAGCTGTCGACGGCATCGACAAAGCAAAAATCACGTTCGGATTCAGCGAAAAGAACGACTACTATCCCGAAAATATAGCCTATAATCGCGGCTCGTTCGGCGAATTTGACGTCATGTACAAGGGCGAAAAGCTGACAAGACTTTCGCTGAAAATCCCCGGCAAGCACAACATCTTAAATGCACTTGCCGCCTTTGCCGCCGCCGTCAACGCAGGCTGTACGGCTGACGAGTGCAAAAAAGGAATCGAAAGCTTCACGGGTGCCGGCAGACGGTTTGAAATTTTGGGTGAAATTAACGGCATCACGATTGCCGACGACTATGCCCACCATCCACATGAGCTGGAAGCGATTCTCAACGCCGTCATGAAAATGGGCTATAAGACCGTCTGGGCGGTTTTTCAGCCGTTCACCTATTCGAGAACCAAAATTCTTTTTGACGATTTTGTCCGTGTTCTCGGCATCCCCGACCGCCTTGTCATGACCGAAATCATGGGTTCGAGAGAGAGAAACACCTATAATATTTACACCAAGGATCTCGCCGACAAGATTCCCGGAAGCGTCTGGTTCAACACCTTTGAGGAGGTTACGGACTACATTGTCAAAAACGCAGAAAGCGGCGATATCGTCATCACCCTCGGCTGCGGCGACATTTACAAAGCGGCAAAAATGATCGTCAGGGAGCTTGAAGCAAAGTAAAAATTTTCCGGGTATCGGACGCTTTCGCCCGGCAATAATACTAACGGCGAAAGGTTCAAATGCGTTTGCGGACTTTCCGCCGGAAAACAGCGGGAAGTCCGTTGTTTCGAAAACCAAAGGATCGGGTCAGCCGGTCCTTTTTCTGTTTCATTTATATGCTTCACCCTCAGAAAAACCACGGCAGAGTCATTTCCCGCCGTGGCCTTATCGTTTTATTCTTCCATCTGCTTACCCAAGAAGCCCGCCGCAACCTGCACCAGCTTGATTTCGGTCTGATTGGGCTTATCGCCGCTTCCGTTCGTCAGCACCATCACGGCGCCCATGACGTCGCCCGAACCGATGATCGGATACATCACGCCGACAGCCCGGTCAAGTCCGTCGCAAAGCAGCATTTCGATTTTTTCGTCGCCTGCAACATAGCCCGTCCGTCTTTCCATATAGCTTTCGATTACGGGCAAAATGCGTTTTTCCATCACTTCTTTTTTCGGGATTCCCGCCGACGCAATAACATGGTCACGGTCACAGATAATCGCCGGAAGACCGGTCGAACGGTTCAGAACTTCGACGTACTGCTTGGTATACGGTCCGAGTTCACCGAGCGGTGAGTACTTTTTGAAAATCACTTCGCCGTCGGCATCGGTGTAAATCTCTAACGGGTCGCCTTCTCTGATACGCATTGTCCGGCGGATCTCTTTCGGAATCACAACCCGTCCGAGGTCGTCAATGCGTCTGACTATTCCTGTTGCTTTCATATCGTAATCTCCTTTGAAATCATATCGCACATCTATTATCTGTAAACAAAGGAGATTTATACTGAAAAACTGTCATTTCGGGAAGGTAGTTTAGTATGAAGCCGGATATGCATTTTTTCCTGTTCAGTCATTCTTATTTTGCTTAGCAAGCATGATGTCTTTCCAATCCGAAACATCGCATTGATCATCATAATTACTACCGACCGCTACCACTGTCCCGTCTCATTTCAGTCCGACCGTGTGATATTCTCCCGACGCAACGGCAACAATGTCCGTCCAATTTTATGATCCATAAAATCACCTTACTTATTATAATAAGGATATTGTAATACGATTGTAATTTATAGTCAAAAAAAAAGCAGTAGCCTTTCAAATACAAAAATATCTAATTATGCGGAAATCACAGATTTATATTGACAAATTATGCGACAAGTATTATACTCTTATTATCAAATTGATTAACTTTTATTATTACCAATTTATTAAACGAAGGAGCGTTTGGAATGAATCATGACGGAAGTTGGAACCTGACAAAATCCGAGCAGGAAATGTATATCAACGACCTTACCGAAAACCTGGCTTCTTTGAGAGCGAAAATCGGAATTTCTCAAGGCGATCTTGCAAACCTCATCGGAGTATCAAGGCAAACGTATTCCTCTATTGAAACGGGAAGCAGACCGATGTTGTGGGGCACATATCTTTCGCTCCTGTTTTTCTTTTATTGCAACTCGGTTTCACGGAAAATGCTTAAAGATTCGGGCATATTCCCGAAAGAATTATTGGAAACCTTCAATTACGGAGAGCCCTTATCGGTAATGGATGGACTCGCAGGAATCCCCGAAGAAATCACGGAAAAGCTCGACAAGGCAGCTTACCAATCGATCAGAACCGTTGTCATGCTGGAATACGCACGGTGTACCCAGCTTCCCGGCGAGGCTGTTGTCAAATCGTTTGACGGCGTTTCTTTCCGGGAACCGCAGCACAACGAAAAAGTAGCAAAAGCATTGAAAGCCATAAAAGAAAGCAGGCAAAAGAATGACGAACAGTGAAATCGGACAAAAAGTAAAACAGTTTCTTGAATCCTCGCACCTGCAAAACAATGACTATCCGTCTTTGATTAAAGCTGTTGAAGAACTGGGATACACTGTCATTGAATTCAATTCCTCCTACAATGACGAAAACACGCAAACCGTTCTGGAGGAACTGAATTTATCGGCTTTTATCAAGAAATCGAAAGGGTTTACCTATTCTTTCGACGAGTATCGGCTGATATTTATCAACGAGTCGCTGTCGAAACATGAAAAGCAAATTGTGCTGTCCCATGAAATCGGACATATCGTATGCGGCCATCTCATATCAAGCCCCGCCAACAGTCAGAATGTTCAGGAAGAATATGAAGCAAATGAATTCTCTCATCAGCTTTTGAATCCGTCGAAAAAAGTCAGATTCTCCGTATTTACATACAAACATAAAAAAGCAATCATCGCAGCGGTTCTTGCGATCGTCCTTGTATTAAGCAGTACGGGAATCGTCCTGACTGTACAAAAGCAAAGAAGCTATTACGGTGAGTATTATGTTACATCGGCCGGGAAAAAATATCATGAAAAAAACTGTATTTTTGTGAAGAATAAGACCAATGTCCGGCGGCTGACCAAGGACGAATTCAACTCCGGCGAATATGAGGCCTGCGAAATCTGTTTGCCGTAAGAGTCTGAAGAAAAAAGGGTAACTGACGGGTTTGTCCCGTTTTATGCCTGTCTCAAAGAAGGCGGAGAGGCAGGCCGCTCTGAAGAAACAGCTTGCGCAGGAAATCGCTACCCTTTCCGAAAAGCGAAACAGTCTGCAAGGTCAGGTTGAAATCGATAGAGCAGCCAGACAACAGGCGGTTGACCAAAAGGCCGCTCCGTTCCTCCAAAAGAAGGGCGAACTTCAAAGTCAGCTGGTTGCCGCCATCAACAGAATCAATGCAATTGCTGCTGAATTCGAAAAAGATCCTGAAGAATCCTGATTCCGGTTCAGGGCGTCCCGCCTTTTCGGTATATGTCTCAACGTCGGGCATCATACCGCTTTCTATGATTTCTCCATTACCCCATAAAACGCAATCGCTAAAAGTCTTCCGGCTTTTAGCGATTGTCTTCTATTATCCCGTTTTCCTCTGTCGTTCAAGCGTCCTTCATGAACCCGATTCACTCCGGATCAGAAATTAAACCCGTTATAACCCCAGTGCGAGACTTCTTCGTACTTGACATAGATGCAGTCGGAACGGATACCGAGCGTTTCGCTTATAATATTACATACCGTCTCGGTCATATTATCGTACTGGGAGTCACTTGCTTTTCCGAAAAGCGCAATATCGACAAAAACAAGCTCCTCGTCGCTTTCGCCCTTGAACCACATACGGCAGTTGTCCTCAAAGTTCAGCATCAGCCACTGCTCTCCCTTTCCGAGGCAGGTAATGGCTTTTCCGAGCTTTGTTTTCAGTTCGGTTTCGGCTTCTTTTGAAATTGTGGCGGTTGTTTTCGTGTTGATGAACGGCATTTTTTAGCCCTCCTTAAGTTTGATAGTATAAATTTATCATATTGCGGATAAAAAATCCATAAAATCATGAAAAATTTGACCTTTTATATTTTTTGTGATATAATGATAAATCATTATGCTTTCACAGTATATGAAATTATTTTTTCTTTTTGAAAGGAGTAACAATCCGTTATGGATGACCCCGGAAGTATTATCCTGAAACTCGTTTTACTGTTTGTTCTTGTTCTTGTCAACGCATTTTTTGCGATGAGCGAAATTGCAATTATTTCGCTTAACGACAATGTCATCGAAAAGAAAGCCGAAGACGGCGTCAAAAAGGCCCGTCAGATTATGAAGCTCACCGAAAACCCGAGCAATTTTCTATCTACCATTCAGATCGGTGTAACACTTGCCGGATTTCTGACCTCGGCATCGGCTTCTCAAAGCTTTGCGACGATGCTCGCCGGCGCAATTTCCAAATTGAATCTTCCGATTCCGACGTCGGTTATCAGCGGCTTTTCCGTTGTAATCATTACCATTATCATGTCCTATTTTTCGCTTGTTTTAGGCGAGCTTGCGCCGAAGCGAATGGCGATGCAAAAGCCCGAAGCCATCGCATACAAGGTTGTCGGAATTCTTCTTGTTGTGAAAAAGATCACTTCTCCGTTCGTCAAGATTCTTTCCGCTTCAACGAACCTTATTGTCCGCCTGTTCGGCTTTGATCCGAACGCCGATGAAGAAGGAGTCACCGAAGAGGAAATCCGCATGATGGTTGACGTCGGTCAGGAAAAGGGCGTTATTGAGGATATCCAAAAGGAAATGATTGACAACATCTTCGAATTCGACGATATTGACGTTTCGGATATCATGACGCACCGGACGGATATGTGCGCTGTCGAGGACACCGACAGTCTTGAAGAGGTCGTTTCAATTTCGATTGAGTACGGTTACTCAAGAATCCCGGTTTTCCACGAGGATCCCGATAACATCATCGGCATTATCTATATCAAGGATCTGCTCAAATACGTTTCCGGCTCGCTCCCGAAAGACATCAAGCCTGCGGACGTCATGCGTGAGGCCTATTATGTTCCATTCAGCAAGAGCTGCGGTCAGCTTTTCAATGAAATGACCGAGAAGCGGATTCAGATGGCGGTTGTTGTTGACGAATACGGCGGCACGGCCGGTATCATTACCATGGAGGACTTAATCGAAGCCATCGTCGGAAACATCCGGGACGAATACGACGACGAGGACGAGGAAATCGTCGAGGTTGACGAAAATACCTTTACTATTGACGGTACGGCGTATATCGAAGAGGTCAACGAGCTTGTCGGCGACGTGATTCCCGAGGGTGATTATGACACCTTAGGCGGCTTCATCATCAGTCAGCTCGGCTTTCTTCCGAAGGACGGCGACATGAACTGTGTCACCTATGAGAACCTGAAATTTACGATTTTAAACGTTGAGGATAAACGAATCGGAAAGGTCAAGGTTGAAAAAATGCCGACCGAGAACAGTACTCAGCCGGAAGAAGAATAATCAAAACGGGAATCGGACACAGAAATCCGGTTCCCGAACTTTTATTCAAAATAAAATGCTTTTGCCGCATGGGAATGAAGACTTACCGTAAACGGTGAAGCGGATTTTATCCGTTCTTCCGTCCAAAGCTCAATACCCTTCGGATTATTCTTTATGCCGAGGCTTTGGGGGTCAATTTCAAGCTTTCCGTCGCTGTCGCCCAAATTGAAAGCGGCAAGATACGTTCCCTTTTCGGCACTGTCGGCGGTCCAGATGACATATTCGTTGCCGTCCGGAGCGTTCCACCGCTTTGCCTGCTTGGCACGGCGTGAATTTTTGTGCATTTTCAGTATTTCGGTGTTTGTCAGAAGTCCGAGCGTAAAGTCGTCGTTCTTCGTCAGCTCCCCGCCTATCATGAGCGGCGAGCGGAATATGGACCAAAGCGTCATCATCGTCATTTGCTCGTCCTTCGTGAAGCGCGTCCGGTTTTCGGGCGAATAGACCTGATTGATTGCACCGACAGGAAGCATATCTGCGTCCGGGAAGCCGCCTTTTCCGCAAAACGGCGCCCACTTCTCTGCCCGTTCGAACATGGCATACAGGTCGTCCCACCTGTCCCAGAAGTCGTCGGTCATGCGCCACATATCGGCGTATTTTCCGTACAAATCGGCTTTTTCTAAAATTGCAGGACCGGGAGAGAGACTGAGCACCATCTCCCTGCCGCAGTTTTTCACGGCTTCACTTATTAAAATCAACTCGTCCTCGGCGTGAGACAGCTCTCTTGCGATATCATCGCACTTGATAAAGTCAACGCCCCACGAGGCGTACAGCTCGAAGAGGCTTTCGTAGTATTCCCTTGCGCCCTCTTTCTTGGCATCAACGCCGTACATATCGGTATTCCAATGACAGATGTCGTCCGTTTTGGCAATCTCACGGGGCAAGGCGGTACTGTTTTTGATTCCGGTATTGCCGTGAACCGCCTGTCTCGGAATGCCCCTCATGATATGAATTCCGAATTTCAGCCCTAAGGAATGAACAAATTCCGCAAGTGGAGCGAAGCCCTTGCCGCCGCATGAAGACGGAAAGCGGTTTTCGGCGGGAATCAGACGGGAATATTCATCCATGCAAAGCGGGGCAAAAGCGTTGTACGAATGCGATTTTGCCGCCGGTTCATACCACTGAATGTCGACGACGATGTACTCCCAGCCGTAGGGCTTAAGATATTTTGCCATATAGTCGGCGTTTTTTCTGACCGCCTCTTCCGTGACCGCCGCACCGTAGCAATCCCAGCTATTCCATCCCATAGGGGCTCTTTCAAGCTTCATTTGTGTCTTCCTTTCCTGTTTTGTTTTCCTTTATTTGTCTTGAAAAAATCAGTTTAGACTTGTATAATCAATTTATACTCGATCTTCCGGAGGATATCATGATTCTGTTTTTACTGTTTATTATAATGACCGCCTTTGTCGGTCTCAAAGCGGCAAAGCCCGGCGAATTCTTCGACGACTATATGACAAGAGAAAACACGACCGCCGTAAACGGGCTTTTTGTCCTTTTGATTTTCTTAAGCCACGCCGAAGGATACATTCAGGCAAGCGGTGCACTCGACAACGCCTATCTGACCTTTAAAAACAATATGCTTCAGCTCGTTGTGGTATCGTTTTTATTCTATTCGGGCTACGGCATCATGGAGTCAATCAAGCACAAAGGACAAGCCTATGTCCGTTCGATTCCGGCAAAACGCTTTTTCAAGGTGTATTACCGTATGGTCATCTGCGTGTGTCTGTTTATCGTCTTAAACCTGATTCTCAGGCAAAACTACGGCTTAAAAAGAACGCTTCTCGCCTTTACGGGCTGGACGGGCATCGGCAACAGCAATTGGTACATTTTCGTCATTCTTGTCTTGTATCTTTTTGTTTTCTTGTCGTTCTCGGTGTTCAGAAAGCATCTTTGGCCGGGCGTAATTATCACGACCGTACTTTCGGCTGCGCTTGTGCTCGTTCAGATAAAGCTCGGACGAAAGGGCTGGACCTACAATACGGTGATGCTCTTTCCGACCGGCATGATTTTTTCGTTAGCCAAAGAGCCGTTCGAAAAAATCGTAAAACGAAACGATTCGTTCTGGTTTCTGTCCGTCGGAGCGATTGCCGCCGGCTTTACCGCTCTCCATTATCTTGAGCCGAAAAACATCGTCACCTATTCCCTTTGGGCAATTTTCTTCATGATGCTTTTAGTCTTGCTCACGATGAAAATTCAGCTTAAGAACCCGATTCTTTCCTGGTTCGGCTCCCATGTTTTCAGCGTGTATATGCTTCAGCGAATCCCGATGATATTCCTGTCCTATATCGGATTCAACGAAAAAAACAAGTATGCTTTTGTTGCGGTAAGCTTTGCGGCGACGGTGATTTTATCGTATTTCTTTGAAATGATCACCGAAAAAACCGACGCTCTGCTATTCAAAAAAGCGAAAACGGACAACCGCACAAGCGCTTAATGTCTTGTGTCGTCCTCAAAGCATTCACAAAACCTTGCGGCAAAGGAAACAGGCTGACCGCCCGCATATAAATGAGACGTATCCCCGAAGGCATTGATCCGGAAAACGGCAATGCCTTCTTCTCTTTCCTCGGTGATTGCCGTTGTGACACTTGTCGGAAGCGCAACAAAGTTATGCCACAAAAGCATCGGCGACATACCGATCAGATGAGACAGAATGACGCACTCCACGCCGAAATGACAAAATAGCACGATTTTGTCGTGATTGCTTCTCTCGGCCCGGAAAATCCGTCCGTCATGAACATAGCCGTGCTTTTTCAAAAGCGCATCGAGTCCGTCACAGACCCGTTTGTATTCCTCTTTAACGTTCACGGTTTTCATCAAGGCAGTATCGTACCACTTTTCGCCGTAGTAGTCATCAATTCCCGTCCAGTCAGACGGCAGTCTGTCCCAGCACTGTTCGGGCGGCTTGAGCGGACCTGTTTTCACCTTTCCCTCAAATTCACGAAGCCAGTCGAGCGTTTCTGCCTTTTTCGAAACAAGCTTCAGCGTATAGGAGGCCGTCTTTTGCGCTCTTCCCAACGGGGAACAGTAAAAATAGTCGGCGTTTTCCTTTTCCAAGCGTTTTGCCAAAAGCTTCGCTTCTTTTTTGCCCTCTTTTGTAAGAGAGTCAAGCACATAATCCGGGTCGCCGTGGCGAACGATAATCAACTGCATAATCTTTTCCTTTCAGTATTTTGTCAGCAATACACGGGTAAAGGCTTGTCACGCAAGTGCACTTAAAATCCGTCTAAGCGTTCGTTCAAAAGCCCTGTCCTGCTGGGCGGTTCTCTTCGGCGGACCTTTGAGATGCTTTTTGCTCATTCTTGCCTTTTTTGCGGCGTACCGTGACGCCAGAAGCGAATCAATATTGAACGCTGTGATTTCAAGTCCGTTCTGTGTCAGCACGCTGCCTTTTTTCGAAAGCACCATCGCCGCAAGGCCGTAATCCTGCGTCACAACAAGGTCGCCCGATTCAATGAAATTCACAATCGCAAAGTCCGCACTGTCCGCCCCTTTATCGACGGTGACGGTTTCGACGCCGTCAAAATGAAATTCATGGCTCGTATCACAAAAAACCACAGCCGGTATGCCGTATTCTTTTGCAACGAAAACGGTCAGCCGCACAACGGGACAGCCGTCGGCATCAATCAGGATTCTCATATCGTCTTCACCCTATCATACTTTGTTTTCAGTATATCACAACGAGCCGAAAATGCAAGTGAGAATATGAATGTCAAATCAAAACTGAAAAAAATCCCCGCAGACGCACCGTTCTGCGGAGAATCAATTTTTACACGGCTTCGGCCGTCAGTCGATCAGAATCGCAGGCTCTTATCCTCACCGATGCCATACATTCCGTCGAGTATGTATTTGTTGCCGTCGGGGTCACAGACAAAGCCCGAAAGCTCTCCGAACGTGATGTGGTAATTGATGTCAATAACGCCCGCCGGAACACGCATCAGGAAGCGGTCGCCAATATCAAAAATAATATCGGTCATTCCGTAAACGTCCTTGATCCGCCATTTGTTATAGCTTAAATGCTCAAAGCGCACGGGGGTCAGAAGCGTTGTCCTGCCCTCGAACCAGATCAGGTTTTCGTTGTAGTCATTCTGGTTAACGGACTGATTTCTTGTCAGGTTGAAGCCGAAATACTGCATCTTGCCGTCAATCTCTTTTTTACCCATAGTCGTTACCCAATCGTAGTGCGACTTATACGGATAATAGCCTCTGTGGTCGTCGATGATGGCGGTGCTGTTTTCGTCGGCTTCGTAGCGTTTGCCGTTGACCTCGATATAGCCTGTGACCTTAAAGAGATCCTTTTGAGAATAAAGCGGTCTGTTGTCGCCGAACGGAATCGAAACAATGCTCGGAAGCGAAACCCGGTCAAGCTGAACGTCATAGCTGATGCAGCCGCTCTTGTCATCGCTTGCCGTACCTCTTACAAAGGCCTGCCCTTTTTCAAAAAAGTTGCTGCAGCGGAAATGAACCACCTTGCCCCTCGATTCGGTCGGATCGCCGTTGAGCAGTGTCTTTGAAATTACGGCGTCTTTTTTCGGGAGCATATCCTGCCAATAGATCAGCTTTCTCTTCGCTTTATCATAGCAGATTGTAAGTCCGGTACCAAAAATACCCATATCGCACACAGCGGTCAGCACGATTATGTCCTGAAAATGAAGTTCAATTGCCTCCCAAAGAGTAAGGCGAAGCTTGTTAAAGGCGTTCGGAAGCGCAGACGGACGGTCAACGCTCAAGAAATCCATTCTTTGAAATTCCTTGTCAAAGGTTCCGAAATAAGCTCTTCCGCTCGGATCGACAATGTTCGTCGGCGTCGGCACCGCTTTTCTTTTTTCGGAAAGCACATCATTAAAGTTCATGGTATTTCTCTCCTTTTGGTAATATCGTTTAATAATATTATACATCAGTCAAAAAAAATGTCAACTGTTGACAAGGTTTAAGTTGACTGGATGCTGTTAGGCATGATATAATTCTTTCGCCTCAGCAATCCCAAAATATCAGACTGCTTCAACCCGGTCTGAGAAAAAGAAAGGAATTGCAAAAAAATGAAAAGCAAAACACTTTTCGAAAACCTTAGGTACATGCTGCAAAACTGGAGAAAGTGGGACAGCAAAAGCATTATAATTTTCTTTTTGCGTGTGCCTGCCCTCGTGCTCCAACCCATTCTCACCGCCTACATACCGAAAGCAATCATTGACTGCATCAACCAAAGCGTGTCCGTAAAAGAGCTTACCGTCACTGTTGCTCTTTTAAGCGTCGGTGTTGCTATGACAACATGGCTCGGACCGTTTTTACAGGAACTGCTTTCGGGGTCGGCAAGAGTGATCCGTATGCGCTATGCGGTCAAGGCGTTCGAAAAAAATCTGACGGCGGATTACATGAAAATCGAATCTCTCGAGGGCAGAGAGAAAAACAAACGGGCGGCGGAGTTTTACCAAAGCTATTATTCGGCGGCGTCCGACTTTATCGAGACGCTCAATCAGGCTGTGGTATGCATCATCGGCGTGCTGGCTTCGATGGCACTGATTTACAAAATCAACGTCCTGATGATTCTGCTGATTCTTTCGACGTGCGTCGGGGAGTTTTTCATTCTCCGCTTTCTCAACGCCCGTGAAAAAAGCGTCAAGAACGAAAGAAGCTCGGTTTTCGTCAAGCTCGATTATTATTACGAGCAAAGCCGCAGCGGCGAAGCGGCAAAGGATATCCGTCTTTACGGCTTTTCCGATTACTTCATCAGCCTTTATGCCCGGCTTGTCAGCCGCCTTGAACAAATCGTTTCAAAGTACACCGGTCAAAGTGCAAGCGTCAGCGGCGTCCGGGCTTCCCTCAATCTTATCCGGGAGACCGTCGCCTACGCTTATCTTGTTTATCTCGTTACGGCGGGACGGCTCGGCGTGTCGGACTTCATTTTTTACTTCGGCATCATTACGGGCTTTTCGAACTGGATTATGAGCCTTGTTTACAGCTATTCGAATATCGAACGCTGCTGTAACGACTGCGAAGCGTACCGGAATTTTGTTGAAGATGCCGACCCAAGCCCTGACAGCGGCAGGAAAGCCGCATTCCACTCCGTCGACAGCATTACCTTTCAGTCTGTCTTTTTCCGTTATCCCGAAGCCGACGGCGACACGATTTGCGATATGTCCTTTACCGTGAATAAGGGCGAAAATATTGCAATCGTCGGCGAAAACGGAGCCGGAAAGACGACCGCCGTCAAGCTTCTTTGCGGTCTTTACCGCCCGACAAGAGGCAAAATTATCATCAACGGCGAAAACTCGGCCGACCTTTCCCGTGACAGTCTTTTTTCGCTTTTCGCTCCCGTTTTTCAGGATTCGGAGTTTATGCCGATGACGGTTGCACAGAACATATCCGCCGAATTTGACTGCGACAAGAAAAAGCTTTATGACGCTTTCGAAAAAGCCGGTATCAAGGAGAAAATTCTTGCCCTGCCCGAGCAGGAGAACACACCGATGATTAAGGATGTCTTTAAAAATGCGGCGGAGTTTTCCGGCGGCGAAAAGCAGAAGCTTCTTTTAGCAAAAGCGATTTATAAAAACGCACCCGTTCTGATTCTTGACGAGCCGACAGCAGCGCTTGATCCGATTGCCGAAAACGAGCTTTACTTAAAGTACAGTGAAATGACAAAGGAAAAAATCTCGTTCTTTATTTCGCACCGCCTGTCCTCCACCCGCTTTTGCGACAGAATCTTTTTTATCAAGGACGGCAAAATCGCCGAAAGCGGAACGCATGACGAGCTGATGGCGAAAAACGGCGAGTACAGCCGTATGTTCCGGATTCAAAGCTATTACTACCGTGAGAACGGGGGTGATGCCGTATGAAGACCGCCAAAACCGTTCTCGAAGCCTTCCGGGAAATGCAGCGGCTCGAAAAAAGGCTGATTCCCGCCTGTCTGATTGTTGCGGTCATCGGGGCGGTAAGTCCGTTCGTCAACATCAAGGCTACGTCCGTGATTATCGACCAACTTGACAGCGACGCCGGCATGAAACAGCTTATGTTTTACATCGCCGCCGCAGTCATCATCAACTTTGTTCTCTTTTTCTTAAACAGCTTTTTGGGCGATATGTTCTATATGTACCGCTCCATGCTTTATAACCGTGAACTTCAGGCCGTTGCGTCAAAGCTTTATTCGGTTGAGTTTAAAAAGACCGAAAACGCCCTTTTCAAGGAGCTTTTACACAAGCACTCTGAGGCGCAGAACCGTGTCTTTTCCGCATTTTCTCAGTTTTCGTGGATGCTTCGTGACTTCGTTTCGGGCTTTTTGACACTCATCATATCGCTTGTTTTCATTTTTCCGCTTTTCAAAATCGGACTGACGAAGACGGGTGAAAGCTTTTTCGAAAAGCCGGTATTTCTGCTGAGCATTTTTGCGGCTATTGCCGTCATGGCGGCGATTATTTTGGTTGTCGCCCTGAAGATGAACAAGCAATGGTTTTTAGCCTCCGACGAATATTCACGGCTCGACCGCCTGTTCTATTTCTTTCTTGAAAAGTTCAAGGACTACAAAACCGGCAAGGATTTCCGCCTTTACCGTGAGCAGGAGCTGATTGAAAAAATCGCCGCCGACAGTCTTTTGAACGACGGCGAAAAGGTGCTCAAAAAAGCGTCGGTGAATTCGGCGAAATCAAGCTCGTTTGTTGCGCTCTTAGGCTCGCTTGTCGGATTCGGGATTTATCTTTTTATCGGCATCAAAGGGCTTTTAGGCTCGTTTTCGATAGGCTCACTCGTGCTGTACTGCGGCTCGTTCATGCAGGTCATTTCCGGCATCATGAAAATGGCGGCAACCTTCGGAAAAACCGCCGAAATGGTGCCGCTTGTCAACTACTATTTCGAAATTATCAATACAGAGGACGACATCCGATACGGCGAAAAAACGGTTGACAGCGAAAACGGAATCGACATCGAGTTTCAAAACGTCTCGTTCACCTACCCCGGCTCAGACAAAAAAGCGCTCGACAAGGTAAGCCTTACCATCAAAAACGGCGAACACCTTGCGGTTGTCGGACGAAACGGAAGCGGCAAGACGACCTTTATCAAGCTTCTTTGCCGCCTGTACGACCCGGACGAGGGCGAAATCCTGATTAACGGCGAGAACATCAGGCGGTATTCGAAAGAAAGCCTACTGAAGCTTTTCTCTCCTGTCTTTCAGGACTTTGCGGTTTTCGCTTTTTCGGTTTCGGAAAACCTTTCTGCGTCGGGGGAGTACGACAGCGAAAAGCTGGAACGAGCACTCAGGGAAGCCGATATTTTCGAAAGAGTCGAAAAAATGCCGCAAAAGGAAAAGACCTGTCTATTTAAATCGCTCGACAAAAACGGTGTTGACGTTTCGGGCGGTGAACAGCAGAAAATCGCACTCGCCCGTGCGCTGTACAAGGATTCACCCGTTGTGGTTCTTGACGAGCCGACGGCGGCGCTTGATCCGATTGCGGAAAACGAGATTTACAGCCGTTTCAATTCCTTTACAAAGGACAAAACCGCCATTTATATTTCGCACCGGCTTTCAAGCTGTGTATTCTGTGACCGTGTAGCCGTATTTGATAAAGCGAAGCTTATTGAGACGGGAGCACACAAGGAGCTTTTGGAAAAAGGCGGAAAATACGCCGCCCTCTGGAACGCACAGGCACAGTACTATTGTCAGAATTCAGAAAACAGAAAGTAGAAATCAGACTCCCGGACTGTCACTTGCAGGCAGTCCGGGAGTTGTTTTACAAATTTCTTTTACGCTTTCTGCGTTTCAAAAAGGCTCGACCAGTTTTCATAATACTCGTACTGCTTCATCAGTTTTCTTGCCTGAATGTAGTCGTACGCCTTCTTGTGGAACGTGTCAAGCTCCTTGGAAGCCGCTTTCAGGGCGGCCGTTTTCGCCTTGATGTTTTCCCTGGTGTCCTCGGGCATAGCATTCGCTTCGTTGTATCTGTCCAGCGTCGGCTCGCTTAAGCCGTAAAGCTCCTCGACCGTGTGAGAAAGAAGCTCTCTCGCCTTTTCGGTTTTCTTCACCATGTCGGGCTGATTGAAACGGTCTTTTTCGTCGATAATCAGCTTCTGCGCTTTGAGTAACCGCTTCAGCTTCCGCTTTTCCTTGCCGGAGACTGTTTCGATTCTTTGTTGATTTTCTTTGTACTGTTCGACCGCATTGGCGTAGATTTTCTGCGCATTTTCAAGCTGACCGTCGGAAAGATTGCCCGTTGCGTAGTCCTCAAGAGCCGCTCTGATTTTCAGCACGGCAATATGCGCCTCATGATCCTCTTCAGTCAGGTCGTACATCGTCAGAAGCGGAATCAGCGAAAGAATATAGCCGACAATCGTAATCACAATCATCGCCTTTGCCATCGGCTCACGGAAAGCGGCGTTATAAAGATCGTCGTAGTTGTTCGTCAGTCCGAAATGCTTCGTAATCACAAGGTTCTGAATACAATAGGTAATGCCCATCGTGACAAACGTTCCGATAAAGCTTACCACCTGACCTAAAAGTCCCTCAAGCCGTTCGCCGGTCTTATACTGCTGATAGTCGAGGATATCCGCATTGATAGCGCCGTCGCTGATGAGCGGGAAGGTCATGAAAAAGCCGCGAAGCCAGGTAAATACGAACAATGCCCAGATATTACGGATACAAAGAAGCATACCGATCATGCTGACAATGTTGCAGACGGTATAGAAAACAACAAGGTTTTTCTTGCCGATCTTTCGGATAATAATCGGCGCTAAGAACATTGCCGGGGTCGCCGCCATACCGAGAATCGTCGTGAGCGTGCCGTTGAGCACGCCCTGCTTTTCCGTTGTCAGATTCAGCATATCCTTGATTCCGTAATAAAAATACCAGGTCGTGACGTTGCCGATACCCATCTGGAAAAATACGAACCAGGAAGAAATTGTTCTTGACCATGTGTACTTATTTTTTGCGCCGGACAGGATGCCCTTTAAAAACGGCACTTTCGGCGTATAGTCCTTGGAAACGATAATTCGCTCTTGTGTACCCGTATAGGACAAAAAGCCGAGAAAGACACCGAAAATTCCGAAAGCCGGCATAATGATCCGGTACGCCGTGATATGCTCCAAGCCGCCCGTAAAGCCGGCGATGATCGGAACGAACAGTCCCGTGATACTCGGAGCAAGCGAAAAAACGAACGTCGAAATCGAAATAACGTCTGCTCTTTCGGTCGAGTTCGGGCTCATGACCTGAACAAGAGTCGTATACGCCTGTTCATAAAACGGATAGCAAAGCTGAAGCGCAATATACACAACAAAAAGCGACCAGAGCTTTGCATTATACGTCATCGACTCGAACGGCAACAGGGCAAAACCGGTTGTCAGTAAAACCGTCGGGATTCCGGCATAAAGAAGATAGGGACGGAATTTGCCCTTTTTGCTTCTCGTGTTGTCTATAATCATACCCCGAAGCGGTACAATCAGAAGATTCAGTACCGTCGCAATCAGGCTTAAATTGACAAGGTCGTCATTCTTAAGACCGAGAGCCGAACCGGCAAGCAGATTTGTTCCCGAAAGTCCGATATAGTACGCAACGGCGATAACAAACTTGACGCCGATACCGCCGACGGAATACGCCATGATTTCCTTGTACGGAATATATCTGCCTTCGGGCGGTGTATTCCAATGGGTTTTAACAGAGCCGACAAGCCCCTTTGCTTTTTCAACTACATTCATCTCAACATCTCCTTCGGAGTATCCCTGACGATTATTTTACCATGAAACAGCAGTCAATCTCCATTCACTTAGTGCATAAAAAAGAACGGCAAAATTTAACTATTTTGACAACAAAAAAAGGGCGGCGAAATGCCACCCCAAAGTATTCTGATTTCTGTTACTGCTTTGCACCGTCGTCGAACATTTCGAGCGCTTTCACGGAAGCGGCGAAGCAGTTGGCAAGGCCTTCCTCGTTCATGTTGTCATAGGTGTCTCTTCTTGTGTGATAATAGGACTCAAGCTTGTGATTGAGACCCGTAACGCCCGTGGCTCTGAAGCCTGCCTGTGCGAATGCGGCCGAATCGGTTGCACCGCCGAGAGGAGGTACCCAACCCTTTTTACAGGGAATATCAACCGCCTTGGCGGCTTCCATAAACAGGTCGGAAACATCCTTGTCAGCCTTGACCGTACCGTTGAGGTCACGATAGTTCGTCATCAGGAATTTCGGGTCGTGAATCGTATCATATGAGAAGATGAAGGTCGGAACGTCCTTGAAGTCGTCCTTGTGCTGTTCGCACCATGCCTTGGCACCTCTTAAGCCTGCTTCCTCGGAGCCGGTCAGAACAACGCCGATTTCGGTGTTTTCAAGCTCGATACCCTCATCCTTAAGTGCCTTGAGAATGGCAATACCCATATAACAGCCGGAAAGGTTGTCGTTTGCACCGTCAACAACCCGGCGGTAGTTGACCATGAAATAAAGTCCGATGAAGAACGGAACAAAGAGAAGTCCCCAAAGACCGACCTTTGTCAGCGTGCTGTCAAGGGAAGCGACACCGAAGCCGACACCGTTTTTGGCAACGTTAACGATAGCAAGAATCAGATAGAAGAAAGCACCGCCGAAGCCGAGAATAGCGTGACCTTCGAAGCCGACACCACCCAAGGCGTAGTTAACCGGCCATTCCCATGCAGCGTCCGGGTGACCGTTGAAGATGATTCTTCTCTTGGTTTCGCCCTTGCACTTTTTAATAGCGGTAACGTTATGACCGGTCTTTTCCTTGAAAAGCGGGTCAAGAAGCTTTTTATAAACGCCGAACTCGGCAAGAACAAGAAACAGTCCGATTACGATTGCAATAATCGAAACGATCGGGCAGAAAAAGTAAGCAACAACAGCGATGAGAACGAGCGTCATCGTGTAATAAAGCCAGCCGTAAAAGGCGCCGGGATGCTCTTTGAAGGACTCAACCTCTGCGCTGTCGCAGCCGCAGTCCTCTTTTAAGACCTTTGCCATGTATTCGCAGGCCTGCTGTTCACCCTTGGAGCCGGGATTTCTTTTTTCAAAGGTCTTGCAGATATGGGTGATTTCGTCAACCATATACTTGGCGGCCCAGTTCTTTTTGTCAATGATTTTCTTGAGATCCATAAAAATTCCTCCCACTCAAATAAAAAAGGAAGACATTCTCTTCTATGGGAACGTCCTCGTCCTTACGATATGATATGTTATCATTTTGTTATAAATTTGTCAAGATTTTGCTTTATTTTTATATACTTTTCCGTTACGCAAAAGAACGAAATGTCGCTGAATTTTTATTAAAAATTATTAAAAGCACTCTTTTTTCAGATTCGCTTTAAATTCGTGCGCCGATACTTGTAGATTCAAATAAAATATGATATGATAATATGTCAAAGTATATACGAAAGGTCAAGTTAACTCCATGCTCAACGTACTTTTTGTCTGCACCGGCAACACCTGCCGAAGCCCGATGGCAAGCGCCATACTCAATCATATTGCAAAAGAGCGAAATTACAATATCCGTTCATCAAGTGCAGGACTTGCCGCCTTTTCCGGTGACGAAGCGAGCGAAAACGCCGTCAAGGCACTTTCCGAAATCGGGATTGACCTCTCGTCCCACCGTTCAAGACCCGTCAATCCGTATCTGCTTTTTGAAAGCGACTATATTGTCGGCATGAGTCCGTCGCACATCAATGCGCTTTTGCCTTATACCGAAAAGGACAAGCTTCTTTGCTTTCCGGGCGGGATTCCCGACCCGTACGGCGGCGATATCGAAACTTACCGCAAGACGAGAGACAAAATCAAAAGCGGGATTGAAGAAATGCTCCCGTTGTTTTGTGAAGTCAGAATTAGGCCGATGAGCGAAAAGACTGTTGATGCCGTGGCGGCACTTGAAAAGGAATGCTTTTCCGTGCCGTGGAGCCGCAAATCAATCGAAGAGGAGCTGACGAACGATACGGCACACTTTTTTGTCGCCGAACGATTCGGAAGCGTCATCGGCTATATCGGAACGAACATCATCGCCGACGAATGTTATATCACGAACGTTGCCGTCACACAAAAAGAGCGCAGACAAGGCGTTGCACAGGCACTTCTTGAAAAGGCCGAAGAAACAGCAAAGGAGCACAATTGCCGGTTCATCACCCTCGAAGTCAGACCGAGCAACGAAGCGGCCATTTTGCTGTACACGAAGCAAGGCTACCAAAAATGCGGACTTCGGAAAAACTATTATACCGCTCCCGATGAGGACGGACTGATTATGACAAAATATTTCAGCGAGGAATGAAAAAATGAAAATATTAGCAATTGAATCGTCCTGTGACGAAACCGCAGCCGCCGTTGTCGAAAACGGAAGGAAGGTACTTTCAAGCGTGATTGCATCACAGGTCAGCGAACATATTATCTACGGCGGCGTTGTCCCCGAAATCGCCTCACGGCGGCATGCAGAAGCGATCAGCGGCGTTGTCGGTCAGGCACTCAGTCAGGCAAACCTTACGTTAGCCGACATTGACGCCGTTGCGGTCACCTACGGACCGGGACTGATCGGGGCGCTTCTTGTCGGCGTCAACTACGCAAAATCGCTCGCCTACGCTTCGGGTCTTCCGCTGATTCCCGTTCACCATCTTCGCTCTCATATTGCGGCGAACTACTTATGCCACGAAGACCTTGAACCGCCGTTTTTCTGCCTTGTCGTTTCCGGCGGACACAGCCATCTTGTAAAAGTCAACAGCTATACCGACTACGAAATTATCGGCAAAACGAGAGACGACGCAGCGGGCGAAGCCCTTGACAAGGCGGCACGAAGTATGGGATTACCCTACCCCGGCGGCTTAAATCTTGATAAAATTGCGAAAGACGGCAACCCGAAAGCGTACCGTTTCCCCCACCCGAGAGTTGACGGTTCTCCGTTCGACTTCAGCTTTTCGGGGCTGAAAACGTCCGTCATCAACACGATTCACAATGCGAAGCAAAAGGGCGAAGAAATCAATATTCCCGACCTCGGTGCATCGTTCATGAACGCCGTTGTGGATTGTCTTTGCTCGAACACCGAAAAGGCCGCCGAACAGTTCGGCTTTCACAAAATTGTTCTTGCCGGCGGCGTCAGCGCCAATTCCGTTTTACGCCGGCGCATGAACGAAATCTGTAAAAAACACGGCTGGTCGCTCTATATGCCCGAGCTTTCGCTGTGCGGAGACAATGCCGCCATGGTCGGCGCACAAGGCTATTACGAATACCTGAGCGGCAACACGGCTGAACTTTCCCTCAACGCCTACGCCGGACTTTCGATTGATGAAAGCCCAAGGAACAAATAATCTCGTCAGCTTGTGAATATATAACTCTATGAAAGGAAGTGTACTTCATGAAGCACAACAAATCAACCGCAAAAGTATTCACCGCCGTTATCACGCTGTTTCTCCTGACCGTTTCGCTTGCTGTTTTTGCCTCAGCGGAAGACATCACGGTATCGGCACCTACGTTCAGGCTTGTTTCGTCAACCACTCAATCAGTCAAAATCGCATGGGAAACGACCGATGAAGTTTACTGCTTCAAAGTCTACAAGATGAACAATGAAACAGGAAAATACGAAACCGTGTACAAAGGTCGGAAAACGGAAATGACCGTTGACGGACTTTCGCCGGGAACGGAATATCTTTTTGCCGTACGGGCCTATATCATTGCCGACGCAAAGACCTATAAAAGCAGTCTCATTAAGCTTACCTGCAATACGAAGCTTGACACCGTAAAGGGAATCAACCAAAGTGAAACCACTTCCACATCACACCGTCTCACATGGAAAAGAATAGACGGAGCGGACGGTTATCAGATTTATTTTTACAACACCGAAAAGAAAAAGTATGTTTTGATCGGTCAGACATCAAAAAGCACCTGCAAGCTGACCGGACTTTCAAGTGCATACACCTATACATACAAAATCAGAGCGTTCAGTCTCAAAAAAGACGGAAGCAAGCTATATGCAAAAGCGTCCGCCGCATTTAACGCCGTCACCCTGCCGGCCGCTGTCACTTCGTTCACCGCTTCATCGGTTACGACAAGCTCGTTTAATCTGAAATGGAGTGCCGCAGAAAGAAGCGACGGATACCGGATTTATGAGCAGAACCCGGAAACCAAGAAATACACCGCCATCTCAACCGTTAAAAACATTGACTCGCTCAGCCTGTCTTCAAAAGCATCCGCACACAGCTATACCTACGTCATCAGAAGTTATGCTAAATTAAACGGGAAAACCTATTTCAGCGAAATATCAAAGCCTCTTACCGTCACAACCAAGCCCGTCACACCGACCGCAAAGATCAAAGCCGACCTTCCCGGAAACGGCAACATCAAGGTTGAGTGGTCAAAGGTTGAGGGCGCCGACGGCTATCTGATCTACATCTCAGACAGAAAAAACAGCGGCTTTGTTCTTAAGAAAAAAGTCTCCGCCAAAACACTCGAATATACCCTTACGGGACTGAGCACAAGCAAGATCACCTATATCAAGGTGAAAGCCTTTGTATCGGTCGGCGACAAAATGGTATACAGCGCCAATTCAAAGCTTATCGGTGCGAAAGCGTAAAACGGTTCTCCGTCCGTAACCTGTCCGTAGCCGTGAAATAAAGTAACGTTACGGCGTCTATCGGTCGCAAGCCCAAACCATGCAAAAAAATTCCGCAATCCCAAAAACAAAGGAATTGCGGAATACGCTGTGGTGATCCATCGGAGATTCGAACTCCGGACACCTTGATTAAAAGTCAAGTGCTCTGCCAACTGAGCTAATGGATCTTGTCAAACAGCAGTACCTATCATATACTATAACCCCAAAAATGTCAAGCATTTCAGACAAAAAAAGCCAAAAGATTTTAAAAGGAGCAACAAGATGATTCTGACAAATCTGCAATATGTCGACGGGAACTACGAAATCCGTCCCGGAGCGATTCACATTCGTGACGGTGTCATCACGTCTTTTCAGGACAACGGCGAAAAGGACAGCATGAGCATGGGCGGACTTCTTGCCCTGCCCGGGTTTATCGATATCCACACCCACGGCGGAAGCGGTGCCGATGCCTGCGATAAAACAAAAGAGGCTTATGAAACGCTGTCAAAGCATTACGCAAGACACGGCGTCACGTCCTTTTGCCCGACGACGATGACGCTTCCGATTTCTCAGCTGAAAGAGATTTTCGAAGCCATCGAAAGCTATAAAGGCAAGGAACCTGCCGCTTATATTCAGGGCATCAACATGGAGGGTCCCTACGTTTCAAAGAACAAATGCGGTGCACAAAATCCCGATTATATCGTGCCGCCTGACGCCGAAGAATTTCTTGAATTGTCAAAAATCAGCAAGGTCTGTCTTGTCGATGTTGCCCCCGAAACAAAGGGAGCGTTCGACTTTGCGGAAAAAGTCAGCCCGACCTGCGTTTGCAGTATTGCGCACACAGATGCCGACTACGGCACGGCAAAGGAAGCGATAGTGCACGGCTTTTCTCACGTCACACATTTTTATAACGCCATGTCGGGCCTTACGCACCGTGCGCCCGGTGTTGTCGGTGCCGTTTTTGAGGACGACACGGTCACGGCGGAGCTGATCTGCGACGGATTTCATTTGAGTCCGGCGGCGGTTCGTATCGCCTTTAAGGTTTTAGGCGCCGACCGCTGTGTCGCTATCAGCGACTCATTGAGCAGTGCGGACTTTCCCGACGGTGAATACATGCTCGGCGGTCAGAAGGTCATCGTCAAGGACGGTCATGCCCACCTTGAAAACGGTACGATTGCCGGAAGTACGGCGAACCTGTTTGACGAATTCCGAAACCTCTTGTCGTTCGGAATCGACTTCAAAACGGCTTTAAAGGCTTGCAGTGAAAACCCGGCACGGGTCATCGGAGCTTTTGACTGCTGCGGAAGCCTTGAAGAGGGAAAAAACGCCGACATCATCTTCGTTGACAGCGAGATGAACTTAAAGCACGTCTTTGTCAAAGGTAAAATGATTTTTTAAATGATTGAAAAAGACACAATTGTGTGATATGATGTATGAGATTTCATGTAAAACGAAAGGATTGATATAAATGAAATATGTTGTTGTACTTTGCGACGGTATGGCGGACTACCCTGTTCCGGCTCTCGGCGGAAAAACGCCGATGATGTGCGCAAAGAAACCGAATATCGACCGCCTTGCCAAAACGGCTGAGGTCGGACTCGTCCGCACGGTCGCCGAAGGGCTCAAACCCGGCAGTGACGTCGCCAACATGAGCGTTATGGGCTTTGACCCGAAAAAATATTACACCGGCCGTTCGCCGCTTGAAGCGGTCAGCATCGGTGTGAAGCTTTCCGACGACGACGTGACGCTTCGCTGCAACCTTGTCACGCTTTCCGATGAGGAAGCCTATGAGGACAAGACGATGGTTGACTACTCAGCCGGCGACATCAGCACCGCCGAAGCCCGTGAAATCATCAAGTCCGTTCAGGAATTTTTCGGCAACGAGATTTACACCTATTACGGCGGCGTCAGTTATCGCCATTGCCTTGTTGTTCACGGCGGCACAACGGAGTTAGGCTCCATGACACCTCCGCACGATATCAGCGGAAGAGTTGTCGGCGAATACCTTTCTAAAAGCGAAAACGCCGCTCCTCTTATCGACATGATGAAACGAAGCTATGATTTTCTCATGAAGCACCCGGTCAACATCGAAAGAATGAAGCGGGGTGAAAAACCGGCGAACTCAATCTGGCTGTGGGGCGAAGGCAAAAAGCCCGGACTTCCGCTTTTCGAAGACCTTTTCGGAAAGACCGGTGCGGTGATCTCGGCGGTTGATCTGTTAAAGGGAATCGCCATTTGCTCGGGTATGTCAACGCCCGAGGTTGAGGGAGCAACAGGTTATATTGACACAAACTTCGAGGGCAAGGCCGAAGCCGCCGTCAAAGAGCTTCAAAGCGGCAAGGATATGGTTTATATTCATCTCGAAGCGCCCGACGAATGCGGTCACCGCAACGAGCCGGGAAACAAGGTTCGCTCCATTGAGCTGATTGACCAACGGGTTCTTCCGATTGTACTCGAAGAGCTTGAAAAATACGACGACTACAAGGTCATGATTCTTCCCGACCACCCGACACCGATTGTCACCAAAACGCACGCCGCCGACCCGGTGCCGTACCTGATTTATCAAAAATCGAAACCGCAAGCCGGCGTCGACACCATCAACGAGGAAACCGCAAAAGCCACCGGCATATTCGTCGACGACGGTCCGTCGCTCATGCCGCACTTTTTAAATGACTGAGAAAACAAAAAATTTCACCGTAAAGAGCTTTTTCGTTCTTTACGGTGTTTTTTTACTTGATGCGTCTGTAAATATTCTCAAGTCTGCCGATTCTTCCGAACGACTGACTCATGAGCAGATTGATTGCAGGCCTCACCGGTTCACAGTCCGTAAACCGCAGCGCACTTCGGCAAAGCCTCGCTATGGCTCTGTCAAGAGCGATACTTCTTCGGATATAATCGAGATTGATATCGTTATCCTCCACAATCTTGCAGACGCTGTCGCTGTAACGGGCTAAGAGTGCGTTCACGCTTTGACCATATAGCCGATTCTGCCTGTTCGTATCGACTTCGCAAAAGCCCTCCACCTCACTGACCGCTTTGCTGTACGCCCGGCTTTCGTCCTCGGCAATAAGAGCAAAAGACTCAATAGGGAGATAGGTAGTAAAGCGTAAGATATTTTTTGCGTTTTCACCGACCGCCGCATTCATAAGCATTGACTGACACACAAACTGACAGCAGGCGGTAAGGTCGCTGTCGACACGGGAAAGGTCTTCTTTCATATTTTCGTGTATGTCGTAAAACCGGTCAAGATAATCGACCGCAACACGGCTTAGCTTATGGCTGTTCATCGCTTTCCTCCGATTCTCATATTTCTTGCTTCATCATATGAAAAATCGGGTCAAACGGTGATTGAATACAAATTCCGGGCTAAAACTTTATCAATTATATTTTTGCAAGCTGAGCATTTTTATACGCTTCGTCGTCTGTCACTTCTTTGATGATACTGATGCGTTCCGGGAACTCGATCGGAATATTCTCATCTCTCAATTCGATTTCCATGATAGCCTTGTCGTCCCAAAAAGGATAAACATCGATCTCGAAATACTGATTCTTGTATGTCAGACAGTATCTTGTTTTGCGGATCTGCCGTCTTGACGTATCCGCATCCATCAACAGCCTTAAATACTCTTTCTGTGAAAGTCTGCGTTCGGTTTCCACCCTTTTGATGTCCGTGATCTTTCGCTTGGTTGTCTGAAAATAGATATAATTTCCGTCGACGCCTCTCTGACGGACACGGACTTCATCGCCCGAATCACTTTTGATGTAGGTCTGAATGATTTCAATTTTTTCGCAGGATTCAACAGATTCAAGCCATTCGATATCGGGATATTCGATTAAAAACTTCCGTTCGATTTCAAGCGGCTCAGGCTCACCCAAAAAGGAAGCGATTTCCGCAATCAGACGTTTGATTTTGTTATCAAAATCCGAAGAATTGTCGATCACTCTGAAGTGCGGATGTCCCGTCCATGCGTTGATGATTTTGTCGTCCAACACAGCCGCCTGTTCGGGCGTCTCCGTTCTTGACGCATTATTGGCTGTTGTATAATATTCTTCTGCACCCTTTGCGGCGGTAACAAGATGAAAAACCGCATCATAATTATCCCGCAGTTCCACTTCATTTGCGCCTATTTCGTCAAGGACAGAAAGAAACACCTGCGCCGGCATATAGGCTTTATTGTCCAGTGCGCCACGGTCACAGACAATCAGGATCTTCTCTTTTTTCATCGTCCCGGCCGCTTCTTCAAAGGCTTTTTCCTTTTCCAGCTGCAGCTTCAGCTGAACCTTCTGATAGTCAATATTCGTACCGCAAGTCCACGGTGCCACACCCCCGGAAATCAGTTCTGTGGCTGTTTCGTGAATAAACAGAACCGCATAACCTAACTGTTCAAAAAAGTCCTGAAGCCGGCTCATAGCCGTTGACTTACCGGCACACGGTCCGCCGGTAATGACGATTTTTGTGATATCCATTTATTATTCCCCTTTCACGATTTTCTCTTTCTGCGGATATTTCACACATCTTCTTCATTGATATAAACCAAATTCGGCTTTCCGTTCAACCGGAGGCTGGCGAACGGAGAAGCCGAATCAGTTTTGTTTTATGCCGGAAACGGCATAGTGAAATATATCTTATTTTTCGTTATAACCGAAGTAGATGTCCTCGTCATAGACGTTGTTTTCGTCCGGGCTGTGGTGAGCGTACCAAACCTGTGCAAAGAACGGGTTGACCTTGGCAATTTCGTCGTATTTCCACGGCATCGGGAGACATTCGGGACACCAGTGACCGCCCTTGAGAACAAGGTTCGGAGACATTTCGAACTCGTGACCGCAGGCGCACTTCCACTTGATCGGTGTGTACATATCCTTGCCGAGCTTCTTGGAGACACACTCGCCGCCTCTGAATTCGGCTGCCTTTTGCATATCGGCGATGGTAAGCTTATCGAAGGGCTTGCTTTCGTCGTAGCCGTGGTCAAGATAGCTCATCTCGAACTTGTCGGGAATCACAACCTCGAAGTCCTTCCACGAGCCGATTGCATTATATTTATCAATCGAGCCGTAGTAAGCGGTAATTCTGTCTTTCATGCCGTTTTCAATCCATGCCTGTGTACCGAAAAGAGCGGTTTCCGCAATCGGCTTCATCATGTACTTCTTGATGAGCGGAAGCGGAGCAAGACCGGAAAGCTTGAAGTAGAACGGAGCCTGCTTGGAAAGTCTCTTGAAGTAATCCTTAACGGGAAGATTCTCTCTGAAGTGGAGATATTCTTCGAGCTTGTCGGCATCGGTGTACCACTGACCGTGGAAATTCTGAAGCGTGAACCAGTTCGGCTCGAAAATCTTCTTGACAACGTCGTCGCCTCTCATGCCGATGGCGTTGAGAAGATACCGTTCGAATTCATAGTTGGTAAGACGGTAGTCAGGACCGGAGCTGATGTTGTAGAAATTACGCCAGAACTCTTCGGGAACTCTCGAGTTACAAACCTTTGCGCAAAGACGTCCGCTGTCTTCTACCGTTGCCCATTCGAGCATACCGTTGATGGGAACGTGATACATGATCGGTTCCATGTTGTAAAGAATATCGGGATAAAGAATACCGGTCTGACGAAGCGATACCCAATATTTAAGACCCGAATCGGCAAGAAGACCTTCTGCGATGGTCTTACTGATTGCGTAATGGTCATAAATGCTGATCTGGATCGGGTCGCCGGTTCTGCCCCAGTGAACGGGAGCGTTTCTGTCGCCGGTTTGTGCAACCGTACCTATGTATACTACTTTAACGGCATCGGGATCGGGCTGAGCCTTGACAGCGTTGATGATGTTCTTCATTGCGGTGATGTTGGTGAACATCGTCTTTTTCGGATAGTAGTCAGCAGCAGGAGAAACCAGTCCGCCGACATGAATGACGAAATCCGCACCGGTTACGCAGGCAAGAACATCTTCATATACCGTAAGGTCGCCCCAGTAAAGCGTGACATGGGGATCGTTTACATACGGAGCAAACTTGTCTCTGTTCTTCTTACTGTCACGGTTGAGGACAACAATGTTGTATAAGTCACGTCTTTTGTAAAGCTCCTTGAAGCCGGCAAAGCCCATGTTGCCGGAAGCGCCGGTAAGGAAAACTGTCTTTTTCATTTTTACCACCTTTTCCGTTAAAAATTTTAAGAATCCTTTTTAGACATTCTATCGTAAAAAGTATACAACATATCTACACAACATTTGTTAAAGATTTGTTAATTATTTTATCAAAACCCGGTAAACCGTTTTTGTCAATTCTATGTATAATTATTATAGACATAGTGTTTTGCACGACAATTTGTGCAAAATCGCAATTTTTTTCAAACAAATACAGCTTTTCTGCATCAAAAGCCGTATTTTATTTTTGCGAAATCAAAACACTGTGTCATAATTTGTGCCCTTTATGGGTATATGTTCAAAATTGTTCAAAAATTCAAAGAAGGAGTATCAACATGAACGAAAAAAAGAAACTCACCATCATCAGTAAACCGCCGAAGGGCAAAATGACCGGACTTCTCATCGTCTTTGCCTGGATCATTCTTTGGAATATCATCTATCAGGCGTGTCACGACATTCTGACCTCGGGTTCCATTCAGGTAATCAACTGGTCTTTCTTCATCAGCGTCACGATTTTCTTCATGCAGGAGGAGCTTACCTATAAAGAGCGCTTCTGGCATACGCTTTGCGGCGGTGCCGTCGGACTTCTGATTGCCGCCGGAGTCGTAAAGGGCTGTGTCGCTTTGATGGGTGCCGGTTTAGAACACTTTCCTGCTATCTGTATTATGTTGGTCATCGCTATCGCCGCACTGATCCTTCTTCATCCGTATTTGCCGATGTTCTTCAACAACGTAGGCTTCTGCTATTTCATCATTTCGCTTATCAACAGCAAAGAAACGATTTCTTCTCTTCCAAGCAATCTTCTCTCTCTTCTTCTCGGCAGCATCATCTTAAACCTCGGCTGCAGCGCACTGCTGACCCTTTATATCAACAATAAAAAGAAAAAGGCGATCGCCGCTGCTGCAAAAGAAAAAGAAGCCGCTGCCGCAACCGAATAAAAACACAGCCGGGCTCAGTTGACGTCCGGCTTTTTTACTGTCCGAAAACAAAGCTACCGCCTCAAATGAAGCGGTAGTTGATTTTTCACTATCTATTAAAAGGTAAGCTTACGGTTCATTTCCTTAACCGTTTCCTCGTCAAGCTTTACGATTTCACGGTCATAGGTCAGCATACCGTTAACCTCAAATTCAACGTCGGAAACCTGCGTGTAGACGGAGGCGGAAAGTCCCTTTTTCATCATCGGGATTACCTGATGCTCATGAAGCTTGCGATACGCCTCGGTCAGGCTTTCACGGGATTTATACATCTGATAGCCGAAGGACTTGCTCTTGTTCCAGACATGACCGTCGAGAATCTGACTGTATCCGCCGTACTCGCTCAAAACGAACGGTCGTCCGTCATACTTCGGAGCGGTGACAGGAAGAATGTAGCGGTGAATACTGCGGAGATCACAGCCTTTCTGGTCATACCAGCCGCTTGCGTGGTCAACGATTCTTGTCGGATCCTTCTGCTTGATTTCGTCGCCGATTCTCTTGGCGTCGAACTGTCCCCAACCCTCATTGAACGGAACCCAGCAGCCGATTGACGGGTGATTGTACAGAAAATCAATCATATCGTTCATTTCTTCCTCGAACTGGACACGCCATTCAAGCTTGTCACGGTTGAAAGTCTTATAAGCGTTGTCCTTTTTTGTGAGATTCACAACCGGCGACAAAAAGCCGTAAAAATTCGGAAGAACACCCGCATGGAAGGTATTGAGCGCCTTGCCGCCGCTTACCATATCCTGCCAGACGATCATGCCGAGACGGTCGCAGTGATAATACCAGCGGTCAGGCTCAATCTTGATGTGCTTACGAAGCATATTAAAGCCGAGATCTTTCATCTTTTCGATATCATAAATCATCGCTTCGTCGGTCGGAGCGGTCATCCCGCCGTCGCTCCAATAGCCCTGGTCAAGAAGTCCCTTTTGGAAATACGGCTCATTGTTCAGGAAGATACGGTTATAGCCCTGATATTCACCGATACTGAACTTTCTCATGGCAAAATAGCCTTTGACAGAATCGACACGGTTATCCTTGTCCGTAAGTTCGAGGACAAAATCATACAAAAACGGGCTTTCGGGCGACCAGAGCTTCGGGCTTTCGATTTTTACCGCTTCGTCCGCCGAAATCTCACCCGCAAAGACAGTCGTCCCGCCGTCAAGAACGGTCAGCTTCAGCGTACCCTCACCGTTGATATCCGTCTTGATGCTGATGGTTTCGCTGTCAATATCGGGCGTCAGCTTATAGCCCTTAATGTAATTTTCGTTGACCGCCTCAAGCCATACGGTTTTCCATATACCGCTTGTCGAGGTATACCAGAAGCCGTGCGATTCGCTCGCCTGCTTGCCCCGGTTTTGCCAGCCGTCGTCCGTCGGGTCAAAGACACGGACAACAAGCTCGTTTTCACCGTTCTTGAGCGTATCGGTAATATCGAAGCTGAACGGGCAGTAGCCGCCGGTATGCGCACCGACCGGCTGTCCGTTGACGAACACCTTACATTCCCAGTCAACGGCACCGAAATGAAGAAGAACCCTTTTGCCTTTGAATTCGTCAGGCAGCGTGAATGTCTTTTTATACCAAAGAATCTCATCACTTTTCAGCCTTTTGCAAACGCCGGAAAGACAGCTTTCAATCGCAAACGGCACACGGATTTTGCCGTCATAGCTTTCGCATTTTTCGCAGTCCGAGCCGGTCACGGCATAATCAAACATTCCGTTGAGATTCAGCCACGGTTCTCTTACCATCTGCGGTCTCGGATATTCGGGCAAGGGATTGTCGCACATCGCTTCGCTTGCCCATCTCGTTGATAATGTCATCATCTTGTATTTCCTCCTGAAAATGTACACTTTTGTATCCTTTTCATTTTATACCACCTGTGAGAATAAGTCCATAGATTTTTTCAATAAAATCTGTGGCTTGAAACTGACAAAACGCACAAAAAACACCGCACCCGATTCAGGTGCGGCAATAGAATTTGCAATTTACTGTTTTTCGCTAAGCCAGGAACGCATGACCCAGCCCGTTACGCCGTGCGTGGTGTCCGTAACGTAAACCCAGCCGCTATTACTGCTGCTGTATCCGGTCACCTTGACGGGGAAGCCGTAGGAAACCGAACGTACGCTTGCGGCGTCCATTTCGGGAGCCTTACGCAGTCTTACGCCGATATCAATATTGACATACATCGTTTTCGGGTTCGCATATTGCTTGTCGGGTTTGACAAGATCCGGTACAACGACCGTTTCTTCAGCCTGCGGTCTTGTCTTGGAAATATAGCTGTTGCTGACCCAGCCGTAAACGCCGTAACGGTCACTTCTGACATAGGTAAAGCCGTTCTGACTCTTTCCATACACCGTCAGCGATTCGCCGAGAGATACATAAACAACACGGCTTGACGACTGGTTCGGCTGACTTCTCATCGTAAGGCTGCCGGTAGTAACGTATACCTTATAGCGTTCGGAAGAAGCTAAATATGTCTTCGGCTTTTCGACCTTATCCGTTCCGAAGCCGTACGGATCGGTCGTTGTGGACGGCTTTGTCGTGGTCGTCGGACGGGTTGTCGCAGTCGGCTTTTTCGTCGTAGTCGGTTTTTTCGTCGTGGTCGGACGGGTTGTTGTCGTTGTATATCTCTTTGTCGTTGTCGTATAGCGTTTTGTCGTGGTCGTCGTTTTTTTTGTTGTCGTAGTCACACGGGTAGTGGTGGTTTGCTTTTGCGTCGTCGTTTCCTTTGACGGCTCAGTAACGCCCTCGGTCACCTTTTCGGTCGTTTGTTTTTCAGTCGTTTCCTTTTCGGCTGTCTCTTTTTCAGTCGTCTCCTTGTCGGTGGTCTCCACCGTGGTGTTTTCCGTTGTTTCGCTGTTCGCTTCGCTTGTCGGCTTAGTCGTTGCCTTTTCCTTTTCCGTATCGATGGTCTCGGACTGTGAGGTTTCGGCATTGACGGGAACCTTGCTGAAATTGTTCTTAATCATGGTCACGGCGCCGGCGGTAACGGCAACAATCGCAACGATCAGAACCGCAATAATAATGCTGTTGCGCTTGGACTTCGAGGCGGTGACATACATGTCGTCAAGGCCGTCGTCCTCCTGTTCCATGCCGTCGTCGTTATCCTGCTCGGCACTGACGCTTTCCTCTTCCTCAGCGTCTTCGTATTCATCATTCGCCGACTCGTGTACATTTTCTTCTTCATAAGCCCCTTCGTCGCCGTCATAGCCTTCGTCCTCTTCAAGGCCGCCGTCTTCGGTATACTCGTCTTCAAAATCGGACTTCTCGTTCCTGACACCGGTTTGATTTTCACCGGCTTCGCTGTCTTTTTCGTTATACTCAACAACCGGAACAATCTGTTCCGTTTCGTCCGCTTCCAACTCATACGGTACATTGCTGTCTGTATCTTCGGCCGGCGCTTCACCGTCGGCTGAAGGCTCGTGTACCGTTTCGGCGTCGGTAATTTCCGGCTGTCCGCCGGATACTTCACGGGCATTGTCATGATTTTCCGAAGAAGCCGGAGCCTCCTCGTTTTCGAGGCTTGTTATCATTCCGCAGTTTTCGCAAAAACCGGAACCGGGCTCAAGCTCATGACCGCAATTTGGACATTTCATATCTATATCACTCCTATAATTTATCATAATCTGCCATTTTATATAATATAGCACACCGTCCGCCTTATTTCAAGTCAAGTAAATAAATAAAATATTAACTTTGACGATACACAAACAAATACAGCTTCGCTCCTGTCTTATGAAAAAGCCTTTGCTTCCGGCTTTCGCATGTGATATAATAACAGCCGCAGTCGAAAACGATCCAATAAAACAGGGCAGAGATAAGTAATGACAGGGAAAGACAAAAGAACCAAAACAGCAACTGTGTTTCAAGTACGTCAGCCTTCTTGTGTTCCCATACGGGATCCCCGAACTGATTTCGGTTGCCGTAACGGCGGGAATGCATATATGGAGAAGAAATATGCTGCTTTCGATATTCATCGGCACGGTTGGCTACATGGTTCTTGTTCAGTTTGTGTTTATCTGATGGGTACGGTTTGCAGATTTTGGGAGAAAAGAAGAAAAACCGACAGACAGCAGGTTTTAGATTTTAGGGAAGCTCTGAATCAATCTGCGCAGGCATCCTGATGAATTTCTATCAAGCACCGCGCCCCGGCATCGGCGTCGCCCGGCGGCAAAACAAAAATTTACTTTTATAAATTCAATTATGTTTCAAAAAATATCATCGTAACGGAGGTGACATAAATGAATGAAAACGAGCCGGTTTTTGATACCGCCGAAGAAAAGGAACCGGATTTTATTACCCTCAAACAAATGCTCAAAGCCAATGCTGCAAGATACGCTATTAGAAAAGCTTTTCTTGTAAAAGACGAAAGCGGCGAAATCAACAGCATTTCCTATAAAAAATTTTCATCTCACGTCGATTCTCTCGGAACCGCCTTAACCGAAAAACTCGGTCTTAAAAATTGCCATATCGGACTTTGCGCAAAAAACTGCTATGAATGGTGCGTTTCGTATTTTGCCGTAAGCTGCGGAACAGGTGTTGTCGCCGCAATCGACCGCGAGACTATTATTCCCGAACTTTTCAATATTATTGAATTCGCCGAGCTTCAGGCAATCATTGCCGATAAAAGAGTAACCGAAAAGCTTATCGAGAATTCCGAGAAGCTTCCGCAAGGCTTTCTCATTATCTGCATCGATGACTATGACGATGAACGGGTGATTTCGTTTCACGCTCTGATTGATGACGGAAAAGCTTTAATCAAACAGGGCGTAACCGCCTTTTCGGACTGCGAGATTGACCCCGATACAATGTCCGTTTTGCTCTTCACGTCGGGAACGACCGGAATGGCAAAAGGCGTCATGCTCTCCCACCGTAATCTGTGTTCGGATATATACGGTACCCTCAGCAAGGTTAAAATCAACTACGACGACTCGACGCTTTGCGTTTTACCTCTTCACCATGCCTATCAGGCAATCGTCATGCTTGCGATTATTGCCATCGGCGGCTCGGTAAGCTTTTCTCAGGGGCTTCGGCACGTCGTCGAAAACTTAAACGAATATAATCCGACTGTTTTTGTTTCCGTTCCGCTGATGCTCGAAAAAATGCATAAAAAAATCGTTGAGCAGTTAAGCAGTCAGGGTGCTTTCAAAAAGGCGTTCACTGCCGGGAAAGCCAAGTCTTTCTTTTCAAAGATCGGAAACAAAGACACGAAAAAGCGCATTTACTCACTTGTTCATGCCGTTTTCGGCGGCAATCTTCGTATGATTATCGGCGGAGCGGCAATGTTCGACCCCGACGTGGCAAGAGATTACGAAGCCTTCGGTTTCCCTGTGATTATCGGCTACGGGCTTACGGAGTGCTCACCCATCGTAATCTGCAATTCGACCGACGACCCGACCCCCGACAGCGTCGGCAAGCCGATCGGCTACGCCGAAGCGCAGATCTTTAAGCCGGACGAGGACGGAATCGGTGAAATCATCGTCAAAGGCCCGATGGTCATGCTCGGCTATTATAAAAATCAGGAGGAGACCGACAAAGTCATCATAGACGGCTGGTTTCATACGGGCGACCTCGGCTATGCGGACGAAAACGGAAATTATCATATAACGGGCAGAAGCAAGAACGTCATTGTCACCAAAAACGGCAAAAACATCTATCCCGAAGAACTTGAGTATTATCTCAACAGTGACCCCGCCGTTCTGGAATCGCTGATATTCGGTTCGGAAGGCTCACGATCCGACCCGCAGGTCACGGCAAAGGTCGTACCCGACGAGCAGGCAATCAAAAAGAAGCTGAAAAAAGATAAGCTGACAAGTCAGGACATTCAGAAAGCGATTGTCGAAGCGGTAAGAAAGCTCAACCGCCGTCTGCCCTCGTATAAGAGCATCAAAAAAATCAACATTGAAACAAACGAGCTTGAAAAGACCTCGACGCACAAGCTGAAACGTAACTATTCGAAAGGCAAGCGCAAGTACCAAAACGTAAAGGAAAACGAAAACACACAGTCCCCGGTTCAGCAGGAAAACCCCGCCATTCAGACAGAAATCTTAAACGAACCGGAAAACGGCGAAAACGAGAATAACGCTTAAGCAGACAGCCACCCGACGGATGAACCGACGGGTGACTGTCTTTTTCTATTCTTAATCTTTTCTTAAAAGCGGACTGACATTCAGATACTGCCTTTTATTCTACGTCCTGAAGAGCGTCATAGCCTTCCTCGCCCGTTCTGACCTTGACTACGTTTTCAACGTCATAGACGAAGATCTTTCCGTCGCCGATGTTGCCGGTGTAAAGAACGGATTTCGCCGTTTCGATAACGGTTCTGACGGGCACCTTGCTGACAACGATGTCAACCTGAACCTTCGGAAGCAGGTTAACGTCCTGCTTGACGCCTCGGTAATACTTGGTGTTGCCGATCTGCGTGCCGAAGCCGAGAACGTGGCTTACGGTCATGCCCGTGATACCGATTTTAACCATTGCGGATTTAAGAGCCGCAAAGCGTTCCTCTTTCATGATGATTTCAATCTTCGTCAGCTTCTGCTCGCTGCCCGAAGACTCAAGATCCGTTCCGGGTGCAACCGTTACGGGAACGGCAACAGCCGGGTCAACCGTACCGGTTACTTCCGCCGCTTCTTCAATCTGAATCGGGTTGACGGTCGGCATAAAGTCGGCGTAAGCACTGACAAGTCCGTGTTCGGGAAGGTCAAGACCGGAGATTTCCTCTTCGGCGGTGACACGAAGTCCGATGGTCTTCTTGATAATCATAAATACGATGGTGATAGCCGCCGCACCCCATGCAAGCGTTGCCGCAACGCCGAGGCACTGGATACCGATGAACTTGCCTCTTGACATACCGGCATCAGCGAGCCATGAATTGGAAGCAAACACGCCGGTAAGAATCGTACCGAGCGCACCGTTGATGCAGTGAACACCGACAGCACCGACGGGGTCGTCAACCTTGAGAACCTTATCGACAAACTCGATACCGAAAACAACCGCAAAGCCGGAGCACATTCCGATCACAGCCGCCGCCCACGGTCTTACGCAGTCACAGCCTGCTGTGATAGCAACAAGACCGGCAAGCGAGCCGTTGAGCGTCATGGACACGTCTGGCTTTTTGTAACGGATCCAGGTGATAATCATAACCGTGCAGGTCGCAACCGCAGCGGCAAGGTTGGTGTTGAAGAAGACAAGACCGGCAAGTTCCGCTGCACCGCCCGTCATCGAAACGGTCGAGCCGCCGTTGAAACCGAACCAGCAGAACCAGAGAATGAATACGCCGAGAGCGCCGAGGGTGATGCTGTGACCGGGGATGGCATTCGGGGTGCCGTCCTTGTTGTACTTACCGATACGGGGGCCTAAGATAGCCGCACCGACAAGGGCGCAGACACCGCCGAGCATATGAACCGCCGTTGAGCCGGCAAAATCGTGGAAGCCGAGCTGTGAAAGCCAGCCGCCGCCCCAGATCCAATGTCCCGAAACCGGGTAAATAATCAGGCTGATTGCCGCCGAATAAATGCAGTAAGCAGAGAATTTTGTCCGTTCTGCCATGGCGCCGGAAACGATCGTCGCCGCCGTTGCACAGAACACAGTCTGGAAAATGAAGAAAGTAAAGAAGCTTACGCCGTCGGGAAGAATCTCGGCGTAGTCGCCCCTTGTGAAAAAGTCGATGCCGCCGAAAACGGCCGACTGTGTGCCAAACATGATTCCGAAGCCGACAAGCCAGTAAAGCGGCGTGCCGATAGAAAAATCCATAAGGTTTTTCATGATGATATTACCGGCGTTTTTTGAGCGGGTGAAGCCGGTTTCGACCATGGCAAAGCCTGCCTGCATGAAGAAAACCAAAGCCGCGCCGATAAGTGTCCACATTGTGTTAACATCAGAAAATAGTACCGTGATGTTTTCCATAAATTTTCAACTCCTTGATATTGGCAACATCTGAAAACATCCCGGCATTCGTCATAGTACCCAACCAATGCCGTCTTTGTCGCCCCAAATCCTTGAAATACACAGAGTATTCCTGCGGATTTTTTCCTAAAAGCCGACATCATTTGTGCGCTATGCCAAACGCCTTGAGTTTTTAGAGCTTGCCTGTTTTTTGGTTTTCCGGAAAATGAAAAAAGGGCAGGGACACTGACAGTTTCTCTGTCGGCGTCCTTGCCTTTTCTGCTATTATCTTATCACCGCATAAAGCAAAAGTCAATGTCACAAACTTAAAAAAGTTTAGCAATTTAAAGTATTGCTTTGTGCAAATTTTACAAGTTCAGCGATTGAATTTATAATTATCACCTAAAAATGATTACCTGATATAGATCGGATTGGTGATTGCTGTCACCTGATTGAATTTTCCGACGGCTTTTACATAGGCAAAAACCTCATCGGCACCGACCGAAACCTTATCGGCTGTGACCGGTTCTTCCCGCTTTGCCGTAACAAGAATCAGCTTCGCTTTTTCTGCGTTTTCGGCAATGATGCTGATGCTGACAGTCTTTCCGTCCGCAAACACCGTATCGCCCATCATTTTGTCACCGCTTCTGAGAAAAAGCTGCGGTGCCTGCGTTGACGAAGCGATAAAGCTGTGTCCGCTTCGGATTGCCGAAAGAAGGTCTTGGTCCGACGGCGACTCGCTCCATACGCCGTTGACGGGGTTGCCGATTCTGACCGGCGACTTGAGCGAATGAAAATCGCTTCCTCCGACAGCAGGAATGATGCGGCCGGTCTTTAACAGACTTGTCCATTTTTCGATTCCTCTGACATTCGTCGGACGCATCGGCCCGTTCCAGACTTCCATCATGTCGTAAATTTCGTCGTCACCCCAAAGGTAGGGACAAATCGGACACATCGGGTGATTGACCGAAACAACGGCGCCTTTTTTCTTCGCATTTTCAATCAGCTGCCGCATTTCCTCTTTTGTGTTCGCAACGAAAGAGTTTTCGAATGGATTTTCAACCCCGAAAAGGTTGATATGTCCCTTGTAGTGCGTCCATTCGACGGCGGGGATAAAGGTGATTCCCGTGTTCTTCGGAAGCGAGAAGTTTTCGCAGTAGTTGTTATGGTTGGCGAGTGCTACGAAGTCAAGTCCCTTTTCTTTCGCCATTTCGGCAATCTCATAGCACGAATGCTTGCCGTCCGAGGCGTCGGTATGAATATGTAAGTCTCCGAAATAAAGCTTCGGCCTCTTTTCGTGAAATTCAATCGTATATTCGACCTCGACTTCGGGCTTGTTGAGCTTGTAGGCTCCGATGAGAATCTGCCACGTTCCGCCTTTTAGCGGCTGTGAAAGATAGCCCTTTGTGCTTTCGAATTCGCCGACAGTGACGCTGTCTCTTGCACTTCCCGACCAGCCTAAAAACCGTCCGTCTCCGTCCATGAGCCCGAGGTCAATAATACACGGGTTCTTTTTTCTGCCCGTAATCCCCTGCGTCTGCTTGTCATACCGGTAAGTCACCGTAAAGCTTTCGAGTCCGTCGGGCAGCTCAAACGGCAGCGTGTAATAGGTTCCCTCTTTGCTTTTTTCAATTGTGTGCCTGATAACCGTCTTATTCACACTGACACCCCATTATTTTTTCGCAAAAATGCTTGACCTGCGGATCCCAGAACGTCCATTCATGCTTTCCTTTTTTCAAAACGAGCTCACAGTCAAGCTTCAGCTTATCGGCTCTTCTTTTAAAGGATATACTTGTAATAACAAGATTGTCCTGCAATCCGCTCGATATGTACATTTTTAAGTCCTTATGCTTATCCCTGTCCAGCAGTGCAACGGGGCTTAAGGGGGTATGCTTGATATCGTCAAGAGCGGAAAGCATAAACGGAAAATCATTTTTCATCTCGTCGTTTAAAACATACTTGAGCGGTGAAAGGTCTAAAAGACCCGAAAAGCTTCCCATTGCCGTATACCGTTCGGGATAGGTCAGCGCAATTTTCGCCGCCCCTAAGCCGCCCATGGAAAGTCCGGCGATATAGTTCTTTTCCCGTTCGTTTGAGATGCCGAAAATCTGATGAAAATATTCGGGCAACTCATCGGCGATGAATTTAAAGTAGTTCTGACCGTTGATGTTGTCGCAGTACATGCTTCGGTCGCCGGCAGGCATGATAACGATAAAGTCGCCTTTCATCGCATAATAAGCGATGTTCGAATAAGTGATCCACGAGGTGTTGTCCTCGGAAAGGCCGTGCAAAAGCCACAGCACCTTTCTGTCGCTGATTGCCCGGTTATTCATGCGGATTGAGTCGGGCATACACAGACAGACCTGCGTGTTTCTTTTCAGCTGTTCTGAGCGGAATGTAATATTGATAACAGCCATTATTCTGCCTCCGCCGAAGCCTCGGCCTCCATTTCCGCTTCAAGGAAACCAATGTCCTCACCAGCGAGGCTGATTTCCGCATCGGCAAAACTGATTTCCTCTTCCTGCGTTTTCCCGTCTTCCTTGAATTTGAGGAAGAACGAAAGGGCAAAAGCAAGGAGCATCAGAATCGCCGGGAAGATGACAACAAGGAATCGGGAAGCGAGATCGGGAGCCGAACCCGGGTTTTCGCCGTTTTCATATCCGAAGAATTTTCCGACGATCAGGTAACCGGCTGAAACAAAAAGACCGCTGACCTTGTTAAGAACGCCGAGAAGCGAGGAATAGATACCCTCTCTCTGAAGTCCGTACTTGCGGCTGTCCTCGTCGATAATTCTTGCGGCGACAACGTCCATAGATGCCTGAACTCCGCCCATACCGAAGCCGAGAACAACGGCAATACAGATTGCTGAAACGAAATTCGACGTAAAGAAAAGCGGTAAAAGAGCAACACCTAAAATCGCAAAAGCGGAACGCCATGCCGGCATGATGGTTGTTTTCTTTATGATCTTGAACCAAACGGGAATAAAAACAATTGCGCTTAAAATCGAAACGCCGAGCATGATCGTTGAGCTCATGCCGTCTTCTCTTTTGAGGAAATACTTGATATAAAGCGGAATACCGGCCTGGACGAGAGAAATGGATGCGGCAAAAGCGGCGTTTGTAAAGCCGTATTTCCAGTATTTCGGGTTGATGATAACAGCTTTGATCGAACCGAGAAGCGGCGGCTTCGGCTTGTCCTGATTCGAAAGATCTTCATGGGTGCCGAGTGTCATAAAAACAATGACAACAACAGCAAGAACGCCGTAAACGAGTGCGGTTTTGCTGTATCCTAATTTTTCGGCAATGATCGGGGTAAGAGCGATGGAAATAACCATGGCAATCAGTTGGAACACCTGACGGATTGCGTTGGTCTTGGCGCGTTCTTCTTCGGTCTTAAAAAGTTCCGGGAAAAGAGAACCGTAGTTCGAGCTGATAAGCGAGTCAAGCGTACCGGTAAGCATGTACATAATCAGAACATACCAGAATACCGATCCCGGAGCGAGTGCGGCGGGAGGATTAAAGAACATGATAAAGCAAAGGACCAAAAGAGGGGTTCCGATCAGAAGCCACGGTCTGCGGCGTCCGAAACGGGTTCTTGTGCGGTCGGATAAAAAGCCGTAAATCGGGTTGTCGATCGCATCAAGGAAAGTATACACTGCCGTAATGATTGCAAACTGTTTTGACGTGATAAGACTGAGCTGATCAACATAAAACAGCACCGCAAAGGTTTTGAACATATTGATCGGAATTGACGTTCCGAACATACCGACAGCATAGCGCAGCGGGTTCGTCTTTTTGACTTGAGTTGTTTTCTCCATACTTTTTATCTCCTTTTGTTTTAGGAATTCACCCAAGTATATTGTAAAACACAGCCGCCTTTTTTTCTTGCTTTTATTTAATCGATATGAGTGATTTTTTAAGTTCGCATTCCGTATTGACATTATCTATTAAAAATGATACCATAAAACCAATAAAAATCAAAGGAAAATGCGAAATGGAAAACCGTAACCTGAATCCCCCTGAAAATCAGGCGGTAACAGTCGATTTCAAAGATAACGACAAACTCAGAACAAGGGGAATCTCTCTTCATTGGTGGAGTGCGGACACGACGGATCTTCACAATCACAATTTTTATGAATTTTTTATTATAACGCAAGGGACGGCGCTTCATGAAATCAACGGCGAAACCTTTCTTTTAAAAAAAGGTGCCTTGAGTTTCATTCGACCCGAGGACTGTCACAAAATTTCCGCACAGCCCGAACAAGGCTGTATTCACATGAATATCAGTATCACGGAAGAAAAATTCGACAAACTCTGCACCGCACTCGAGATAACAGCTGCCGGACTTTGCGCAAGAAAAAAACGGTCGGTCATGCTCAGCGTCGACGACCTCCAGTTTTTTAAAAGCAGAGCGGAAAAAATCAATATGCTCGAGCACAACGGATTTGAATGTGATTATTTCTTTTTTGCCGAACTTGTCATCCGTGCAATCTCCGCCCTGCTTTCAAGCGAAGCGACTGCGGAAATGCAGTGTCCCGAATGGTTCACGGCGGTTCTTGAAAAAATCCATTCTCCGTCGTTTTATGCCTGCACCGCCGCCGACGTTTACAAGCTTGGCAACTTCTCGCCGCCCGTCATGATTGAATACTTCCGAAAATATACCGGAAAAACCGTCAAGCAGTATCTTAAGGAGCTGAAAATAGCGATTGCCTGCGATTTTTTAAAGAACTCGGAGATTCCGCTACTTGAGCTTTCCAATATGCTCGGCTACGCCAGCCTGAGCCACTTCAACCGTATTTTCAAGCAGTATACCGGTCAGACGCCGTCAGCATACCGCAAAGGAAGCCTTGGCGAAAATGAAATCCGCCGGTCCTGAGAATACAAAAGTGCATCAGAGCCGGACTGAAAGTCCGCAGGAATTGTCCGCTTTCACCGGTTTCACATGGAATTCTTGCCGATCTCACAAAAACACTTGACATTCCGACTTGCCGAAGGTATAATATTCCCGTTGTGCCGGTGTGGCGGAATAGGCAGACGCAAGGGACTTAAAATCCCTCGGTGGCAACACCGTACCGGTTCAAGTCCGGTCACCGGCACCAAAAATCCCGTTCGCATTTTGCGGGCGGGATTTTTACTTATTACTTTTTCACTCTTCCTTACTTCGGACGGGATTTTGGGAAGTAAAAAGTAAGAGGGAACAGTGAAGAAGTGCAGTTGCGGGGAACACACTGCTGACGGTTGATTTTTCACCGCAGAGAAAGCTTGTTAAAATACAAGCTTTCGTGATTTAAATTGCGTTTTCACTTTCTGCAAACAGCAAATTTTTCAACGCAAAGCAGCTTGGCATTTTATCAAGTGTGTCATTCTATCACCAAACAAAAACTATCCCGCTTGTTTTCACAGGCGGGATTTGCTTGTCCGTTTTTCAAAAACATTTCTCACATTTGGTGTAGCCTCTTGCAAGAAGCGCATCAAGACTGCCGGTATAGCTTTCTTTGTTTTGAGCCTTCATTCGTTTTACGGAGCCGCAGCTCGGGTAATGAATCTTTTTTGTGTTTGTGTTCAGTATGTATGTGCCGGTGTTCGTAAAGCCGGCGTCGGCTTCGGTTGTCGTCGTTTTCTTCGGCTTGGTGGTTGTGGTTTTTGACTTTGTCGTCTCTTGACCGGCCGTAGTTTTTGACGAGCCGCCTGCGGTCAGGCTGCTGCTTCCCGTTGCATAATCAATCGTAATTCCCGGCTGAACGTTATAGCAATAAACATTAAAGCAGATTCCGTCGCCGTCGTCCTCAACCGAATACGCTTCAAGCTGTACGCCGCTTGCTAAAAGATTATTGCCCTCAAAAATCGGTGTGACCCGATACATGACGTGGTTGCCGGTTTCCTTGATATAGTCGGCAATCATGTTCTCAAACGGAAGCATACCCTCGACGTTCAGATACTTCGTCCCGGTAATCAGATTGGCTTTGTTGGCGTTTTCGGCTGTAAGCTGCCAACCGATCAGATGACAGCGGTTATATAAGTATTTGCCGCTGACATTGTCGTATTTCGCCTGAACCCAGCCCGTAGGAGTGATGCTGCTGATGCTTCCTCTGTCCTCGTCTTCGCCGGGCATAATTTCGGTTCCCAGGCAAGCAAAGGCGGCCGTACATCTCCCCTTTTTATCGAGGTTTCCGTACTTTTCGAAGGCTTCGTCCGTGATTTCCTCCGGGGTGAAAAACGGTTTATTATCATTGACCGCCGTATAGGCTTTTCCGGAAAACTTCGGAATCGACGAAAGCGAGATTTTCTTGTCGCTCAGGTTGTTATTTTGGGTCGGCGTTTGCGCCGTCTCTTTTTCACTTTGTGTTGTGGCTTCGGTTTTTTCTTCTTCGGTGCTTTCCTGTGAAGCAACATTGCCCGCCGCCTCGGTTTCGGTTATGACGGTCGTCGATTCAATTTCCGTCAACAGGGTTTCGTCCGGTGTCGATGCGCCGCAGCCGCTCAGACAAAACGCAATGACGAGCAAAAGCGCAATAACGCTTTTAAACGGATTCAGCTTTCCGGATGATTGTCTGTTTTTCATCTCATTTTTCCTCCTGCTTCCGATAAATTTCTTCTGTAATTTTTTTATGCGATGAGCCTGCAAAATCGTACTTGGAAATCAGTTTAAATCCGAGAGCCTTCAAGTCGGCCTCAAAATAGCGGTCCGCCGGATAGTGTCGGTTCCATTTATAGAGAATCACTTCCCGACAGTTTTCAAGCGAATAGTCAAGATCCTCCACAAAGCAAAAATCATCATCACCCGCTTTTGTCATGTAGTCGTTGTCCGCTTTCAGTCCGTCGGCGTCCTCAAACAGCTTCGCCGAATATTCGCTCATCCAAAGAACGCTTCCCTCACAAAGAGCGCAAATCCGTTCGCAAAGAACGCTGTCCCGGCTTTGCCTGCGGTTGTTGAACATTATTCCGTTGTTGTCATCAATACAAAAAATCAGCTTCATTATAACACCTCATAAATAGTATACAATAATTTAAGTACGAAAAAAAGGACACTGAATACGGCTGTGGTACCGTTTGCAACAAATAATAAAAAAATCTATTATTCTTTTTAACTATATCACATCGATATGCGTAAAACAAGTGTTTATCATCTTCACATCTGATTTTTTCAGTGTTTTTTTCTTTTTCATAAAACCTTCTTGTCGGCAAGCCACATTCACCGGTAAATTCTTGACAACTTCCATATTATAGTATAAAATATAATAATCGCATATTGCGACTTTGTAAGAGAAAGGAGATTTTCCCATGATCTTTACCAATCCCGGTAATGTGTTCCATTTGCAGACGGAGAAAACAAGCTATCTTTTCAGAGCACTGCCGTCCGGCCATCTCGAAAGTCTTTACTACGGAAAAAGAATCAGAAACTGTGAGGACTTCACTTTCCTCTTTGATAAGCATGAATGTGGCTGGTCAAACAGCACCGCCTATTCTCAGGACGACACCACGCTGTCGCTCGACCATATCGCACTCGAGTATTCCTCCTACGGAAAAGGCGACTACCGTCTGCCTGCCGTTCAGATCACCTCGGCCGACGACAACTTCACAACGGATTTCCTTTTCAAATCCGCCGCCGTCACCGCCGTCAAGCCCGACCTTCAGGGGCTTCCGTCAAGCTACGGCGAATCGCAGACGCTGACCGTTATTCTTGAAGATAAGTTTTTAAACAGTCAGCTTCATCTTTTCTATACCGTTTTCAGTGAGTGCAACGTTATTACAAGAAGCGTACGCCTTTACAATAAAGGCGACAAACCGTTCAAAGTAAAATCGCTGATGAGTATGCAGATTGACCTTGACGCCGACGATTATACTATGCTCACCTTTGACGGTGCCTGGGCAAGAGAACGGTACAAGAACGAGCACAAGCTGACCTCCGGCGAATTTTCCGTCGGCTCTATCTGCGGAGCCAGCTCCAACCGGCACAATCCGTTCTTCGCCCTCAAAAAGGGCGAATGCGACGAACAAAAGGGCGAATGCTACGGCTTTAACCTTGTCTACTCGGGCAACCATATCGCCCGCACCGAGGTTGCGCCGCACGGTACCCTCCGGGTTCAGAACGGTATCCATCCGTTTGAATTCGAATGGCTTCTCTCCCCCGGTGAATTTCTTGATGCGCCTGAAAGCGTCATGACGTTCTCACACGAGGGTCTTAACGGCATGAGCCACAATATGCACGCCTTTGTCAAAGAGCACATCGTCAGAGGCTATTGGAAAAACAGAGAGCGCCCGATTCTCGTCAACAACTGGGAAGCCACCTACTTCAGCTTCACCGAAAAGAAAATCGTTGAAATCGCCAAAGCCGCCAAACAACTCGGTGCCGAAATGTTTGTCCTTGACGACGGCTGGTTCGGCAAGAGAAACAACGACAAGTCCTCTCTCGGTGACTGGTACATCAACAAAAAGAAGCTTCCGTCGGGCATTGACGGGCTGTCCCGTCAGATCAACAACCTCGGTCTCAAGTTCGGTCTTTGGGTCGAACCGGAAATGATCTCGCCCGACAGCGATCTTTACCGTGCCCACCCCGACTGGGCGGTCACGACCGACCTGTATACACCGTCTCAGGGCAGAAATCAGCTGATTCTCGACCTGACAAGAGACGATGTTGTCGAATATCTCATCAACACCATGACCGACGTTTTCCGCTACGGTCATATCGAATATATCAAGTGGGACTACAACCGTCAGTTCTCCGACGTGTTCTCCCGCCGCAAGGGAGCGAGAAGCGGTGAATTCTTCCACCGCTACATTTTGGGTCTTTACAAAATCTGGAGCGCACTGACCGAAAAGTTCCCCGAAATCCTTTTCGAGGCCTGCTCAAGCGGCGGAAACCGCTTCGACCTCGGTACGTTCTGCTATATGCCGCAATGCTGGACGAGCGACAACACCGATGCGCTTGACAGAGTGCATATTCAGTCGGGCACCTCCTACGGCTATCCGCAGTCGGTTATGACGATGCACGTCTCCGCCTCCCCTTCTTTTGCAAACTTCCGTGCCTCCTCGGTCGAAGACCGCTTCAACGTAGCTTCTTTCGGTCTGTTGGGCTATGAGCTTGACGTTACACAGCTTTCAAAGTTCGACAAAGCCGCCGTTATCAAGCAAATTGAATATTATAAGGCGCACAGAAAGCTGCTTCAGTTCGGCACATTCAGCCGTATCGGCGATTTCTTTACAAGCGATGTCGCAAAATGGCAGATTACCTCCGAGGACAAGAAAGAGTCCATGATGGGTTACTTCGTCAACCGGGTCAAGCCAAATTCCGGCAACGACTCGATTCGGTTCGTTGACCTTGATCCCGAGAAGAACTACTCTCTTTCGGCCAGAACGCAGCTTCTCAACATCAGAAGCTTCGGTGAAATCATCAACGTTCCCCTGCCGAAGAAGCTTGACATGGAGGACGGCAAGCTTTATGATTTCCTCACCGAAACCGTCAAGCTGAAAACCGAAAAGGAGGAATACGTCTCGATAGGCGGCGACGCTCTTGTCAATTTCGGCTTCCGTCCGCATCAGCATTTCGCTTTGAGCGGCTTCAAGCTCGGCACGACAAGAATGCTTTTCGACACCGACTCGAGAATGTACTATCTTCGTGAAAAGGAAGAAGAAAAGCAATGAAAGAGTATCTGACTTATTGCTTTAATCATGAGCCTGACTGGAAAGAAGTACCCGTCGGCAAAATTGACGTGTTTCAATGGGAAAGCGAAGAAAAATACCGCCCCGAAACGGTCTTTCAGCTTTGCCTTATACGCAACAAAGGAATCTTCCTTAAAATGAAAACCGACGAAACGAAGCTTCGTATCACCTGCAAAGACAGAGATGACCCCTGCTGGCAGGATAGCTGCATGGAGTTTTTCTTCCGTCCTTTTGCAGACAAAGAGGAATACATCAATATCGAAATGAACCCCGCCGGCGCATACCTGAGCGAAATCGGCAAGGGCAAAGGCGACAGACGATACGTCAAAGAGCTTACCGATGAACAGGTTACCGTCAGCACCGATGTAACGGAAAACGGATGGTCGCTTTCGCTGTTTGTGCCCGATGAATTCATCAAAGCCCTTTACGGTAAAAGTTTCGACTATGACGGCAGTGAGTTTTACGCAAACTTCTATAAATGCGGCGATTTAACCGAAAGACCGCATTACGGCTCGTTCTCTCCGATGTCAACGCTTCCCCCGGGTTTTCACAATCCGAAGCATTTTGCTAAGATCAAGTTTTCAGATAGCAAATAATAAATTCAGAAAGGATCAGGCAGAGCACACTTACCAAAGCTCTGCTCGGAAAATTGGTATTATGGCTGTAAACGACGAAAAAATAAATTCCGTGTGCCGGGCTTTCGGCATTGACGGCGACTTTATCGAAAGCAAGGTATTTACCGACGGACACATCAACTCAACCTATCTTGCCGTGTTCAAAGACGGCGAAGAAATCAAAAAATACTTAGTTCAGAACATCAATACCGTTGTTTTTAAGAATCAGCAGGCACTGATGGATAATATCATCAATGTCACCTCGTTTCTGAGAAATAAGATCGAGAAAAACGGCGGAGATCCCGCCCGTGAGACCTTACATTTTCTCAAAGCCAAGGACGGAAAATACTATTATCAGGACGGCAAGAATTGTTGGAGAATCTACAACTTCATTGACGACTCGTTCACCCTGAACATGATCGACAGCCGTGAGGTTTTCGAGGACACAGGTCGTAGCTTCGGACGCTTCCAATGCCTTTTAAGCGATTATCCGATCGACAACCTTTATGAAACGATTCCCGATTTTCACAACACACCGAAACGACTTCAGAATCTCGTTGACTCGGTCGAAAAAGACGTAGTCGGAAGAGCTGCCGGGGTACAAAAAGAAATCGATTTTGCACTCGAAAGAAAAGACGACACCGAAAGAGCGCTTGCTCTGCTTGACAAAGGCGAAATTCCGCTCAGAGTCACCCACAACGACACCAAGCTTAACAACATTCTCTTTGACAGCGCAACCAGCAAGGGTATCTGCGTTATTGACCTTGATACCATCATGCCCGGTCTTTCACTTTACGACTTCGGCGACGCAATCCGCTTCGGAGCGAAAACGGCCGCTGAGGACGAAGCGGACTTAAGTAAGGTATCCGTTTCGCTTGACCTGTACGAAAGCTATGTCAAGGGGTACCTTGAAAGCTGTGCCGAAGCGCTGACAAAGGCTGAGGTCGAAAACCTTGCTTTTTCGGCAAAGCTGATGACCTTTGAGTGCGGTATGAGATTTTTGACCGACTATCTTGACGGCGACGTGTATTTCAAGACCGAATATCCCGAGCACAATCTCGTCCGGGCAAGAAACCAGTTCAAAATGGTCGAAGAAATCGAAAAAGTTCTTCCCGAAATGGAAAAAATCACGTTGGACACCTATCGGCTTGTAACAGGCAAAAGCCTCTAAAAATTACTTTCAGCAAAAATGCACTGTGTTTTCGAAATGCAGTGCATTTTTTGTGTTTAGAAATATACCCGTAGATCTTCTAAAAATAAGCGACAAAACCGATTATTTTGCAATTTTTTTTGCAATTTAACTTCATTTTAACAACTCTTTTAAGTGTATTTAAACATTAAGGATTATAAATGAATCAAGCTAAATGCAATAGGGTTTGTAAAAGCCCTGTTTTATTAGAAGCGAAAGCGAGTGAGTACTCGCTCAGAAAGCTTGTGCTTTCTTACCCCGTGCTGATTACTAATTATATAGATTTTTCTCCTCCTCATTCAATACTCCGTGGGTTTATCCCGAGCCTACGGAGTATTGAAACCCTCCAAGGTGAGCAAGTATTCATTTTTTTGTGAGTATTGCATAAAATTATTTTTGATATTAGTGCAAATTGTAAGAATGCGTCATTGACAGAAGCTAAATTTCATGATAAAATATGAACGTAATGTTAAGTAAATAAACTTGGTTGAAACAACAACTCGAAATATAAGATTTTAAGAAAGAATACACAGAAAAGGAGATGTTCCCATGAGAGTAACAAGAAGAGAGTATTTCGGAATTCAAAGAAAAATCGTAGCCAACGTCACATCGGATTCGTGGCAGAATGTTCCCCATGTTTGTTATATGTATGAGCCCGATGTTACTGAGCTTTATGATGAGTTTAAGAAGCTCAACAAAGGACGTGAGGGCGAAAACAAAATCACGTTCAACACCCTCATGCTTAAGATCATCGCTGAGGGTCTTAAGGCGGCTCCGATTATGAATTCTCACATCAATTTCAACAGAAGATTCGTCACCGGTAAGATTGACACCTTCGAAGAGATTAACTTCTCGATGCCGACAATCCTTCCCAACGGTGAAATGATGACTGTCAATCTTCGTGATTTCGGCAACAGAACACTTGACGATATGACCGCTTACATCAACGACGTCAGACGCCGTGCGGAAAAGACCAACCTCACGGAAGCGATGTACGATGTCGCTTTCAATAAGACAATCGAAACCCTCAAAGAAGGCAAGCTTTTCCAGGTCATTACAAGAATCGGCGGTGCCAACTTCGGCAAGTGCAAGGTCAACCATCTCAGGGGCAAGGCAAAGAAAGAATATGATGCAATCCCCGAGACCGAAAGACTGACCATGAAAGACCTTGAGCAGGGTACCGTTACGGTATCGAATGTCGGCTCTATTTACCGCGGACAGCACGGTGCGGTTTCTCTTCTTGAAATTGTACCGCCTCAGGTCAGTGCCTTTGCGGTCGGTGCCATTCAGGACAGACCCGTAGTCATCAAAAATGAGGACGGCTCAAAGGATATCGGAATCCGTTCGATTCTTCCGCTTTGCATCACCTTCGACCACAGAGCGATCGACTTCGGCGATATCGTTCCGTTCATGAAGAAGGTAGACGAAATTCTTGATAACCCGGCTATCATTCACACCTGGGTTTCAAACGACAAGGAAGACAACACACAGGATAAGAAAAACGGCGATTATCTTACGGTCGTTGCGTAATCTGATTTCTTCTTAACCCCTTTCTTATAAATCTTTTCTTAACGAAAAAATGCTGCCTAAGGCAGCATTTTTTCGTTTATTATATCAGCATGAGAAGTGTTCCGACCGTCACCGCCGCAAGACCCGAAACGGAATAAGCACTCAGCTTTTCTTTCAGGAACACTCTTGAAAATACGGCAATCAATACAATACTCAATTTATCAACCGGCACAACCACGCTTGCCTGCCCTGTCTGAAGTGCATTGAAATAACAAAGCCACGATCCGCCGGTAGCAACACCGGAAAGAACAAGCGTCAGCGCCTGCTTGCCCTTTGGCAATGCCAGCTTCTTCCCCCGGTTTTTAATGGGAATCATTATGCCGCTCATCAAAAGCACCACAACCGTGCGTATTGCCGTTGCGAGATTGGAATCGATGTTCTTGATTCCGAGCTTTGCCAAAATCGACGTCAGTGCCGCAAAAACAGCCGAAAGCACCGCATATAGGATCCATTGTCTTTTTATCGGCTTTCTTCCGTCGGTAGTTTTCGCCTTACCGCCGTAAGCCACCAATAACGCCCCTGCAAGCATCAGCACAATAGCAAGAATACGGACAGGCTTTACCTCTTCATCAAAGATGATAAAGGCTAAAATTACGGTCAGAACGGTGCTTGTTTTATCTACCGCAGCAACCGGTCCGGCATTTCCGAGCTGTAACGCCCGGAAATAGCAAAGCCACGACCCGCCGGTTGCAAGGCCGGAAAGAATCAGAAAAAGCCACGACGATTTTTCAATCTGTCCGATCTGACTGACGGTACCGGTAATCAAGACAATTGCCCAGGAAAAAACGAGAACAACACCTGTTCTCAGAAAAGTTGCAAAGGTCGAATCGATATCCTTTTCGCCGAGCTTCGCCAGAACCGTAGACATCGCCGCAAAAGCTGCAGAAAGAAAAGCAAGAATCAGCCACATTTCACATCACCTCTTCGATCATTTTAGCACAGATGACATTTTCTTACAATATCTGAGGCGAAAAAATGCGCAAAACCCATTAAGCCGGTACTGATTCTATGACATAAAAATCCGTTCAGCCTCACAAAGAAGCTGAACGGTAAATGCTCTTTTTAATTTAGTTTCCGAAGCCGCCGAACCCGCCAAAGTATTCGTTGAAGAAGTCTTCAAAGCTACCGGCTCCGCCGTAATCGTAATTTCCGGACGATTGGGTTGTCTCTTCCTGTGTCGTTGTGTCTCCCTTGTCTTCAACAAGAGTGATCGTAACATCGAACTTAGTGATTTTATACGTTCTGTTGTCTACACGACAAAGATTCAACGTAAGCGTATCACCGACAGCGCCCGTATCGATCAGATCGAGCAATACATCGGAGGAATCCATCGGCGTTCCGTTAACACCGATGATCATGTCGCCAACCTGCGCATCGGTGTTGGCGAGGGTGCTGTCCTTCGAAATGCCGGCAATAACCAAGGAACCGGCGGGAAGATCCTTCATCGCAACAACCATGCTGTAAAGCTGATAACGATCAACAGAAGTGTATTCAATTCCGAGCTTCGGTCTGTTGGGAACATAATGATACTTAATCAGATCATCAACAACGGCCGATACGGTCGACATCGGAATGGCAAAGCCCATACCTTCATAATCGGTAGCGGCAATCTTCGAAGAATTGATGCCGATTACCTGACCGGCGGAGTTAACAAGAGCACCGCCCGAATTGCCCGGGTTGATGGCCGCATTATGCTGAATGCAGGTGATGTTATACGTTGAGCTGACTGAACGGTCAATGGCGGAAACGATTCCGTCCGTCATCGAGCCGAAATATTCCGAACCGCCGGGATTACCGATTGCATAGACGGTTTCGCCGACCTTAAGAGTCGATGAGTCGCCGAATTCGGCCGGTGAAAGATCGGTTGCCTTGACCTTCAAAACGCCGATATCCGTTCTTGTATCCGTGGCAACAAGCTCAGCGGTATACTTTTTATCGTCGAGCGTCTGAACACCGTAGGTGACATTCTTTTCGTTGATAACGTGAGCGCAGGTAATAATATAAGTGTATTCTCCGGTTGAATCAAGTCCCATTACAACACCGGAGCCCTCGCCGGAAAGCTGTCCGTTCTGATACGTCATGACGCCGACAACGCTTTTTCTGACCTTTTCGGCGACATCAACCGCAGAAAGCTGAACCGGGCTTGCCGCATTTGTCGTTGCAATCGTTGCGGTGTTCGAAGCGGCATTCTGATTTCCGCCCGCATTTTCCGTAACGGCGGGTGCCGTAGTGGACTGCTGAACACCTGCAGTATCCGGACGGGAAGTCATACCGATGATGACACAGACGGCGGCAATGACGACAACTGCAATGACGACAACAAGCGCTGCGATCTTTCCGCCTTTGCCCTTTTTCGGCGGTTCCTGCTGTCCGTTATTGTTATATCCCGCCGGCTGCTGATACGGATTGTTCGGACGCTGTGCGGAATTGTTATAATACCCGTTATTCGGCTGTCCGTTATAACCGTTGTAGTTATTGTAGCCGGTGTTCGGATTGGTTCTCTGGGTCTGATTGTTGTTCCAATTGTACGGTGTGTAGCCCGGAGCGCCGGTGGTTTGGTTCGGGTTGCTATTGCTTGCGGCACCGGTATTATTCTGTGAATACGGAGAATAAGAATTCGTGCTGTTAAAGCCTGTATAAGCCGAACTGTTGTCATACGAAGGCTTTACCGGTTCGGAATTGGCCGGTTGACCGGCATCAGCAGAATCAGAGAGCGGGGATTTTGCGTCGCTGTCCTCGTTGGCGTATCTGGGATGCACAAAATGATACTCACCCGAAGAGAAATCAGCCGAAGGGCTCTGACTGTTGTTTCCGGTCTCAGCGTTGTCATCTTTCGGGAACGAGGAATACTCGTTTTCGGTTTCCGGCTGCGTTGTGTTTTCGCCGAAACCGCCATTGTTGTTATCGAAATTATCTGACATATTGACTGCCCCTTTCCTGGGAATTTCGTTTGTTTTTTACGTTGAAACTAATTTACAATTATTCGCTAAATTAAACTTAAAACAATAGTTAAAGTTTACTTTAATCCGGTATTTCAAAGCAAAATTCAATGAATTTTCCGTTTTCACTTCGTGCTGTAATTTCTCCGTCGTGCATATTGATAATCGTTTTGACAATATACAAGCCGAGGCCGACGCCCTTAACGTCATAGCTTCTTGACTTGTCAACCTTATAAAACCGTTCGAAAATTCTTGAGATTTCTTCGTCCGAAACCCCGGTTCCGGTGTTTTTGATGCTGACAACGGTCTTGCCCTCTTCGTTTTTGGCCTTGACGCTGATCACGCCGTTTTCCGGTGTGAACTTCACCGCATTGTCGAACAGGTTGTAGACCACCTGCTGAAGAAGATCCTTGTCGGCGTTTATGGTGACACTGCCCATATCTTCAAAACCTTCAACAGTAATATTCTTGTCATTTATTTGCTTTTCAAACGAAAGAAGCGTATCAAAAATCTGTTTTCCGATATCGTACTTTACGGGCGCAAGGCTGACCTCTCCCGCCTCGATCTTCGAAAGATTCAGCATCGACACAACGGTTCTTGAAAGCCGCCGTATCTCGTTCGACACAATCATCAGATATTTTTTCTGCTGTTCGGGCGGAATCGTCCCGTCAAGAATTCCGTCAATAAAGCCGCCGATTGTCGTCATCGGGGTTTTCAGTTCGTGCGAAACGTTCGCAACAAAGCTTCTTTGCGCCTCCTCGTCGGCCGCAAGCTCGTCCGCCATTTTATTCAGGGATTTTGCAAAATCGCTCAGATATCCCCGGCGGTAGTTTTCATTTGCCTTGTGGTCAAATTCGCCCTTGGCAAAATGCCTTGTTACCTCCTGCATTTCATAAAGCGGGTCTGTCAATCCCTTTGAGAAGATATAGATGATGATAAAACACAGTACGGAAAGTACCAGCATCGTCAGCGAGAATACGAGAAGAATATTCAGTACATACGGCAACAGGCCCGTTATTGCATCTTCGACAGCAAAAACAACGACGTTGTTCTGACTCTCTATTTCCGACGGAACGGCTACGACAAACTTTCCAAGACCGAAAACATCATCGGTCGCATAATCAGCAAATCCGTTTTTCAGTGCCCTTGTCATATACGATTCGGGAATCACCATATTGCCGTGTTCCTCACACGCGGAGACCTTATTGTACTCGTCCAATTCCTTACAGACACTGATTTTTCCGTTTTTATCAACGATAAAATAGTCTGAATCTGTCGCTTTGGACATGGTCAGAAGCATATTACTCAGAATCTCGTATGAGGTTTCCTCATTCATATCATCTCTCTCTTCAAGCTCTTCTACGATCGTTACAATGTCCTGAGCATTTCTTGTCAGCGTATCAATTTTTTCGTTCCACCACTGTGCAGCAATGAAGACGATCATAACTGTACCGAGTGCAACAAGACACGCAAGCACGATCAGAACCGTAAAAATAAAATACCGCTTAAATATGCTGTTCTTCTTCTTTTTATTCGTCAGTATTTTTTGCTTCTTCTTTTTCATTTTTCTTCGCAGACCGTTGCCGGATTCTGCTCTCCTCTCATATTCATTTAAGACGCCACGAAACAGAAACAAAGAGGCGGTCACTACTGCAACAGCCTCTTTCCTGCCGTGGCTTGATTCGTCATCTCAATAAAAGAATCAATCCTTGGTTTCAAACTTATATCCGACGCCCCAGACAGTACGAAGCTCCCATTTATCGGACACGCCCTCAAGCTTTTCACGAAGTCTTTTTACGTGAACGTCAACAGTTCTTGAGTCGCCGTAATAGTCAAAGCCCCAGACCTCGTCAAGAAGCTGGTCACGGGTAAATACCCGGTTCGGATTTTTTGCAAGATGGAAAATCAGTTCCATCTCTTTCGGCGGTGTATCAATCTGAACGCCGTTTACCTTTAATTCATAGTTGGTAAGGTTAATCGAAAGCTTGTCATAATGCACTTCCTTTACCTCATCTGCGGCGTTGGCGGCCGTACGGCGGAGCACCGCTTTAATTCTTGCAACTACCTCTTTGGTGTCGAACGGCTTTACGACATAGTCGTCCGCTCCGAGTTCAAGGCCCAGAACACGGTCGAAAACCTCTCCCTTTGCGGTAAGCATAATGATCGGTTTATCGGAAAACTTACGGATTTCACGGCAAACCTGCCATCCGTCAAGCTTCGGAAGCATGATATCAAGCAGAACAAGTGACGGGCTTTCGTCCCGGAACATCGTAACAGCGGAAGCACCGTCGTTTGCAATCACGACAGTATACCCTTCCTTTTCAAGATAAAGCCTCAAAAGCTCACAAATATTAAGGTCATCGTCAACAACAAGTATTTTTTCTGCGTTCACTGGTAGCCCTCCAATCGTATTCGGAAATGATTCTTTTTCTGTTCTTTTCAATTTTTATCATAAAAACCTAAAATATACTTAATGACCGTAAGGAAGTGTTATAAATTATCCGGGTAAAACACACTTTCCCGAAAACAGTCCGAAAATCCGTTACATTCTTTCCGGTGCTTCGACCTTCAGCATATTCAGAATACTTTTCATCGTATCTCTGACACAAAGGCAAAGGCACAGTCTTGCCTGCATGAGCGGCTCGTCCTCCACATTGACACGGCAGGCATTGTAAAACTTATGGAAAAGAGTAGCAAGTTCAACGGCATAATGCGTAACCTTTGCCGGGTCATAATTCTTTGCCGCATTGACAATAACTTCCGGAAGTGACGAAAGATAGCGTATCAGCTCTCTTTCCTCCTTTTCTTTCAGAAGCTCCAATTCTTCTTCATTGCAGTCACGGACGGTCTTACCCTCATTTTTCAGCTTTTCCAGAATACTGCAAATTCTTGCGTGGGCGTACTGGCAGTAATAAACGGGATTCTTCGCACTTTCCTCAACGGCAAGATCAAGATCGAAATCCATCAGGGAGCCTGGCTCTCTGATATTGAACATGAACCGTACCGCATCAATCGGCACCTCGTCAAGAAGATCCACAAGTGTGATCGCCTTGCCCGTTCTCTTGCTCATTTTGACGACCTCGCCGTCACGCATCAGACGGACGAACTGCATCAGCAGAATGTCTAATCTGTCGGGTTCGATTCCGATGGCTTTCATCGCCCCTTTCATTCGGGCAACATGGCCGTGGTGATCGGCGCCCCAGACGTCAATCGCTTTGTCGAAGCCTCTTTTTTCAAGCTTATTTCTATGATAGGCAATATCCGCCGCAAAATAGGTCGGATTGCCGTTTGCTCGTATCAGTACGTCATCTTTCAGTTCAAGCTTGTCGATATATTCCTGACTTTTTCCCTCGGCAAGAAGCATTTCGGTCTGCACCTGCTTATTTTTATACCAGAGTGCGCCGTCCGCCTCGTAGGTGTAGCCTCTTTCGGTCAGAAGGTCAATGACGTCTTTGATTTCGCCGCCCTGATGAAGCGTCAGCTCGCTGAACCAGGTATCGTAGTCGATTCTGTATTTTTCCATTGCGGCTTTCATGTTGGCGATATTCTTCGGAAGCGCAAAGTCAACCAACGCTTTGCGTCTTTCCTCCTCACTTTTTTCAAGGTAGCTGTCGCCGTGGATATCAGCAAATTCTTTGGCTCTTTCGATGATGTCCGCTCCGTGATAGCTGTCCTCGGGGAGCGGTACGGCTTCTTCGCCTTTAAAAAGCTGCTGATAGCGGATATCAAGGGACAAACCGAATTTTTCAATCTGATTTCCGGCGTCGTTGATATAGAACTCACGATGAACCTCATAGCCGGCATAGTCCAGCACAGCGGCAAGACAGTCACCTAAAGCGCCGCCTCTTGCGTTGCCCATATGCATCGGGCCTGTGGGATTGGCGGAAACAAATTCAACGTTGATTTTCTTTTTCTTGCCGAAGTCGCTTCTTCCGTAGCTGTCGCCTGCCTTTTTGATATCGAGCAGCACATCCGCATAAAAACGGTCGGAAAGGAAAAAGTTGATGAAGCCGGGGCCGGCACATTCAGCTTTATGGAAATAGGTTCCCTCAAGCTTCATCTCTTCCACTAAGATCTCGGCGATCTTGCGGGGAGGGAGCCGGAAGGCTTTTGCGTTGACCATGGCGGCGTTCGTCGAGTAATCGCCGTTCGTTCTGTCGGCGGGCACTTCGACCTTACAATCGGCCAGAGCGGCAGACGGAAGCTTATTGTTCCGGATTGCGGCGTCAGCGGCGGCTTCGATAAGCGTTTTAATCTGATTTTGTGCTTGATTTACGGTAAGTTCCATTTTCGGTTTCCTTTCAGCTGTTTCTTTGGCGAAGTGTGATATTGAATTCGATTTCGCCGAGCGGATGCATATCAACATCGGTTGAATATCTGAATTTCAGTGTTCCGTTTCCGTTCTTGACTTTTGAATCGACCTCAAGAGCGGATATGCCGAACGCAAGCATTCCGTACGGGGTGACATTCTGCGAAACATGGCGGACATTTTTTTCGATAATCATATGGGAGGCGTAATCGCCCTCACGGCTCATCGTGATGCGGTTTCCGTTTTCTACGTGAAGCGTCGTAACACAGCCGGCAAGGTCGCCTTCTTCGTCGGTATAGCGGATCGTATAATCGTCCTCACTTCCCGCAAAATCGACAAGAGCCGTCATTTCAATTTCCTCTTTTTCCCCCTCGATATTCTGGCGGGAAACAAGAGTCATGATATAATCTTCTTTCAACTTATAAGCTCCTTATTTTTACTGATTCTAATCTTAAATATAATACCACAATACTTTTCAAAAATCAAACAAATCCGAAAGATTCTCTTCCGAATAAACAGGGCTGCTCCAAAAAAACGAACAGCCCTGTTTTTTATTATGTAAACTTATAACACTTGCCTTTTTTGGCTTTAAAGCTTGTAACCCCGTCAGAAAAGTCGGTTTCCGTTTCCGTTCCGCTTTTCGCCCTGAAAACGGCGCAGTCACACTTCGAGAAAACATAATCGTGCTTCATGACAAGGTCAAATTCAGTACCGTCTTTCGCCTTGTAAACAACTGAATCGTCACCGAATTCCGGTTCAAGCCCGGTACCGTCTTTCGCCTTGAAAATCACAGACTTGTCTTTTATCAGTTTTACAAATTCGGCCGTATTTTTGGCGTTGACGGTCACCGAAGCGTCTATATACTCGATTTCGGCATCGAGTACGGTAAGCTCCGTAACAATCAGGATTTTTCCGTCGACATAAAGCTTGCAGTCCGCATCGTATTTCGGCGTGATCAGACCCTCTTTCAGTCTGCCGTCTTTCCATTCGACGTCCACTTCAAATCCGCCCTCGGCAAGAAGCCCCTTCACCGCACCGTTTTTCCAGCTTGACGGCAAGGCGGGCAATATTCTGATGACGTCCTCATGGCTTTGAAGAAGCATCTGCGCCACACCGGCGGTAAAGCCGAAGTTTCCGTCAATCTGAAACGGCGGATGAGTACCGAAAAGATTCTTTAAGATGGTGGTTTTCATAATCTGCTCAATGATGGTGTCGCACTTGTCTCCCTTGCCGAGTCTTGCATAGCAAAGAAGTCTGTGCGCCAGCGCCCACCCGGTCGTCTTGATTCCCCGGTCGTCGAGCGACTTTTCGGCGGCTTTCATAAGCTCGGGCGTGTCGTGTGTGATCTGCTTGAACGGATAAAGACCGAGAAGATGAGAAATGTGGCGGTGGTGTTTCTCGACTCCGTCGAACTTTCCGCCGAACTTAAAGCTGTCCTCGTCGTACCATTCTTTGATTTGTCCGTGTTTTCCGATATGATAAGGCTTGAGCCTGTCTTTCTGCTCGTCTATTTTTCCGATAAGTTCCCAGTCCACCCCGCTGTCAAGTCCGCTTTTCTTCAGTGCGTGTGCCGCCTCGACAACGGACTCAAAAAGGTTATACACGATGCTTTGCTCAAACGTTCCGCCCTTTGAAACCGGTCCCTGTTCAGGCGAGAAGCAGGGCGAAACAACAAGCCGTCCGCTGTGGCTGTCTTCGACAAGAAGCTGTGACCACAGCAAGGCAGCCTCCTGCATGGCAGGATAAATGTCTTTTGAAAGCCTTTCGCAGTCGCCTGTATAGCGGTAATAGTCATAGGTATTCTGAACCGCCCAGGCGCCGTTTACGGGCGACCAGCCCCATCGCCAGCTGAAGCCCGGAGCAGCCATACCCAACGGAGTGACCATTGTATTGATCACCCAGCCGGTCGGCTTTTGGTAATCCGGCTTTCCGTCCTCGTCTCTTTCGCCGACTCCGAGCGTTTCAAGTGCAACGATTCTGCCGGGTTTACGAAGACTGTTGACAAAATCAATATACGGAAATGCGGTTTCACAAAGGTTCGTTTCGTAGGCCGGCCAGTAATTCATCTGAACATTGATATTAAAATGATAGTCGCATTCCCACGGTGGATTGTTCTTTGCGTTCCAAATGCCCTGAAGATTTGCAGGCAAAGATCCGTCTCTCGAAGAAGAAATCAGAAGATACCTGCCGTATTGAAAGAGCATCGAAATCAGATTGCGCTTGTATTCGCCTTTTTTTCCGAAGCGCTTGAGCATATAATCCGTCGGCTGGCTTGCGTCCTCTTCGCCTAAATGGAAGTTCACCCGGTCATAAAGCGTCTTGTAATCCTCAAGATGCTCTCTGTAAAGGGTGCGGAATGTCTTTTGGCTTGCCGCACTGACGCAGTCCTCCGCTTTTTTCAGCGGATCGCTTCCGTCGGAAAAGTCCGGAAAATCGTTGATGTAATCCGTCGCAAGGCTCATAATAATGACAACGCTCGTCGTGTCCTTGATTTCCAGACTGCCGTCTTCTTTAGCGGTTACCGTGCCGTCCTTCGGAATGATCTTCACGACACAGCCGTATTTCATGTTGTTTTTATCCTTGCCGTCGGCCGCATTGAGACCGTCGTTATCGTTGACCGTTCCCGACAGGAAAATCATATCGTCACGGCTTTCGATTTTTCCTTTTTGCTCACTGACGAGGTAGGCATCAAACGAAAAAGTGCTATCGTCACCCTCGCTCTCGATTCTTGCAATAAAGCAGTTCGCCGGGTAAGACACAAAATAGTGGCGGGTAAAGGTTACCTTTTCTTTCCGGTATGTTACCATCGCCGATGCCGTATCCAGATCAAGATCCCGGACATAGCGGTCGCCCTTTACCCCGTCCTTTCCGAAGTTCAGATACAGATTTCCGAACGCCTGATACGAGCCGAAGCCTGTATGGTTGCCCTCAAGCTTACTCATCCCGGCGGCAGCCTCTTTCAACTTGTTTTCATCAAGAAGAGCCTGGATTTTTTTCATCTGCTTTCCGCCGTCCGGATTGGAAATACCGCAATTGAAGCCCTCGACGTCCTTTCCGCCGGACCAGAGTGTTTTTTCATTGAACTGAATCAGCTCGCAGTCAACACCTCCGAAAACCTTGACACCGATTTTTCCGTTGCCGAGCGGTAAAGCTTCGTTTTCCCAGCCGAAATAATTCATTACCGCCGGTTCGTTATAACAAAGAAACATGACCGTACCTCACAAAAATAGAATACTATTATTATAAAGTTCAGACCGGGTTCTGTCAAGACCAACGGCTTTTTCGGCAAATGAAAGCAGAAAAGCAGCCGCTTCATTAGCGACAAAGATCAAAGTATTCAAAGTCCGTCGTTTACGGGCAAAACAAAAAAGCGGTACCCTAGCTACAGATACCGCTTGCGCATTCTTTTCAGGATATGTATCCTGTTATAAACGCTTCCATTAGCTTTTTTAAAAAAGTTAAAATGCGTTATGCATCAGTCTTCCTTCTTTTTCTTGAGGCAGACAAATGCAGCAGCAGAAGCTACACCGATAGTAGCAATAGCAACAACAACTGCTGATGTATCGCCGGTCTTCGGAGGCTTCGTTGTAACAACAGCAGGCTTTGTTGTGGTAACTTCTTTTTCATCGTTACCGACTTTGCCAAGACCGATGTAAAGGTTAGCAAAGAAGTCAACGATCTCATTGTCAAGAAGACCTTCGATCTTAGAAGTATCAAGACCGAGACCGGAAAGACCGCTCATGAGCTTATCCATGATACCGGAAACAGCATCCGTTGCACCGCTTGCAGCATCGCCTGAGCCGCTGTCACCAGAACCGCTGTCGCCTGAGCCGCCGAGACCGCCGAGAATACTGCCGATATCGAACGAACCGAGATCGATGCCGCTGGTGATTGAACTAAGGTCAATACCGCTGCCGGAGAAAGCGCCGGAGATTGTATCCATCAGTCCGGATATATCGAAGCTGCCGGATTCACCGCCAAGACCGCTGAGCATATCCGTTACCGAAGAAAGAGCATCGGGATTCGAGAAAGCGTCAGTGATCCAACTCATATCAACGCCGCCGAGCATATCCGAAAGACCGCCGAGAGCAGAATCGGAACCACTTGAAGCGTCAGATGCGGAATCAGCCGGTGCGGCTGTGTCACCTGTACCGAGATTCTTGAGTGCGTCTTCAAGACCTGCAAGCTTGTTTTCGTCGCCGGTTTCGATTGCCGACTTGAGAGAATCAACGTCAAAACCTTCAAGGTTCAGACCGCCGAGCAGCTCAGAAAGTTCACCGTCCGTAAGACTGCCGAGATCTACGCCTTCAAGACTTGAAAGAAGACCCGTAAGAGAAGAGTCGGCGGCAAAAGCAGCCGGAGCAAGCATGCAAAGGCACAGCGAAATTGCTACAAGTACACCTAAAAACTTTTTCATGACAAACCATCTTCCTTTCATAATATTTATACTAACGGCCGAAGCCGATAATATACTAATTCATTTTAAGCAGATTATACAACAATTATTTTCAAATATCAATAGTCATGATAATTTTTTTTAATAGTTTATCACCATGTAATAAACATATCAAGGCCTGATGTCGTATAATCCTTATTCAGCTCCATTCCGTTCTCTTTCAGAGCACCCGCCATACCGATGAGCATCTTATAGTCCTTCATCGTAATCCGGCATTTGATGGAAAGCTCAGAACGGTCGGAGAACTTGTCAAGCTTTCCGGGAACGAAGCCCGTGCACCACCAATATTTTGCATAATCCCTTGTAAGAAGCTCTTTTCCTTTACGGTAGAAGGTCATCGACATCATCAGGGAATCCTCATCGCTTGCGCAGTCGAAATGTTCAGCCGTACGCGATTCGGGCTTATTGTATACACCGATCTCAGCGCCGAGGAAGACGAAACCGTACTGACCTTTCCAGAACTGAATGAGCCAATCCTTATTGTCGTAATTGAACTTGCATCTCATCGTATCATAATAAAATACAATAAACGGTGCACCGATGTCATAAAGCTCGTTGAAGCCGAAGTTTCTTTGCCACGGGTCGTCAACCGTGAAATAGTAATCGCCTTCGGGATCAAACATATAGCTTAAAAATCCGTCGGAGAAAACGGCGGCGTTCTTGATAACCTGCTGAGCAACGGTCGTCTTTTCCTCTTCGCTCATCGACGGATTCGTCGTCGGAATCGTAATAGCCGGCATAGTTGTGGTCTCATTCGGCTTTTTCGTTGTTGCGCTGCCTTCGTTCTTTTTGGTGGTTGAGGCACTTGCGTTCTGAGAATCAGCAAAAGTAGTAAACGGATTCTTTTTCGTAGTTTCGTCTTCGTCCTTCTTATCGTTATCCTCGCTCTTGAGCGTAGCAATCGGAAGCGTTGACGGAATATCAACGGGAACGGTTGTTGAAGAAGCGGTCGTCGCCGAAGATGATTCGGTCGACGGCGCAGTCGTCGTATAGGTAACGGTTATCGGAGACGGATTTTTAACCGTCGTCTTGTTGTTGAGCATTTTAACGCCGATAAAAGAACCGCCGCATACAAGTACAAGCGCAATTAAAGCGATAATCGTTGTTTTTGATTTATCCATCTTCATATCATGCGTATCCTCCCTATGAAGTTACTCTGACCCATGGTCAGATTATTCTCTGTATAGCATAACAAAAAAATCCAAAAAGGTCAAGTAAAATCCCCTCATTTTAATATATATTTACAATTACAGCTAAATATTGAGGCTTCTGTCGGTTCGCTGACATTTTTCCCGCTTAAACGAACCGGTCACACCGCCGGCAAGCAAAAAAGCTGCCGCAGACAGCGACAGCTTTCCGTATACCTGATATCAGTTGTTGCCGAAAATATTTCTGCCTTTGAAAATCGGAAGAACGTCACTTTCGTCCTCGTCCGGATCGTCAAAGATTGAAGAAGCCTTCTTCTTCGGGGTTTCAACTTCAAAGCTGCCTTCCTGTTCGGAAGCTCTTCTTTCGGCGGCAAGCGTACCCTCGCTCTTTCCGGCGGGTACGGAGAAAATATCCTCGTAATCGTCGTTCTTATCCTCCGCCTGCGGCTGTACGGATTCGGCAGCCTGAGACGGACTGTTCTGTGCCTGCTGAGCGTGCTGTGCGTTTTCAAAAGCCTGCATGAAAGAACGTCCGAATTCACTCGGTCCGTTGGAATCGGCGGAAGTGAAAATCGACTGGCCCTCGTTCTTCGGCTTTGTGGACTGGCTGATAAACGGAGATCTCGCCGGTGCACCCGACTGCGGCTGCGTTCTTGCGGCCGGTCTTTCTTCTCTCTTTTCTTCAAGAAGCGTATCGGAACCGGCAAAGCCCGTTGCGATAACGGTGATGAGCATTTCGTCGCCCATCTCTTCGTCGAATACGGAACCGAAGATAATGTTGGCGTCGGGATTGGTTGCCTGTGTGACAAGCTCACCCGCCTGCTCGATCATGTCAAGAGACATATCCGACGAACAGGTGACATTGATGATAACGCCGCTTGCGCCGTCAATGGCGGTTTCAAGAAGCGGACTGGTAATAGCCTGCTTGGTCGCTTCGTTTGCGCAGTCTGCGCCTCTGCCGCGTCCGATACCCATGTGGGCAAGGCCGGCATCCTTCATGACGCTCTTGATATCGGAAAAGTCAAGGTTGATATAACCGGGAACCTTGATGGTGTCGGAAATACTTTTAACGCCCTGCCAAAGCACTTCGTTTGCCTTGCCGAAAGCGTCCTTCATGCTAAGCGACTTGTCGCCCAAAAGCTTCAGTCTTTCGTTCGGGATAACGATCAGGCTGTCAACGTGCTTCTGAAGCTCCTTGATGCCTTCCTCTGCCTGACGCATACGTCTTCTGCCCTCGAACTTGAACGGCTTTGTGACGATACCGACGGTAAGAGCGCCAAGCTCTCTTGCAACCTCAGCAACAATCGGAGCCGCACCCGTTCCGGTTCCGCCGCCCATACCGGCCGTGATAAATACCATATCGGTCGAGCGAAGAGCGTCCGCAATAACATCACGGCTTTCTTCGGCGGCCTTTTTGCCGACAGCGGGATCGCCGCCGGCTCCCATGCAGCCGGTAACCTTTTCGCCGATCTGAATCTTATGGGTGGCCTTTGAATTTTCAAGAATCTGTCTGTCGGTGTTGATGGTAAGGAATTCAACACCGAAAACGCCGGCGTCAACCATGCTGTTGACGGCATTTCCGCCGCCTCCGCCGACACCTACAACCTTAATCTGGTTATAGCTGATATTGTCATTGTCCATAACGAAGCTCATTAAACTTCCTCCTTAAATTTCGATTTTCTAAATATAAAAAGGGGTAAAAATTCACCTGAAAAGATTTTCGTACTATTATATCATACACCAATCAAAAAAACAACAAAAAAAGATGTATATATTTTACAGATTTTTTTAAAATTTTTGGACAATACAACGGAAAAAGTCAAAAATCGTCAGCTCAGCTCACCCGTTTTGAATACAGCCTGATTGCCCAGCCGCAGATCAATATAGCATTTTTCCGACGACTCAATGATTTCTTTTGTTCTGCTGTCATTGACTGCCTGTGCCGCAAAACGCATTTCATATTCGAAATCGGAATCTGCTTTCAGATACATCCAGACCTTATTGTTATATACAACAAATATTCTGTCCGTATTTTTGACATTTATTACATTGCAGTTTTTCAGTCCGCAGCTGTCAATAGCGGCAGCGATCTTCTTAGCAATTTTGTATTTTTGTTCGTTTCCGTTTTTTCTGTCGGGAGAAAATTTTGTACCGATCTGATACTCCTGCTTTTCAAGTCCCTCGATCCGGTATCGCTTTCCCTTGACTTTCTTTTTGATGTCCGAAACGACTTTATCGTTCTCATCAATACAGATATAGCCCTCACCGTTTACGACATAGTACTTGTCCGTCGTTTCGCTTATCACAAGCCGCAGAGTATCCGGAAGCTGATAATCCACCTTGACCTTAGCGATATACGGAAGCGCTTTTGTAACGGCATCGTTCGTTCCTCTCTGGCGGATCATCAACATATTATCTCCCTCGCTGATCCCCGCCGCCGTCAGAATTTCACTTTCCTTATAAAGGGTCGACCCCTCAATAACGATTTTTTCAATCGGCGCACCCTTGGCAAAGCAGAAAATCAAAGCGACGATCACTGCAAAGACAACGACGGCGCTGACGGTTGCCGCAATTTTAATTTTCCGGGCTCTTCGTTTCTTTTTCAGCCGGATCTTTCTCAACTCGTCCTTTGACTTGCCCTGACGGATCGCCTTGTCGTAGTTTTCCCTCGACTTTTCCCACCGCCTTTTTTCTCCGGCATCTGCCATCTTCTGAGCTGTCGTTTTCGGCTTGTTTTGCGGTGTTTTCCGGTTACTTTTATCGGGGTTCGCTTCACCCGGACGCTTCTTTCCGGCGGACGAAGCCGGCTGTTTCTTTTGGTTTTCGTTTTTTGTCGGCGGCTTTGACGGCTTCCTCTTTTTTCCGGGTTCGGAAGAAGCCTGCCTGCCTTTCCCCGATTGTACGGATTTTCTTTTATCGGAAGTTTTCTTCTGCGAAGCCGCCCTCCCCGACTGACCCGTCGGCCGGGGACTGCGTCTGACTTCGGAATGATTGTAAACGGAGTCGTCCCTTGCCGGGCTGTACGGCGGAAAGTCATAGGAATGATCGTCAGCATAATAGGAACGTTCGCCGGGACGGTAAAAGCCGTCGGAAAAGACGGAATCGCCGCTTTTGTTCTTTTTTTCAAAGCCGTCATAATACGGCTGCCGGTCAAATCCGAAAGAATCAAAATTCTTCTTCATCTTTTCGCTTTCGCTTGACCAGTCAAAGCCGTCCGAGCCGAAAGCGCCGGTATTATCCCGTGAATCGTTCATCTGTATCACTCCTTTCTGCGTCCGCGCCGATTGCCTGTAAGCAGCCGACAATATTTTCGTATCCTCTGTCAATATGATGGACAGAGCTTATCACCGTTGTTCCCCGTGCGGCAACGCCCGCAACCGCAAGACTGCCGCCGGCTCTCAGGTCGATTGCATTCACATCGGCCCCGAAAAGATTTTCGACGCCGTCTATCAGGGCGACTTTGTCTTCAATCTTGATTTTTGCGCCCATTCTGGCAAGCTCGCAAACGTGCTTGAACCGGCTTTCGAATATGTTTTCGACGATTACGCTCGTACCCTTCGCCAGACACAGCATAGCCATAACGGGGGCCTGGGCATCGGTCGGAAAGCCGGGATACGGCATCGTCCGGATATCTCTGACACAGCGCAGTCTTTCGCTTCGGGAAATTCTGACGCTGTTGTTGGTGCATGTGACGTCACAGCCGGCTTTTTCGAAGACGTGATTGACCGTAAGAAAATGCTGAGGCTGCGTCCTTTTCAAAAGGACGTCACCGCCCGCCGCCGCTGTCGCCGCCATATAGGTGAGCGTAACGATCCGGTCGGGAATTACGGTATGTTCGGCACCGCGCGCTTTTTTGACACCCTCGATCACGATTGTTCCGCCGCCGCTTACGTTCACCTTACAGCCGCAGCGGTTAAGAAATGCGGCGAGATCTCCGATTTCGGGCTCTCTTGCCGCATTTAAAATGGTCGTGGTACCCTTTGCAAAAACGGCGGCAAGCATAATGTTTTCCGTAGCACCCACTGACGGAAACGAAAGCGTGATGACGTTCGCTTTGATCGAATCTTTCACGGTACAGTAAAGGGTTCCCTTGCTTTCGTCAATCTCCACGCCCATACTGCGAAGCGCCGAAAGATGAAGATCAATCGGTCGCAGACCTATTTCACAGCCGCCCGGTGCACAAAGCTCGGCTTTCCCCATGCGGCTGAGGATCGAGCCGAGAAAAACGATCGAAGAACGCATACGGCTCATCAGCCTTACCGGTATAGTATAGCACGAAATGTTTCTTGAATCAACCGTAAGCGTGTGACCCTGCCGTTTGACGGTACAGCCGAGATGGCGCAGGATCTCCACAGCAGCAAAAACATCGGTCAGAACGGGACAATTATGGATCACGCTGACTCCGTCCGCCAACACGCAGGCGGCAAGAATCGGAAGCGCCGCATTTTTTGAACCCTGAATATCAATTTCTCCGCCGAGTTTTCGTCCGCCGTTGATTCGTATCGTTTCCATAAAATCACACCTTTGATAGGACTTTTCTGCTTCATCCTATGCAAAAGGCGATTTTATGGTGATTTTCATTACTATTATTTTATAAGAGACAGAACAATATCGGCAATTTTTGTTTTAGCGTCCGTGATTGCAATTTTTCTTGCATTTTCTCCGAGCTGACGCAGTCTTTCCGGAGAAGCGATCAGAGAGTCAAAGACCTCCTGCGCCTTTTCTTCGGTCAGATCCTTTTCTTCAATCAGAACGGCGGCATCATGGTTGACAAGCGCCATGGCGTTATGGTACTGATGATTTTCGGCTACGTTCGGGGACGGTATCAGCACCGCCGCCTTCCCCATCGCTTCGATTTCACTTAAGGAGCTTGCGCCCGAACGGCTGATGACAAGATCCGCCGCCGCCATGCATCTGTCCATATCGCTGATGTATTCCCGGATTTCAACATTGTCAAACGTATCCGGATCTACACCGTTTTCCCGAAGCTTATCCGGAACCCAAAGCCCGTACTGACCCATTGAATGAAGAAAATACAGCTTTTTATTGTCTGCGTGCTTCGCAATAATATTGACCATCGCTTTGTTGATTGCTTCGGCTCCGAGAGAACCGCCCATCGACAAAACGAGAAGCTGGTCATCCTTAACGCCGAGCTCGGCACGGCTGATGTCTCTGTCCGCCCGTAAAAGCTCTCCTCTGACGGGAAGTCCCGTAACCGTGACCGGATTTTTCGGCTCAAGATATTTTTCGGCGTCGCCCACCGTAAGCATGACCCGGTCGACCTTTTTCGCAAGCGCCTTGTTCGTCACGCCCGGATAAGCGTTTTGCTCGTGAATTGCCGTCGGGATACCGAGCTTTGCCGCCATTCTTATGACCGGTCCGCTGACATAGCCGCCAAAGCCCACGGCGACGTCGGGCTGAAAATCGTTGAGGATCTTTTTCGCCTGACCGGAAGAGCGCAAAAGCTTAAAAACCGTTGCGATATCTCTCTTGATATTTTCAAGCGTCAGCTGACGGTAAAAGCCGGAAATATCGATTGTTGCAAAATCGAAGCCCGCCGCCGGAACAAGCTTCGCTTCCATCTTGTCCTTGGTTCCGACAAAAAGGATTTCGGCGTCGGGGTACCGTTCTCTGATTTCACCGGCAACGGCAAGAGCCGGATTGATATGTCCGCCGGTTCCGCCGGCCGCAAAAAGAATTTTCATTTTTGTTCCACCCTTATCTTTTGATATTGAACAGTTTTCGGACTGTCCCGAAAAATGCGAAACAGTCCTGTCAATTACTATTTTATCCATCTGCTTATATTTTTTCAATATAGGATTTTCTTGAAACAGATAAAACAAGCCCCATTTCAAGGAATAATATAAACAATGAGGTTCCGCCGTAGCTGAAAAACGGAAGCGAAATACCCGTGTTCGGGATCGAGTCGGTGACAACGGCAATATTCAACAGCACCTGCAAACCGATCTGCATCATAATCCCGCAAACCAGAAGCGAGCCGAAATAATCCTTGACTCTGACAGCGATCATAAAGCCTCTGATAATCAGAACGGCAAACAGAAGAATGACCGCCGCCGCACCGATAACGCCGAGTTCCTCACAGACAATGGTAAAGATGAAGTCGTTCTGCGGCTCCGGAACATACAAAAGCTTTTGCCGTGAATTGCCGAGGCCAAGACCGAAAAATCCGCCCGAGCCGATTGCTAAAAGCCCCTGTTCGGTCTGCCAATAGGTCGTACTTCCGAACGCTTCCTTGCTTTTCCAGACCATGATTCTTTCATAAGCGTAATCACTGAACAGCTTGAGCAAGTCGGGCTTGAGCATGACGACAACGACTACGGCGACAACGACTGCACCGAAAATTGCAAAATACTTTTTCGGAACACCGCCTAGCCAGAGCATCGACACACCGATTAAAAATATCAAAATCGTGCCCGAAAGGTGCTTGCCGATAATAACAAACATCGCAAAGATAACAATAATCGCAGAAAGCAGGATACTTGCTTTCAAAGGCGTATCAACAAAGTAATAAAGACCTTTTTCGAATTTGGTAAGACCCGACCGCTTGGCAATCACCTTTTGCCCTTTTTTTGCTTCAAGCGTCTGGCTGAGAATACATATCATATACGCCATAACTAAAATCAACGCTAATTTTGCCACTTCCGACGGCTGAAATCCGATCGGTCCGAGACTGAGCCAGCGTTTGATTGAGCTTCCCCGGTTTTGAATAAAAGCGGCAAGAAGCAACAGAAGAGAAACCGGCATAATCACAAACGGCGTGACCCAGCTGTTAAATATCCGGTAATCGACGAAGCTTACAACGAACATCGCAATAATGCCGAGTATTCCGAAAAACAGCTGCTTTTTCAGATAGGCATTTGCGCTGCCCTCCTGAGCGGCGGCAAAGGCGTAGCTTGCCGAATACATCATGACAAGACCGAACGCAAACAGCAAAAAGACGATACAGCAAAAAATAACGTCAATACTGCCCATATGAAAAAGCTTTTTAAATTCGCTCTTTTTCTTTTTCGGGGGTTGTGTCTTTGGTTTCTTTCCGGCTTTTTCCGGCATATCCGGCACCTCGCTTTCGGTTGTAAATTATCATTCCGGTTCGGGCTGTACTGACGTTTATCTGACAGCCTGAGTTATGGATTAAGTGGTAAATTATAGTTTAGCGGTGTAAGACCCCTCTGTCGCCTTGCGACATCTCATCAAGTGCGCCGGAAATGATTCTCCCCTGAAAGGGGAGATGTCAGCTTTGCTGACAGAGGGGTCTCCACACCGACCGTCAGCACTCGGGAAATTTTAGCTTGTTAGCGTAATGGTTGGCTTGCTCTTTTTTGAGATAACTTCTTCTATATCTTTACCTTTGCGCTAATGCCGCGCGGGCACATACTTTCTGACCGAAGCGTCAGAAAGTATGCAAAGAACGCTTTTTCGTAACAGGACAACACTAAGTGAGGTCGCACTGTTGTGTGGAGGGTGGTTTGTTCTCTCATGTGTTTGCTGTTAAAATTGATTTGCTTTTTTATTCGCTGACTTCGGGTTAGCAGGTCTAAATATTTTTGCATGAAACTTTAAGTCTTACAAACTAAAAAAACAGAACCAAGTATATTTTTCACTTGCCGACTACAAGCAAGCTTATTGAATAGCTCAGGCTATTCGTTACCACGTCAGGCACGAAAGAGAACCGATTGTCTGTTATATCAAAGGTGCGATTAACACTTAGTGATTACCTGTTTTTGAGCGCTGTGCCTGACCC
>CAMAZY010000004.1 GCA_945863885.1 uncultured Clostridia bacterium
GCAGAAGAAACGGAAACAGTCGAAGCAAGAAGAGATCTTTCTGTAAGCTATAACAGACTCGGCGATATTTGTAAAGCCGAGGGCAACCTGCAAGCGGCAAGAGAATACTATGAAAAGGCTCTTGAAATCAGAAAACGCATAGCAGAAGAAACGGAAACAGTCGAAGCAAGAAGAGATCTTTCTATAAGCTGTGAAAGACTTGGTGATATTTGTAAAGCTGAGGGCAATCTCAAAGCAGCACGAGAATATTATGAAAAGGGTCTTGAAATAGGCGAACGTATAGCAGAAGAAACAGAAACAGTCGAAGAAAGAAGATATCTTTCTGTAAGCTATAACAACCTCGGTGATATTTGTGAATCCGAAGGCAAACTGCAAGCGGCAAGAGAATATTATGAAAAGGCTTATGAAATCAGAAAACGCATAGCAGAAGAAACGGAAGCAGTCGAAGCAAGAAGAGATCTTTCTGTAAGCTATGAAAGACTTGGTGGTATTTGTAAAGCCGAGGGCAACCTGCAAGCAGCAAGAGAATGCTATGAAAAGGCTCTTGAAATCAGAAAACGCATAGCAGAAGAAACGGAAACGGTCGAAGCAAGAAGAGATCTTTCAATAAGCTATGAAAGACTTGGTAATATATGTAAAGCCGAGGGCAACCTGCGAGCAGCAAGAGAATATTATGAAAAGGCTCTTGAAATCAGCCAACGCATAGCAGAAGAAACAAGAACGATTCAAGCTTATGATGACCTTGCGGTTTCATATTATAAAATGGCTTGTATAGCCAAGGGCGATGAAATAAAAGAATATTGCAGACGAGCCTACGAAATCTGGTCGACCCTCGCCGAGCAATGCCCCGACAATCCGGAATTTGCCCGTCGCCGTGACATCGTGAAACAATAACATCTGAACACACCAAATCCGGGCTCGCGCCCGGATTTGCCTTTTTCGATTCCTATTTCAGCGTCACAATCGTCACGCCGCTTTCGCCCTCGCCGAAGGTGCCCAGACGGAAGGACTTGACAAACTTATTCTTCCTCAGGTAGTCCTGAACGCCCTTGCGAAGTGCGCCCGTCCCCTTCCCATGTATCAGCGACACCTCGTTTAACCCAAGCCGCAGACAGCGGTCAATATACCGGTCGATTTCGAGGATGGCGTCTTCTACGGTCATGCCCCGTAAGTCGCATTCGCTTTTTGCGGTTTCGGCGGGGTTAAAGACCTTGCCGCCCGACTTCGGTCTTGTTGATTTTTGCGCCGTCTTGCCGCCCGGGGACTTCATAAGACGAAGATTGCTTTCGGGCGTGCGCATTTTGATGATGCCCGCCGTGACTTCGATTTCGCCCTTTTTGTTGGCGAGTGCGGTTACGGTTCCCGTCTTTCCGATGTCGGCAATGAGCACCTCGTCACCGACCTGAAGCGGTCTCGGAAGCACATAATCGTCATCAGCGACAAGCTCGGAAACGGGATTGACAATATCGTCAAATTCATTCATACTGCGGCGCATAAGCTGCTTTGCCCGACGGGCGATTTCCGCTTTATCACGGCTTTTTTCACTTTCTTTTTTCAGCTTTTCAATTTCCTGCATGAGAGAATAAGCGCTGCGCTTCGCCTGCTCAATAATCTGATTGGCTCTTGCCCTCGCCTCGCTAAGTTCCTTTTCCCGAAGCGACTCGATGCTGTCTTTGTACTGCTGCGCTTCCCTTTTTTCTTTTTCGGCGGTGATACGAAGCTGTTCGGCGGTGTCACGCTTTTGTTCGTATTCCTGACGGCTTTTTTCAAGGGCTTCGACCGTCTTTTCGAAAGAGGCATTTTCGCTTGATACAAGCTCCTTCGCCCGATCGATGATACCGTCCTCCATACCGAGACGGGACGAAATCGCAAAAGCGTTTGACCGGCCGGGAACGCCGATTAAAAGCCGGTACGTAGGCTTTAAAGTCGAAACGTCAAATTCACAGCTTCCGTTTTCAACGCCGTCGGTCGAAAGCGCATAGCTTTTCAGCTCCGCATAGTGCGTTGTTGCGGCGATTTTAGCGCCTTTTTCGTGCAGTCTTTCGAGGATCGACATAGCAAGCGCCGCACCCTCAACCGGGTCGGTTCCGGCTCCGAGTTCGTCAATCAGTACTAAGGTTGACAAATCGGCTTTTTTTACAATGTCGATGATATTCGTCATGTGTGACGAAAAGGTGGACAGCGACTGTTCGATACTCTGTTCGTCTCCGATGTCGGCAAAAACGTTATCAAACACCGAAACCTCGCTTCTGTCTGCGGCAGGTATCATCAATCCGCACATCGCCATCAGGCATAAAAGACCGATTGTCTTAATCGAAACAGTTTTACCGCCCGTGTTCGGGCCTGTGATAATCAGCGTATCAAAATCAACGCCGAGCGTGACATCGGTCGCAACGACTTTTTTCGGGTCAATTAACGGGTGACGAGCCTTTCTGAGAATGATTCTTCCGCAGTCGTTCAGAATCGGCGCAGAGGCTTTCATTTCATAGGCAAGCTTCGCCTTTGCAAAAATCACGTCAAGCTCAACAGCACATTCATAGCTTGTTTTGATTGTTTCGTAAAACGAACCGGCTTCAGCAGAAAGCTCGGAGAGAATCCGTTCGATTTCGTCCCGTTCCTTGCTTTCTAAAACCTTGATGTCGTTATTGGCTTCGACAACGGCGGCAGGCTCAATAAAGACCGTTGCGCCGCTTGATGAGGTATCATGCACAAGTCCTTTGATTTCCGCCCGGTGCTCGATTTTCACGGGCACAACATATCGGCCGTTTCGCTGCGTCACAATCGCTTCTCTTAAGAATTTCTGATAGTAGCCCGAGCGAACCATTTTGTCAAGCTGTTCCCGGACTCTCGACGAGGCGGCACGGATTTTGCGGCGGATATCGTAAAGCGCCGGCGACGCATTATCGGACATTTCGTCCTCGCTGATGATCGCACCGTTTATCTTATCTTCCAGATATTTATTGGGTGTAATGACGTCAAAAAAGCTGTCAAGCCGTGTTTCGACGCCGCTGTTCTTGCTTCGCCATTCGCAGAGTCCTCGTATCGAGCGCAGTACCTCGGCGATATCCAGCAGTTCACGCATGGAGAGGACACCGCCCGCATTCGCTCGAGAAAGGCTGTTGTTGACGTTGCGAAGCCCACCGAACGAGGGGGCGCCGAACCGTGCCATCAAGGTATGCGCATCAAGCGTCCGGTCAATAAGAACCTGCGCTAAATCAAGGTTACTTTCGGGTGTAATCAGGCCGATTGCGGTTTTCGAGTCCTCACAGCTTGCAAATTTCGAAAGGCCTGACAGCACCTTATCAAGTTCAAGTGATATGTAATGTTTATTCATGGCTTTCTTCACACTTTTGTGTGTCCCTTTCCGTTTATTCGGTCATATACTTAAAAAATTCGAGTGTTTTATAGTTTCTCATCGTTACGGATTTCATATATTTTTCGCTGACGGCGCAAAGAGCCGAAAGACCGTCTTTTGACATCTTGAAGCGAAAAACCTTTTCGGGGTCGGAAAAACAGATATGCCGCATCGCCGTCACGACGCCGAGACCGAGCGTGACCGTTTTTTCCTCAGGCTTGCATTTTTCACAGTAAAGCTTGCCCGTAAAGGTACTGAAATACATCTTTTCGCTTTCGTAGGTTCCGCACGAATCGCACGCAACAATTGCCGGCATATAGCCCGACAACGTCAGCATACGAAGTTCCGCCGCCGCTTTAATCAGATAAATGTCTTTTTTTGTGTTGGCAAGAAGATGCAGACAGTTGAGAAAAAGCGAAAACAGTTCCTCCGCCGGCTCCTCTCTCGGCGCCAGCTCTTCGGCAAGCTCACATATGTATTGGGCAAGAGACAGCTTGACAATGTCGCCCCGAAGCGAAAAAAACACGTCCTTCGGACAGCTTTCCCGTAGCGAATATGCACCGCTTTTGCCCTTTGTCAGACTCATATCCGAATAGCAGAATACGTCCGTCGTGTTTGCGTTGCGGTTTTTCGGGCTTCTTGCTCCGTTCGCAAACGCTTTTATAATCCCTTTTTCACGGGTAAGCAGGGTCAAAAGCTTGTCCCGCTCACCCGTTGCCTGTTCTCTGATGACAACAGCTTCAGTCCTGATAATCATTTTTATATTCCTCCGCCGCAGGAAAATCAACGTCATAATTATTGATAAATTCCTGAGCAAATTCCTCACTGATTTCCATATCGTCCTCGCTGTCCGAAGCGTTTTTATAATTGAGAAAATCCGAAACTCTTCCGGTTTTCATAAAAATCCGCCAAAGCTCTTTTTTCGTCATGCTATCATCTCCGCAAAGTTAATACAGTAATAATGTTGACTTTTCACGAAGAGATTACACATGGAAAATTTATCAATCAAGTCCGAAATTGTGAATCAGACCCTCACGGTTGCGCCAGCCCTCTTTGACCTTGACCCAACACTTGAGGTTAATCCGGCAGCCGAAAAATTTTTCCATATCCTGCCTTGCATAGGTCGAAATCCGTTTTAAGGTCGCTCCTTTTTTGCCGATGATGATACCCTTATGGCTTTCTTTTTCGCAGTAGATGACGGCGTCAATATCCATCAGATCGCCGTCGGGTCTTTCTCTCATGCGCTCAATCGAAACCGCAACACCGTGCGGAATCTCTTTATCTAAAAGGCGAAGCATTTTTTCTCTGATGATTTCACCGGCAAGTACACGTTCAGGCTGATCGGTCAGCGTATCGTCCGGGAAAAAGTGTTCGGATTCAAAGGAAAGCTTCGAAAGCTCCGAGATAAGCTCCCGGATTCCGTCGTTCTTAACCGCCGACACGGGCACAACCGCCTCGAAGTTATAAAGAGCCGACAATTCACAGATACGGCTCATCAGTTCCGCCTTATCTTCAAGCAGGTCGATTTTATTGATTGCCAGCACGACCGGCATCTTTTCTTTTTTGAATTTTTCAATCAGTTCTTTTTCGATGTCCTTTATATCACCTTTTGGTTCAACAACAAACAAACAAGCATCAACGCCGCCGATGGAATCAGAAACCGCTTTGACCATTTTTTCGCCGAGCTTTGTTCTCGGGCGGTGAAAGCCGGGCGTATCGGTAAAGACAAGCTGAATTTCCCCCTCGGTGAGAACACCCATGATTTTGGTTCTTGTTGTTTGCGGCTTTTCGGAAACAATAGCAATTTTTTGTCCGAGCATACGGTTTAATATCGACGACTTGCCGACATTCGGTTTGCCGACGATTGCAATAAAGGCTGTTTTTGTCATAAATCTACCTCAAAATCAAACGATAATTTTACATAGTATATGATAAATCAAAATTGTTATAAAATCAAGCCTGAGAGACATATTCGCCCAACATCTAAAATCCAATATCTAAAATCTAAAAAGGCTCAGCCGCAAAGCTGAGCCTGTCGCCGGAGGAGTACGGCGAATATTCTTTAGGCAACCTCTATAAACTCGAGGCGTTCGGCATAGTGCACAAATGATGTCGGATTTTAGGCAAGAATCCGTAGGAATACTTACTGTATTTCAAGGATTTTTAACGACAAAGACGGCATTAGTTGGGCATTATGACGAATACCGGGACGTTTTTAGAGGTTGTCTTTATTCTTCCGTGGGTGCCGGAACAGTCCTACGGATTCCCTTTTTCAGAATCTTTTCGACCGGGGCACAAAGCCGTTCGAGCACGAGAGCCAGCAGTACAATCTGAACCACGCCCATACCGAGGCTTTGCGGCCAGCGGGTTGCTAACTGTGCGGCAAACGGCGCACCGTAAGCAATCGAAATCCAAAGGGAATTCAGGAAAAACGAACAGATAAGCTGAATCAGACCGACCGCACCGACAATCCGCAGAATTTCATTGACTTTACTTGCCTGAGCGTCCTTTTTCCCGAAGAACACATACGAGCCGTTCTTCTTATAAAGGAACAAGCCGTAAATTAAGCCCGACAGTACCGCCGAAACGGTAAAGCCCGGAAAGTAGGCACCGACAGGGAACAAAAGCGTTCCGACAACGTCGCCGATCCCGTAAACGAGCATTGCCTGGACGGGGCCGAACAGCCTTGCCGCAAGGACAACGGGGACAAACGAGAACCCGATTTTGAGATTCCACGTCTGAAAGGACAGCCATCGAGAAAGTACCACCTGTAAAGCGATTAAAAGCGCACAGCAAACAAGGTTAAGAAGTACTTCCGTCGATGTTTTTGACATCTTTTTTGTTGACATAAAAAACACTCCCTTATTTTACCTGCACTCGCCGAAAAATAAGGAAGCGTGCCGGACTTGGCCGGAATTTCTTCGATAAATCACAGCGGGATGCAATCTGCACACCGCAAGGCAAAGCCTTTTCGTCTTCGGGACAACTCCCCGTCCCCGAAGCACTTATAACGCGTGCAGATCTACTCTGTAGACTTGTCGATTTTAACAGATAAAAGCGGAAAAGTCAATAGGCAAAACGGGTCAGTACGGCAAAAAGGCGTTCGTATAGTCATATTCGCCCGTTCGACACAGTAGGTCACGGAAAATTTCGTCAAGTCTAAGCGGTTTTCCGTTTGGTTCTTTCAGCTTTACAACCAGCCCGATGCGCTTCATAAAAGCCATGAAAGCTTTATATTCGACGGTATCTTCCGTGTATTTGCGCTCGCCCGAAAACATCTGACAAACAACTTCAAACATGAAGTCTTTCACTTTCAGGTCGGCGCAGACCGGGTCAACCTTACCGGGAACGAGAAGAAGTCTTCCGAGCGTCTTAAAAGTAAGATTGTTGACGATTTTTCCGATGAGACAGAACATCGGCCAAAGCTTTTCGATTGTATCCTCGCCTAAGTTGACGAGCTTTCCGATCATCTTGAACTTCTCGATGTCGTTTTCCATAAAGTCGAAAGCGTCCTTCAAAAGGCAAAGGAAATGATCTTTCATGTAGGTTTCAAGGTCTTTGTCCCCGAGTCCGTCAAAGGTATCGATGTTCAAGGTTTTAACATCAAGTCCGTTCTTTTCGATTGTCACCTTTCGGATAGGTGACGGATAAGCCGTGATACAGCCCGTGTTGATATGGTAAAGCTTGTTGCCCTTATCGGTCACAATCCGTTTAATCGACTGCATATGCGTGTGACCCGTGAAGATAAATTCGATTCCACAGTCCGCCAGAAACGGAACCGCTGTCTCGTGTCCGCCGAGCATATCAATCGGCGAAAACAGCGGATACAAAAGCGACGGCGCAATCGCCGGGTGATGCGTGACGGCGATGACCCGTTCGCCGTTTTGCTTGGCTTCTTCCGCCTGTTCCTTTATCCAGTCAAGGCAATCATCATAATAACCGCAGAACTGCCGTCCGTCTCCGTCATCGTTGAGCATGAGAAATCGCACGCCGTCAAAGGGTATGACGCTGTAACTGTAAGACGGAACGTGCTCGCTCAATTTATCATTCCAGCCGAAGTCGGCATAAAGCGAACGAAGTTCTTCTCTTGTGTACTTCGGAACAAGGAACGTGCCGTTGTCGTCGTACCCTTTTGCCTCCATGTAAAAATCATGGGTCGCAAAGGTGACGTAGACCTTTTTGCCGGCTGCTTTCAGCTTTTGAAGCTTCGTGACAAGCAGGTCGTGGCTTTGCTGTTCGCCGTCAAACGTCAGGTCGCCCGAAATGATAATTACCTCGTTGTCCTTGTCGGCAATCAGCTTATCAAACACCGCATCAACAATCGCTTCGGATTCAGCGATACATTTCTGGTCATAGTGGCATTTTTCTTCAAAATATTTTCCGTGTGAGCCGATTTGCTTTGTCGCATAAAGGTGTAAATCGGTGATCTGGTAAAAGTTCATGTTTTCCATTCGTATTCTCCTAAAAATCAGGTTCATGAAAGCAAGCCGAACTCACAAAAGGGGTTCGGCTTATCATTGTAATGTCAGATTAAAGTCCGGTCTTTTCTCTGATATAGCTTCTCGCTTTGACGGCGTATTCGAACGGATTTGCCTTTGCCGGATCCTGCTCAGCCTCAACAACAACCCAGCCTTCATAGCCGGCCTCGTCAAGAATATCGAAAACGGGCGTAAAATCAAAATCGCCGTCGCCGGGTACGGTGAACGAACCGGCTCTTACTGCGTCAAGGAAGGAATAGCCCTTTGTCTTTGCGTCCTCGATGACGTTCTTTCTGATGTCCTTAAGGTGAACGTGCTTGATGCGGTTGACGTACTTCTTGAGAACGCCGACAACATCTTCACCGCTGAAGGAAAGATGACCGGTATCGAAAAGAAGATAGACGAGATTCGGATCGGTGATTTCCATCAGCTTGTCAATTTCTTCGGCAGTCTGTACACCGGTTCCCATGTGATGATGAACGGTGAAGTACATATCCTTTTCTCTTGCAAGCTCGCCCATTTTGTTAAAGCCCTTGCGAATAAGCTCCCACTGCTCGTCGGTATAGACCGGCTTTTCGCCGAAGATGCTGACGGGCTTACCCTGAATGCTGTTACCCTGCTCGGAAGCGCCGATTACCCTAGCGCCGAGCGCGTGAAGAAAATCTCTGTGCTTAATAAACGCTTCAATCGTGGCGTCGTAGCCCTCGGAAAGAAGAAGCGACGAAAACCATGCGTTACAGATTCTCATACCACGAACGTCAAGCTTGTGCTTTAAAACGTCAACGTCCTTGGGGTATTTGTTGCCGATTTCACTGCCCGTAAAGCCGGCAAGTGCCATTTCGCTGACGCACTGTTCAAAGGTATTTTCTGCGCCGAGGTCAGGCAGGTCATCGTTTGTCCACGCAATCGGAGCGATTGCAAGAAAAACCTTGTCTTTGTTAAGCATAAATTTAAACTCCTCTTTTAATAAAGTCTTGCTTTTTCGATATTCGCTTTCATGTCCTCGTAAGCGTCCTGAACTCTCTTGCTTGTGGAAACCTCGGCAACGCCGACTCTCCACCACGAATCGTAGCCGTCGGTCATGGACTTATGAGCGACCTTAATATCAAAGAACGTCGGGACGGTCTGTTTCTTCGAGTCCTCAAGCGCTTCTTCGAGCTCCTTCGGAGTCGAACAGCGGTACGCCTTACAGCCGTAGCCCTCGGCGATTTTCGCAAAGTCGGTGACGATGAGGTCACCGTCAAGCAGTCCGGTTTCGGCGTTACGTCTTGTAAAGCGGGTGCCGAACGTGTCGGTTCCCTGATTGTTCTGTAAGTTTTCGATACAACCCCAGCCGCTGTTGTCAAAGAGCATGATGTTGACCTTCTTGCCCTCCTGAACGGCGGTGTAAAGCTCGCTGTGAAGCATCAAAAAGCTTCCGTCGCCGACCATAGCGTAAACTTCTCTGTCAGGTGCGGCAATCTTGGCTCCGAGTGCGCCGCAGATTTCGTAGCCCATGCAGGAAAAGCCGTACTCAACGTGATAGGTGTACGGTGCATGCGATTTCCAGATTCTCTGCATACAGCCGGGAAGTGAGCCTGAGGCGGTGATGGCGATCGAATCCGGGGCAATTCCCTCATTGATGATGCCGAGGGCTCTTGTCTGAGAAAAGCCGTTCGGAAGCTCAACCGAATAACAGCGATCGATTTCCTTGAAGAATTCCGCCTGAGCAGTTTTCGGCTCGTCGCCCCACTTCGACTTGTAGCCGTCAAGCTTTTGCATAATCGCTTCAAGCGAAAGCTTTGCGTCGGCGATAACAGCCGTGCTGTCCATCTTGAAAGCATCAAAGGAGCTGACGTTGATGGAAAGCATCTTAACATCGGGATTCTGGAAGCCCCACTTTGAGCAGGTCGTAAAGTCGGTCAGTCTTGTACCGACAGCGATAACAAGGTCGGTCTTTTTCGCAAGGCGGTTCGCACTTCCGGCACCGGTAACGCCGATACCGCCCATATTAAGCCTATGATTCCACGGAATCTGTCCCTTTCCGGCTTGTGTTTCGCCGATGGGGATCTCATACTTTTCGGCAAAGGCAAGAACAGCCTTATAGCTTTCGGAATAGGTCACGCCGCCGCCGACAACAAGAAGCGGCTTTTCGGCGTTTTTGATCATTTCAACTGCGGCGTCGATTTCTCTGTCGGTCGGCACCCGTCTGTCCATGTACCAGACACGCTTACAAAGGAAATGGTCGGGATAATCGAACGCTTCGGCTTCGACGTCCTGCGGCATCGCAAGGCAGACGGCACCCGTTTCGGCGGGGTCGGTCAGCACACGCATAGCATTCAGACAAGCGGTCATCAGCTGTTCGGGTCGTTCGATTCTGTCCCAATATTTGCAGACGGCTTTAAAAGCATCATTTGCGGTTGTCTTACAGCTTGTCGGCTGCTCAATCTGTTGTAAAACGGGGTCGGGCTGACGGCAGGCAAAGGTGTCGCCGGGGAGCACCAAAAGCGGAATCCGGTTCGCCGTTGCAGTACCGCAGGCGGTCACCATGTTGAGGGCGCCCGGTCCGATTGACGAGGTACAGGCGATGATCTCACGTCTGTTTTTCTGTTTCGCAAAAGCGATAGCGGCGTGCGCCATGCCCTGCTCGTTATGTCCCTGATAATAAGTAAGGCTGTGTCCGCCCTGTTCAAGAGCCTGACCGATTCCGACAACGCAGCCGTGACCGAAGATTCCGAAAATTCCGTTTACGAACTTCGTTTCCTTTCCGTCAAAACAGACATACTGATTGTCAAGGAATTTAACAAGAGCCTGAGCCATTGTAAGTTTCATGCTGTTTTCTCCTTTTTTCAGAATTACGCCTCGGGCGGCCAGATTTTCTTTTCGTTCTCTTCCTTTGTCACCCAAAGATGCTCGGGGATAAAATAAGGCGTGATATACGGATTTCCGTCAAGATTGCGGATTGTCCATAAGTACCACATCGCATAACCCGGAGCAGTCGTCTGCGGATGGGTTTCACCCTTTGTAATCAGGACGGTTGAGTTATTGTGCGTCTTGATAACGTCCTCGTCAAGCTCGGCAAAGCCGTAGCCGTTTTCGGGGTTGAATTTATAGAAATAAACCTCCGGCTGCGGGTGATTATGGGGCGGATAACTGCTCCACTTACCGGGATAGCCGATAACCTCGCCGATAACGAAATTCGAATACGGTGCGTTCGATTGGTCGAAAACGGTTCTAACGATTCTTGTCGAAGCCTCACGCATCGTGCCCTTACCTCTTTGCTCGCTTCTGCACTCCTCGGGGGTATAAAGCTTCGGGGGAAAGGTCGTTTCGTTATCCGTACGGTGAACGCACCATTCGCTTTCACCGTGAGCGGTGATTTTGATTTCGACATCGTTCGGAACGTGAAGCACCCACGGATCATAGTCAAAGCAGTTCGGTCTTTCGATTTCAACAGTCTTGCCGTCAAATTCAACGGTCGCCTTACCGTAGGTGAAAAGATAGACTCTTTCAAGATGCTGACTTTCTGAAAAAACGTCGCCGTCCTTCATGCGAAGAATACCGAAGTCCATCAATGCGCCCTGCTCGGCGTTATCCATGGTTGTGATTTTATTGTAACCGTAAGGGAAATCCTTGGGTCCTCTGATATGCATTGTAAAACACCTCTTTACAGAATTTCGGAAATTTTAACGGGTCTGCCCTCTTTTAAGGACTTCTTCGCCGCAAGAGCAATCAGGATGGCATTGAGTCCGTCCGTACCGGTTGTCGGGGTCGGCTTGTCGTTCTGAACGGCGTCAACGAACTGAATCATTTCGTCACGGAACGACTGCATATATCTTTCGAGGAAGAAATAAAGCGGTTTATCGGTCATAACGGCATCGGCATTCATCAGCGTAACGTTTGTCGGGGTGTCATTTGCGGCAACGGCGGCGCCGAGGGAACCGAAAGCTTCGACTCTCTGGTCATAGCCGTAAGCGGCACGGCGGCTGTTGTCGATTACGCCGAGAGCGCCGTTTTTGAACTTCAGGTTGATGATAGCGGTATCAACGTCGCCGGCTTCGCCGATTGCCGGGTCGACAAGGCAGGTAGCATTGACGAAGATTTCTTCAACCTCACTGCCTGCGATGAAGCAAGCCATATCGAAATCGTGAATCGTCATGTCAAGGAAGATTCCGCCCGAAACAGCGGCATATTCGGCTGACGGCGGCTCGGGGTCACGGGACGTGATCTTGACAAGCTCAAGATTACCGATTTTACCGTCGTTGATAAGCTCTTTAATATGGGCGAAGTTATGGTCAAAACGTCTGTTGAAGCCGACCTGAAGCTTGACGCCTGCTTCCTTTACGGTATCGATAACGGCCTGAACCTTTTCCGGGGTCAGGTCAACCGGCTTTTCACAGAAAACGTGCTTTCCGGCCTTTGCGGCTTCGATGGAGATGTCTGCATGCGTGTCGGTCGAAGAGCAGACAAGAACTGCGTCGATTTCGGGATCCAGGAGCATATCCTTATAGCTGTCGTAAACCTTTTCTACGCCGTATTCGTCGGCAAGTGCCTGAAGTCCGTCCTTGAAAACGTCGGTGATGCCGAGCACCTTTGCGTTCGGGACGTTGTATGTAATGGACTTGAGATGTACCTTGCCGATTCGGCCGGCACCGATGATTCCGATGTTTAACTGCTTCATTAAAATTCCTCCGTTGATTTTTGGATTTAAGTGAAACGGCGGCGAAAAAAGACAGATTTGCCTGTTTATGCCGTCAATATCACAGATATAAAAAGTATAGCACAACAAAAATCAATATTCAATAAAAATGAGCTAACTTCAACGCAGAAAATTAAATTTTTTTAAGCGGTTTTTTAAACAATCAACGCCGCTGTATGCAAAGTCACACAGCGGCTGATTTTTAGTTTTATGCGGCTTCGCCGGCTGTGCTTTCCTCGACGGTAAGCGTTGTTGTCTCCTCGTCCGGTCTCGGAAGCGAGGCAAGATAATCGTTACATTCCTTTACGCCCTCGGAAACAAGCTTCATCGTTCTTTCGTAGGAGCCTTCGGCAAGCGAAAGTCCGTTCGAGGACTTGTCCAGTCCCAATGCAGCGGCGTTAAGATTCTCGCTGAGCGGTACAACGTTGTATACATTTTTTCCGCCCGAGGTATAAAGATGAACCCACGTCGGAACGACCTCGATATTTTCGAATACGACGCTTCCGTCGGAATACCGGGAAAAGCTCATCTTAAAGAACATTCCGTCCTCGGTGTGTCCGTCCTTGATTCCCATATGCTGTCTTCTCTGATTCGAAATCATGTTACCCATCGAATAGACACAGACGGTCTTATGCGAAGAAGTCGTTGACGAAATCAGGTCAACGGGCTGAACGACGTGCGGATGACCGCCGATGATGACATCAACACCCATATCGCAAAGCTTTTGGGCAATATTCTTTTGGTAAGAGCTTTCTGAAAGGTTATATTCATATCCCCAATGAAGATAGACGACGAGCACATCGGCACCTTTCTTTTTCATAGCGGAAAGCTGCGTTTTCAGTTCGGAATAAAACGCATCAAGATTATTATAATCAAAGGAGTTGATAAGCGGCGCCGTTTCGGTATCGACGACAATTCCGTTCATTGCCTTACGTCCGGCGGCCGGCGGATCGGTCTCATAGGTGTAACAGGTAATACCGAAGTTGATACCGCCGATCTTCTTGACAAAGTATTTTGCGCCGTTTTCGCTTGTACGGGTTCCGACATAGTCAAAACCCTTTTCTTTGACAACCTGCTGGGTTCTTGTCACACCAAATGCCGAGGAATCGTAACAGTGATTATTCGCCGTCAGCAGGCAGTCAACACCGGCACCCTTGAGAGCGTCGGCAATACTGTCGGGCGTATTAAAGCACGGATAGCTTGTATACTTGCGGCCGTTTTCCGTACCGGCAAGCGTCGTTTCAAGGTTTGCGACAAAATAGTCACACCCTTTGATTTCGGACGAACAATAGGTAAAAATATTATTGAAATCGTATTCACCGCTCAAGGAGGAATAGGCCGCTTCATAAATCGGCTTATGAATCAGCACATCGCCCGTCGAGCCGATGGTGACGGTTTTTTCCTTCACGGGAACGGGCGGCTCGGTTACCGGCGGATCGGTGATACTGACACTACTGTTGACGGGGACAATATTCCCGTTCGATACGGTAAAAACGCAGGTGACAAAAATGCTGACAAGAGCGAGAGTTGTAATGATTACCAAAACGATTGTACTGATTGAAAGCTTATTCGTTTGTTTTTTAGAAGGCATATTGAACTCTCCTTTCGTTTTATTTACTTTGTCGATTTAGATTATATAGTATCAAAGTTTTTTTTGCAACAGCAAAAGATAAAGAAAAACTGAAAAACAGATGAAAATTTTGTAATTTTGTGGTAAAATAACAACAATGATTCCTGGAGGTTTGAATATGGATAGTACTGCCGCAGAAAAAAGAGCCGCCGAGCTTCGTGAAATCATCAATTATCATAACAAACGATACTACGAAAACGACGCGCCCGAAATTGAAGATTTCGAATATGACAGGCTGATGCAGGAACTGATTACGCTTGAAGAACAGTTTCCGTCGCTTGCCGTGCCCGACTCCCCAACGAAACGGGTCGGCGGAAAAGCCAATGCACAGTTTTCTCCCGTTCGGCATGAAGTTCCGATGGAAAGCTTACAGGACGGCTTTAACAAAGAAGATGTTTACGCCTTTGACAAGCGGGTCAGAGAAAGCTTCCGGGACGCAAAATACGTTGTTGAGCCGAAAATCGATGGTCTTTCGGTAAGCCTTGAGTACGAAAACGGAAAGTTTGTCCGGGGTTCAACACGAGGCGACGGTCTTGTCGGCGAGGACATTACGGCGAACCTCATGACAATCAGGTCGATTCCGAAAGTACTGAACACTCCCCTGCCGCTTCTTGAAGTCCGGGGCGAAGTGTATATGCCGAAGGCGGTCTTTCTGTCCCTCGTCGCCGAACAGGAGCTTCACGACGAAAAGCCGTTTAAAAACCCGAGAAATGCCGCTGCCGGCTCCCTGCGGCAAAAGGATCCGAAAGTCACGGCGAAACGTCAGCTTGACATCTTTGTCTTTAACGTTCAAAGAATAAGCGGTGCTGAAATTACGTCTCACCGTCAGTCACTCGACTTTCTGAAAAGCCTTGGCTTTCACACCGTTCCGTTTTACACCGAGTGCGAAAATATTGACGAAGCCCTCGACGAAATCGACCGAATCGGTCAGTCGAGAGGGTCGCTCGCCTTTGACATCGACGGAGCGGTTATCAAGGTCAACGACTTCGGTCAGCGAAAAGCTTTAGGCTCCACGTCAAAGTTCCCGAAATGGGCGCTTGCATTCAAATATCCGCCCGAGGAAAAGGAAACGACGCTTCTTGATATCGAAATCAACGTCGGAAGAACGGGTGTCCTCACCCCGACGGGAATTTTTGAGCCGACCCTGCTTGCCGGGACGACCGTCAGCCGTGCCACGCTTCACAATCAGGATTTCATCAGCGAAAAGGATATCCGTATCGGAGACCGGGTGATTATCCGAAAAGCCGGCGACATCATACCCGAGGTCGTTTCCGTAACCGGTCACGCTGAAAACTCTGTACCGTATAAAATGCCGACCGTGTGTCCGTCATGCGGAAGCGAAACCGTAAGAGAGGACGGAGAAGCGGCTGTAAGGTGTCTGAATCCCGACTGCCCGAGTCAGCTTCTTCGCAATATGATTCATTTTTGCTCGAGAGACGCTATGGATATCGAGGGACTCGGTACGGCGGTTCTCGAAACGCTCATTTCAAGAGGACTTATTAAAAAAGCTTCGGATATTTATACGCTTCGGCGTGAAGATATTGCGCAAATCGAGCGTATGGGTGAAAAAAGTGCGGACAATCTGATTGCCGCCGCCGAAAAATCCAAGGAAAACGACTTGTCCCGGCTGATTTTTGCCCTCGGAATCCGCCACATCGGACAAAAAGCCGCCAAGCTTCTTTCCGAACGCTTCGGCGATATGGATTCGCTGATGAACGCAACAGCTAAGCAAATCAGTGAAATTGACGGCTTCGGCGAAATCATGGCAAAAAGCGTGGAAGATTTTTTCGCTCTTCCCGAAAGCCGGGAGCTTGTCGGACTTTTAAAAGACTGCGGCGTCAACATGAAAAGTCAGAAAGAAACGGTTGACAACCGCTTTGACGGGATAACGTTCGTTCTGACGGGCACGCTGTCCCGCTTCACAAGAAGCGAGGCTTCCGCAATCATCGAAGAACGGGGCGGCAAGGTTTCGTCCTCGGTTTCGAAAAAGACAGGCATCGTTCTTGCCGGCGAGGACGCAGGCTCAAAACTTGTTAAAGCAAATCAGCTCGGTATCCGGGTGATAACCGAGCAGGAATTTGAAGAAATGATTCAATAAGACACAGAAAAAAACACAGCGGTCAGAGGCATTCACGCAATCTGACCGCTTATTTTCTGATCTCTGTTTTCTGTTATCTCAGCAAGCATACCGCATGGGCGGCGATGCCTTCTTTTCTGCCGGTGAAACCCAAACCTTCCTCCGTGGTCGCCTTGACGCTGACGCAGTCAATGTCGATACCGAGAGCGGCGGATATCATCGCCCGCATATCATCAATGTACGGACGAAGCTTCGGCTGTTGGGCAAGCACGGTTGCGTCTACATTTTCGATTTCGAAGCCGGCTTCCCTCACCCTGCGGCAGACCTGACGCAAAAGCTGAATACTGTCTGCGCCCTCATACTGCGGATCGGTATCGGGAAACAGCAGTCCGATATCGCCGAGCGCCGCCGCACCCAAAAGCGCATCGGAAACAGCGTGAAGCAATACGTCGGCGTCCGAGTGACCGAGAAGTCCCATTTCGAACGGAATTTCCACACCGCCCAAAATCAGCTTTCTGTCTTTCGCAAACTTATGCACATCATATCCGTGTCCTATTCTCATTCTTCTATCTCCTTTACTTTTTTGATGAATTCTTCGTAGGTGACAAATGAGTTTAATATTTTGACAAGCGATGAGGTTGACATTCTTTCGGGAAGAGAGAGCACCGAAAGAAGCTTTTTTCGCTTGAGGCTGCTGTTTTCCCGTCCGGACAGTCCGGCTTCGTACAGGTCAAGGTTCGTAATCAGCCGCCGTTTTTCGTCTGTCTTACTTGCCGTGACGCCCGCCTTTTTGAAAGCGTCAAGAATCACCTGTTCCGATACACCTTCAACGCCGAGCTTACCCTCCTTTGAGCGTTCGGTTTTGCGCTTTTCCTTTCCGAACAGGTCGGGGATATAGACGTTGATAATTTTGCCTTTCGGTACGCACGAGGAAATAAAATTGCGGATCACAAAGCCCGCCGAATCGCTGTCGGTCAAGACGATAATACCCTTTTCCTTTGCAAGCCGCCGTATCAGCTTTTGCTTTTCGCTGTCTTTGAAAATCCCGAAGCCGTCGGTCTTGATAATCAGGCCGTCAATGAGGTTCGACAGCTTGATGACATCGTATTTTCCCTCGACAATCACGGGTCTGTCAAGCTTTATCATACCTTTTCACCTGCCGTAATCAGAAGCAGTTTCACCATCAGCTGTTCCAGAACAAGCCGACCCGAATCGTAGCTTCTTTTCAGCTTCATATCGGCTTTCGAAAGTTCATCAAGACAAAGCCGAAGCCGGTCAAGCCCGATTTTTTTGCAGTCTCTTGCGGCGTTGGATAAAACGAATTCTTTGCCCTTATAGTTAAAGCTGTTCGCAAGCTCGCTTGCCTGTCTTCCCGAGTAGACGGCGACCGCCGCCCGGTACAGATCGACATACGAGCCGATGATGGCGCCGTGGATATATTGCGGCTCGGTCTTCTGGCGAAGTAGCGTGTCGAAAACTTCATACGCCTTGGTAAAGTCATTCATCATCAGTGCTTTCGTCAGGTTGTACACTTTTGCGTCAAGCGTCTTGACACAGACCGCATCAATGTCAGACTTTTTGATTTCGCCCTCGCCGACGTAATGACATACCTTGGAAAGCTCATTGACAAGCACATTGAAGTCGTCGCCGACGCAGGAAACAAGATACTGCGCCGTATTCGTTTCAAGCACGCAGTTTTGTTTTTTCGCCGAGGAAATAAGTGGCTTAATCAGCTCCATACCCTTACGGCGGTTGAGTTCGCAGACCGCTCCGTATTGATCGAAAAGAGCAATCACCTTTTTGCCCGTCTTTTTCGAAAGACCGACGCTTCCCTGACGGAAAATCAGCACCGTACTTTCGGGAAGCGACGAAAACGTCTCCTCCATCGTTTTCAGTTCCTTATCGTTCAGCGAATCAAGCTTATAGTCGTCGACGGCGACCACCCGTTTTTCGCTCATCATCGGCATAAGAGACGCTCTCTCATACACGTCCCGAAGGTCTAGTCCTGTGCCCTGAAACATTTCGTAATTAAAAGCCGCAAAGCTTTCGTCAACGTTCTTTTTGACGAGCAAGTCGGAATAATACTGCTTCAAATAGGCTTCATCGCCGAAAATCAGATACACCTTGAAAAATTCACCGCTTTTTATGTGCTGTCTTAACTGCTTTTCATCAAATACCGCCATTCGTTTTCTCCTTTCAAGGTGTATTTCCCGTCTTTTCCGACCGTAAGCACGATATCGGAATAATCGGCTGTCGAGTAAGCGCAGTCCGACGAGGTTTCAGATGATACTATTATATCTGTTTTCGTTTGATTATCAAGTAGGATTTTCGGATTGTTTGTAATCAGTACGTCCGCTTGGTAAAAATCTTCCGATACCGCAAACCGTTTTCCGTAAATTTCAATAATAGCCTGACCGCCCGAAACACTTATCAGACAGTTTTCGTCAGCGGAAAGAACATTTCCGCTCACTGTCTTTTTGCGGTTTTCGGGAGACAGCGGTGACAAGTCTCTGTCCGCAGTCACGATGTGTCCGACCGGAATTTCATTTAAAAGAGCGGCGGCTTCTGCATTATCTCCGAGAACCACGGCATATTCAACCGAACAGTTCTTTTCCACGAGGCTCCTTTTGATAAATCCGGCATGGTAGCTGTCGCAGCTTTGAATCAGAAGAATACTGCTCGTCCGGGTGGAGACGGAAACGGCAAGTCCGTTCTCCACTTCGTAAACGGTTATATCATAATGGGTGTTTTTATAGGAAGAATCAAGTACGGCTGTCATCGGAAAGCTCACCAGAAAAAAAACAGCCGCCGAAAAATACAAAGCCTTCTTCTTTTTCTTTATCGCCGCATACAAAAGTATAAAAAGGATAACGGTTATCGTCAGCCACAGCCACACTGTATCGGAGCGGAACCGATAAATCGAACGCTCTGACGAGCCGAAAAGCCGTACCGTGAAAAAGAAATACTTCGCTCCCGCCGAAACAGCGGCGCCGAGAATGCCGCCGAGAACCGGAACGGCACAGAAAATCACAAACAGCCCCGAAAGCAGAACGAACAAGGTTATCACCGGCAAAAGCATCAGATTCGTTACCACGCCGACAACGGAGACATAACCGAACGACATCGCCGCAATCGGCAAGGAAAAAAGGCTGACGCAAAAGCTTATCAGCGCACAGTCAATGACCGCTTCGGCGGCAAAGCCGACAAACCGTCCTTTCAGCTTCGGCCGAAGCTTATCAAGGATAGTCCCGGACAGCGAAAGCGCAAAAACGATAATGGCTAAGGTTGCCGAAAAAGACAGCAGAAAGCTTAAATTGAAGCTTGCGTACGGATTCAGAAGCAAAATAACGACCGCCGCAAAACCGAGAGATTCAAGCGGGTCGGTCTGTTTTCCGGCCGCTTTTCCGACGAGATATAAAAGCATCATCAAGCCGGCTCTCAGTATCGAGCCGCTGAAATCGGCAAAGGCCATAATCAAGGCGGTAAAGATAAGCAAAAAGACCGCCGCTTTCCGTTCGTCAAGTCCTGAGAAGCCGACCGCCCGCATGATAAACAGCACCCATATCGAAAGATGCAATCCCGAAACCGCCATAATATGAGCCACTCCGGACGACCGAAAAAGCGAATAGACTTCGTCCGAAATAAAGCTTTTATCGCCGAACAGCACAGCAATGACAAGACCCGCCGTGTCGGAATCGAAGCTTTTCAAGACGATATTCTTGACCCGCCGCCTTTCGTTTTTGATAAGGAAAGACAGCCCGTTTCCGCCTTTTTGTATAAGGGTGATTTTCCCGAACGGATAAGTGCCGAGCAAAATCTTTTTGCTTTTATAAGACAGATGAACCGACTTATCCTTTTCGGAAAGCTTATAGACCTTACCCGTGTATTCGATTTTGTCGCCCGGCCCGAGCGTATCGGCAAGCTCGTCCGCTTTTGAAAGCGACAGCCTCACATTCGGCTTAAGAAGGCTATCCGAACCGAGAAGTTTCGCCTTAAAATAATATCTTCCGTTATTTTCCGTCGGATAATCGGTGATTTCAAGCTGTACTAATCTTTTCTCGGATATATTTTCCATTGCCGGTGCTTCGATCAAAGCCATCGTCGAAAGAGCAAGAAGACAGGAAACAGCAACGCTTATCAGAACCGTTTCGATAAAAGCGGATTTCGGGTTTCTTCCCTTTATCAGATGAATCAAAAGCAAAACAAAGACCGCTGCGCTGACGGCAACGCAAAGCCACGGCGAGTCTGTCAGACACAGAACCGACAACGTGACAAGCATTGTTATTCCGGCAACCGCAAGCGGTCTTTTCATTTTGCATCAATCCTATAATTTACTTCGGGAATACGGGCAGCTTTTCAAGGAAGATAATATCATCTCTGTCTGCAGCGTCGCCCTCGGCAAGTACCGCCGCCTGTCCGACGATTTTTGCGTCGAACTTTTCAACAAGCTTTTCGACGGCGGCGAGCGATTCGCCCGTGCTGATAACGTCGTCAAGAATCAGGACACGCTTGCCTCTGATTCTTTCACCCTCGTTGCCGTCAAGGTAAACGGTCTGTTCCTTTTGCGTCGTAATCGAGCGGACATTGACGCAGACGGGGTCTTTCATATAGACCTTGACGCCCTTACGGCAGATGAAGTAGGGTTTTCCCGACTGTCTTGCCATTTCGTAAGCGAGCGGAATTCCTTTCGCTTCCGGCGTGATGATGTAATCAAACTCCGGACATTTTTTGAGAAGCTCCGTTGCCGCCGCAACGGTGATTTCAACGTCGCCGAAGATGATAAAAGCGGCGATATCGAGATGCTCACTGACCGGGCACAGCGGAAGTTCTCTTTCGAGTCCGGCGATTTTCATTTTGTATGTTTCCATTTGTATTTCACTTTCCTTTGCAATAATTTTTCTGTTTATTCGACGCTTCCGAAGGTCAGCCCCAAAGGAGCACCGCCCAAAAGATGGAAGTGAAGATGATGAACGGTCTGTCCGGCATCGTCTCCGCAGTTATTGACAATGCGGAAGCCGTTATCAAGCTTCATTTCCTTACTGAGTCTTGCCGCAACCTCAAAAATATGGGCAACAAGTGCGCTGTTGGTTTCGTTGATATAAGCCGCCGAGGGAATATGCTGCTTCGGGATAATCAGAATATGCACCGGAGCCTGCGGATTGAGGTCGTTGAAGGCAACGACCGTTTCGTCTTCGTAAACCTTTGTTGACGGAATTTCTCCGTTGGCTATTTTACAGAATATGCAGTCCATAAAAACCTCCTGTTATTGTCAGTTGTTCGGATTCATATGATCCGGCGAAAAATCATTGTTGTTGAACTGATTCGGTGCTCCGTTATAGCCGGGCTGATTGGGTGTTCCGTTGTAACCGGGCTGATTGGGTGTTCCGTTGTAACCGGGCTGATTGGGAGCTCCGTTGTAACCGGCCTGATTGGGAACTCCGTTGAAGCCGGACTGATTGGGAGCTCCGTTGTAACCGGACTGATTCGGTGCTCCGTTGTAACCGGGCTGATTGGGAACTCCGTTGTAACCGGCCTGATTGGGAGCTCCGTTGTAACCGGACTGATTCGGTGCTCCGTTATAGCTGGGCTGATTGGGAACTCCGTTGTAACCGGGCTGATTGGGTACTCCGTTGTAACCGGGCTGATTAGGAGCTCCGTTATAGCCGGATTGAACCATTTTTTGTTTTTTCTTCTTTTTTCTCAGAACAAGAATAATGCCGATCAACGCACCGACCATAGCACCGAAAATCACAAATCCGATGATGCCGGTTTCAGCACTATCCGTGGTATAGACCCCACCCTTGATAACAATACTGTTGAATAAATCTTCTGCGGCTGCCATTTCCTTTTTCGTCTGCGTAGTGCTGCCGACGGATATAATTTTTTCTTCAGTCGAAAAAATACAAGCAGACTGATTTGCTACGAAATCGGAACCGTCGGCATAAATATACCGAATTTCCAGATCGAGCCGGGTTCCCTTGGTTTCCCCAACTTCAAACGGTTTTATTTCCGATTTAAGAATCTCAAAATCGGCTGAATACATTTCAAGCGTATTCTTGACTTCGCGTTCAATTTCGGCGACAAAGGAAGCCTTGACTGCCTGAAGCTGTACATCTGAAAGATCGGCATAACATTCCTTGTTGGTATTGTCATCCACCGTAAGATTGATATTTGAACGGGTTTCAACGCACGTCCACTGAACATAATCCATGCCGTTCAACTCATCTTCGGTTTTCGAGCTGAAAATTGAGGGTACATCAAAAGAAATGTATTCATTTTCGTATTCTTTTGCCCATACAAAAACGCTGAGTGACGACAGCAGCAAAACAACCGACAAAAAGGTAACCATGATTTTTTTCATTTTTTGATTCCTCCATTTTTTATCTGAAAATACGAAAGTCCCTCTGTTTTATTCTGCTTTACACATTTACAAGGGGGACTTTCGAAAATTCCTTTTTTATTTTACCATATCTTTGACGATTTCACAAGCCTTTTTCAAAGCTTCCGGCAAAGCGTCGATATTCTTCGCACCGGCCATGGCGCTGTCGGGCTTTCCGCCGCCCGAGCCTCCGGCAAGCTTTGCGGTTTCTCTTGCGATATTGCCGGCATGTGCGCCGAGGGAAACGGCTGTTTTGCCGCAGCAGACGCAGATATTGCCTGTACCCTTGGCTTTCTGGATTCCGCCGACAACGCCGACGTATTCTTCGCCCTTGCTTCTTATCAGGTCGCACATCTTTCTCATCTCGTCAACGGTCGTGTCGCTGAGCATGGCTGTAACGACCTTGACGCCGCCGACATCTTCGGCATTTTCAAGCATTGACTTTGCTTTGATATTGGCGATTTCACCCGAAAGCTTTTCGAGCTCCTTATCTTTCGCCTTAAGGTCAGCCATAACCGAAGCCGCCTTTACTTCAACGTCCTTGACGTTGGAGGTTTTCAGCGTTGCGGCAACGTTGGAAAGCGTTTCAAGGCTCGAATTGAGATAGAAAAGAGAATTAAGACCCGTTACGCCCTCAATTCTTCTGACACCGGCGGCAACGGAGGATTCGGAAACGATCTTGAACAGTCCGAGGTTGCCCGTGTTTTCGGCGTGTGTACCGCCGCAAAGCTCAACCGAGAAATCGCCCATCTTCACGACACGGACGGTATCGCCGTACTTTTCGCCAAAGAGAGCCATTGCGCCCATCTTCTTCGCTTCTTCAATCGGCATTTCCTTGGTTTCAACAGAATCAGCCGAAAGAATGACCTCGTTGACAAGCCTTTCAACCTCGGCGATTTCTTCTTTTGTGAGTGCAGAGAAGTGTGTAAAGTCAAACCGAACAAAATTTGCGTCAACAAGCTGACCTGCCTGTTCAACGTGGGTTCCGAGAACCTTGCGAAGAGCCGCCTGAAGAAGATGCGCCGCCGAGTGGTTGCGCTTGATGGCGTTTCTCTTTTCGGCGTCGACCTTAGCCGTCACGGCAGAATCCACCGCAAGGCTTTCACCGCTTACAAGGCGTCCGTGATGCAGGAATACGCCGTCGGCAGTCTTCGTCGTCGCAACAACCTCAAACGATGCGTCGCCGCAGGTGATAACGCCGGTGTCACCAACCTGTCCGCCGCTTTCGCCGTAAAACGGGGTGCGGTCAAGAACAAGCGTTGCATCCTGTCCTTCGGACACAAATTCCGCCTTTTCGCCGTCAACGATAACAGCGATGATTTTGCTTTCGCTTTCGAGCGTTTCGTAGCCGACAAAATCGGTCTTTTCGATTCCCTTTGTCACGTTTCCGCTGCTCTTCCAGGCTTCTGCGCCGACATCCTTACGGGCAGCACGAGCCATTTTGCGGTTTTCTTCGACAAGGCGCTTGAACTCGTCCTCGTCAACACTTAAGCCTTTTTCGGCAAGAAGCTCTTTCGTCAGGTCAATCGGGAAGCCGTAGGTATCCTGAAGCTTGAATGCGTCGGCACCCGAAAGGGTCTTACCGTCAAGGTTTTCGATTAGGGTGTTGAGCATCTGAAGTCCCGTATCAACGGTTTTGGCAAAGCTTTCCTCCTCCGCTCTGATAACCTTGACAATCAGGTCATGCTTTTCGACAAGGTTCGGGTATGCGCTTTCGTTTTCCTTGATAACCGTTTCGCAGACCTCATAAAGGAACGGACGGTTGATGCCCAGAAGCTTACCGTGGCGGGCGGCACGGCGAAGAAGTCTTCTTAAAACGTAGCCCCTGCCCTCGTTTGACGGCATAACGCCGTCGCTTATCATAAAGGTTGTGCTTCTGATATGGTCGGTGATAACACGAAGCGAGATGTCCTTCTTTTCGTCGTCGTGATAGTTGACGCCTGCAATATCGATAACATGCTTCATAATATTGCGGACGGTATCGACCTCAAATAGGTTGTCAACGTCCTGCATAATACACGCAAGTCTTTCAAGACCCATGCCCGTGTCGATATTGCAGGACTTCAAGCGGCTGTAATTGCCGTTGCCGTCGTTATCAAACTGTGTGAAAACAAGGTTCCAGAACTCGGTATAGCGGTCGCAGTCACAGCCCGGTCCGCAGGTCGGAGAGCCGCAGCCGTACTTTTCGCCTCTGTCGAAATAAATTTCCGAGCAGGGGCCGCACGGACCTGAGCCGTGCTCCCAGAAGTTATCTTCTTTTCCGAGACGGACAATTCTTGACGGATCCACACCGACCTCCTTTGTCCAGATATCAAACGCTTCGTCGTCCTCTTCATAAATCGTAACCCAAAGCTTATCGATCGGCATTTCCATGACCTTGGTGCAAAATTCCCATGCCCATGCGGTCGCTTCATGCTTAAAGTAATCGCCGAAAGAGAAGTTACCGAGCATTTCAAAATATGTGCCGTGACGTGCCGTTATGCCGACCCGTTCAATATCGGGCGTACGGATACACTTCTGGCAGGTGGTCATTCTTTTTCTCGGCGGGGTCAGCTCGCCTGTAAAGTACTTTTTCAGCGGTGCCATACCGGCGTTAATCAGAAGCAGGCTTTTGTCTCCCTGCGGCACAAGCGAGAAGCTCGGCGCACGAAGATGTCCCTTGCTTTCGAAAAACGAAAGATACTTTTCTCTGATTTCGTTCAGTCCCATCCATTGCATTGTTATCATTTCCTTTCTGCTACATGAAAAAATTTTCAAAATGAATAAAAAAAGATACTTTTTGCTGTTTCTCGGGGTGAAGATAAACTCCACGGTACCACCCGACTTGCGCAAAAAGCACCACTCAAGTCCCTTAACGCGGGGAACGTCCGTCCTTTCGGCGGAAACTCGGCAGGCAGCACGCACCGTCTTTCTTCGGCGGACAGCCTTTCAGCCGTGAGCTGTCCTCTCTTTTCCGACGGACGGATTGTTTCCTGCGTCACAGTATTTGATGTATTGAATTTTACCCGATTATTTTACTATTCCTTTCGCTCTTTGTCAAGAGTGGAAAGGCAGGCAATTTCTATATATCCCCCCGAAATTTTTATAAATTACGGCGTTGCTTCATATTGAACGGTAATCAGCTCGCCCATTTCGTTCCGGCTGACCTCTACAACTTGGAAACCTCTGAATCAATCACAGCATACGCTTTGATGTACATCTACCTTGCATATTTTCCGCCAGAGCAGCACAAAAACCACTTGAAATCCGACAGGATTCCTGCGCGGCTTTTGCACTTTTCTGACGAAAATTCTGACGGCGTAATCTGTACATCAGATTTAATCAGAGCTTCCCTTGTTTTTGTTCTGCCGATATGATAAAATATATCGAAGATTCACAGAAAGGATCGGCAACAAGATTTGCGATGCTTATTGCCGGGATGCAAATAACATGATAAGAATTTTTCAAACGGGAGATAATCACGTCGGAATGAAATATGCTTCGCACGAAAAGGGAGCGGTTTTATCCGAAAAACGCATCGACGCATTTGAAAGCATGGTTCAGGCGGCCAACGAAAATGACTGCGGTCTTTTTATCATAACGGGTGATTTATTCGAAAATACCTACGCTATTGCCAAAAAAGATATCTGCCGTATCATTGATAGTCTTTCAAAGTTCAAAGGTACCGTGGCCGTTCTTCCGGGAAATCACGACTATTACGACCCCGATTCCAAGCTTTGGAAAGCCTTTGAAGCCGAAATACAAAAAGCCGACAACATTATGATTTTGAACAATTACAGACCGTTTGAGCTCACGGTAAACGACGAGCCGGTAGTCCTCTACCCGGCTTTTTGCCGCAGTCTTCATTCCGCACCGGACGAAAACAATCTCGGCTTCATCAAAGAATTAACCATAATCCCCGACGAAAAATACCGGATAGCAATCGCCCACGGCGCCGTCGAGGGGGAAACCATTGACAAAGAGGGCAAATATTTTCTGATGAGCCGCAAGGAGCTTGAAGAAATCCCGGTTGATGTCTGGCTCATCGGGCACACACACGTTCCGTTCCCGAAAAACATCGGTGAAAAATACGCCGTCTGTTCAGAGAAAATCTTCAACTGCGGAACACACGTTCAGACCGATGTCTCGTGCAATACCGAGGGGCTGTGTTTTATTCTTGAACTTGAAAAGCAAGAAGTCGGAACATCAATCAAGGCTAAAACGTTTTGTTCGGGCAATCTTCGCTTTTACCGAAAATCGTTGACGCTCACGGCGGGGAAAGCCGAAGAAATACTTTCAGATGAACTGAAAGACCTCGGCGACAGTTCGGTCGTTGAACTGATTTTACAAGGCAGCATCACCGCCGACGAATACAGCCGAAAATCTGAAATTTTAGAAGCCTGTCTGAAAAGATTTACCGAAAGCCGCTATGACGACTGTAAGCTGAGCCGGCTTATAACAAAGCAGCTGATTGATTCGGAGTTTCCCGAGACTTCGTTTTCCGCTCGGTTTCTGACCGCTTTGTCCGATGAACCGAAGCAAGCACAGCTGGCATATGACCTTATCAAGACATTGAAAAGCCGATAAAAAGGAGGCTTCATCATAATGAAAATCAAAACCGTATCCTGTACACAGTTTGCAGGAATCCGGAATCAATCGGTTTCGTTCCGGGACGGACTGAATCTGTTCTACGGAAAAAACGAAAGCGGAAAGAGTACGCTTGTCAATCTTTTGTCCCGCACCTTGTTTCAGTCCGCAAAACTTGACGCAAGAACGGATAAGGACTTCATCGCCCGGTATTTTCCGTCTCCCAAAAAAGATTCGCCTCTTTCGGGTGATTTTGCAGACGGAACCGTAACAATTCTAAAGGACGGAAAAGAATACACGGTTTCAAAGGAATGGAGCAGACAGCCCGTGTGCCGGCTGACGGCGCCCGAGGGCATCTTCAAAGAGGAGGAAACCGTTGATTCCGTTTTAAAAAATGTTCTCGGCTACGGTGAGGGCGTGTTTGCCGACTTTATCTTTTCTTCCCAAAGAAACACCGACATCTCACTTGAATCCGTTCTTGATGCCAAAAACGACACGCAGGCAAAAAAAGAACTGATTGCTGCCGTGACACAAGCTTTTTCCCAAAGCGACGGTATCCGTATAGACGAGGTTGAACAAGCGATACAGGAAAAAATCAGCGAAATAGCCGGAAAGCATTGGGACAGAGACCGAAATCAGCCGCAGCGGAAAGCCGGAAGATGGGTAAACGGTGTCGGCGGGATTCTTAAGGCTTATTATGCGCTTGAAGATGCGAAGCTGCTGACAGAAGAGCTGAAAAATCTTGAAACACAATATGACAGCGCATTTTCCGGATATTCACAAGCTGTATCACAGCTTAAGACTGCCGAAGAACAATTCAACCGGCTCAATTCCTATGCCGCCTCTGCCGCCGTTTTCAGTGAAAGAAAAAGACGACTTGCCATTCTTGAAACACAGCTTGAAAAATGCCGGATAACCGCCAAAAAGTGGCCGGTACTTTTATCGGAATATGAAAAGGCCTGCGTTCTTCAAAGAGAACAGGAAAGCCGCACCACAGCGGACAAGTATCAAAAAGCCGGGCAGATAAACGACGAACTGAAACAGTATCAGGCGGTTCTCTCCTCTTCCCCTATTATCGGGCAAAGCGATATCAACGAATTGAAAGCTTTGATGAGAAAAACCGAACAGCTGAAAAATCAGCTTTGCGCCATGAACATCAGCGCAAAAATCAAAATGCTCGGCGAAAACAGCATCGATATTACCGCCATCGGAACCGGAGAGAAAATACCTGCCGGCGATGAAATTTTCCTGAACCGGGCGGTTGAAATTTTAATACCGGGCGTCATGCAGATGCAGCTTTCTCCTGCCGATATCGACACCGATGAAATCCGCAGACAGCTTGCCGACTGTCACGAACGCATACAGGCGATTTTTCAAAAGTATTCGGTAAATTCCGTCGAAGAGCTCGAAGAAAAAGCGGTGTATCTTTCATCTGTCAGACTGAAAGAACAAAATGCGCAATCCGCTCTTGATGTTATTCTTAAAGAGGAAAGCTTTGAAGAACTTCAAAAAAGAGCGGTCGCTGTCACCGGGACGGTAAGACAGCAAAACGAGATTGAAAAGGATATTGCTGCTCTGACCGGCGGCTCCGATATCATGAGATTCATCGCTGTTGCACAGGCCGAAATGAAATCGCTTGAAGCGGAATACAGAAATCAAGAAACGCTCGGCAAAAGAATCGATGAAATAAGCCGGGAAACCGAAAAAATCGCTTCACAGCTTGCCGGCGCCACCGATATTCCAAAAGAGTATCTTGAAATTGAGGACATCGATGAATATTGCAATTACGAAAAAGAAAAGCTGACGCTTTTACGGAAAAACAGCGAACAGGCGTTCCGGAATAAAGCAGAAGCCGTTCAGCGCCTTGAAGTGTTCAAAGAAAATTACGGAGAAGACATTCAGGACAGGCTCAGTACGGCGTCGACCGATTTTGAAAATCAAAAAGAACTTCTTGCCTGCTGGGAGCATATTCTCGAAGTTTTTTACGAATGCAAAAACAAAATCAACGATAATCCGACCGAGGATTTAGCCGAAAGCTTTCTTCATTATCTCACACAGCTGACAGACGAAAAGGTCACGTCAGCCTTTCCGGAAAAGGACAAGATAGAAATTTCCGTTTTCAGCTCGGATTCCCTCCTCAGCTTCCATCAGCTTTCCGAAGGCACGAAGCAAACGGTTTCACTTGCTTTCCGGCTCGCCGTCCTTGACCGTCTGTTTCCCGACGGCGGCGTCATTGTGTTCGACGATCCGTTTTCGGATATGGACAGCGAGCGAAAGCAAAAAGCCTGTAAGCTTGTCGAAAGCTGCGCCATGCGGCATCAGGTTATCTTTCTGACCTGTCACCGGGAATACGAAAAGCTGTTCGGCATCAAAGCCGAAACCGTCGGCTGACGATAAAAACGTCTTACCAATCATCAAAAAAGCACACCGGCAAATGATGTCAGTGTGCTTTTTATTAAATCTTCATCATGCGGTACCCGACTCCGATATGCGTCTGAATATACTGCGGTGAATCGGGATCTTTTTCAAGCTTTTTTCTGAGTGTTGCCATAAAAACACGAAGAGAAGCAATATCATTGTCCCAGCTGCTGCCCCAGATGCTTTGCGTAATAAAGGTGTGCGTCAGTACTTTTCCGACATTTTTTGAAAGCAAACATAAAAGCTTATATTCAATCGGTGTCAGATGAAGCTCCTCTTCTCCAAGATAGGCACAGCCGGCGGCGTAATCGATGCGAAGCTTTCCGTTCGTAAAAACTGAGCTTTCAACAGACGATTCATTTTGCATCATGCTCAGCCGCCTTTGTGTCACACGAAGCCTTGCCAAAAGCTCCTCAACGGAAAACGGCTTCGTCAGATAATCATCGGCGCCCGCATCAAGAGCGTCGATCTTATCAGTGTCTTCGCTTCTTGCACTGATGACAATAATCGGCATATTTGACCATGTCCGGATTCTTTTTATTACTTCGATGCCGTCCATATCGGGCAGACCCAAATCGAGCAGAACGATGTCGGGACTATGTGATGAAGCTTCCATGATAGCACAGTCACCGTTCTGCGCTGTCAGATAGCGGTAATCATGGGCTTTTAGTGTTGTCGTAATCAGATTTTTTACAGAATTGTCGTCCTCGACAACTAAAATAACAGGTTTATTCATGAAGTTGTACCTCCCCGGCAGGTAAAGCAATAGTGAACACCGCTCCGTGCGGTATATTATCGGAAACCTCAATCGTTCCCGCGTGAGCATTTACGATCGATTTACAAAGTGAAAGCCCGAGTCCGAGACTGCGCCGGCTGTCGGCGACCTTGTTGGCACCGCTGTAAAACATATCAAATACCCGTATTTTCATTTCGTCCGGTATACCGTCTCCGTTATCGGCAATGGATACATAGGCTCTGTCGCCCTGCTTCCACGTTTTAATAAGAATGTCCGAGCCTTTCGGCGTGTATTTAATGGCGTTGTCAACGATATTGATGATTACCTGTACCATGAGCTTTGAATCCATTTTTGCAAGCAGGTATTCCTCCTTGTTTTCAACGCTGATATGATGCTCGACGCTTTTCCGGTTCACATGGTGAAGCGCTTCGGTGACCACATCGTCCAGAAGATCTTCGGATAGATTCAGATTCAGCCTGCCCTGCTCGATTCTCGTTACCGAAAGCAGATTTTCAACAAGATTGATAAGCCACATCGAGTCGTCATAAATATCGGTGTAAAGCTGTTTTTTGGTTTCCTTGTCAAAGGAATCGCCGTTTGACAGCAGATTGCTGGCGTTGCCCGATATCGAGGTCAGCGGTGTGCGTAAATCATGAGAGATGGCACGAAGAAGATTCGCCCGTAACTGTTCGTTTTTCGCAAGAATGGCGGCTTCTTCCTTTTCTCTTGCATTCTTTTCGTTTTCAAGCGCAAGGGCACATTCGCCGAGAATCGAAAGCAAAATACTGTTTTCAAAGGAATCAAGCGCCTGCTCGCCGATATAGATGCCGACGACCCCGTATACACGCTCATTGACCCGGACGGCAAGATACAGGCATTTTGCGTTTGAAAGCGTTTCGGTTGTTGCCCCTGCGTGCTTGTTATTCTTCTGCACCCACTGCGCCACAGCTTTTTCGTTTTCACTGAGGATCTCATCATCACAAGCCTTATCCGAAACCGTAAAAATATGCGGTTCGGAAAGCTTTCCGTCCTCTGAAAGATAAAATACAATATCTTTTCCCAAAAGCTTCACCAGCTGATTGGCCGTCGCAGACACAATTTCGTTTTTATCCTTCGCCTGCTGTAAAAGCTGATTGGTGTCGAAGAGCACCTTGGTCCGGTATGCCGCCTGAGCCGCCTTCTTTGCGTGATTCTTCAGCCGGATAGCCAGTGTGCTTGTAATAAAAGCGGCAAGAAACATAATAAGAAACGTAACGGGATACCCCTGATCATATGCCAGAAGCGTGAACTTCGGGTCGGTAAACAGAAAGTTGAAAACCAGAACGCTTACCACAGACGAAATCAGGCTGTATACTCTATGAGAGGTAACGACAGAGGTGACAAGCACGCCGAGAACATATACGATAATAATATTGGCGTCTACAAAGCCCCAACGCTGAAACAGCATACCGATACCGCTGGCCGCAAGCAGAATCACGGTGCTTTTGAGTATGTCAGCGAGAGAAACAATAATGGAGTTTCTTTTCTTCCCTCTTTTTGCACGGTACGCCGAGCCTTCACCGGCGGCGTCGGGAATGATATAAACGTCAAGATTCGGGGCATTCGCAATCAGCTTTTCGGTCAGCGCCGGCTTACTGAAAATGCTTTTCCGGGTTGCAGAGCTTCTGCCGATAACAATTTTCGAAACGCCGGAAAGACGGGCGAATTCCGCAATCTGAAACGGTACGTCTTCCCCGTAAACCGTTTCGATTTTTGCCCCGAGCCGACTTGCAAGTTTTATATTGGCCGAAAGCCGCTTTCTGTCCTCCGGCGGCATAACCGAAAAATCAGGCGTTTCCACAAACAAAGCCGTAAACACACCCCGGAAAGCGCTTGCCATCCGGGCGGCGGTACGGATAATTTTTTCATTGGACGGTGACGACGAAAGGCATACCAGAATGTGCTCATCGGTATGGTATCCACTAAGATTCTTTATTCCTGCATTTTCCGTCTGAAGATTCATGCGTTCGGCACAGCGCCGCAAAGCGATCTCCCGCAAGGCCGTGAGGTTTTCAATCGAAAAAGAAGCCTCAGCAGTCAGCTTGGCTTGTCCGGATATATGGATATCGCCCGATCTCATTCTTTCGATCAGTTCCTGCGGTTCAATGTCAACCAGCTCCACCTGCCCGGCATTGTCAAAAACAGAATCAGGGATTCTTTCACGCACAGAGATACCCGTAACGGACGCTACAGTATCGTGTAAGCTTTCGATATTCTGAACATTCAAGGTCGTATAGACATCGATTCCGGCATTCAACAGTTCCTCGATGTCCTGATACCGCTTTGCGTGGCGGCAAACGGGCGCATTCGTGTGAGCCAGCTCATCAACGAGAATAAGCTGCGGCTTTCTTAAAAGGGCGGCGTCCAGATCAAACTCAGAAAGCATCATGCCGTCATTCTCCGTCACGATAGTGGCAAGACACTCAAGTCCGTTAACCATAGCCGCCGTTTGCGGCCGGACGTGCGGTTCAATATATCCGGCAACAACATCTGTGCCTCGCTGTTTTGCCGCATGGGCGGCTTTGAGCATCGCATATGTTTTACCGACTCCGGCGGCATAGCCGAAAAAAATCTTCAAATGGCCTGCGGCGGTATTTTTTTCTTCCGTTTCTGTATCTTTCGCAAACTGTTGCGGGCTTTGCTTTTTTTCCTGCATGTGCACACCTCCGAGTCGGTTTTAACACTGATCCAAGGACAATATAAAACTGTCTTTGTTTATTATATCACAGCAAGAAAACTTTTTCTACCGACATCAGCCCTTATTATTCTTTATTGTTAAAGCTTGAAGCAAGCAATTCCGATAAAGCGTGTACATAAATACTCACATTGTTCTTAGTCCATATTGCCGTACAGGAAGCCTTTCCCGGATTCAGCGGTTCAATCGGTAAACGACAAACCGGGCACAAAAGGCTGCCTTTTTCGGCCCGGAATACATAGGTATTCAGATTTTCATATCCATCGGAAATATCGCCGGTTGTCAGAAAGCCGATGTCCGCTTGATGATTCGTAAGACTATCCCTGATTTCGTCCGGCGTAGCGGTAAACAAATAGATTTCGCATTCGGGATACTTTTCGGAAAGTCTTTCAAAAAGCGGAATCATCTCCTGCACCGTATCGGGGCTTTCAAAAGCAACCCGAAGACTGCTGTTGCGTGTAGTCTGACAAATCTTTCTTTCATTGCTTTCCAATGCCGTATCTATTTTTTTCATCATAAGAAATCCGATAACAAGCACGACAGCAACCGCCAAAGCCAAAAATGCATATTTCATAGCACCGTCTTCTTTCTATATATGAAAACACCTTTGTATGTCCTTTGTGTTTCCGAGCACAAATACCGTATCTCCCGACAAAAAACGTGTCCCGGGAGTAATATTCATATTCATGACGCCTGAGCGCTTAATTGCCATAATGTTGATTCCGTGCTTTCGGCGGACATCAACCTGTTCAACCGTTTTTCCGATCCATTTTTCCGGTACGGATATTTCATATATCGCATGGTCATCATCAAGCTCGATATAGTCAAGAACATGGTCGGCGGTATACCGTATGGCTGTCCAATAAGCCACCTGCTTCTCCGGATAAACAATCTCGTCCGCACCGTTTCTCAAAAGAAACTTGGCATGAACGTCTCTTGCCGCCCGGGAAACAACGTTTCTTGCCCCGAGATCCTTCAGAAGAGAGGTGGTTTCAAGTGAGCTTTGAAAATCGTCGCCGATTGCCACAATGCAGACATCAAAATTGTTCACGCCCAACGACTCCATAAATTCCTCGTTCGTGGCGTCGCCTATTTGTGCATTCGTGACATAAGGCAGGACAGCATTGACCCTGTCTTCATTTTTATCGACCGCCATTATTTCGTGATGCATCTGATCGAGCTTGACGGCAACATGTCGACCGAATCTGCCCAATCCTATCAGTAAAACCGATTTCATCATGATTCTCCTTTATCCGACTGTGATTTTTTCCTGGGGATATTTGATTCCTGTTGCCGCTTTCTGGGACAAAGCCGCAAAGATAAGCGTAAGACCTCCGACCCTTCCGAAGAACATGAGCAAAATCAGGATCAGCCTCGACACCAAACCAAGCTGAGCCGTTATGCCGAGTGAAAGTCCGACGGTGCCGATCGCCGATGCGGTTTCAAACAGCGACACAAGCAACGGAATATTTTCAATCCGGCTGATAAGCATTCCGCCGGCGGCAAACAGAACAATATACATCAGAAAGATCGTCGCAGCGTTTCTTACCGTATCTTCGGCGATACGCCGTTTGAAAAAATGCGTGTGTTCTTTCTTGCTGAAAACAGACAGCGCCGACGAAACCAGAACAGCGACCGTTGTCGTCTTCATTCCGCCCGCCGTCGAACCGGGTGAACCGCCGATAAGCATCAGAATTATAATCATCATCTTGCCCGAATCACTCAAGGCTGTCAAATCCGCTGTGTTGAATCCGGCCGTTCTCGGCGTTACCGACTGAAAAAGGGAACACAACAGCCGTTCGCCCAAAGGAAGCGATGAAAACTCAAAAAAGAAAAGGACGAATGCCGGGACAGCGATCAGCAAAGCCGTAACCGTAAGAATCACCTTGCTTTGCATACGGTATTTACGGAACCGAAGCTTGTTTTTCTTGATATCCTCCCACGTTAAAAAGCCGATGCCGCCGATTATAATAAGCGCCATGACGGTAAAATTCACAAACGGCTGTGTGGCATACGAAGTCAGCGAGGAATACGGTTCTTTGGCTCCCATCAGATCAAATCCGGCATTGCAGAATGCCGATACGGAATGAAAAACCGAAAACCAGATTCCTTTCAACGGGCCGAAATCACGGCAAAAAAACGGCATGAGCAAAACCGCTCCGACAAGCTCGGTCAAAGCCGTAATTTTCAGAATCAGTTTGGCAAGCCGTACGATTCCGCCGACGTGATGGGCGGATATCGCCTCCTGCATCGCACTTCTTTGCATCAGTCCGATTTTCCGGCCGGAGATTGCCGCAGCGGACACAGCCACCGTGACAATTCCCATACCGCCGACCTGAATCAGCAGCAAAATCACACACTGTCCGAACACAGACCAATACAAAGCCGTATCTTTGACAACGAGACCGGTAACACAAACCGCCGACGTTGCCGTAAACAATGCGTCTGAAAAGGCGGCGCACTGTCCGTCACGGGCTGCAAAAGGGAGCGAGAGCAAAAGACTGCCGGCAATAATAATCGCCAGAAAGCCCAATATAATAATCTGAAACGATGTCAGATGCTTATGCTTACTTTTTTGCTTTTCGAGCATACTATCTACCTGCACTATCCTTGTTTCATCAAATTCGTCTTTATTCTATCTTAATTTGTATTAAGTGCGTATAAATATGGAATTGATACCGTTAAGATTATATAAAGATTCAAGCGGAAAGTTTTCGTTTTCCTGCCTTAACACAGAAAAAAACGTGTTCCGCAATCGCAAAACACGGTGAAATCCGTCCGGACAAATCAAAAAATCCGTTCCGGACATTTATATTATTTGTCTTTTTCCAACAGCTTCCGATAAAAACGAAAAGCGGAAGGCAATGCACAGTTTTGTAAAATTTCTTCTGCTGTTTTCCATTCAAACTGCGGGCTTTCCGTTCCGCATTCGACCCGATAGCCGTTCATGTGCCACTCGATATGGGTAAAAATATGCTTTGCCGTTCCGCACGGCTCACAGGACATCGGCTCAACGCCTGCCTGCGATAAGAACGTTTCCGCCTCGCTCATCGTCATGCGCCTAATGGCGTTCGGAAATTCCCACATTCCCGCAAGCAGACCGCTGTTCTCACGGCGGTGTAAAGCAATTTTATCGCCGCAGAAAAGCAGAAAGACCGTACGTTTTTCGGTTTTTCTCTTCTTTTTTTCGCTTCTGACGGGATACCGCTCGGTTTCGCCGGCAAGGCAGGCACAGCACAACGTATTCAGCGGACAAGCGGTGCATTTCGGCTCCCCGTTCGGAATACAGACGACTTCGCCAAGCTCCATGATACCCTCAGTCAGAGCGGCGGCATCCTTTCCAACCGGATAGATCTCCCGCAAAAGCGCTGTCACTTCCCTTTTGACTTTCGGCTGCATAATATCCGCATCGCAAGCCGTCAGCCGCATAATGACACGCAGGACATTGCCGTCCACCGCCGGCTCCGGCTGACCGAAAGCAATCGAGGCGATCGCACCGGCGGTATATTCTCCGATTCCGGGAAGCTTTTTTAATTCATCCGCCGTTTGCGGCAGTTCGCCGCCGTAAACCGAAACGACCGTCTGCGCCGCTTTTTTGAGGTTGCGCACACGGCTGTAATAGCCGAGACCCTCCCAAAGCTTCATCAGCTTTTCGTCGTCAACCTCACTGAGTGACTCAATTGTCGGCAACTGAGACAAAAACCGCTCATAATACGGAATGACTGTTTCGATCCTCGTTTGCTGAAGCATGGTTTCGGAAAGCCAGACATGATACGGCGAAGCGTCCGCCCGCCACGGAAGGTTTCTTTTCACTTTTTTATACCAACCGACAATCAGCGGTACGGCGGCTTGCAATTCTTCTTTTCTCATAGCTTACTCCCGGATACAAAATGATACGTTCATTATACCCGGAACGAACAGGATTTTCAATAGAAGGCCCGGTATTGTAAAATCTTGCTGTACCGAAAAAGGATAGTATTTTTGCGTGTTTATAAAAGGTGTACGTTCACAAAAAGAAAAAAGAGCAGAACAAGTGTCCTGCTCTGAAAGGAATTACCAATTGCGGTCATTATAAGGAGTATCCTGTACACCCTTATTATTGAGCCGTTGTACCATTTTGTCAAGGGTAGGTTTCCACATATTATTAAACCATTCGGTTTTACCAAACCATTTTACAAGTGTGGGACTAATTGCATAATATGTATGGATAAAGGCCCTGCCATACCAAGTTTCGGCCAACGTGTCGTCACGATAACGACGGAGCGTCCATACCTGTGGGCAGTCATATGAGCCGTATACAGCTGTTGCTACATAGCATCCGCCGGAACTAGTATTAACAGTTGGCGGCGTATATGAGCTGTCTTTTGCCTTAATTTCGTTCGTAAGTCTCGTAGTTTCTGTAGTGCGATAATTTGCATCAAAAAACTTGCTGTAATTTGAAACGAAACCATTTTCGTGTTTCTGTACAGATACAAGTCTATCACTTTCAGAACTAAAACAGTTCTTAAGCGACTTTTCTAACATTGTATAAATAGATTTGGCTGCCACTACTCGTTCGCTGCATTCTGCAAATACACCACTTACCGATGAATGCTGATAGTAATGATTTACGGCAACATTTGCAAACATTCCAGCAATTTTCTCAGAATAAGTTATGACAGTATCTAAAGCCTTATTCTTCTCTTCTTCATCTTGTATATCAGAAATAAGCTTCATCGTGCTATCAATATTATTTGCAACAGAATAAGCAGCACTTGAGATGTTCATGATTTTGCACTGCATAGATTGATAGAAAACTTGGAAAAAAGCTGCTTCCCAGTTGTTAGGGTCTTCTTGCAGCACCATACCATAATACTTTTCAGCATTTTCACTATTATCACAGTCACGAGCACGACGTGCCAAAATCAACAACTTTTCTGCTTCTTCAGATTTATCAACTTTAACAACCGTACCAAGCAGTTTTTTAGCTTCTTCTACAGAATACTTTGTGCCGCAGTTTTGGCATACATACATTCCATCTTGTTTAATCAAATCATCGCTGCCGCACATTTCACATACCATAGATTTCATATTTGCACCTTTTACCCCCGCACCAATACCATAAAAGTCTGATTACAGTATCGGGAGTTCCTTTCTCTTTAATATTCTGCAACCATCGAGCCGCTTCGTCCTGTTTGTCGGGCGCCCCTCGGTTTATTACCGTATCGACATAAAGGCGGAGTGCTTCAACGATTTCTTATCAGCGCAACCTGATAAGATGTAACTTGATTATACATAAATGCAAGTTAATTGTCAACTATTTTTACAGTTTTTATCAAAAAATCCTATTTCCTCCAGCTTTCTCACAGCCGACCAAAAAAGGTAAAAGCACCGACCAAAATCCAAGGAAAACTTCAGACAGAACAAAAAAAGAGCAGGCAAAAACCTGCTCGATCCATACTTTTTTCCTTACGATTCACGAGGATCATTTGTATAAGTGTTCGGTTGCTGCGCATAAGCATTTGCCTGTGATTTAGCGGCTGCAGCACCTCTATCAGGCAAAGCAATAACTAATAAATATCCCACAAGCGGAATATAAAATGCTATTTTTAAATATTTTGTATCTTTATAGCCTTTAATCAGTGCAACAGAATAAAAATATCCAGCAAGGATAAAATCCACCCAGATTATTGTCACTAAAACCAACGTACCAAGTATACACGGCAAAGCAATAGCAGGTTCTTCATTTGCAATACCAAATATAACAAATGCGATACAGCCTGCAATAACAATCAGAAAAGTAAAAAACGAAACATTTTTATACATTTTTTTATCTAAGTCTTTCAGTCTTTTTCTCATAACCTCAAATCCCCTTTTGCCCTCTCACAACCTCAGCAAACGTAGACCGTACTATTGCGGGAGTTCCTTTCTCTTTAATATTTTGCAACCATCGAGCCGCTTCGTCCTGTTTGTCGGGCGCCCCCGGTTTATTACCGTATCGACATAAAGGCGGAGTGCTTCAACGATTTCTTATCAGCACAAGCCGATAAGATGTAACTTCATTATACATAAATTAAAGTGACTTGTCAACTACTTTTACAATTTCTATCAAAAAATCCTGTTACTCCCTGTTTCGTCACAATCGAACCACAAAAAATAAATAGTGCCGCCGGATGATCCACTATGTAATACGTAAAAGCGGGACTTTGTTCACCCTTCGATCATTTCCGGCACAGCGTTTATATTCCCTGGGTCAGCAATTACAAATAAATCCGGCTCGTCTTCACCGTCAACCGGACAGCTGTACCGGCTACCGCTGTTTGCAAACGCATAGCGTTTCACCTTGCGGGTATGCCGATGCCGCCGAAAACAAGCACCGCCTCCCCTTTCTCGTTGCTGCAGTTCCGGCTTGTGATTTTACCGCTTTCCATATCGATTGTCCCCCCCGTTTCTTTCATAGCGCCTTTTAAAAACAGAATCTTCAAAAATTTCTAAACAAACGCAAACATTTCTCAATTGTTTTCAATTTATACTATTCGTATGTCGTCACTATTTGACGAATCCAAGACCATCCCTTTGATTGCTTGCTTTAAGAAATCAGCTTTTCATTTAATAAAATCCTTATTGATTTAACTTGATTCATTTTCAAATTGATTTTGTACACCGTGTGTGATATTATGAATCGTAATAAAAAGCCAAGAAGGAGGAAGCCGCAGTTTTCTTGCGGAAACGGAAAGAATGATAAAAGAAGATCTGACGACACTCAAAAACTTAAATGAAATGGTGCGTTACGGCGCTGAAAATTTCGGTGAGCGTAATTTTTTAGAGTATAAAAATCCCGACGGCACCATAGCCGCCAAAACCTATGCCCAATTTAAAGCCTCCTGCGATTCGGCTTGCCTTTGGCTTGCCGAAAAAGGTCTTGACGGCACACACGTCGCTCTTGTCGGTCCGACAAGCTTTGAATGGATCACCGGCTATTTTTCCGCCGCGATGACAGGCGGTGCTGCGGTTCCCCTCGCCCCCTCGGAAACGGACGAAATGAACTGCCGGCTGATGGAGTTTGCGGACGTAAGCGTTTTTGCTTTCGACAAAAAGCACGAAAGCCTTTATAAGCTTGCAAAAGAAACAGTCGGCTCGATTAAACTGTTTATTTCGCTCGATAACACCGCAAGCGACAAAGATGTTGTCAACTTCAGCGAGCTTCTTTCTCTTTCCGGCGACTATACCGGCGACCCTGACCCCGATACGATGTGCGCCATTGTGTTCACCTCGGGCACAACGGGATTTCCGAAAGGCGTTATGTCGAGCCACAAAAATATGATTTACAGTGCAACAAGCGTTCACGTTGCCTGCCCGACAACAAGAATGTTCTGCTGCCTGCCGATTCATCACAGCTTCTGCTTTACGGCGAACATCACCAAGAGCATCGTCCGGGGCAAGACCGTCTGCGTCAATGATTCGCTTGCAAACCTTGTCAGCGACTTACATCTGTTCAAGCCCGACAGCATTGTTGCCGTTCCGCAGATTGTCAAAAAGCTGATGGGCGGTGCGATCAAGTTTGCCGCTTCGAAGCCCGAGCTTCCCGAAGAAAAAGCCGCCAATATGTTCTTAGGCGGCAACATCATCGACATCATATCCGGCGGTGCTCCGCTTGAGGCGGCGGCAAACGCCCGCTTCAACGCAACGGGTATCCTTGTCTTAAACGGCTACGGCATGACCGAATGTTCCCCGGTTATCGCCAACAACGCCGTCGGCTGTTTCCGTCACGGCTCGGTCGGAAAACCCATTCCGTGTATGCAGGTCAGAATCGAAAACGGCGAAATTCTTGTCAAAGGTCCGTCGGTCATGCTCGGCTACTATAAAAACCCCGAAGCGACCAAAGAAGCCTTCACCGAGGACGGTTTTCTTCATACCGGCGACCTCGGTCACTTCGACGACGACGGCTTTTTGTATGTCACGGGACGGTGCAAAAACCTGATTCTGCTTGAAAACGGCGAAAATGTTTCGGCGGAAATGCTCGAAGAACAGTTCGCAAACGAGCCTCTTATTCAGGAGGTCATCTGCTACGGTGAAAACGGAGCCATCTGCGCCGAGGTTTACTTAAACAAAGCCTTTATCACAGAGAACGGCATCACCGACGAAAACGAAGCCATGACCGCCGTTTTAATGCGAATCAATGAAAATCTTGCAAGCTATCAGCGCATTTCAACCTTTAAAATCAGACCGGTTCCGTTTGAGCGTACCTCTTCATCCAAGATTAAGAGAAGTTCCAAAATGGATGCCGTAAAAAAGGAAATTGTCGAACCTGCCACCGACACCGAAAAGAAAGTCTGCCGGGCGGTCAAGGAGCTTTTACAGCTTCCCGAGGTCAGCGTCACCGACAACTTTTTTGCAATCGGCGGCGACAGCCTGAACGCCATGGAGCTTGCGGTCAGTCTCAACATCTCCGCTCAGCTGATTTACGATAAGCCGTTTCTAAATAAGCTTGCCGAGGAAATCGATGCGGCCGGGAACAAGCAAAGCGACAAGCTTGACGGTGTCAACGACATCATCAAGGCGACCGCTCACACTGGGAAGAAGCACAGCGGCTACAAGTGTGCACTTCTGACAGGCGCAACGGGCTTTTTGGGCGTGCATATCCTCAAAAAGCTTATCGACAGCGGCGTTGAAACCTACTGTCTTGTCAGAAGCCGTGAAAAGCTTGACAATCAGCTGAAGTTCTATTTCACCGACTTTGACAGTCCGCTGATTCACGCCGTTACGGGCGATATTGAAAAAGAAAAACTCGGTCTGAGCGACAAAAAATACCGTGAACTTGCCGACATGGTTGACACGGTTTTCCACGTTGCGGCAAATGTCCACCACGCAGGCGATTACGCCGACCTTGAGCGGACAAACGTCACGGGCACGAAAAATGTCATTGACTTTGCGAAAGCAGCTAATGCTGTTTTACAGCACACCTCGACCGTCAGCGTCCACGGTGCGGCAACGGTCAAGCAGACCAAGTGCAAATCCGTCTTTGACGAGAGCGTGCTTGACATCGGTCAGCGCTATACCGACAACGTCTATATCCACAGCAAATACTGCGCCGAACAACTTGTTCTGTCTTCAAGAAAAGACGGACTCGAAGCGAATATTTACCGTATCGGCAACCTCACATGGAGAGCGAGTGACGGAAAATTCCAGAAAAACAGCGACGACAACGGCTTTTTAAGACGTGTTCATGCGATGCTCAAGCTCGGTCTCGTCAACGAGAACATGGACAAGTACCCGACCGACCTTACGGCGGTTGACGAGTGTGCCGACGCTTACGTCCGCCTTGCTCTTACGGGGAACGTGAACAAAATCTATCACATGATCAACCCAAACTTCCTTCTGACCGAGGATATGTTCCGGCTTCTCGGCGTACCGTACAGACGGGTTTCAACGCTGGAAACGGTAGAGACCGTTTTTGCGAACACTGATGACCGGGATATTCACGTTTATATGTTCTATCTCATCATCTCCGGACGTTCGGCGAATATCAAAATGAACAACAGCTATACGGTAAACAGGCTTTCCGAGGTTGGCTTTACATGGGGCAAGCCCGACAAGGCGTACCTGACCGTTTCCGACTCAGCCGACAGACCGAACGGTCACTGTCTCGACTTTACGCCGTGTAAGCTTAAACCGATGAGAACGGCAGGCGGCGTTTTAAATCCGATTCAGAAGCTGACGCTCGGTGTGATGCACGACGCAAAGTTCATCGACAGCGTTCTTCTTCACGGCGACAAGGCTCTCGACGAGCTAAAAGCCGAAATTCAAAAGGCGAATGTACAAAAGCCGATGTTTATTCTCTACCCCGGTGCGGAAAGACACGAAAAAATCGCTTCTTTCGTGTCCTCGGTTTCGGCTTCTCCGGTTTTGTTCAGCGGCATTTCAGCCGAACCGACAACCGAAAACACCGACGAAGCGTTAGCGGTCTATTTCGACAACGGCTGTGACGGCATCGTTGCCGTCGGCGGCGGTTCGGTGCTCGACACGGCGAAAATCACCGCTTTAAGGGCCGCCAACCGTAACGAGGAGATCGACGATATCTGTAAAATCGACTCGCTCGCCGCCCCCTGCGTGCCGCTGTTTGCGGTTCCGACCACCTCGGGCACCGGCTCGGAGGTCACCGCGTTTGCCGTCATCACCGACACCGAGGAGAACAAGAAAAAGCCCTTCGTCAGCGACCGGTTCCAGCCGTTGGCTGTGGCTCTTGACCCGTCGCTTACCGTTTCCGTTCCGCCGATGAGTACGGCGTATACGGGAATTGATGCGTTGTCGCACGCTGTTGAAGCGGCGGTAAGCTCGTTTGCCTCCTCCTTCCCCGAGGACAAAGCGTACTGCGCCAAGGCGGCAAAAAGAATTCTTCATTCTCTCAAAAAAGCGCATGACTGCCCGACCGACCTTGCTTCCCGTGACGAAATGCAGCTTGCATCCTATGAAGCCGGTCTTGCGTTCAGAAGAATCGGAACAGGGTATGTTCACGCTGTCGCACACCGTCTCGGCGAATTCTATCATATTCCGCACGGTCAGGCGATTGCCGCCGTCTTTGTGCCGATCTTAAGAGCAAGTCTCCCCTGCTGTGAAAAGGCTTTGAGTGAGCTTGCAAAAGAATGTGCCGTTTCAAATTCCGACAGCGACAAAGAAAACGCAGAAGCCTTCCTTGCGGCGGTCGAAAACCTGATTGCTTCTTTCGGCATTAAGGCGACCGATATTCCGTTTAACGAAGGCGACCTTGACGAAATTGTCAGACGTGCGCAGGAGGAAGTGAAGCTGATGGGAGCGCCGAAGCCGTTTTCGGACGATACGCTTCGAAAGCTTATCAAGGAAATCTTCGCATAAGAACAGCATACAAAATCACCGTAACAGCCTTGCCGCCGTTACGGTGATTTCTTTTATTCCGAAAAGAACTGTCTGCACTTTTCTTCTATCCATGCTTTAACAAGCGCACGGCTGTCTTCCTCAAGTTCAAAAACCTCGGTTTCGACCGCATCGGGGTCGGTGTTTTCGAAGCTTTTATAGCCGGGGTAAACCGAAGCTTTCAATATTTCGGTTTCGGTTTCCTCCCCGTTATCTTGCGGTTCGCCCTTTATCTTTTCGATTCGTATCACATAATTGAAAAGCTTCCGGCCGAAAAAGCCCGTTTCGCCATCCGTTCCGCACGAACCGTAATAGGTATTATACGTTCCGCCGATTCTTGATCCGCCGATGAGCCAGTCAAGCCGCGGCACATTGATGGTATACTCCATTACTCTTCCTCCCCTTCGCTTTTGATTCTTTCCTTGATAAACTCGCCGCCGTCCGTTCCGCCGTAGCCGTACCCATAGCCGTAGCCCTTGGACTCACCGCCGTAGCCGTATCCGTAGCCTTTCTTCTTGTCGGAATGACGTCCGTAGCCGTAGCCGTAACCCGATCCGTAGCCCGAATAGCCGTACTTTTTGCCGTAGCGTTTGCCGTAATAGCCGTATTTCTTACCGTAATAGGAGCCGTAACTGTAACCGTAATAGCTGCCCTTATAGCCCTCGAAGCCCTCGCTTACAGCGTTAAAGACAAAGCCCATTATGGTTGCATTGACGTCATAGACAAACTTGATGGACTCTTTCACCTTTTCAACCGGCGTGTAATCCTGACGTAAAACAAAAATCGTTTCGTCGGCACGGCTCATGATCTGCGCCGTATCGGATACAAGCGCTGTCGGAGCAACATCTATAATGACGTATTCATAATTTTCTTTTACATAATCGAGAAGCGTGTCGTAATCTTCATGCTGATACTTTTTGGCCTTACCGTTTCCGGCAAAGAAAATATGAAGACCGTAATCGGATTTTGTGATGATATCCGCTATCTCACATTTTCCGGAAATCAAATCAATAATTCCCGGTTTATCCTCCGGGGCGCTGAGATATTTCTGAAGACTCTTTCTTGCAAGATCCATGTCAAGAAGCGCAACTTTTTTTCCGCTTTGGGCGATTGAAAGAGCAAGATTATACGACACTGTCGTTTTTCCTTCGCCGGGGCAGGCGCTTGTAACCGCAATAATTTTTTTCTTATGCCGGTCGAGATGATTGACCACTCGCCGTTTCAAATAGCGGAACGCTTCCGAGAAGCCTGCATGCTTTTGCGAAATCGTAACCATAGTTTCGGCGTTGTTCCTGCGCTTTTTGATATTGACCCACGGAACCTCGACAAGACATTTCTGGTTGAGCTTCTTTTTGATGTCGTCACGCTGTCTGACAGTGTTTCTTGTCAGCGCATAGACAGCCATGATCAACAAGGAAAGAAACAGACCCGCCGCCGTGGCGGTCACGATTTCTTTTTTGCAGGAAAAAGGATTGGTCGGCTCGGTCGGCATTTTCGGCTTCGTAAAAATCGACATCTGCGTTTCACCGATGATGTACTGAGCAAGTCTCGGATAATGTTCAATGACCGCTTCGAGAAGATTGTACGCATCCTCCGGAGAAGAGCTTGTCACGGTAATCGTGAAAATCGGCGCCGATTCAACGTTATTCTTCGCCGAAATCGTTCCGTTCATGGCATTTGCGCCAAGCTGATCGTACAAGATAGAGCGCATCGTTTCGCTGTTGATAATATAGCTGAAGGTTTTGGAAAGCTGTTCGGCAATGCCCGAATTATAGTAAGAAGAAAACGAGGAAGCGCCCGATGCGATAGAACTCGTGTTTTCCGCCGAAATAGAAAAAGAAGCCTGCGCAGTATAATAAGGCTTATATTCCTTTTTGCAATAGAAATAAGCGGCAACACAAAACACAGCGACAAAAATAACCGCTGTCCACCAAAAGCGCTTGAACGCTTTGAATAAGTCAACCAAAAAAACATCAAGCTTTATGAAATCGCCGAGATAAGTTTCCTCTCCGGTATCAGGAGACTTTTGCACCGTGGTTTCGTCCTGCATTGAAAACTCCGTTTCCTTTCCGGCCGCTTTGTTTTTGCGCAGCCTTATGTGTTTGAATAATAATAAGCACCGTAATTGTCGTATTTTTTAGACTTTGGAAGCTTGTCCGACAGCAGGTCGCTTTGTATCGTCCGGTAATCGTTCAGAATACAGCCCGCAAAGTAAGCGTCGGAATCGGTAAGTAGGTCAATCGTATCATTGATTTCGGCAATAAAGGTTTTATCCTGTCTGACGATAAGAAGCGATGCATCAACCTGATCGATGATGTTTTCGGCGTCCGCCGTAAGCGACATCGGCGGCGAGTCGATGATAATATAATCATACTCCTCTTGAAGCTTTTTCAGCATTTGCGAAAACCGGCTCCCACCCAACAGCTCAAAGGCGAACTGATAGCTGTTTTTTCCGTCAATGATACGAAGTCCGCTTTCGGTGTCGGTCTTGATGATATCTTCAAGTTCCGCCTTTCCGAGAAGATAGTTTCCGAACTCGTTATACGTCGTATTGACGGCGGGATTGAAAGTCTTATAAACCGAGGGTCTTCTAAGGTCGATGTCGATCAGAACCGTCTTGTAACCTTTTTTCGAAAGATTGAGGGCGATATTCGTTGAAACGGTCGTTTTCCCCTCGTGTTCGTCAACACTTGTAATCAGTACGCTCTTGATTCCTCTTGAGCTTTTGAGATATTCAACCTTCGTCGAGATTCTGTTAATACTCTCGACAAAAGCGTAACTGCAAAACGGATTGAAAATGTTGATTCTCAGCGGCTGCTTGTTTTTCTTGCTGATTTCTATCATCTGACGGCTCGGCTTTTCGTGATAAATCGTTCCGAACAGACTTCCGTCAACATACTGTTCAATATCATTTTCCTGTTTTACGGTGTCCCGTAAATAAGAGAACAGCGCCAACAGAAGTCCGATCATGGCCGCCGAAGCAAGACCGGCCAGAATCGTCTTTTGCGAAACGGAGACCGTATTGTTCGGAAATGTTGCAACCGCCGGTGTTTTCAGAATGTTGATATAAACATCCTGAAACAGGTTTTCGGCAAAAACATTTTCGTAATTTTCGAGAACCGCAACCACTGTTTTATACGAATCGACAGGCGACCGGCTCACGGCACTGATGGTAATCAGATTCGTTTCCGGAACAGCCTGAGCCGTTACGTTCGCCATGTTGAAGTCATGAACATTTTCATTGATGATCTTCGCCATAACGTCACTTTTGAAGATGTTCTGGAACACCCCCGCCACCTCAATCGTTTTGGTGATATTGGAGGTGATATAGCCGTTCGAGTCACGCACATTGACCGCAACGGTTGTGCTGCTCTGATACGTCGGCTTGTAAGCATAACCGTAATATGTCTTGGTTCCCCAAAATCCGATCAGAAAAGCAAGAACAATCACCCAGAAATTATAAAGTATGTCCATCACAATGGTATACAGATTGATGTTGGAAAGCTTCAGTTCTTTCATCCGTTCTTATCCTCACACATAACGATTATTCGTTCTCTTGTTATCCTCGTGTATTTTCCGGTCGTTTTTCCGGCCTTTTCTTCCGGAATCAAAAGATTGAGCCAGACGTCGTAGGCTCCGGGCTTTGACAGATCAAGAGCAGAGTCATCAATCTGAATCTTCCCTTCCTTAAACGGCTTTCCCATATAAGTAATACTGCCGATCATCTTTTTAAAATCAGGCTTTTTGTCTCCGGTCTTTACAAAAATCAGATGATTGCCGACATTGATTCTGTAATTGCTGTCAAGAGAATACTGATCAACTTTAACGGCGTCAATCGTCCAGCGATAGATGAAGCCTTTGCTGTTGCTGACCTTATAATTGATTGAAACACGGTTTCCGTCAACGTCTTCCTCGTTTACCACAACAGAAAGCCGGTCGGTAATATTCCCATCGAATTTATCGGTGACCGTTGCACTGCCGGAAATGTTAATGATTGCATTTTCGGGAAAGACAAGATCGTCGCTGAGATAAAAAGCCGGCGCTTCATAATCGGTAAAAATAATTTTTACGCTCTTTTTCGCAACATTGTTGTCGTTATCGGCGACACAGAACGTAACGTTCGACTCTCCCTCACTGATAAACTGCGAAATGCTTTCGATAAAAACTTTTCCGGTAAGATCGCCGTCCTTGGAGTCTGTTGCCTTGACGTGCTTTAATAATTCTTTGTCGCTGACGTCACATTTTGCCTTTATCACTTCGGTGTCAACCGTAATAACAGGCTTTGTCGTGTCGATTTTTACACTCACACGGAACGTAATCGTCAAAACAAGCACAACGGCAAACAGCACGGCAACAAGCACACGCAAAAAACGCATTCCATCAACTCCTTAATACGTTACAACTTCGTCACGGATCACCCTGAGAGGATTCTCGTTAAAAATTCGGTTCACATAGCTCATGCCGAGCCGGTATGTCAGCATCTCATGAGCCTGCTGCATTTCAGGTGTTCGCTGATACGGACTGTGACAGTCGCTTGCGACAAAATGGACAAGATGGTTGTCCAAAAGCCACTTCGAAAGCCGCTGCGCCTGCGGTCCGTATTTTCCCAAAGGACTTCCTTTATTGACCTGAAGCAGACAGCCCTTTTCGAGCAATCCGTACGCATCGGACGGATTTTCAAACAGGAAATTATATCGTTCGGGATGCGCAATAATCGGAATATAGCGAAACTGCATCAGCTGAGACAGCACATAGCTGACACGCTGAAATTCATCGTCAAAATCAAATTCAATCAGCACATACCGGGAATTGTTGATCGGGATAATTCCGCCCTCATCGGCGATTCGTCCGATTTCTGTAACGCCGAAATGCTCGGCGCCCTGATAAAGGCTGACTTTTATCCCCTGACTTTCACATTCCTGCCGAAGCTGTTTTCCGAAAGACTCTAACTGCTGCTTCGATACATCAAATCGGCATTGATTTTTATTCAGATAGTGAGGCGTCATAACCATGCTTCTCGTTCCGCTCTCATAAGCCTGACGAATCATCGCAAGTGATTCTTCAACCGAGTCGGAACCGTCATCTACCCCCGGAATAATATGAGCATGAATATCAACCAAATCCTCACCGCCTTTCGTATTGTTATAGTATAGCATTTCTTTTATGTTCCGGTCAATGAATATACTGTCAAAATAATATTCAGATCACAATTTCTTTTTCCGAAACCGTACAATCCGCAACCGAATATACCCGGCTGCATATTTCCATGACGCTTGTCTTATGGGTAATCAGAATACAGGTTTTCTTCTGTGACAACGACTTGATATTCTCAAGAAGCTGTTTTTCCGTCGTCAGATCAATGGCGCTTGTCGATTCGTCAAGCAGAATGACGGGACTGTCGCTTAAAATGGCTCTGGCAACCGAAATTCTTTGAGCCTGCCCCTCGGAAAGCCCGAAATTGTCTTCGCCGATAGCTGTATGAATGCCGTTAGGCATTTTGGATACAAAGTCATACGCACAGGCCGCTTTCAGCGCGTGGATAATTTCTTCGTCCGAAGCGTCCGGGCGAAGCATCCTCATGTTTTCGGCAATCGTGCCCGAAAAAAGCGAATGACCCTGCGGAACATAGGCGAACGCCCGCCGTGTACATTCGGAAATACTCAGCTTTTCTCCGCCCTGAACACCTTTTAAATAAGCGCTTCCTTTTTCCGGCTCAACAAGACTCAGAAGAAGCCGTAAAATCGTCGTCTTTCCCGCACCGGAACGGCCGACAAGAGCGACAATCTCTCCCGGTTCGGCGTGCAGACTGACATGATGCAAAACCGGCTCGTCATCCTCATAAGAAAAGCTGACGTCCCGGACAACAACGGACACGCCGCTGTCCCGATTGTTTTTGATAAAGCGTTCGGTTTCTCCTCTGTCGGTGTTTTCGGCTTCAAGCTGCGTGATCTCCATCAGTCTGCTTGCCGAAACTGCTGAGCTGACGGCGTTCGGAATCAGAGAAACGATTGCGCTGAATGCTCCCGAAAGAACGGAGGAAAGCTGCATAAACATCGCCATTGTACCGAAATCAATGGCGCCCTTCCAAAGCCGGTAAACAGCAAATCCAAAGCAGGAATAGGATACAAGCAGACCGAAAAGCGAAACGCCGATGGAGGAGACCACCGCAATTTTATTCTGGCTTAATAGCGCCTCGGTCAGCGTTGACTGCACCATTTTGAAGCGGATATCGAAATCCGATTTCAAATCAAAAGCCTTTATGTTGTGGATTCCCCGGAAGGTCTCACTCAAAAAAGCGACCAATTCACTCGATGCGGAACGGACTTTTTTGGTACTCTCCCTCATTTTCGTAACAAATACCGCCGACACAATAACGGTTGCAGGCGTTCCGAGAAGTGCAATCAATGCCATCATCTTATCATAATGAAGAATCAGGAAAAAGGCACAGACGAACTGAAAAAATTTCGTAATAAAGGTCGGCAGCCAGTTCAAAACGCTTGCGCTGACGGTCGAAACGTCATTGTTAACACGATTGAGAATGTCGCCCGAACGGAAAGAAACGAAATCCTGCCACTTTGCGCTCATGACACGGGAGAACACATCCTGACGGATATTTTTCGTAACGTTTGTACTCGAAACGGCGGAAATCCTTGAAAGGACGGCATTGAGCAAAACAGAAGCAACGCCGAAACCGACATACAGACAGCCGAGCGTCAGAAGAGAAGAAGAGTCCATTCCCGTAACCGCATTGATCAGATTTTTGGAAATGACCGATCCGGCAAGACCGAAAGCGGTTGCAACAAAGCCCAAAGCGATATACAGCACAAGATAAGCCCTATACTCTTTTACATATTGCCATATCCACTTAAGCTCATCGGCTATTTCACGGGCAGACATCGACCGGAGTCTTTCAACCGTCTTTTTCATCTCTTCACCGCCTTACAAATAAAAAATTAAACGTTTATTTTTCTCAAAGCCAACGTAAAAACCAAGATTTCATACACCGCAAGAAGCGGAATCAATCCACGCACAAGCCTTTCGGGCTTTTCGGTCAAAAAAACAGGACGCCTGCCTTTTTTTGCCGTCCGGGCGGTCATAGCAGACCATAGTCCGAACCCGACCAACGCACCGACGGTGTTGTTGAGCAGATCGTCGGTCTCACAAACGCCGAGGCTGAACAAAAGCTGACAAAGCTCGGCAAACAGGCTGAGCAAAAAGCCGGACACACCGACCGTAAGAAAGCTGCTTTTCTTTTCGCCGAGCAAAAACGGCAGAAAGAACCCGATCGGGATAAAAATGACAATGTTTTCGATAATCTGAGCGTACACATCGATTCCGTATTTTCCGGAAATCACCGCTTGATAGGACCACAACGGTGTCAGCTGTGCCTGAACATCGTGGGCGGTCCGCCGAAAAACGGCAAGATAAACGAAAAACAGACAGGCACACCCGAACAATACCACGCCGGCAATACGGGCAAGCCTTTCTTTTTCCCGATACTGAAAGCAATAATAGACAAACGAAAACACAAGCAAACCGGAAAACATCATCGTCACAAGGACGGCATCTCTTTCAAGCATTTTTTGAACCTCTGATAAAAATTTCGTACTCTTTTGAAAAAGGCCAATGCAGAATCAATAATACCAGCCGAGAACGGAGCTGTAATAATGTGAATCCCAGTTCACAGCCATCTGATACCAGAACCAGACGGTATATAACGCACCAAACACTCCGACAACGGCGATTCTCGTATTCCCCTTGAAGCAGTATTTAAACAGCATCGGATAGGTCAGGAGCTGATAGATGGTAAAGTATTCCGCCATTCGTCCCATCAGGTTTCCGCCGACGATCGCCGCCGCAATCCAAACGGCAGCATTGACAAGAGACAGGTTCATGCAAAGACACCATTTCCGTTCGCTCCAAAGCTGCTTATTTTTACGGAAGATAAATCCTATAACGCAGGGAACCAAAGCAACAAAGGCTCTTAGAACATTGACGCCCTCGGCGTTCATAAGCTCCGTCATCTGATTCTCATATTTGGTATCCTCAAAGAAAATCTGCATTCCCTCAAGTACGGGATTCAGGAAGATAATTGTCACCGCAAAAACAACGATAACCGCATACATCGTTTTGCTCCACGGCTTGATAAAGGCAAACAGCAGTGCAATCAGCATAACATACGCCGTACCGTGGAACTGCGCCGCAATCACAATTACAACGACATACCAAAAGTATTTTTTCTGTTCAAGAAGCTTAAACGCCGCAAAGCATATCGTGACCGCCACAAACTGCCGCATACCGTTGAGCATATAAGTGAACTCGGTTGAAGCAACAAAGACAAACATACTGACGCCGGGCATAACGGAATAGTCCTTGAGAATCAGACAAATGAAAACGATTTGAATGACGGCAAGTATAGTAAGCCAAACATTTGCATTGGGATAAATCATTTTAATGAGCGTTGCAAACATATAAAAGAATTTATCTTTTTCATCGGGATCCGTCAGAATAGAAAAGAAATAGCGGAAGCTCGGTTCGGCATTATTGAAACTCAAAATATATGCATATGTATCAGCAAAGCTGGTTCTCATACCGGCAATAAAAATCAAAGGAATAAACGAGCATAATAGCGAAGCAAAGGTCGGTCTGACGTATCGCTTTCCGTTTTCGATTCCGGTCTTGACGATAAACCATTTTTTCCAGGTGAGCGCAACTAAGGTTGTCCAGGCAAAAATACCCCAGAAAACAAGCATTTGTCCTCACCCGCCTTTCGTTTTACTTTTGCTTGTTAATTTTCAATCTGATATATAAATTCAACAGAACGCCGAACGGCACGGCAAGTATCGTCAAAAACTTTTTCGGCGACTTTTTGAGAAAATGCCGCTCTTTTGCAAAAATGCACGACGACACATAATGAATGGCGCCCGTGGCCGCTTCGGTAAGGCTTTGTGCATACTCCATTCTCATGATTCTTGCATACATAAAGCCCCTCGGGCTTTGTTTGTACTGCCGGAAGATGCTTGCTCCCGAGCCGTCGGACTGATATTCGACCCGACAAAGTGGCTCATCGAGCACAAGCATTTCATAATCCCGGTCAATCATTGCATAAAGCGTACCGAGCGGTACAAGCTTTTCGCCCTCATATTCGGGGTACGGCGGATATTTTCTGACAACTTCCGTCCGAAGAACAAGCTTTTTGTCGCCGCTTCCGCCGTTTCGGTAATAGGAACTGAGCGTTGTTGTCTCAAGCCCCTCGGGGAAACCTTTTCCGATAACGTTGCCGTCAAAGTCTGTATCATAGCCTAACACACCGGCATATTTTTCGCTTCCCTCTTCGTTCCAGAAATCGAGAATTTTTCTGACCGCTTCTTCGCCGATCATATCGTCGGAATCGATACAGGTATTCAGTTCGGTTTTTATGTTTTGATAGGCGACATTGTGCGCCGTGTGCATTCCGCCGTTTTTCTTATAGATATATTCGATCCGAAAGCCGCAGTCCTCTTTCTTGAAAGACTCAACAAGTTCTTTCGTGTTATCCGTCGAGCCGTCGTCGACAATCAGCCAGATAAAGTCCTTATTTGACTGCTGTCTGAGCGCTTCAAAGGCTCTCGGGAGCGTATGCGCACGGTTATACGCCGGGGTAAAAATCGTAAGCTGTTCCATATTCCACTCTTTCAATTTTTCTTCGCTTTTTCAAGGTAAAAACTCTCAAGAAATTTTGCGCTTGTTTCACTGTCATAGCCGGCTTTTCTTATCTCAGCCGTTTTATCCTGTCTTTGATACGGCATCTGGCTTTTTATTTTCTCTGCCCAGCCGTCAGCGCCTAAAGACAGCGGTAGAAACTCAACAAGCCCGGTTAAATCGCTTTCCGAAGAAACAGCATCGGACGCAAATATTGTCAGTCCGTTTGCCTGCGCTTCCACTATTGTCAACGGCAGCCCCTCAAAAACCGACGGAAACACGAAAACGTCCATCGCATTCAGATAGTTATAAACATCGGGTACAACACCGACAAAAACCGCCGAGTCCGAAAGACCGAGCCGCCTTACTTTCTCTTTCATTTCGTCAGCAAGCTTTCCCTCGCCCAAAAGAAGAAGCTTTCCGTTGATTCCGGAGCTTTTCAGACATTGAAAGACATCGATCAGAAAGCTTTGATTTTTAAACTCATCAAACCGACCGACATGACCGATAACAAGCTCGTCGCCGAACCCATGTTTTTTTCGTATTTCCCTGCGCTTTGCTTCATCAAATCGGAAAGCCTCACAGTCAATTCCGTTGTTGACAACCGTAACAAAACCTTTTTCATAAAGCTTATCTCCGAAAAGATAGCGTCCCGCTTTTTCTCCGCAGGCGAAGCGATCGGTACAATACCGATTCAAAAGCCGCTTACAGACTCTTCTGAAGACGCTTGTGTAACAGTTACTTTGAAGCGCCACATGGCTGTGTGCGATCCGTACCCGAACGCCAGCTCTTTTAGCGGCATAAATCGGGAAAAGACTGAGAGCATTCATATGGCAATGAATAACCGTGAATTCTTTATGGCTGTAAAAAAATTCTTCAAGTGCTTTCATGTACCGCAAAAAATTCCTGATGCTTCTTTGTACGGGAAGACGGTATACACGGCCGCCAAGAGCTTCAATTTCATCTTCAAATTCTGCTTTTTCGGACACATGAACCAAAAAATCAAACTGAATTTTTGTCCTGTCGATTTTTCGGTAAAAATTCATCAGCATATTTTCAATGCCGCCTTTTTCCATATAGGTTACAACCTGAAGAACTCTGATAGGTTCACTCATAGTTTCAACTCCATCAAAATACAAACAGCACAGCCTGTCTGATTTCATTTTTTTATAATCTTCGGACTATTGATGTCAATCCAACTACCCATTTTTAGGTCCCATTCCTCGGGCTCAATTTTATTGCAGCCACCACCGTGATAAAATGTGATTTCGCCGAAATAAACCTTGCCGTCAACATTGTAAAGGTCAACCCGGCAAAACGGAAACGGTTCGGAAAGCTTCCGGGCAATTTCAACCATGCGTTCAAAATTCTCAGGCTTCTCAATTTTCCCGTCCGAATTCGGTCTTGTTTCATAAACAGGCAAAAGATTGAACTGCATATCATAAATGTTTCTCGGATAATCGTGATTGTAAGTGCTGTCCGCATTCATCACGCCGACGTCAAGAAAAAGCAGCTTCGGCTCTCCGTCAAAGCACATGAACTTATAATCAAGCGGTAAATTTCCGTTTTTATCCCGAATTATTTTTTCGACAACAATTTTTCTGTCAATATTTTTGTAATTCCATTCATGAGACAGAACAAAAGCATTGTGATTGAAGATATATTTCAGCCTTTTTTTTGCCATTCTGAGTTGGGAATCACTCATCGGATTTTTCGGATCATAAAAGATATGTCCGCCTGAATTATGATTGCACTTGATAACAACTTCTTCATGATACTTGGACACATCAAGCTGTCTGATATCGATAAGCACATCAAGCTGGGGAATGAGAATATCTTCGTATCCGCAGTCTTTCACATAGTCTCTGACCGCATATTTATCCGAGCAAACGGTAAGCATCGGGTCACGGTTATTCAGCTTCAGCCACCAGACCTTTTCATCAAAATACTTCGGATTTTCAAGGTTAAGATCTTTTCCGGTGTAAAGCTTGTAAAACCATTTTGCGTAATGCTCCTCACTCCATACCGCACCGAGAAATGAGGCGACATTGTATTTTAAAGATGTATACAAATAATCGATTGTTCCGCCTTTACCCGAAAGATTGGAAATTGTATCTTTAATTTTCGAAAGTATCATGACAAATTCTCCTTATACCACGCAATCGCAAGCCGGATTCCGTCCTCAAAGCTGTAATCCGGATCATAGCCTAAAAGCTCTCTTGCCTTTGAGATGTCAGCGTTGCTGTGCTTGATGTCGCCCGCTCTGTCCGGTCCGAAAATCGGCTCCGTGTCCTTTCCGAGCGCCTTTGTCAGATGATAGTAAATATCAATCAGATACTCTCTGCCGCCGTAGGCGATATTGAACGCTTCACCACTTGCTTGCTTGCCGGCAAGGCAGGCTTTGAGATTCGCTTCAATGACGTTTTCAACAAACGTGAAGTCACGGCTTTGCTTTCCGTCGCCGTTGATGGTCGGACGCTCGCCGTTCAGAAGAAGCTTAATAAACTTCGGAATGACCGCCGCATACGCTCCGTCGGGATCCTGCCGCTTTCCGAACACGTTGAAATACCGAAGCCCGACCGTTTCGAGTCCGTAATGCATCGCATACTGTTTGCCGTACAGCTCGTCAACGTGCTTGGTCAGCGCATAGGGAGACAGGAGATTTCCCTCTCTGCCCTCTTTTTTTGGAAGATTCGGCTCGTCGCCGTAAACGGACGAGCTTGACGCATAGACAAAACGTTTGACCTTGTTCTGCCGTGCCGCCTCCATCATATTGAGCGTGCCGCCGATGTTGACCTTTTCGTAATAAAGCGGCATTTCAATGCTTCTGGGCACACTGCCCCACGCCGCCTGATTGAGAACGTAATCCACACCCTCGCACGCTTTCATGCAGGTGTCAAGGTCGGTGATGTCTCCCTTGATAAAGGTATAACGGGGGTTCGAAAGAAACAAATCGACATTTTTCTGCTTACCCGTTGAAAGATTGTCCAGACACCGGACGGTATAACCCATGTTGAGAATCGCTTCGCAAAGATTCGAACCGATAAAGCCCGCTCCGCCCGTTACGAGAAAAACGGTGTCCTTCGGAAATACAAGATGCTGATAGCCCATATCTTATAACCTCCAGTAAGTGAAGCCTGCGTTTTCAAATTCGTTTTTGTCAAGAATGCCTTTGACATCAGCAAGAATACCTTTTCCGCCCTTGAAAAGCGCCGAAATGTCGGCAAGCGAAAGCTTTTTGAACTCGTCGTGCGCCACGGCAAGAATCACGGCGTCGCAGTCTTTGATACTGTCAAGAGAAGTAAACTCGAGTCCGTATTCCTTTTTTGCACCTGCCTTGTCCGCAACGGGATCGCAGAGTACAGGCTTGATTCCGTACTCGGAAAGCTCGTTTACAATGTCGATGACCCTTGTGTTTCTTGTATCGGGGCAGTTTTCCTTAAAGGTGAAGCCCAAAACGGCAACCATGGCATCTTTTATCGTGCTTCCGCTTTTCGCAAGAAGCTTGACGAGCGACTGCACAACGTACTGACCCATGTCATCGTTGATGCGTCTGCCCGAAAGAATGACCTGACTGTGATAGCCGATCTGCTCGGCCTTGTACGTCAGATAGTACGGGTCAACGCCGATACAGTGACCGCCGACAAGACCGGGGGCGAACTTGAGGAAATTCCACTTCGTTCCCGCCGCCTCGAGGACGGATTTGGTGTCGATTCCGAGCTTATGGAAGATGATCGAAAGCTCGTTCATAAAGGCGATATTGATATCCCGCTGGCTGTTTTCGATGACCTTTGCCGCCTCGGCGACCCTGATGCTTTCGGCTCGGTGTACGCCGGCTTCGACAACAAGCTCATAGACCTTGGCAACCGTATCGAGCGTCTCTTCGTCCATACCCGAAACGATTTTTACGATGGATTCGAGCCGGTGTACCTTGTCGCCCGGGTTGATTCGTTCAGGGCTGTAACCGATTTTAAAGTCAACGCCGCATGTTAAGCCCGATTCTCTTTCAAGTATCGGCACACAGATTTCCTCGGTGACGCCCGGGTAAACCGTTGATTCGTAGACAACGACACTGCCCTTTGTGAGGTTTCTTCCGAGAATTTCGCTCGCACTCTCAACAGGAGTCAGATCCGGTGTATGGTCGGAATTAACGGGCGTGGGGACGGCAACAATATGAAACTTCGCTTCCCGAAGCTTCGTTTCGTCGGCGGTAAATTCAACCGTACAATTTTTAATCGCTTCGTCGCCGACCTCTTTTGTCGGGTCAACGCCGCTTTTATAAAGCTCAATTTTTTCCTTGTTGACATCAAAGCCTACGACCTTGACCTTTTTCGAAAACGCAACGGCAATCGGCATTCCGACATAGCCTAAGCCGACAAGAGAAATTTTTTCTTCGCCGCTGACAATTTTTTCATAAAGCTCCATTTATTTTCTACCTCCGTAAAGGGCGATTTTTTCCTTATAGGCTTCCACGACCCGCTGTCTGTCAAATTCGTTCTGCATTTTTTCGCGGCCGAGTCTGCCCATTTCGGCTCTTTCTTCCGCCGTCATTTCGGCAAAGCGCACAATGGCATCATACAGGCTTTCGGTGTCTCTCGGCTGAAAGCCGATACCCGTTTTTCCGTCGTCAAACGTTTCCCGGCACCCGGATATGTCACTTGCCAAAACAGGTCTGCCGCTGGAAGCCGCCTCCAAAAGCACGTTCGCCATGCCCTCATGATAGGACGGAAGAATGACTGCATGGCTGTTTTTGACGAACGAGTGAACGTCCTCCTGCCAGCCGAGATAATAAATGCCGCCGTCGTCGGTGAAGCTGTCTTTGAGCTGCTCGCACTCTTTTTCGCACCAGCCGATGATGTCAAGCGTCAGATCGGGCTGGGTTTCTCTTGCTTTTCGGACAGCGTCGCAAAGCTCAAAAATGCCCTTGTCTTTCATCATGCGTCCGACAAACAACAGCTTTGTGCCTTTTTCGTCCGGGTACGGCTCAAACGGGTGCTTTTCAAGATTAACGCCCGAGCCGGAAACCACGACGTGCTTTCCGGCAGCGACTTTCATTTTGTCAAACTTCTCGGAATGTTCTTTGTTTTGCAGAAACAGACAGGAAATCTTCCTTGTGGCGTAGCGGTACAAAAGAACGATTGCCGTTTCAAAAAGCTTCCCTTTTTCGAACGCACCGCCCATGCCCGTAATCGTCGAAATATACGGTACTTTCTTCGCCGCACAGGCGATTCCGCCGTAAAGAGCGGGCTTTATCGTGTAGGTTAAAACAACGTCGGGCGAAAGCTCTTTTAAAATCCGCTTGTAAATTCGGATAAGCTTATATTCCTTTATCGGGTTCATACCGTACTGCGTAATCGGCGTTTCGATAATTTTGCAGCCCATTTTCTCGAACACTTCTGCGTGCTCCTGTCTCGGCATGGAAAGATAAACCTCGTTACCGTCATCGACAAGAGACTTTAAAAGCTCCATTCGGAAATAATAGAGCGTGACCTCATGATTGACAAGAAAAAGTATTTTCATGTTCTTCCTCCTGCTTTATGCGGTGACCCGTGCGTTTTCGTCATTGAATTCCTTGACGACACTGTGAATCTCGTCTCTTATCTCTTCCTGCGTCATTTTTTCCGCATTTCTGAGAACTTCAAGATGCGACAGCAGCTCTTCTTTTGACACCTTGGACGGATGACCGATGAAAATCAGGTCATTTGGCGTTTTTTCGATTCCCTCGGTGTTCAAAAGCAGTTCTTCAAAAAGCTTTTCGCCCGGGCGAAGTCCTGTATATTCAATCTTGATATCCACATCAGGCTCAAAGCCCGAAAGCTTGATCATATTTCTTGCAAGGTCGTCGATTCTGACCGGGTCGCCCATGTCGAGCACGAAGATTTCGCCGCCCTTGGCGTAGGAGCCTGCCTGAAGAACAAGCGAAACCGCCTCGGGAATTGTCATGAAATAACGGATAATATCCTTGTGGGTGACGGTGACGGGACCGCCGTGCTCAATCTGCTTTTTGAAAAGCGGAATGACACTGCCGTTCGAGCCTAAAACGTTGCCGAAGCGAACGGCAACAAAATCCGTGTCGGAGTTATCGTTCATCATTTCGATAATCAACTCGCACATTCTTTTCGATGCGCCCATGACGTTCGTCGGGTTGACCGCCTTATCGGTCGAAATCAGTACCATTTTTTCCACCCCGTATTCAGACGCCGCAGAAGCAACATTGAACGTTCCGAATACGTTATTCTTGATGGCCTCCGCCGGAGAATCTTCCATCAGCGGAACATGCTTATGCGCCGCCGCATGGAAAACAAGATCCGGACGATATTGTTCGAAAAGATCACGCACTCTTTCCTTATCTCTGACAGAGCCTATCAGCACGGTCAGATTAAGGTTCGGAAAATTATGCCGTAATTCCTGCTGAATCTGGTAAGCGTTATTTTCGTAAATATCGAAAATAATCAGCCTTTCCGGAGCGTACTTTGCAATCTGACGGCAAAGCTCACTGCCGATTGATCCGCCGCCGCCCGTAACAAGCACAATTTTATCTTTTATGTAACCGCTGATCTCGTCAAGATTGATTTTGATGCTGTCCCGTCCGAGAAGATCCTCTACGTCAACCTTCCGGATTTTCTGAATATCGACCTCGCCGTTGGCAAGCTGATAAATGCCGGGGAGCGTCATGATCTGACAGTCTGTCTTTTGACATATATTGATGATTTCACGCTTCTGAAGAGCCGTTGCCGAGGGCATCGCCACGATAATTTCCTCGACGTTATATTTTTTACAGTTTTCTTCGATTGTTTCTCTTCCGCCGACGACCTTGACGCCGTTTAAGAACCGTCCCTGCTTCATTTTGTCGTCGTCAATGATACAGACGATCTTATTTTCGGAGTAAGCACTGTTTTTCAGCTCTCTTACAACAATATCTCCGCTTGTTCCCGCTCCGATAAGCATGGTTCGCCTTTGCTTTTTCAGTGTTGTCGAGGTCAGCATTCTTGTGATCCGGTTCGCAAATCGGGTCACGCACACCGCCGCAATAAAGAACAAAAGCTTCATGAGCATATAGCTTCTCGGCATGCGGATATGAAAAACAAAAGCATAGATCATCTCTGCACAAACCGTAACAATACAGGCGGAAATAATCCGCAAAAGCTCGCCGACTCCGGCATAGGCCCAAACCGTGCTGTACAGCCGGAAAGCGGCAAAAATCAAAATCGTCGCCACGGTCGAAAAAAGCATCAGCGACTTGAAGTTATCGAGAAAACCCGAAGCCACCAGCACGAAATAATCAAACTCAAACCGTGTAAACAATGCGCCGAAGCCCGCCAGATTGACTACAAAGGCGTCGACCGCAATCGAGATCAGAATCAAAATCGGTTTGGCTCTTTTTTTTATTTGATTTCGTTTTAACGTTTTTTCTTCCATTTTAACACACCCTGAAAACAGATTCATTTTTTCATTTTTTCATAAGCCTTCATCAACGAAGGCCTTAGCTTTCTGCATTTGCGCCAGAAAAGCTCATAAGCTTTCCAGCGTAGCTTTTCTCCCGATATTTTTTCTCCCTTTCTGTAAAAAGCACAGCAGACGGCAATCAACTGCTCTTTTCCGATCGGCCCTTCCACAAAGGTCTGACTGTCCCCCGCAAAATACAAACCGTTCCGGTCTTTTTTTATTACACGGTGCAAAACATAGGCTCCGTTTTTTCTTTTGTATAAAACAACGTCTCCTTTTTTCGGCTCATTTTCGATGGCGGTAAGCTCAACGCTGTCTCTTCCGGGAACCAAAAACGGCGTCATACTGCTGCCCGTCACTTTCAAAACGGCAGTCTTTCCGCCTTCGAGCCTGCTGATCACGGCGCCGATAACAGCATCGTCAAATTCACGGTTTTCACCGGAAGATATAAGACCGTAAGCTTCGAACTGTCGGATTCTTTCAGACGCAATTTTCATCGACTGTCCCGTTGATTTTACGCCGTTTGTGCGTTCAAAATAAGAAAACAGCCTCTTCAACGAGTAATACGGATAAAGCCACCTTCTGCCGTTCATTCCGGGATAAGCCGACTCAAGCTCGATGAAGCTTACAAAGGCTCTTTTCGCCGCACTTTTACCGACGCTTCTTTCGCCCCGAACCGCCGAGAGTGTCAAAGCCGCACTGTGCGTCCTTTCGGCTGTACTTTTTCCGAAAACCCCCGCCGAAAGGACATCCGCAAGTAGCTTTTCAAAATTCACTTCCCGACCGGCAAACACCTGCGGACAAAACGCCGTCAGTCCGAAGTATTCTTTTCCGATTCTGAAGATATCGGCGGCAAAGCCGTCAGCGGAAATTTCGCAAAGCTTTTTGAAAACATAATCAAAATCAATTTCGTTAAAATATGTCTTGCAAAACAAAAGAATATCACAAATCTGCCGTATACCGAAGCCGCTTCTTATGTAATGCTTGAGCACATGGCAAAAAAGATACAGCAAATTGTCCGTAGGATCGAGCGTCCTGATGGCAACGCCTTGCACCTGCGTGGTTTTAACACGCTTGCGGCTGTCGGCAAAAAAAACGTCCATTTTTTCGCTGATCCGATCACCGGGAAGAAAGAAAACCGTCTGTGCCTCCACGACAAGTCCGCTTGCCTCATCGTAGACCGTAATCTGATTTTCGTTTTCGGTTTTTATCCGAAAACCGTTTTTTTCGCATATACCGAAAAAAAGCTTCCTTTCACTTTCGGTAAGAATCAGATCCTCATCACTTGAGGGTCTGAGCTCGGGTTCGGGGTAAAGGCACCGTAAGGTAATCCCCTTTACGCAAACGGGAACCGCACCGGCGTCCGCAAGCTCCTGATAAAGCTTCAAAAACCGTTCGGTCTTTCTTGTCTGCAATATCGTCCCCGCAATAACCGCCTTTTTGCTTTTTTCGAGAATGTCATCGGCTCCGTTCCGTCTTTTCAAGGCAGAAAAGCAGATTCCGAACATATTCTGTGCTACGGAAAGACGCAGTATCTCGGCTTCATAAGCCACTTTTTCTTCGGATTGGGCTGTTCCGAAAAGATATTCGCCGATAAGCTTCAAAAAAACAGACTCTTGTTCGGTCACAGCGCACCTCCGACAATTTATTACAAAATCATACAGTATAAATATAGCAAAAAAATTAAGAATTGTAAAGGACTTCTCTGTATGAAATCAATAATTAGCATTAACAAATTTTGTAAGAAAGACACAAAAAAACGACAGTGTTCGAAAAAAACACTGCCGCAGACGAATTATATCCGCTTTCGCTTGATTTTTACTATAATTCTGACAACAACGTAAAGCACTGTCATTCCGACAACGACACCGAAGCCGTCAATCAGAACATCGGTCAGCTGACAGCTTCTTCCCTCGACAAAAAGCTGGTGAACTTCATCTGTCACTGCATAAAAGAAGCCGAACAGAAACACCAAAAGGAAGTACCTGAATTTTTCACCGAACGTAAACGCAAACGCACAAAGCAGAACTCCCAAGGAGGCAAACTCGGTCATATGCGCCGCTTTTCTGACAACAAACTGCAAGGCACCAATAACAGACTGCTGTTTTTCTTCGCCGAGCGAGGCAAAGCCGGGGTAAAACATCTTCGCAAGCACCTGAATGAAGCCCGTACTTGTGCTGTCGGACTGTTCGGCTTTTTGGGCGGAAAAAGCAAAAATCGCAAACATATCGGCGATAAGTAAAAATACAATTACCGTTCTTAAGACTTTTAACTTCCTGTTTTTCAAAATCTATTCTCTCTCCTTTAACAGTTCATTGGCAAGGCGGGTGTTTCTCTCGATACAGCGTCTGATGAGTAAGCCGGCGGGAAATACGAAAACACAAAACAGACGGCTGAAAAAATTCTTCGTTTTCACCGATGTCACCGAAAAAGTCCGGCCGTTTAAAAGCCGTGCACTTTCAAGAAGGCTGTCAACGCCTTTTTTCCGGGGTGACGCAACAAAAAGATAGCGGGAAAGAAAGGTCAGCTTTTTTATTGTAAGCCATGCGGCGGTACCGCTGAGAAAAAGAAGGACAAACGCCGCAAAGCAGACCCCGGACAGAAACAGCGGTGACTGATTAAACACAGTATAGCACATCAAAGCGAACATGGAAAGACAAGGCAGAAAAAAAGTCAGAAAACAAAGAAGAGAAAACAAAAAGAATGTCAAACCGTTTTTTACCGCCGGAAGAAACAAACCGGGCGAAAAAAAGGTAAAAAGATTGCTGAGCTGACTTTCCGTATTTTGTTCACGGTTCCAAAAGAAAAGAACCGTACCGAAACGAAGCGGTACTATGGCGGCGGAAAGAATCAGAGCCGCCGCAGGCACAGCAACATAAAGAATCGGCAATCCAAAAGACACGGTAAGCGTTTTCAGACCGAAGAACAAAACGAAAAACACGGCTGCTTCTATGACTGAGCGAAGCGTCAGAACAAGATAAGGCTGCATTCTTGTGTACAGCCGTGTATTAAGGCTGTCATTTTTCAAAGCACATCACCTCTTTTTTATTATGCCGAATTCTTCCGGCAATAACAAAAAAAGCGGCATAAAAGCCGCTGAATTGATGAGTAAGCTAATTATCAGGAAACATAATATCCCTGAGAAGCAAATGCTTTACTTTCCTGATTTCCGTTCTTTGACTTAACAAGACCTTCGCCGAGATTGACCTTAATATACGCTCCGTCTCCGGGTTCCCGCTCACTTGAATAAATCGTTATGGTAGCATATCCGTCAACATCTAACTTTCCGTCGACCTTAGCCTTAGCGGGAAATGTTTTTCCGTCAATATCAACATTCACTAAACCGGTACTGCTCTTTACGCCGCCATCCCAACCGGCAGGATCAAATTTAATAATGAAATTTCCATTTTTTGGATCGGTTCCGCTACTTGCGATTTCAACATCCTTCCTGACCTTTTGAGCCGCCGTCGTCGGCTCGGTCGTCGTAGGCTTGGTTGTTGTCGTCTGCTTCTGGGTCGTTACCGCACCGGGGGTGGACGGATTGACAGTGGGAAGCGGTGATGTTGAAGGAAGTGTCGGCTTTACGGAAGTCAGCACATTCGGATTATCCAAACTCGGACTCGTAATATCGCCGAGATCGGGAATCGATACCGTTGACGTCGGTGTCGTTGTTTCAAGAGAAAAAGCCGTAAGCGGTACAGTCGCCATCGTCTGTCCCTGCTGTGTTGTAAGTATGTAGGTGGGCGAAGCGTTGCCTGCGGTCGTTGCAACAAGCGCAGCAGACGAATCGGGCTGCTGTCCGCTTCCCAAGGTGCTTTGCGTTGCGCCCGTCAAAGCCGGCACGGTCGTTGCATCGCTGCTGTTTCTTCCGCACGAAGCGAGAGAAGCAACCAAAAGAATACCGGCCGCCGCAAGAACAACTTTTTTATTCATATCCGCACCTCCGAAATTAAAAGTATGTCTATTATATACTTCAAAAACTGCAAAGTCAATGAAATAAACGTGAATAACAAATTAAAATATGGAATTATAAAAATAATTCGGGATTCTCTTTTATATACTTTGCACCATTCAATTTAATCGTAGTTAAAATTCCGTTGTCAACCATATATTCCTGCGTCTTTTCGGTAAGCTTCGGGTCGAAATTCACCGTCTCGTCCTTTTCGTCGTACATCAGACGAAGCGTTTCGATCTGTCCGGCCACTTCTTCAAGACCGATCATGCGAAGCGCCGGCACGATGATTCCGGTCAGCTCTTTTCCGTTTTCGCTGAAAAAAGTCTTGACGTTCCCGTCGCTGACAAAAACGTCGAGGGCATAGATATATTTCTTTTCGTCGCTGAGCTTATTGAATTCAGCCGTCATGTCGTCACATTTTTGCAATTTCAGCTGATACGACAGGGCGACGCCCTCTAAAAGCTCGTCTTCGTCGCCGCTTTCGATTGCTTCAGCGGAAAGCTCGCCGTATTTTTCTTTTAAGCCGATCAGTCGTTTCATCTCCTGCTCCTCTGACCGATACCGCTTATAATATGCCTTATAGGACTTGACCGCCATTTTTGCGACAACAACAAGCACGGCTATCGCCGCAACAAGACCCAAAGCATACATCCAATACTGCGAAAACCATTGTGCCACTGCGTTCATTGTTCCTCTCCCTCTAAAAGCGACTTATAGATGTCGCCTTTTTTCAATCCCGTCTGCTTTGCCGCCTGTTTTGCGGCAAGGCTCGGGCTCATTCCGTCTTTTATGTACTGTCCGGCAAGTTCGACCGCCTGAGAAAGGGTGTATTCCTCCTCGGCGTCCTCGCTTTCACCTGCGATGACAAGCACGATTTCGCCCTTGAGCGGTTCCTCCTTGAACCGTTCGCTCGCTTCTTTGAGCGTGGTACGAATGACCTGCTCATGAATTTTCGTGATTTCACGGACGATGGCGATTTCACGGTCGCCTAAGCACTCGTACAAGTCGCAGAGCGTCGCCGAAAGCTTATGCGGTGCTTCGTAAAAAATCATCGTGCGCTTTTCGTGCCGGATCGATTGCAAGTGCTCTCGCCGTCCGGGCTTGTTGACGCTGAGAAAGCCCTCGAACGTGAACCGTCCGACGCTCATTCCCGACAAAGCCGCCGCCGCAACAAACGCCGACGGACCGGGAACCACATTGACCGTAACGCCGTTTTCGTGGCAGAGCCTGACCAAGTCCTCGCCCGGGTCGGAAACAGCCGGCATTCCGGCGTCCGTTACAAGCGCACAGGTTTCGCCCGAAAGAATTCTTTCAAGGATAACCTCGCCCTTTTCACGGCGGTTATGCTCAAAGTAGCTTATCATCGGCTTTTTGATTCCGAAGTGATTGAGAAGCTTTAGCGTCACCCTTGTGTCCTCAGCGGCGATAAAGTCGCAGCTTTCCAAGGTTTCGAGTGCCCTCGGTGAGATGTCGCCGAGGTTTCCTATCGGCGTTCCGACAACAAAAAGCTTACCCGGCATTTTTTCGCCGCCTTTCCTAAAAATTCATCAGTAGAAGCCTCGTCCGGAAATCAGCTTCCAGATATCGCTTGCCGAAATAATCAGCATGAAACCTAAAAGAATCACAAGTCCTGCGGCGTGAATCCAACCCTCGTATTTTTGCGGTACGGGCTTGCGGAAGATGATTTCAATGAGCATAAAGAACAGTCTGCCGCCGTCAAGTGCCGGAACGGGCAGGAGATTAAACAGCCCGATATTGATCGTAATCAACGCCATAATCGTAAACAGCTGTGACCAATCTGCGCTTTGTGCGCTCGACTCGGCGATATCGGCGATAACTGAAACCGTTCCGACAGGGCCGGCAAGCTCGTTGAGACCGTATTTACCCGTGATGAGGTCAAACAGGCTTAAATAGACCATTCTTGACATCGAAATTGCATACTTGAAGCCGCCGCCGACAACGGTTGAAAAGCCCTTGACGCCCGGATAGACCGTAAAATCGAACACGGTGACGGTCGCCATGGTGACATTCTTCACCTCGACCTCGCCCTGATTGCGGATAACCGTAAAATCGACGGTATAATCGGTGTCCTTTCCGATTTCTTCGGAAAGCTCGGCGTTGGTGTTGACTGCGACACCGTTAACCTTAATAATCTTATCGCCGTCTTCAAGACCGGCTTTTTTGATCTTTGCGCTTAAGGAAGAAATGACGTTGCTTTCGTCAAAAGCGAAGTTTCCGCCCGTTCTTCTCAAAAATTCAACCTCGGGAAGCGTTACTTTTTCGCCGTTACGGCTGACGACAAAGTTGTATTTTCCGGTAGTATTTCGCTGCATCAGGAATGAAATATCATAGTCACAGTAAACGTGCTTGCCGTCGATTTCAACGATCCGGTCGTCAAGCTGCAAGCCGTTTTCGCTGTTACTGACCGCACCCTCATAAAAGCCGGAAATCTGCGTCGTTCCGATATCCTGAGAAGTGCCGAGAATGAAACAGCAGATAATAATACCGAGAATGATATTGAAAACGGCACCGGCGGCGGTGATAATCATTCGCTTCCACACCGCTTTCTTACAAAAGGCGCCCTCGTCCTCGCTGTTTTCGTCCTCACCCTCCATGCTGACAAAGCCGCCTATGGGAAAAAGACGAAGCGCATACACGGTCTCCTTGCCCTGCTTTTTGAAAATCGTCGGTCCCATACCGAGCGCAAACTCATTGACCTTGACCTTAAAAAGCTTCGCAAAAAGGAAGTGACCGAGCTCATGAATAAAAATAATCAGTCCGAAAAACAAAATCGCAATCAGAATAGACAGCACTTTCATGCCGCCCGTCCCGAAAATGGAAAGTAAAGTCTGCAACTGTATCACCTACTGTATTCATTCAAGACGAACGCTCTTGCCGCTTTGTCGGCTTCAAGCACATCGTCAAGACTGTAATTCTCTTTTGATTGGCAATTCTCGACCGCCGCCCCGACAAGGTCGGCAATCTGGAGAAAGCCGATTTTCCCCTGACGGAAAAGAAGATTCGCCTGTTCGTTTGCGGAGTTGGCAACCGCAGGGTAAAGACCGCCCTTTTCAATCGCCCTGCGGCAGATATTGATGCACCGGAACGTGTCGTAGTCCGGCTTATAAAACGTGAGCGTTCCGAAATCCGACAAGCTGAGCTTCTTCACGGGAGACTCAAACCGGTTCGGATAGGTCAGCGCATATTGAATCGGGATTCTCATATCGGGCACACCGAGCTGAGCAATCACGGAGTTATCGACGTACTCAATCAGCGAATGCACGACGCTTTCCCGATGGACGACGATATCGACCTTGTCGGGCGATACGCCGAACAGCCACACCGCTTCAATCAGTTCAAGCCCCTTATTCATCATCGAAGCCGAATCGACGGTGATTTTTGCCCCCATGCTCCAGTTCGGGTGCTTTAAAGCCTGTTCGACCGTTACGTCTTTTAATTCATCGGCGGTTTTTCCGAAGAACGGTCCTCCCGACGCCGTTAATATGATTGACTTAAGCTCCGCCTTTTTATTCATGCCCTGCAGGCACTGAAAAATGGCGCTGTGCTCGCTGTCAACGGGAAGAATGTCAACGCCGTATTCTTCGGCGGTTTTCGTCACAAGGCTTCCGCCGGCGACAAGCGTCTCTTTATTGGCCAAAGCGATTTTTTTCTTCGCTTTGATGGCGTGTAAAGTCGGTTCAAGACCCGCCATGCCGACAACGCTGTTAAGCACCGTGTCGGCATCCGTATCCGCCGCACATTCGCACACGCCCGAAAGTCCGCAAAGCACCTGTGTTCCGGTATCTGCGACTCTTTCTTTTAATTCTTTTGCCGCCTTTTCGTTTACAAGAGCGGCTTTTTCGGGCTTATATTTCCGGATCTGCCGTTCAAGCTCATCAACGTTTTCGTTCGCCGTCAGCGCACAGATCCTGTATCCCATTTTATCGGCAACGTCGAGTGACTGCGTGCCAATGGAGCCTGTCGAGCCTAAAATCGAAAGCTTTTCGGTCAATTGTAACACCTCTTATCTGAATTATAAGAACAGCAAATCAAGAATTCCGTAAAGCACGGGAAGAACAAACAGTGTGCTGTCAAAGCGATCCATGATGCCGCCGTGACCGGGGAGAAGATTGCTGTAATCCTTGATGCCGACGTTGCGCTTTAGTACCGATGCGGCGAGGTCGCCGAACATACTGACAACCGACAGCGCCCACGAAATCGGAACGAGCACAAGATAACGAAGCCCTGACTCGACAAACAGATACTCATGTCCGAACTGACGGGCAATCAGTTCGAAAGCGAGCAGTACGATGATGTTCAGCGCCGACGTAATCAGCGTACCGAACACGGCACCCTCCACGCTCTTTTTCGGGCTGATGACGGGGGTCATTTTATGCTTGCCGATTTTCCGTCCGACAAGAAAAGCGAACGAATCGGTCAGCCATGAGCAAGCGAAAACCATCGCCACAAGGAAGCATTCCTCCCAACGGGTAAACTCAGGCTTCACATCGGAGAAATTGTTGAGCCGGATAAAGCACGAGAACGCATACGGTACGGCGGTCGAAGCAAAAAACGCCATGACGGAGTCGGTGTACTTGATTTCCTTATTGAAAATAACCGCAAGTACCAACAAGATGACGGCGTAAAAGCTTAAGAGCACCGAACTTGGCGGAAGCGGGATTTGAAAGCCGACTGTCAGCACGAACAGCACGCTTGCCGCCGAGGACACACCGTAAAGAATCTTACTTTTACTGCCGACTGCTTTGACAAGCTCGTATGTAGCCATAGCGGAGACTGCCGCTAAAATCAGCGTGTAACCGATTGTAAAATCAGCGAAAATATTCACAAGGAAAATGATGAGACCGGCGACGACAATCAGTGTCGAGCGGGTTCTTTCGCCTTTAAATTGTATGCCTTTTTTCTTTTCTTGTTTTTTTGTTTCAGCCATTACGGTTTCCGGGGACAAAAGTCCCTGCCTTTCTTGGTATTATACGGCGCCAAAGCGTCTGTTTCTGTGGTTATAAGCCTCAATTGCCCGGTCGAGGTCGGCGGGCGTAAAATCCGGCCAGAGCACATCGTCATAGTAAAACTCTGCGTACGCTGCCTGCCAGATCAGGAAGTTCGAAAGCCGGTATTCGCCGCTCGGACGGATAATCAAGTCCGGATCGGGCTGACCGGCGGTATAAAGTCCGTCGGAAATCATGTCCTCGGTGATATCCTCGGGGGAAAGCTCGCCGTTTTTGACTCTTTCGGCGATTTTTCTGACGCTATGGACAATTTCGTCTCTTCCGCCGTAGTTGACAGCGATATTGACATACATCTTATCCTTATCACAGGAATTTGACTCGACAACGTTTATCATCGAAACAATATCCTCGGGAAGCCCCTCTTTTGCGCCTAAGAAGCGGACGTTATAGCCTGCCTCCTCGTTTTCGCCCTGCCTTTCCTCCATCTCGTCAAGATACCGGCGGAAAAGCTCCATGATTTTATCAACCTCGTCTTTCGAGCGCTTCCAGTTTTCGGTCGAAAAGGCATAAAAGGTGATGTGCCTGACGCCGATTTCTCTTGCGTAGCTGCATATCTTACGGAAGACCTCGGCGCCGACCTTGTGTCCCTCAGTGCGCTCAAGCCCTCTCTTTTTTGCCCAGCGTCCGTTGCCGTCCATGATAATGGCAATATGCTCAGGTATAACCATATGATTCAAAGGATAACCCCCTTAATATAAAATTAGTTAAAGTCATCAAAAGTCAGTCAAAAACAGCCGATATGCCGAGGCTCCGTCAAGAACCTCGGCACCCGTTTATATGGATCAGATTTCCATAATCTCTTTTTCTTTCGCAGCGGTAAGCTTTTCGATTTCGTCAATAAAGCCGTCCGTGATTTTCTGAACTTCCTTTTCGCCGTCTTTGAGGTCGTCCTCGGTGATTTCGGAATTCTTCTTCATCGCCTTGAGTTTTTCAATCGCATCGCGGCGAATGGAACGAACCGCAACCTTTGAGCCTTCACCCATCTTCTGAATGTCTTTTGCAAGCTCCTTACGTCTGTCCTCGGTAAGCGGCGGGAACGTAAGACGGATAACCGAGCCGTCATTTTGCGGATTGATTCCGATGTCCGAAGTCTGAATCGCCTTTTCGATGGGCTTGAGTACCGATTTGTCCCACGGCTGAATCGTCAGCACTCTCGCTTCGGTTGCGGCAACAGAGGCAAGCTGGTTAATCGGGGTCGCCGTTCCGTAATAGTCAACGGTCAGCTTGTCGAGTACCTGCGGATTGGCTCTGCCGGCGCGGATTGCAGCAAAATCAGCAGTAAGAACAGAAACGGTCTTACCCATTTTTGTTTTTGCAAATTCGTATACAGTTTTCATATTTATTACCTCTCTTCTTTATTCTGTGACAATAGTGCCAATGTTTTCACCCAGAACGGCTCTTACGATATTTTCGGGGTCGTCAAGGTTGAAAACAAGAATATCAATATGATTTTCACGGCAAAGCGAAGCCGCTGTACTGTCCATAACGGCAAGACCCTTGCTTAAAATTTTGGTATGCGTCAATTTATCATACTTGACAGCATCGGCAAATTTATTCGGATCCTTGTCATATACACCATCAACGTTGGTCGCTTTAAGGACGACTTCTGCGTTGATTTCTGCGGCTCTGAGTGCTGCCGCCGTATCAGTCGAGAAGAACGGATTGCCCGTTCCGCAGCCGAAAATAACAACTCTGCCCTTTTCAAGATGGCGGACCGCTTTATTTCTGATGTACGGCTCTGCAACCTGCTGCATGGTGATGGCGGTCTGAACACGGACATCAAGACCCATCTGCTCGAGCGTATCGCAAAGCGCAAGAGAATTCATCGCCGTCGCAAGCATTCCCATATGGTCGGCTCTCGTTCTGTCCATCTTGCCGCTGCTGCGTCCTCGCCAGAAGTTGCCGCCGCCGACGACAAGACCGATTTCAACACCTAAGTCGGCGCATTTCTTGACGGATTTACAGATACTTTCGACCGTATCAAAGTTGATACCCTTTCCGTCGGGGCCGGCGAGCACCTCACCGCTTAATTTGAGCAGAATTCTTTTATAGACAGCCTGCATTTCGAACACCTCCGAATAAATTCAAAACGTATTGGATTTCATTTATCCTTATTTTACTAAAAGTCAGCCGAAGTGTAAAGTGTTTTTTGAAAAGTTATTTCAGAATCTTTCAATTTTACTTTCGGAATTGATTTCATCGCCGTAAAACTCGCTGTCTCCGATTGTCGTTTTCACGTTCCGGAAAGACACATTTTCGGCACTCCGGATAAAGAAGCAGGAATTTTTCTCTTCCTCGATTCCGTAGTCGATGCACGGCCGAAGATCGTAGATTCCGCACGGCCATTTTGAAGTCTTTTCGACCTCAACGCTGACATTTTCGAATAAGATATCCTGAATCGGGTTATCCTCGGTCGAGAAAAGCAAAACGCCGTTTTCACCCTTGCAGGTGATATTGCGGTAGCGGACATTCTTTACGCTTCCGCAAACGGTGTTTTCATCACGGCGCAGGCTTGTAATCGTAATCGGCTCTGCGCTTCCCCACCAGTCCGAGCAAAAACGGCGGGTCTCAATCATAATATTCGAAAAGCTGACGTTTTCGACGTTTCCGCAGTCACGAATCTGAATCGAAAGACCCCGGTTGCTCCGTGAGATGATGCAGTTATCGACAATAATATTCTTGAAGTCGGCGATTCCCTCCGTGCCGATTTTGATTGCCGCCGAGGTGGATATCAGCGTACAACCGGTGATGATGATGTTCTCACAGTTACCATATTCGCTGTTGCCCTTGGAATTTTTCAGGCAGATACAGTCGTCGGCACATTCAACGTGACAGTTAGCGATTCTGACGTTCGTACAATGGTCGGGGTCGATGCCGTCGCTGTTGGCGACATCAAGCGGATTTAAAATCCGGATTGCGCTGATTAAAACATCGTCACAGCCTGCCGGGTGAAGCGTCCAGAACGGCGCATTTTTGATTGTGACGTCCCTGACTGTGATATGATTGCATTTTTCAAGATAAATGCAGGTCGGTCTCGGGTAAAAGTTACCCGTCACGTAATACTCGCTTTTGCGTTCGACGAAGCTGTAACAGTTGGCGTCGATGACACCCTCACCGCAGATTTCGGCGTTGTCGGCTTCAAAGCCGTAGATAAACGCAAACGACGGTTTGCCCGTGACGGGGTTTCCGACAAGAGCGGTTTTCGGGTCATTGATCGTGCTGCACGGGCGGATATAGCCGTCAATGTCTGATGTGGCTTTCAGCACAGCGCCCTTTTGAATATACAGCGACACGTTCGCCTTGAGTGCTATTGAGCTGCTGTAATAAACCGAGCCGCTTTCGAGCACGACCGTTCCGCCGCCGTTTTCGGCGCAGGTATCAATCGCTTTTTGTATGGCTTTACTGTCATCGGTACTGCCGTTTCCGACAGCACCGAAATCTTTTACGTTATAATATTTCATTTTTCAACAAATTCATTTATGATGGCGAATACAAGTGCAAAAAGCTTTTCCAGTACTTTGACAAAAAGGCTCTCGATATTCGTCGGAGCTTCCTCTCCGTCGGTGGGTACGGTTACGTTATCGGTAAGAGATACAAGCTTCTGCGTATTGCGGTCAAGCGCCGTAAACTGCGGATATCTTGCATCGGTGTGAACGTCAACAGCTTCGTCACTTGTGATAATCCAGGTAGCAAGCTCGCCTGTGCCGGTACCGTAGGTATATTCAACGTGCATCATGTCGTAAACCACCCAGGTATGCTCGGGAAGAATACCGGTTGCAGCGTCAACAACACCGTCGGTTGATTTGTGGTTGTGGCTTTCATCGGTACAGACAGCGTTTCTGTTGTACATGCTCTCATCAAGTGTCTTTCCGTAGGGAGCCACGGTGCAGTAGCCGGTCATCAGGTAGGTGTCAATCAGCGTATCGGTGTGTTGAACCGTACCCGAGGTCAGCGGAACACTGCCGTAGCCGTAGCCGCCGATGATATAGACGTTTGTGCCGGTTTCCTGCATTCTGTAAATCATTTCAGGAATCTGCTTCTGCATTACCATGTATTCGTCGGTCTTTTTAAGGAAGCTGTCCGAAAGATTTGCGTAAGCGGTCATTTTCTCCTTGGCACCTTCATAATAGGTGTACGGCATCAGCGCCCAGATACCCGGGAAGCAGATGAAGGTATCCTTGAACACCTGCTCATAGAGGGGATTTTTGAGAGCCTTGACAAAGCCGTCAAAGAAGTTCTGGGCAAGACCGGTTCCGTATTGATTGTAAATGTCGTTGGACACATTGAGGAACAGAGAAAGGAACTGATTGTCCGTCATGAACTTTCCGAAATATTCAAGAGCCTCGCCGATATTCAGATCGGGATTTTCGTTGAAGAGCTCTCCGACTAATTCCGTTCCGAGGAAAGCGGTTGAACCGTAAAGAAGATTTTTGATTTTTTCGTTGCCGTATTTATAAACGTAGGAGGAAACGATCGTACCGCCGAAGCTGAATGCCGCGATCGAAACCTTATCGCTTCCGGTTTCCGAAAGTACCTTTTTGACAAGAGCGTCAAGATCGTCGGCAAGGTCAAGCGGACTCATTCTCCAGTCATAGTAATGGAAATAGACGTTCTCCCAGCCGATTTTGTCAGCGACGGAAACGACCATCTTCGATTCTCCGTTTCCCATCTTCAGGAACGTGTCCTTGTAGTTGCCCGCATTTTCGGGGAACGTTGTCGCCTTGACATTGTAAATCGAGTTTCCGTCCTCGTCACAGCGCATCAGCTCGAACATGTCGTGAATCGGCGCAAGGCCGTATTTTTCCATAGCTTCCCAGTTCTCCGCAACGACGGAAGCGCCGAGCGGAAGAACAAGCTTCAAAATATTTTTTACCATTGTATCCTGGGCAATCGGGAAAGCGCTGACACCGGTGTCAGCGTCAACGAGCGGGAACGAACCCATACCGCTTACCACGATAACGGGGGTCGGCTTTTCTTCGGCGGCAAAGGCGGCCGAGCAAAGCGAAAGTACCATTAAGAGAGTCAGCACAAGACTCAGAGCTTTTTTGAAAACATTTTTCTTCATTTTAAAATTCTCCTTTTCATTTTATGCGGCGGCAAAAAGATTTTTGATCGCCGAAACAATATACTTAATAAGGCTTAAAATCCTTATAAAGATATTCGAATGTTCGTCAAGCTTGTCATTCTTGATTGTGTTCCCCGTAAGGCTCGAAAGCTTTCCGGAAACGAGGTTCAGTTCAACAAACTGCGGATAGCTTTCGTTCGTGTGAACGGTCACCTTTTCTTCCGTGAAAACAAGGTAGCACAAAAGCTCAGCCGCACCCGTGCCGTAGGGTAGTCCTACATGACGGTTATTCTTGATAAACCATGTCTGCTCGGGGAAAGCGCAGGCGGAAGCGTCGATGATGCCGTCGGTCGAAACGTGATTGTGACTCTCGTCCGCACAGACCGTACCGACCGCCTTATAATCCGAACCGAACGGCTTTCCGTAAGGAGCGGTGACAGCACCGAAGCTTGAATTGGCCGTTTCAATCAGGCAGTCGCTTTGCTGCCAGGCAGCGTCGGTTGCCGGGAAGCCGACAAAGCCGTAAGCGGAAATAATATAGATGTCACAGCCGTTTTCTTCGGCGGCTTTCATCAGTTCTTCGCTCTTATTCTCGACATTATAATGATAGTCGTCAAGCTTGTCAATGAGGGTACCCGAAGCGTTTTCGCCGAACAGCAGCGCCTTATCGTTTTCGTAATAGCTGTCGGGACAAAACGCCCACATACCGGGCATACTTGCAAAAGAATTGCGGAAAATATCGGTATAGGCTCTGTCGCTTAAGGTGTTTATGAACATCTCAACAAAAGCGTCGATTTTTTCCATCGCGTTCGGCGTAAGCTCCAGTCCCGTATGTAAAAGTGCAACCAGTGCCTGCACGAGAGCGTTATCCTTTTCAAAATTGAACATTCTTTCAAGCAGCATATCGGCGGTGATTTTAATATTCTTTCCGAAAAGCTCACCGACTAAATTCAGACCCTTTGACGCCACCATGCAGTACACAATTTTCTTGACACTGTCACTGCCGTACCGATAAAGGTAAGAATTGACGACCGTTCCGCCCATCGAAGCCGGAACAAGCGTCACCTTACTGCAGTGCTGTTCGGCTTTGACATCCTCTATATAAGCGTTCAGCGCATCAGCGTGGTCAAGCGGACTCATTCTCCAGTCGTAGTTAAAGAAATAGGTATTCTCCTCGCCGATTTTGTCGCTGATTGCCTGAATCATGCCGACTTCGTCGTCGATCTTCTCGCTGTTTTGAAAGTCATCGGGATAATTTCCGACATTTCCCGGGAAAGTTCTTGTGTAAACGGCATGAAGCGACTTTCCGCTTTCGTCCATCGAGACGATTTCGAACAGATCCTCGTAAATCGTGTCGAAGCTTCCGTCGGCGAAAATCGTCAGGTCGCCTTTGAGAAAAGCCTCTAAAAGCGGCAGAAGCGACTTTCCGACAACGCTGACAATGCCGCTTGCCGAGGGCGGAAAGACCTGTTCTTCTTCTCCGCTTTCGTCGCAGAACAGCGGAAACGAACCCATTCCGCTGACGACGATGACGGGTGTCACGCTCTCACTTGCCGCAAAAGCGGACGAGCAAAGCGACAGCGCCATCAGAATGCACAGCATGAGGCTGATTGCCTTTTTGAGCCATTTGTTTTTCATTGGTACCATTTCCTTTCTTCGTTTTACTCCTTTTCAAGCTTGGCATAATTTGCCATAAGCTTTTTTGTTCCGTGTTTTTCAAAAGCGATTTCCAGCATACTGTCATTTCCCATCGCCTTGACCGAAATGACGACGCCCTTACCGAACGCCTTACTGATAACCGTCTCGCCGACCTTATAGGAAACCCCTGACGGCTTGTTCGCTTTCGGAACAGATGCCGCCGCTCTCGCCTTTTCTCTTGAAAGAGCACCGCTTCTCGGAGCAGTTCTCTTGCCCGGGTCGGTAAAGACGGACTCCCGATAAAATTCCTGCGCACGGCTTCGTCCGAACACGCCTTTTCTTTCGATAAGCTCGGGCGGAATCTCAACGGCGAAGCGGGAAATCTGATTGCGGTTGGTCATGCCGAACAGCATTCTTGTGTTCGCATGAGAAAGATAAAGCCGCTGTTTGGCTCTTGTGATACCGACGTAAGCCAAACGCCGTTCCTCCTCGACCTCTTCGGAGAAATACCGGCTTTGTTCACCGGGGAAGATGCCCTCTTCCATTCCGGGGATAAACACAACCGGAAATTCGAGTCCCTTTGCCGAATGAAGCGTCATGAGCACCACGGCGTCCGCCTGGGCGTTATAGTTATCGATATCGGTCATGAGTGCGACTTCTTCGAGGAATCCAGAAAGGGTTGCGTCCTCGTTTTCGGTCTGATAGGTGACAAGGTTCGAGACAAGCTCGGAGATGTTTTCGATTCTCTCACTGCCCTTTTCCTTATCTGCTTCTAAGTACTGAATATAGTCGGTTTTATCGAGAATCTGTTTAAACAGCTCCTCTATCGTGATTTCGTCAACAAGAGCGTTCAGCTCCTTTATCATTCCGGAAAAGGCAAGAAGCTTACTGCTCGAACGCTTGAGTGCTTCGTATTCGTCCGCATGAGAAATGACCTCAAAAACGCTCACGCCGAGTCCGGTTGCGATTTCGAAAGCCTTATTGACCGTCGTATTGCCGATGCCCCTTTTCGGGACATTGATGATTCTTGACAGCCGCATATTATCCGAGGGGTTATTGACAACCGTCAGATACGCCATAGCGTCCCGGATTTCCTGCCGTTCGTAAAAGCGTTGACCGCCGATAATACGGTACGGTAAGCCTGCACGCATCAGACTGCCTTCAATCGAGTTTGACTGTGCGTTCATGCGGTACAAAACGGCGTGATCGCTGAAATGAAACGCACCGTCACGGACGTTTTCGCTGATCGTATCGGTAATAAAATCGGATTCCTCACGCTCGGTGTCGGCGGTGTACAGGACGATTTTGTCTCCCTTGCCATTATTTGTCCAAAGGCTTTTACCCTTTCGCTTGCTGTTGTTTGCGATAACGGCGTTCGCCGCATCAAGCACGGTCTGCGTCGAGCGGTAATTCTGCTCAAGCCGGATAAGCTTTGCGTTGCGGTACTGAAACTCGAAGCCCATGATGTTTTCGATCGTGGCGCCCCGGAAACGGTAGATACTCTGGTCATCGTCGCCGACAACGCAAAGATTTTCGTAGCCGCCGGCAAGAAGCTGGGTCAGCTTAAACTGTGCGTGGTTAGTATCCTGATACTCGTCAACCATGATATAACGAAAACGCCGCTGATAATACTCACGCACGTCCTTGAAGTTCTCTAAAAGCTTTACGGTGTTAACGATGATATCGTCAAAGTCCATCGCATCGGCTTTTTTCAGCTCCTGCTGATACATTTTATATGCCTGACCGATGCGTACTTTTCTTGCGTCGTTTCCTGCCTGCTCTAAATATTCCTCGGGCGTAATCAGGCAGTCCTTACAGCGGCTGATTTCGGACAAAATCGACTTGAGCGACAGGGCACCGTCACTGATGTTCAGCTGTCGCTGACACTCCTTGATAAGCCGCTTTGAGTCGTCCGTGTCGTAAATCGTAAAGTTTTTCGTATAGCCTAAGTTTTCACCGTAGCGGCGAAGAATTCTTGAACAGCACGAATGAAACGTACTTGCCCAGATTTCCTTTGCGTCGTCGCCGAGCATCTTTTCGAGTCTCTCTTTCAGCTCGTTCGCCGCCTTATTCGTGAATGTGATCGCTAAAATCTGCCACGGTTTTGCGGGATTGTCCGAAAGCAGGTCTTCGATATCAAACAGCACGTCCTCGTCGCCGTCAAGGTACTGCTTCATAAGCGAAATATCATTCTCGCTCGGCTCAAAGGCCACAAAGCGGGAATTGTATGCGTCGCCGTATTTGACAAGGTTTGCGATGCGGTTGACAAGCACGGTGGTTTTTCCGCTGCCTGCCCCCGCAAGAATCAGAAGCGGTCCGTTGACGTGAAAAATCGCTTCTTTCTGCTTGTCATTCATACGGGTGAAATCTTTTTCGATAATTTGTTTTCTGAGGGTAAAAAATTCTTCCGTTGCCATGAAACTTCTCCAGAAAAGGCAACCTCTAAAAACTCACGACGTTTGGCATAGTGCCCAAATGATGTCGGATTTTAGGTAAAAACCCGCAGGAATACTCTGTGTATTTCAAGGATTTGGGGCGGCAAAGACGGCATTAGTTGGGTGCTATGACGAATGCCGGGATGTTTTTAGAGGTTGCCTAAAATGTATACCGATTTATTGTACAATAAAACTACGAAAAACTCAACAGAAAACGAACGAAAATTTAATATTCTTAATAAAAGAACAAAAACTTAAAAAAATCAACAAGAGCAGCCGAAGCCGCAACCGCTTGCTCCCTCCCCGACTTGACAGCCGTCCGCTTTCGCTATAAAATAGGAAAAAACAAATCAAAGGACTGAGTAAAATGTCTATCGAAAAAGTCAGAAGCTATTTAGCGAAATACGGCTTCGACGAAAGAATACAGGAGTTTGACGTCTCGAGCGCAACCGTTGAGCTTGCCGCCGCCGCACTTGGCTGTGAGGGCAAGAGAATCGCAAAATCGCTGATCTTCCTTGTGGACGGACAAGCGGTGATGATTGTTGCCGCCGGCGACGTCAAGGTCGATAACCGCAAGTTCAAGGATCGCTTTCATCAGAAAGCCACCATGCTCACCGCCGAGCAGGTCGAAACGCTTATCGGTCATAAGGTCGGCGGCGTCTGCCCGTTCGCAATCAATGACGGCGTTTCCGTTTATCTTGACGAGTCGCTCCGGCGCTTCGAGACGGTCTTTCCCGCCTGCGGAAGCAGTAACAGCGCCATTGAGCTGACGATTCCGGAGCTTGAAAAGCTTTCGGGCTATCAGGAATGGGTCGATGTCTGCAAGATCAGACAGGCGGAGTAATAACGTGTATCGGTTCGTACTTGTCAGCGTTAACGCCAAATATATCCATTCTTCCCTTGCCGCCTCGTATCTTCTTGCGGCACTTGGGGAAAAGCTTCCTGCCGATGAAATTTCCGTCGGACAAGTTGAGGGAACGATCAACGAAAAACAGGACGCAGTCTATCATAGAATCGCCGACGAAGCCCCGGACGCCGTCGGCTTTTCGTGTTATATCTGGAACATCGAATTCGTGTTATCTCTTGCCGGACGGTTCAAAAAAGAACACCCCGAAACCGCCGTGATTTTGGGCGGCCCCGAAGTCAGCTTCAACAGCCGTGAAGTGTTGAAAAAGCACGGGTTTGTCGACTATATCCTCTGCGGCGAGGGCGAAGAAGCCCTGCCGTCACTTGTCCGGTGTCTCAAGGAAAAAACGGCGATTCCCGACGGTCTTTGCACTTATCGTAACGGCGAAGAAATCCGACCGGGCAATCTTCATATGCTTTCCTGCGGCCCGCCCGAAGCGTTCGGCGAAGTTGTGCCGGGTTCACTTAACAATAAGCTTGCCTATATCGAAGCGAGCCGGGGCTGTCCGTTTTCGTGTGCGTTCTGTCTTTCCGGCGAAAAAGGAAAAGTCCGTTTCTTTTCGCTCGACCGGGTCAAAAGGGATATTCTCACGCTTTCAAAAAGCGGCACCCGTACGGTGAAGTTCGTTGACCGCACCTTTAATTGCGACAAAAAACGGGCGCAGGAAATCCTGCGGTTCATCAAGGAAAACTACGGCGAAGCGATCCCCGACGGCGTGTGTTTTCACTTTGAAATTGCCGCCGACATTTTGGACGGCGAAACGCTCGCCCTCATCGGCTCGATGCCGCAAGGCTCGGTTCAGTTCGAAGCCGGGATTCAGTCCTTCAACCCGAAAACGCTCCAAAGTGTCCGGCGCAAAACAGATCTCGGAAGGCTCACCGAAAACCTCAGAACACTGATTGCTTTCGGCAACTGCCATGTGCATACAGACCTGATTTTCGGTCTGCCGTATGAGGATTACGACTCGGTCAAGAAAAGCTTTAACCGAGCGTACGCCCTCGGTGCCAATATGCTTCAGCTCGGCTTTTTAAAGGTGCTACACGGCTCCTTTCTTGAAGAAAAGGCGGCTGAATACGAAATCGAATACAGCGAAAAGCCGCCGTATGAGGTCACCGGCACAAAGTGGCTTCGTGCGGACGAAATCCGAACACTTCACAAAATCGAAAGCGTGTTCGACCGCCTTTCCAACAGCGGACGGTTCAAACGGACGCTTCGGTATGTGCTGACGGTCAGCAGGCTTTCGCCGTTTGCACTTTTTGAAAATCTGTCCGAGGAAATCGGTGATGAAAGCGCAATGCCGCTTGATGTGTTCACCGAAAAATGCTTTGACTTCTTTCTTTTGCTTCCCGGTGTTGACAGAATGCGGCTTCGTGACGAGATGATAACCGACCGGATTGCAACAAACGCATCGGCGATTATCCCGAAGTGCTTACAAGTCAAGGACAGCCGGCTGAAAAAAATCAAAAGCTTTTTAGCCGAAACCTATCCGCCCGAAAAAAGCGGTATGAGAACGCTTGCCGTACTTTACTCATCGAGGGAAGTGATTTTTTCCGACCATATCCGAAAAGACAGAGTCAGCGGTGAGTATGAGATAAAACGCATAAAAGAACAAGACTGCTGTTTGTGAAACGGCAGTCTTGTATACTATTCATTTTTACTTCGCAAGGTCAATAAACCCTTTCGGTCCGATGATTTTGTTCACGACATCGCTTCCCGTTTTCAAAACGAAAGAAAATGCCTTTTCTAAGAAGCTGTCGCCCGACTTTTCGTAAATTCCAAGTTCGACCATCATATTGTAAAGTGCATCAAGCGCCGCATTGTCGGCGTCGGGGTCGTTGACCGTATTGTATTTCACCGCAAGAGCCTTGTCATAGATTTCCTGCTGCTGTTCGGTGAGCGTGCCGCCCGAAGCAAGATAGGCTTCCATATCGGGAATATAGCTGCGGTTGAGCTTTTTCAGATCTTCGGCATTGTTGAACTGCGGATACAGACAGCCGTCTTCGCTGAAATTATCGCAGTCCGATACGGTTTTCACCTTACCCGAAGCAAGGTCGAACGCAAGATTCAAAGCGGCGGCGTTGTTTTCAAGCTCATGCTTCTGACCGTAGAAGTACCAACAGCTGTCTTTACAGTATGCGGTAGAAACATCAATCGAGCCGTCGGGAGAAAGAACTCTTCCGCTTTCCTCTTCAAAGCGTGTACCGGGCTTGACATAGCTTGTTCCCGGAGCGGTCGAAGAAATATTGATGATTTCGTCGCTGTTCGTGCTTTCGGCGGACTTCAGGAAAGAGAACATCTTATAGTCCGACGTCTTTTCGCCGTAGGAAAGGCCGTAGCCGGCAATAAACGAGAACGTCACACCCTGAGCGGAAAGATCGTCCAGTCTCTCCTTGAGCGTTGACTGCGCTTTGTAGTATTCGTCGGTCTGCGCTCTTACGCTGTCGCTTTTGATAAGCGGTCTGACGCTTTCGTAGTCGTAGGACGGGACGAGCGCCATAATCGACGGCGTATTGAGAATCAGATTATCCGCAAACGAGCCGACCGCCTTGTCAACAAGGTCACGAAGGGCGGCCTTCGGGAAAACACGCAACGCCATATTCACAACGTAGCCCCACGGCTCCCCGACCAGATCGCTGATAACCCCGTTATAGAAAAGGTCGGCGGAATTGCTGACATATTCTTTGTTGATGAGGTCGGTCACAAGGTCGCTTCCGTTCCAGCAGCCGACAATGCTCACAACACGGCGGACGTGATTGTCCGATACAAGCGGATATTTCGCAAGATAAGCGCTGACGACCGAAGCACCCATGCTCATCGGTACCAATACGACTTTTTCAGCGCCGACTTTGTTTTCCGAAACGGCCTTGTCAATAAATTTTTTCAGACCGCTGACGTTATCGTCGGTATTCGAAAAGGCGCAGTAATTATAGCAGTAAAGATAATCCTCATAGTTTTCGCCGAGCTTGGCTTCGGCAATTTCGGCGCAGGGAATCGACGAATAGAAACGGGTTTTGGCTTCGCTTTTAACTTCGCCGTTTTCGTCCGTTACCGACGGATATTCCGAAACGGGGCAAGCGTAACAGGGCGTTACGACCGTCGGGTCGGCGTTTCCGTTTTCATCGAGGATATTGACCGAAAACAGACTTCTGATGACGGTGTCAACATCGGACTGAGCAAAGCTTCCTTTTCTTGTGACAATCGAAGCGAAAAGGCCGGAAACAAGCTTTGCAATAGCCTTTTGCGTATGTCTGTCGGAAAGAGCGGACGAAAAATCGTTGTTTAAAAGGTTCCATCTTGCCTCGTACTTTCCCTCGGCAATCAAGGGAGCATAATTGTCATAGTCGTAAAGCGTTCCGACCGGAAAAGCACCGTCTTTAAGATAGCTTTCGTCAAACTTATATGAGCTTGACTGACCGATTCCCGTAACAAAAACAATCAAGCTGTTTTCATTTTCGGCGAAAGCATTTTCAAGGCTGTTTTGCGGTGCAATAACGGCGCTTTGCGGTTCGGCGGCAAAAGCCGGAACAACAAGCAGAGCGCACAGCATGAGACTCAGCAAAACAGAAAGCAGTTTCTTCATGAATATCTCCTCCAAAAAATTTTTATGTGTTTATCTTAACACACCGGTCGGCGCAATTCAAGATTTTTTAAACGTTTTACAAGGTATTAAACAAAATTTAGCTGATTTCCGTATATAATTCAGCTAAATTTAACAATTTGTTAAAAATGTTTTTATTTTATCAATGAAAACAAATCGGTTCAATGATAAAATGAACATATCGAAACAAAAGGAGAAAAACCAATAACTGCAATTTTAAAACTCTTACTTGCGTTTACTCTGTCTTTGAGTCAGATTCTTACTCCAATCGGTGCGTTTGTTTCAAACGGCGGAGAAAAAGCCTTTTTTGAGGACCGGTCAGCCGAAAGCGAATACACTGCAAGCTATGCACAGGAACTCGAAAAACAACCGGGCAAGGACTTTGTCATTCTCAACATTACCGATGTTCAGCTTGAAGACTACGAAGTTTACGGAAAGAACGGCGAGCTTGCAAAAAACACGATTGACAAGCTGGTAAACGACGTTCAGCCCGACCTTATCACGATGACGAGCGACAACGGCTGGGGAACGATGGCGTACCTCGAGCTAATCCGGCAAATTGATTCCTACGGTATTGCGTGGGCACCGATTATGGGCAACCATGACGGTCAGGGAATCTTGAGTGAATTCTGGGCGGCATACAATTTCAGCAAAGCCGAAAACTGTCTGTTCCGCTTCGGTCCGAAAGACATGGGCTACGGCAACTACGTCATCAACATCACCGAAAACGGTCATGTCGTTCATACAATCTTTATGATGGACACTCATTCAAGTGCGACCTTTGAAACCGGGAACGGCAAAGAATCCGGCTACGATCATCTTTGGGAAAACCAGCTTGAATGGTACAAATGGGTCGTTGAAGGCGTCGCAAATCAGGAGAGGAAAACCGTCGAAAGCTCGGTATTTTTCCACATTCCCGTCTGTGAGTATCAGGACGCATGGGAAGCCGCCGCAATCAAGACGGAAGATACCTCCGCAATCAAGGATGGTCCGTACAACGATGAATACAAGGACGTTTCGTTCGGCAAAAACGAGGAAAACGTCTGCTGTTCACCGGTGAACAACGGCTTCTTTACACTTTGTCAGACGCTTGGCAGTACCAAGAACATCGTCAGCGGTCACGACCATGTCAACAACGCTTCCATTCTTTATGAGGGAATCCGCCTGACCTACGCAACGAAAACGGGAGCCGCCTGCTATTGGGATTCGAATATGAACGGCGGAACAAAATTCACCGTATCGTCCGATGGCTCTATGGCAACTGAGCACATTTATGTTGACCCCGCCGAGGTCGGCTATAAAATCTCATCGGGAATTTTCGGCGACGCTTGCTAAGATGCTTGACGGTAAAAGTAAAGAAAGTCCTTTGCCTGTATTTTCGGTCAAAGGACTTGTTTTTTTATTTCCATTCGCTTTTGATTTTTTCAAGGATTTCCGCATCGGCCGGACAAAAATCAAAACCGTCGATTTTCTCAGGCGTAATCCATCGGATATCGTTGTGTTCGAGCATTTTCGGCTCACCCTCGGCGATTTCACAACTGAAAAGCGTCAGATCAACCGTCATATCGGGATATTCATGAATCACCGCGATAAAAACGTCCCCGACCGACACCGTCACGTCAAGCTCTTCCCGGCACTCCCGGATAAGCGCCTGCTGTTTGCTTTCGCCTTTTTCAACCTTTCCGCCTACAAATTCCCAAAGCAGACCTCTTGTCTTGTGCGCCGGTCTCTGGCAAATCATAAACTTATTTTCGTCCCGGATCAGTGCGGCAACTACCTGTGTCATATTGTCTCCCCCCTTTCGCACTTATTTTGAAAGCGTCGGGCCGTCGTCAAAATCAATGTTGATATCTTCGTCCCGTACCATAGCGTCAACATACGGAAGAATCACCGTAAAATCGGTGTGTTCCGTTGTGCTTTTGGCTTTGATCGTTCCGCCGTGAAGCTCGACGATCTGCTTGGCGATGGCAAGTCCGAGACCCGACCCGCCGGTTGCGGTCACTCTTGCGGAATCAACCCGGAAAAACTTATCGAACAAGCGGTCGATCTTTTCCTGCGGTATTTCATCGCAAAGATTCCGGAACTTTATCACGACCCGGTCTTTCCGGATTCTTGCTCCGATTATAATGGTGGTGTTTTCATAGCAGTAATTGACCGCATTTTTCAAAAGGTTGTCAAACACCCTTGCAATCTTGTCGGAATCGGCAAACATCACGATCCTTTCGGGAATATCGATATGTACCTCGAGTCCCTTTTCCTTGAGCATCGGGTAAAACTCCTCGGCAATCTGGCAGATCATCATTTTCAGATCAATGCGGTTATGCTCAAGGGTGATATTGTTGATATTGAATCGGGTGATTTCGAAAAATTCGTTGATAAGCTGTTCGAGCCTGTACGCCTTTTCAAGGGCAATTCCCGTATACTTTGCCCGCTGTGCAAGCGGAATTTCCGGGCTTTCGTCAAGCAGCGTCAGATAGCCGATAACGCTTGTCAGCGGCGTCTTCAGATCGTGCGCCAGATACATGACAAGGTCGTTTTTTCTCGCTTCCGACTGAGCGGCAAGCTGTTGGGAACGAAAGACGTCATGCTTGATGTCCTTTAAGGTGATTTCAACGTCGGAAAAGTTTTGGGAAAACTTTTTGACCTCGGTCTCGTCCGACGTGACCGCCGAAAGGCTTTGCCAAAGTTTGTCGAAGTTGACAAGCGTCGACACCGAATAGAAAAAAGCGGACAAAAGAAAAACAGCAAGATACAGTCCGATAACGACGAGGTAATTGTTTTTAAGAAGAAATACCCCTACCTTTTCGCCGAAAAAATTCCGTAAAACAGCACTTACAAGGTAGTAAATATCGCTGTACTGTTTTGCGGCAAGCGTCAGCAGGATATAGAAAAACACAAGCAGTCCGAGACATACGAAATTAAAGCGTAGAAAATCCCCGATGATTTTCGTGCTCATCTTTTCTTTCGGAGAGACACTCTTTTTCTTTTTCTTCTTTTTCAGCAAGCTTTTATTTAGAATTTTTTTCAATTTTATAGCCAACTCCCCAAACGGTCTTCACAAAGCGCGGATTTCGCGACGGCTCGTGAAGCTTCTCCCGTATCCGTCTTATATGTACCATAACGGTGTTGTTGCTGTCAAGATATTTTTCGCCCCACACCGTTTCAAAAATGTTTTCGGTCGAAACCACCTTGCCCTCGTTGCGGCAAAGCAGCCACAATATATTAAACTCCGTCGGCGTCAGATTGACTTCCTCGCCGAAAAGATAGCATTTATGGGTGCTGTTGTCAACCTCAAGACCGCCGATTTCGATGTATTCGTCGTTTGTGCTTTTCTCGTTGTACTGCGTCGAGCGGCGAAGCTGTGCCTTGATTCTTGCGGTAAGCTCAAGCGGATTAAACGGCTTTGTGACGTAATCGTCCGCCCCGATTGTAAGACCGGAAATCTTGTCAATATCGTCGACCTTTGCGGTCAGCATAATGACCGGATAGGTGTGCTTTTTCCGGATTGCCGCACAGATTGTAAACCCGTCGACATCGGGGAGCATCACGTCCAGCACAGCAAGATCAAAGCTCTGACACGCTACCGCTTCGAGGGCACTTTTTCCGTCAAAACACTTTACGGTTTCAAAGCCTTCGCTTTTCAGATAAAGCTCGACAAGATCGGCTATTTCCTTTTCATCATCTACGACCAGTATTTTCATTTTTATCTTTCTTCCTTTCGGATTTGCTTTTTATCGGGATACTTATGAATTGCCGGTTACAGTATACCATAGATCGGGAAATTTTTTCTTACAAAAATCTTAAGATTCCATCTTTTATCCGTAAAAACGAAAAATTCGTCAGCTTATTCAAAATACCATGTCGTTTCCGGTCTTTTTTCGGCGGTAATCCTCTTTATTTTTAGGTGAATTTATAGTAGAATATGATATAAATAACATTATGAGTTACTATGTCTGTCATAAATAACAAGTCGGCCTCTGCCGGCTTTCGGAAAAACCAAAGGAGAAATCACATTATGGGAAAAATAGTTATTGTAGACGATGATATCGATATTGCCCGGCTTGTTTCCGATGCGCTCGAAGACGAAGGCTTTGACACCCAGGTTTGCAGCGAAGCGGAAGCGGCGAAAGCCTATATCCTTGAAAACACAGACAATATCGACCTTGTGACGCTTGATATCATGATGCCCGGCATGAGCGGTCTTGAGCTTTGTCAGCAAATCAGAACCAAGGTTGACTGCCCGATTATTTTTGTTTCCGCAAAAGGCAAAACGATTGACACCGTTTTAGGCCTTGAGCTCGGTGCGGACGACTATATTGCAAAGCCTTTCGTAGTCGAGGAATTTGTTGCAAGGGTCAAAGCCCACATCAGACGTGAAAAACGGGTCAGCCGTACCGATGAAGAAGGCATCATCAAGGTCGGGGACATTGAACTTCGCAAGGGTTCGTATGAGGTTCTCAAAAACGGCAAGCCCGTCCAATGCTCGACAAGAGAATTCCAGCTTCTTGAATACCTGATGGAAAACGCCGGAAAGGTGCTGACAAGAGAGCAGATCTTCAGCCATGTCTGGGACACCGAATTCGGCGATATCGGCACCGTCGCCGTCAATATTAAAAGCATCCGGGACAAGCTTGACCCGTCGAACGAATACATCAAAACCGTCTGGGGCGTCGGCTATAAATTTATCAAAGCGCATTGATAAAACCGGGGAGTGACTCTGTTGAGTTCGAATCGTAAAAACAATTTTATTCTTATTTTAATTTTTATGCTTGTGATTGCCGCCTTTGCCATGTCCTATAACCGTTCCATTACGCAGGCGGTATCCGAAGCGGCAGGCAGCGACCGGGAAATGCTCGGAAAGCTGAATGTTGAAATCATCGGTAAGCTTACCGCCGCCGACAGCAGCCATGAATGGAAAAGCATTATCGAAAGCTACGACGGAATCAAAATCACCGTTGTTGACGAAAACAACGACGTCATCGTCTCGTCCGACAAGGAAAGCACCGTCCTTGACGTCAGCGTTCAGAACGCTTTCAACTATCAGCAGAAAGCCTACATCATCAAAAGCAAGAAATACCTTTTGAAGGACTATAAAAACGAGGGAAGTATTCTGCTCGAATTCATTTTTACGGAGTTTTTAATCGGCTGTGCAAGCCTGATGCTCCTGATCTTCATCATCTATACGATCATGTTACGGCCGTATAGGCGATTTTACCGCATGATGGAGGAATATGAGATCACGGGCAAGCTTCCCAAAAGCAAATTCAAAGGCTATATGGGTCAGGTTTATGACCGCTTTTATTCGCTTACGCAAAATCTTGAACGCCAACAGAAAAATCAGCAGCGTATCATCGCTTCGATTTCCCACGACATCAAAACGCCGCTTACATCCATTATGGGATATACCGAGCGGCTGAAAAAAGATAACATTCCGCCCGAACGGCGTGAACGATATCTCGACACAGTATATAATAAATCGCTTGAAATCAGAGGGCTTGTCGACGAGTTCGACGAGTATCTCGGCTACAATATGTCCGACAAGGTCGATTCGGTCCGCCTTTCCACAAAACAGCTTTGCGAAAAAATCACCGGCGAATATGCCGACGAGCTTGAAAACGCCGGCGTACGGTTTGAAATCATCAACAACGCCGAAAGAGCCTTTCTCACCGTCGACGGCCCGAAGATCAACCGTGTTTTCGGAAACATTATCAGCAACAGCCTCAAGCACTTCAAGTCCGGAACAAAACGGATCCGGGTCACGCTGAGCGAAAAGAAAAACAGTGTTCTGATCCGGATTGACGACAACGGAGAAGGCGTTGAGCAAGAAAAGCTTGAGCTTATTTTTGAACCGCTTTACACCTCGGACGAAGGAAGAAAGGTTGCGGGGCTCGGACTTGCCATCTGCCGGGAAATCATCGAAAGCCACGGCGGAACCATCCACGCCGAAAAATCCGTCCTCGGCGGTCTTTCGGTCTGCATTGAGCTTCCGAAAACATGACGGAAAAAGAACGATACAGCAAGGTGAAAAAATGAAGAATCATAACGGCAATCAAACATCCGGACAATTCAATATCAAAATTAAAAAGTGGTTTCTTACGCTTTCGGTAAAGATGAAAGTCTTTTTTCGAAACGCCGCTGTCTTTTTCAGCAAGCATAAGATCATTGTTTCCGCTTTGGCAGTTATTGTTTTACTGGCGTCGGTCTGCTTTGGTGTTGTCAATCATTTTCTCAACCAAATCGACTACGACGACGGAAGCGTTCCGCTTGCGACGCAGGCGACCGTCAGCTCCGTCAAGCTTTATTCCGGCGAGGTCGTTGACATTCAGGGGCTCACTAAGAATCCGGACGGCACCTATACCCTCCCGGACGGACGGAGAATCGACGAGGACGGTTCGGTGTGGAACCCCGACGGAAGCGTCATCTTTTACGACGGATCCTATGTCATGGCGGACGGCACGGCCGTTTTAAGCGACGGCACGACCATCTATACCAACTCTGACGTTGTTTTTCAGGACGGCGCCAGTATCCCCTCCTCCGGGATCAAGGTTGACAGCAAGGGATATGCGACCTTTCCGGACAAGTCCACGCTTCACATCAGTGCCTTTACATTAGGGAAAGACGGCACGGTTATCCAAAAAGATCTCTCTCTTATCGCCTCACAATATCAGCCGAAAAAAACACAGATCAGCAACGTTTCGACCGGCGGTGACGAGGATGACGACTCGGACGATATTCTTTCGGACGCCAAAAACGATGAAAAGACGAAAGATACTCTTTTAAAAAGCGATACGAGCATTCAGAACAACCTTGCCAACTCCAAAATCTGGTACAGTGACGACATCATCAACATTCTGATTCTCGGTATCGACTACGGAAGCAAACGATTCCCGAACGGGCGATCCGACGCCATGATGGTCGCTTCCATCAACAAAAAAACAAAAAAAATCAAGCTGATTTCTTTTACGCGAAGCGCCTACGTTGCCATCACGGGCTATGAAAACACAAGACTGAGCCATGCCCACGGGTACGGCGGTCCCGCTCTTACCATCGACACTATTCAGAAGAACTATAAAATCAGAATCGATAATTACGTCAGCACGACCTTTGACACCTTCAAGCAGCTCATCGATCAGCTCGGCGGTGTTGATATCACCCTGACAAAAGCAGAAGCCTCGGCACTCAAGAGCAAGCTTGTTGCCGCCGGTTATCCGTATCAGGGCGCCGCCAAATACAACCTCAACGGAACACTGGCGCTTGAATATGTAAGACTGCGAAAAATCGACTCGGACAGGCAAAGAACCCAAAGACAGCGGAATGTTCTGACCTCCATCGCCAACAAGGTCAAAACGATGAATGTTTTCGAAATGACTGCTCTTTTAAACAAGATCCTTCCGCTTATCAAAACAGATTTAACGAAATCCGAAATTTTAGCGCAGATTCCGACCGCCGCCTCCTTCCTTTCGGGGAACATCGAACAGCACGTTCTCCCGCACAAGGGCTCTCCGCTCACCCTGCGGGGCGGCTTTGAGGTTTCCATCATCGATTGGGAGGATGAAGTCAATTATGCGCACAATCTGTTTTACGGCGATGTCAACGCAAGCTACATCGAATAAGCCTGATTCTTAAGGGAGGAGAAAACGTTCATGAACAAAAGCAACCATCTGTCCGATAAAATACCGGCTTCAGCAAAAACGGCTTTGCGGAAGATCAAGCTTTTCTTTATTAAAGCCATCGCTTTGTTGAATCGTCACAAAGTCATAACGTGTATTGCGGCTTTTATTCTCATTTCATCCGCAACGGTTGTCGGAATCGGGAATCATTATCTCAATAAGATCAATTATGACGACGGAGTCGAATCGACGGTCTTGCTGACCCTGAACGCCAAGGCTACCACACAGCCCATCGTGGAATCGGTGGTGCTTGAAAACGGAAGCAAGGTGTTTTCCGACGGCTCCTATGTCACAAAAGAGCTTACCGCCGTTCTTTCCGACGGCACGTCCGTATTCAAAGACTCCATGGTTATCTTTCAGGACGGAAAATGCTTTAAAAAGACAAAAATTCAGGTCGACGCAGACGGGTATCTGACAATCGGCAAAACCAAGCTTCACATTTCGAAAATCGTCTTAAACCAAGACGGCACCGTATCTTTTAAAGACAATACGCCGATCTCCCTGCACTTTGTCGGCGGTACCGACTCCGATGACGATTCTTCGTCTGTTACCTACCCTTCCGATAATTTCGTCAACTCCAACCGGACAAACACGACCTCCGGTACCGCCGATGCCGGCAGTTCCGGCCAAAGCAACAAAACAACTACTTCCGGCACCGACAGCAACAAGTCGCCAACCAAAGCCGTTTCTGTCACCAAAAATTATGAAGACAGCGATGAAGCCGATCAGATCATTGCGGACGCAAAAAATGACAAAAAAACCGGCGAAGTACTCAAGGAAAACGATAAGCAGATCGAAAACAACATCAAGAACAATAAGATCTGGTACAATAATGACATTATCAACATTCTTCTCATGGGCATTGACAACGGCTCCGTCAACTACCCCTACGGTCGTTCGGATTCCATGATCGTTGCGTCGATCAATAAAAAGACCAAAACGGTCAAGCTTGTTTCCCTTGCCAGAAGTGCATATGTGTCAATAAAAGGGTATCCTAATACCAGAATGAATCATGCGCATGGCTACGGAGGCGCTGCCCTTGCGATGGACACGGTCGAACGCAATTACCGGATCCGGATCGACAACTATATCAGCACGAATTTTGAATCGTTCAAAGAGCTTATCGAACAATTAGGCGGGGTCGACATCACGCTTACCAAAAAAGAGGCCGCCGCCATGAAGGATAAGCTAAAATCCGAGGGCTACACCTATCACGGAGCCGGAGAATACACGCTCAACGGCGAAACGGCCCTTTATTATGTAAGACTTCGGAAAATTGACACCGACCGCCAAAGAACACAACGGCAAAGAAACGTTCTTACCTCAATTGCAAATAAGATTCAAGGAATGGGCTTTTTCGAAATGAACGCTCTGCTCAACAGAATTCTCCCGCTCATCACCACCAATCTTTCCAAAATGCAGATCGTGTCTCAGCTTGCAAACGTCCCCTCGTACCTTTCCAACGGAATTGAACAGAACATTTTACCCAATCAGATTGTTCCACTGACACTTCGTGACGGGTATGAGGTGGCGATTGTCAATTGGGACCACGAAGTTGACTATGCACACAAACTGTTTTACGACGGTGTGACACCAAGCTATAAAGAGGGATAAAGTATGAGATTTATCAAAAGACACAAAATACTGGTTACGGTTTTATGTATCATCATCGTGATTTTTGCTGCAATTTTTGCGACCGGGTTTCACTATCTGAATAAGATATCATATGACGACGGTACCCTGATCACCGCTCCGACCGAAGCCGGTGCACAGGAGGACGGCGATGATTTGCTCAACGACGGAACCCTTTCCGATGAGGAGGCCTCCAAACTTGCGCAGGCGGACAGCAGCATCAAAAGTAACTCCTCAAAAATCCGTTACAGCGACGATGTCTACAACATTCTGCTCATGGGCATCGACTACGGAAGCAAACGGTTTCCGTACGGCCGTTCCGACGCCATGATTCTTCTGAGCATAAACAAAAGCCAGAAGACCATTAAGCTGGTTTCCCTTTCGAGAGCGGCTTATGCGGCAATCGACGGCTACAAAAACACAAGACTCAGCCATGCACACGGTTACGGCGGAGCACCGCTTGCAATCGATACGATTGAAAAGAACTACAAGATCCGGATTGACCGATATGTAAGCGTTGGATTTGATTCGTTCAAAAAAGTTATCGATGCATTCGGCGGTGTCAGCATCAACCTGACCGCTGTTGAACAGCAGGTATTAAACGGTGCGTTTCCCGGAAAGTTCCCGTCCGCCGGAGCCAATACACTTGACGGAGAACAGGCTTTAGCCTATGCCCGACTGAGAGAAACTGACAACGACAGGACAAGGACGGGACGGCAACGCAACGTTCTGATGGCGCTTGCCGAAAAAGCAAAATCGATGTCAGTATCTGATGCAATCGGTATTCTGAACACCGTTTTGCCGCTCGTAAGAACCAACTTCACAAAAACCGAGCTGATCAGGCAGGCGGCCAACGCATTAAGCTATCTGAAATGGGACATTAGTGAGGATATCCTCCCGGTTTCCGGATCCGGGCTTGTTTTACGGGACGAATTCGAGGTCATTCTTGTTGACTGGGAAAAAGAGGTAGCGTATACAAACGATCTTCTGTTTAAAGGCGTTGAAATCAAATATGAAAACGGATAATGTCAACTTAAAAAAGAACGATGAAATTGAACTTTCGATAACCGCTCTCTCTTCCGAAGGGAGCGGTATCGGTCATTATAAGGGGTTGGCGGTGTTCGTGGATTCTGCGGCAGTCGGCGACATTCTGAAGGTTCACATCATCAAAGTGAAAAGCAGCTATGCAGTCGGCAAAATCGTAAGAATTATTAAGCCGTCAAAGCACCGCATACCACCCGACTGCCCGGTATATGACCGCTGCGGCGGCTGTTCCTACCGTCACATCAGCTATGAACAAGAGCTTTCCGTCAAGCGTCAGCGGGTTGAGGACGCTCTGAGAAGAATCGGCGGACTGAACATCGGCGTCGACGAAATCATCAGTCAGGAGAACGTAAACGGCTACCGCAACAAGGCGCAGTACCCGATCGGCTTTGACGCCGAAGGAAGAACCGTCATCGGCTTTTATGCAAGAAAAAGTCACCGTATCATCGACTGCCGCAATTGCGCCCTCCAGCCGCCCGAATTTGAACCGATACTGAACGTGATTGCCAGATGGGCGGCCGAAAGCGGCGTAAGCTTTTATGACGAGGAAAAGCACAAAGGACTTTTACGGCACATTTACTTACGAAAAGGCAGAACCACAAAGCAAACCATGGTCTGTCTTGTTATCAACGGGAACAATGTACCGAAAAAAGAAAAGCTGATTCAAGCACTGACCGAAACAGACGAAACGGTCTGCTCCGTCGTCCTGAACATCAACCGCAACAAAACAAACGTCATTTTAGGCGCAGAATGCATAACGATATACGGCAGCGATTTTATCGAAGACGAGCTTTGCGGACTGCGGTTTCGCATCTCCCCTCTTTCCTTTTATCAGGTAAATCCCGCAGGAGCGGAGCTACTGTACAAAAAGGCCGCCGAGCTGGCAGAATTGAAAAAAACGGACGTATTGCTTGACTTATACTGCGGAGCCGGTACAATCGGGCTTTCCATGGCTGACAAGGTCGAAAAAGTCATTGGCGCCGAAATCATTGAACCGGCCATTGAGAATGCAAAAGAAAACGCAAGGCTCAACGGAATTGAAAACGCCGAATTTTTCTGCTCGGACGCCGCCGAAATCAGCGCAAATCTTCTTGAAAAAGGCTTCAAACCGACCGTCATTGTGCTTGACCCGCCGAGAAAGGGTTGCAGCCGTGAGATGGTTGAGACAGCAGTGAAGCTAAAGCCCGAACGGATTGTGTATGTCTCCTGCGACCCGGCGACGCTTGCAAGAGACTGCAAGCTTTTCGGCGAGCTTGGGTATGAGGCAAAAAAAGCCGTTGCGGTTGATATGTTCCCACGGACGGTACATGTTGAGACGGTATGCTTGATGTCTGGGAAAGAGAAATAAATAGCAAAAAGTAGCGTATTTACGGGCTTTTTTGAGATTAGGCAATAGCTCATGAAAGTCCGTATTTCTTATATTGAAACATATCTACTGTAAAAACGGTCAGAGGGTTTAGGCTGTGGATTAGATGTCGTGGGTTGTGGCACTAGGATAGATGTTATCTAGGGTGCAAACTCAATTTGAGTGAGTGATATAGATATGTCTAATCCGGCAACTCAACCGTTGGCAATATAGCAGGCAGTGGATTAGATGTTAAGGAAGGAGCAACTTTAGATTTGGATTGTGATTCTTCAGAAATAGCGAATCATCGAAATAGAATAGTTGAGTTGCACTTTGGAATAGAAGCGAGGTGTTAGAATGAGTCGTGGAATCGGAGCACATGCTAATCTTGTTTTAGAAGATGAAAATACCGTCATGTACGAATATGGCAGTTACAAATTGAATGAACCTGAGTATAGAAATGAAAATCATATATATGATGGCATGATAACCATTTCTCGTGATTGCTTTTCTGAACCGGAGATTCATGAGAAACTAAAAAAGATGCCGAGTGGAAGAAAAAAGCTAATCACAAAGCGTATTCCGGTTGACGTGGATTATCCGCAGATGATTCGCGATGGCAGAATTATTATAGAGAATTGTAGTAATTGCTGGCATCGTTCGCCGGAATCGAATATTGATGTTATGGCACTACATATTCTTTTTAAGTTATTTAGTCAGTACCAAGAAGACGGTAAAATGCCGGAATACATCAGCTACAATGTGTAAAAGCAAGGTTGAGACGATGGTTTTGATTTCTACAATGACCAATTCCCGGAAAGGCTTGTTCCGGCTTCAGGCAGTGGCAGGACATATGCTGCCTATATATAGTAGCAGCAAGAAAAACTCAATTTGTTTCCGACAACGAGAAGTGTTTAGGCTGCGGATTGAATAATGGCAAAATGTGCCGATAGATATGTTTCCTTGAGCTATCGGATTTTGGCTCAAAGTGTGCTGAAATATTCCAATATGGCGACATCAGTCAGCACGTATCGCGCCCCATGTTGAGACGGTAGTCTTTATGTCAAAAAAAAAGAAAAGGAAACCAATATTATGTGGAGACAATCGAATGAGCGACAGAACGATTCCTTTTGAAAAAAAGTAGCTAACGCCCGTGACATAGGAGCTTATTCACAAAAAAATCACGGTCAAAAATATAGCCATATCCCTATGAAACGATACGCATATCGAATGTTCCGCACGAACGGTTTGTCCGACGGTGCGGAACATTTTTGCAGTCCGGTTCCGGTTCTTCACCTTCTGCTTCTCCCCGAATTGTGCATAAAAAAGTGTCGATTTTTATAAAAATCCTCCCGAAAACCGCCGAAAAATCTACACGTAAAATGTCGATAAGCAATTGACTTTTACCGGTGTGCGTGTATATAATGTAAAGGTTTGATTAAGAAATATTAAAGGAACGTGATATATACTATGGGTTTTGACGTTATGAACATTGTGTTCGACTGCGCAGTCATTCTGCTTGCAACAAAAACGTTTGGTATCGCAACCCGTAAGCTCGGACTGCCGCAGGTTGTCGGAATGATTTTAGCGGGATTGCTGATAGGACCTGCCATCATAAGCCGCCTCGGTCTCGGATTCGGCGGAATCATCAATCCGACCGCTACGGAGATGGACGTGCTGCAAAGCTTTTCGCAGCTCGGCGTGATTTTCATCTTGTTTTCAAGCGGTCTTGAAACGGATATCAAAGAACTCAAGCGAAGCGGTGCGGCGGCGACAGGCGTAGCAATAGCCGGTGTTTTTATTCCCGTTATTTTCGGCACAATCGGTTCGCTTCTGTTTATGGGCGGGCTTTCCGAAGCCTCCAATCATGGAAAGCTGATGAACGCTCTTTTTATCGGTACGATTTTAGCGGCAACAAGCGTCGGCATTACGGTTGAAACGCTTCGTGAACTCGGTAAATTAAACACAAAGGTCGGTACGACAATCTTAAGCGCCGCTATCATCGACGATGTATTGGGCATTATCACCTTAAGCATCATAACCGGTCTCAACGGCGGCGGAAGCATCTGGATTACACTGTTAAAAGCGGTCGGCTTCTTCGTTTTTGCAATCGGCGTCGGACTTTTGATGCGCTGGTGCTTCAAACGGATTATCAAACGGTATCCGCACAAGCGCCGTACCGGTATTTTCGCGCTTGTCATGTGTTTTGCGTACGCTTACTGCGCCGAAAAGTTCTTCGATATTGCGGCCATCACGGGTGCTTACATGGCGGGACTGATGCTCAGCGGTCTGAAGGACACCTCGTTCGTTGACCGGAAGGTCATCGTCAGCGGCTATATGATTTTCACCCCGATTTTCTTCGCCTTTATCGGCATCAGCGCTGACTTCAGCCAATTCAAGCTCAACGGTCTGCTGTTTGCCCTTGTCTTTGTTCTGCTCGGTGTCATCGGAAAAATCATCGGCTGCAGCGGTGCCGCCAGAGCGTTCCGCTATAACGGGAAACAGTCTTTGGCTATCGGGTGCGGTATGATTGCTCGAGGCGAGGTCGCCCTTGCGGTTTATTCAGCCGGAAAAAGCCTGATTTATTATGAGAACGGACAACTCGCCGGTATTGATCCGCTTGTCGCTACAATTTGTCTGATTGTCCTTTCTTCGATTCTTTGCCCGATTCTTTTGAAGTTTGCGTTTAAGAATCACAGCAATACCCCATCGGACAACGAGTCGGACAAGAGCAAGCAGACGACGATTTTCGACGAGGCGCTGAACAACCACGGTTCGGACGCAGAATCTGTCAGTCAGCCGGCATAAGGTTATTAACACAATATACAACACAGCCCGACTTCATCATGAATGTCGGGCTGTCAGTTTATTCTATGGCATACATCAAAGACCGCCCGGAATGAGCGGTCTTATTTTTCTGTATTCGGTTAAACTTTGATTCAGTTGTACTCCCCTACTAACTCGCCGTTTTTGTAATATACCCGTCTGACTCTCGGCATAAAGGTGCAAACAACCTCGTAACAGAAGCTGTGACACATTTCACCTAAGGTCTCGGCGGATATTTCCTCGTCGCCGCTTTTTCCGAGCAAAACGGCATGGTCACCGACCTTTACGTCGGGAATATCCGTCACGTCCACCATAATCTGATCCATGCAGACCTTGCCTCTTATCGGAGCTTTTTTGCCGTTAATCAGCACATAGCCGACACCGGTCAGACACCGGCGGTAGCCGTCGGCATAGCCTACGCAAACGGTTGCAATTTTGCGCTCACTGTCGGCAACGTAAACATGACCGTAGCCGATGCCCGTACCGGGGGTAACGGTCTTGATGTGAATAACATGGCTTTTGACCTGCATGGCGGGCTTGAGCGGTACTCTGTCCTTTTGTACCTCATCGGACGGATACATACCGTAAAGGGAAATGCCCATACGAACCATATCGTACTGCTTGTCAAATTCGATAATGCCGGCGCTGTTGCAAAGATGCTTGACGGGAATGTCGACTCCCCTGTCCTGCAAAAGACCGATAAAGCGGTCAAAGCGTGCGGTCTGACTATCGGCGGTCGTCTTGTCAAAGTAGTCCGCCTTGGCGTAATGGCTGAACATGCCCTCAACGGTGATACCGTCGAGCAGTGTCATCTTTTTGACAATGTCGGCGCTTTCTTCGGTGTCCGCAAAGCCGATTCTGCCCATGCCGGTCTCGACAGCGATATGAATCGGAACATTCTTGCCGTACTTCATGGCGGCGTTCGAAAGCTCGGCGGCCTCTTCGTAGTTGAAAATTGTCGGCGTGATGTCATTTTCAATCAGAATCGGGTACTGATACGGATTTGAGTAAGACAAAATCAATATCGGCTTTTTAATGCCGGCGTTACGGAGCACAACGGCCTCCTCGAGTGCGGCAACGGCGAAGAAATCGGTCTTTTCTTCGAGCACTCGTGCGACCTGCACACTGCCGTGACCGTAAGCGTCCGCCTTGATGACGCTGCAAACCTTGACGCCCGGCTGTACACGCTTTTTCAGTGAATCAAAGTTAAATTCGATCGCCGAAAGGTCGATTTCGGCAAAGGTTCTGTAATAATACGGATAGGTATGCTCATTCGGCATTTTCATTCCCTCTTTTACTTGATAATCTCGTGAAGCGGGCAGATTTCGATGCCCTCTTTCATAAATTCATTGCGGATTTTCTCGACAAACATCAGCGCTTTTTCGCTGTCACCGTGGACGCAGACAGAATCGGGACAAAGCTCGATTTCGTTGCCGTTGATGGAGCGGACGGTGCCTTTTTTTATCATGCCGATAACACGCTCGGCGGCTTCGTCCTCGTCTTTGATAACGGCACCGGGCTTGGTTCTTGCCACAAGCGAGCCGTCGTCCTCGTAAGCACGGTCGGCGAACACCTCGCACGCACAGGGAAGCCCGATTTTCTTCGCTTCCGAAAGCATCAGACTGCCCGAAAGACCGAGCAGAATCAGTCCGGGATTGTATTCGTAAACGGCTTCGCAGATAGCGGCGGACAGCTTTTCGTCCTTTGCCGCCATGTTGTAAAGCGCACCGTGGGGCTTGACGTGGCGAAGCGTGACGCCCTGCGATTTACAAAAGGCATCGAGCGCACCGATCTGATAGGTAATCATCGCTTTCACATCGGCAGGCGACATATTCATGTTCCGTCTACCGAAGCCCATTAAATCCGGGAAGCCCGGGTGTGCGCCGACAGAAGCGCCGTTGTTTTTACAAAGCGCAACGGTTTTGCTCATCACGGTCGGGTCGCCGGCATGAAGTCCGCAGGCGACATTCGCCGAGGAAACAAGCGGAATAATCCGGTCATCAAGACCGATTTTATAAGCACCGAAGCTTTCGCCAAGGTCACTGTTGAGGTCAATTCTGTACATAGTTTGTGACCATTCCTTTCCTGTTTTTTATCTGTTCTTTCTTCTCTGATTTCCCCGTGACCGGGCGCAGGAGAGAATACGCTGCACTGCAACAAAGACAACCGCATAGGGGCGACCCTGCGTGGTCACCCGGGTTTGTCCGCCTATATCTATTTTAGCTAAGATCAGAGGGTACCTTCATTGAGTGCCTGCTTTGGGTTTCATCATTGGGTGATCTTCTTTGGGCAGCCACTCGGGGCTGCCCCTACGCTTACAAACATAACAAAGTTTTCTTAAACTTATTTTATTTATTCTGAAGACTTTATAGGAAATCTTTGTAATCTTTGTAAGTCAAGTGCCGTGAGCCCTCTGTTCATAAGGGTTTATCGCACTTACAAAGTCCCTTACAAAGTCTTACAAAGCCTTACAAAGTCTGCTTTGCAGTCATACTTCGGCTCTTTCCGGTTCCGGTTTCCCGTCGGCACACCTCCGGCACTGTCCTGACCGTGCCCGGTACTTTGTCGGTGAAAAGCGTGAAACGGCTTTTTTAACAAATGTTTTTCTTGATTGTATATCCGGAATTCGTTTTATAAGCCTCATTTGTGCCGACACACAGTCATCAAACGGAACAAACCCGAAGAATCAGGCGACCACATAGGCTCGCCTTTTCAAAATCTACAAAATGCCCTGCATGGAAAAGCTCCCTTTGCGGCTTGCGGCTTTCCTTCAGAACAAAGTCAACCCGCGACCACAACTATTCACTATTCATTATTCACTATTCATTCAGACAATCCGTCTGTTCAATCCTTGAGCAGCGAATTTTTTACATCGGTAATAAACATGTGTCCCGGTGCGTGCGAAATCGCAATCGGCGGCTTCGCACTCATCACAGCCGACTGCGGCGTGACACCGCAGCACCAGAATACGGGAATTTCGCCCTCATGGATTGTGACGCTGTCGCCGAAATCGGGCTTGTTTATGTCTTTGATACCGATTTTTGCGCCTTCTCCGATATGAATCGGCGCACCGTGAACTCTCGGCATGGAAGCCGTGACGGAAACCGCCTTGATGGCTTTTTCGGGCGTCATCGGGCGCATGCTGACGACCGTTTTTCCGTGGAAGATGCCGGCCGGGACGCAGTCGATATTCGTCAGGTACATCGGGACGTTCCGACCCTCTTCGATGTGTCTGACCGGCACATCGGCAGAAAGAAGCTCGCTTTCGAACGAGAACGAACAGCCGATCAGGAAAAATACAAAGTCATCACGCCAAAGGTGCGAAATGTCGGTATATTCGCCCGTCAGCTTGCCGTATTCATAGACACGGTACTTCGGGATATCCGTCGCAATATCGGCGTCCTTTGCCATATATTTAAGTTCCCGACTTCCGACGTCGCCGACTTCAAGAATCGGACAGGACTTCGGATTGCGTTGGGTAAACAGCAAAAAGTCATATGCCTGCTCCTTCGGGAGAATGAGGAGATTTCCCTGGGCGTAGCCGTCGCACATGCCCGAGGTCTGCGTGGTGATTTTGCCCTCACGGATCAGCTGTCTGACCTCATGCGGACTCATTTTTGAGTAATCCATAATGAATCCCTCGTTCCTTTCTTATCGTTCAAAATACATCGAATATTCGAAAAGCCGGATTTCTTTTTCGGCAGCCTTATAAAGCTTAATCGCTTCTTCGGCGGTCACACACTGAAAGCGGATTTCCGTACCGGGCTTCGCCTGCGCAATCAAGGGCAGATCCGTCGTCAGCACGGTTGCGATTTTGGCGTAGCCGCCCGTTGTCTGGCGATCAGCCATCATGATAATCGGCGTACCCGAAGCCGGGATCTGAACCGAGCCGGTTGTAACACCGTCGGAGATGATGTCCACACCGTTTTTGCTTTCGATTTTTTCGCCGTCAAGCCGTATGCCCATGCGGTCGGACTTGTCGGTGACGGTGTAAGTCTTTTTGAAAAAGGTTTCGATGCCCTTTTCGGTGAAGTAGTCGTCCTGCGGTCCCAAAACGGCACGTAAGGTAATCGACTTTGTGTATTTTACCTCGTTTTTATATTTTCTCTTTCCGACAAAAGCAAGCTCTATACTCTGCCGAAGCGGAATTTCGTCGCCCTTTTGAAGCTTTCTTCCCTGAAAGCCGCCGAGCTTACATTTGAGGTTCGTAGACATACTGCCCATCACAAGCGGTAAAGCAAAGCCGCCCGCCACGGCAAGATAGGCTCTCATGCCGCTGTCGGCACGGGAAAAGCTGAGCACGTCTCCCTTTTTGACCTCGACCGCCTTATACATCGGACATTCTTCTCCGTTTACCGTCGGCTTCATGTCCGCACCGGTGATAGCAATCACGCTCGTGCCGTCAAAAGAGAATGTGCCGCCCATCATCGTCATTTCGAGAACACCCTCGCCTTTTTCGTTTCCGACAAGGATATTTGCAATTTTCATCGAGCGGGTATCCATACAGCCGCCCGGTGAAAAGCCCGACTGCATCGAGCCGAAGCGTCCGGCGTCCTGCACGGTTGTCAGCGGTCCCGGAGAGATTACGGTCATTTTCATGCTTTTCCCTCCTTACGCTTCGATGACTTCGACCCGGTAGTCTTTGTCGTTTTGTATTTTTTCAAATTCGCTTTCGCTCACAGGGCAAAAGCGGATATAGTCGCCGGCTTTATATAAAATCGGCTCCTCCCTTTCGGGGTCATAGGGCTTGACGGGCGTCCGTCCGATCAGCCGCCAGCCGCCCGGGGACGCAAGCGGATAAATACCCGTCTGCTCGCCGCCGATTCCGACAGCACCGGCAGGTATACTCGTCCTCGGGGAATCGAGTCTCGGGGTGGCAATCCGGCTGTCCATGCCGCCGAGGTACGGAAAGCCCGGAAGAAAGCCGAGCATATAAATCAGGTAATCCGTACCGGAATGGATTCTGATGACCTCTTCTTTCGTAAGACCGGAATGCTTACAGACATCGTCAAGATCGGGAGAAAACTCTCCCTCGTAACAAACGGGAATAAGGAAGACCCTCTTTTTGCCGGAGCCTTCCTCTTTATAGCTGTCTATAATTTTTGTCAAAGCCTTCTGAAGCTTTTTATGGTTCGTCAGAAACGGGTCAAAGTACACGGTCGCCGAGCAAAAAGCCGGAACACATTCCCGGACGCCTTTCACTTTCTGCGCTTCAATTTCTCGCACAAAGTAACGAAGCTTTCTGTTGCATTCCTCGTTGATTTCGGACGAAAAATTGACCGTGACTGCGCTTTCGCCGCAGGGAAGAAATCTGATTGTATCCATTGTGCTTCCCTCGCTTTCTAAATACTATATTATTCAGCAAAAAAGCTGAGTTCATCAACCTTTTCGAACCATGTCTTACAGGTTTCACGAAGATTCAGAGCACTTTTTACCATTTCACGCATCAACGATACGAGCGGCATATTGACTTCCGTTCCGAAGCCGTCGATCGCCGGAATCAGCCAGCCGTACATATCAATCATTCCGCTTCGGCAGGCGGTAACCATCGCTTCCTTTTCAAGCTCGGCGGTGTGCATGATTTTTGCGTCCTCTTTGAGGAAAGCAATCGCCGCAATCATCGCATAACAACCCCAGTCCGAGCAGGTGGCGGTGATGATATTGTCCGTCTTTGTCCATACGCCGAGACCGCCTTCACAGCCGCAGCGGCACTTGCCCTCGCCGGCGTAGGGTATGTATTTATCAAGATGCGGCTTGATAGCACCCATACCGATTTCGTTGCCGAGGTCGCCGATTGCGATATTGAGCACGCCTTTTTTACAAAGCTTGTCAAACAGCAGATCCTGCTTGGCTTCGTAGTCGGTTACATCAAGACCGGTTGCGTTATGATAGCGGCCCTTTTCGTTTGCGCCGGGGCACTCGATGCTGATTACGGCGGCAGGATCGTATTTTCCAATCAGTTCGTCCGCCATTTCACCCGCCTTTTCGGCGTCCTTGGTAAAGCAGACAACACCCATCGAAACCGGCATTTCACGAAGGGTTTCCACATCATCCTTGAAAAGATGAAGGCCGACGCAAGCCGAAAGATTTTCGACGGCGACAAGGTTTTCCTCGGGACAGACAATGACCGGCTTGACGTCAAAAGCCTTGACAAGCGCACGGCAAAGCAGAACCGAGCTGATAATACCGTCGGTTTCTGCGTGACCGAACGGACGCAGTACAAAGCCCGTCATGACAAACACAAAATCGCCGGGCTTCAAGGTTTCGCAAAGCTTTTCGGCAGCGTTCATGCAAAGCGGCTTTCCGACTTTTTCTCTTGACGCCTTGTAAAGAATTTTGCAAACGCCGTAGCCTCTCGGGTCAAGGTTGGCAAGGTCATCAAGACTCTGACCTAAGTTTAAAACGGTAAGCTCATGCTGTGTCATACTCTTCCTCCGTGCGTTTATCAGTCTGTTGCTTTCATGAATTCGTCAAGAACCTCGTCCTGAATGGCCTTGAGAAGCTCGGGTGCTTTTCCGCCGACCTTTTTGCCGTCAATTTCTTCGGCGGCAAGGCACAGCGAGCCGGAGGAGGAAACAATGATTTCGTCTGCGTCAAAGAGCTCTTCGACGGTAAACGGATATTCGTCAACGCCGATACCGAGCTTTTTGCAAGCCTTGATCAGGTGGGCTCTTGCGATACCGGGAAGAATCAGATGATCGGTCGGAGCGGTCTTGAAGATACCGTCCTTGAGAATGGAAACATTACTGTGGGCGCACTCGGTGACACGGTCGCCTCTGTGAAATACGGTTTCGTCACAGCCGAGTTGCTTTGCTCTTTCGGAAGCCATAACGGAGGGAAGAAGATTAAGCGTCTTGATGTTGCAATGAAGAAAACGGGTGTCCTCCATGGTGGTCAGCTTGATCTTCTTGTAGGTATCCACGATGTCCTTTTCGGTCAGGGTGATCCAGATATTAGCCGTTGAGCCGTCGGACGGGAAAACGTGGTTGCGGATGCCGGTGCCTCTTGTTGCCTGCCAGTAAACGAACTGATTGCCGCTGTCCATTTTTTGTACCATCTCGTTAAGCAGGTCTTTCATCTCCTGCTTGGTCTTGCCGAGATTGATTTTCAGAAGTGCAGCACTGTTGAAGAAACGGTCGATGTGCTCGTCAAGGGCAAAGATCTTATAATTGCGGCTGTACGTTGCATCATAAACGCCGTCACCGAAATAAGAAACTCTGTCGTTCATCGGGATCATCATATCTTCGATTTCACCGAATTTTCCGTTGTAGTAGCCGAGATTTTTCATGGTAAGATTCCTCCGTTGTCTTATAAAGATTTCTTAAAAGCCCGAAAGGCTTTTTTACGCATAAAAACAGGGCACTGACTTAACAATGCCGGACATCTGCCCTAAAGGACAGACAACTGCGCATAAGTCGGCGCCCTTGCCGATTTATCTCATTAAATTATATTACCTTGTTCGCTTAAAGTCAACAAAATTATGAACAAAAAGCAGCTTTTTTTCGATTAAAAATCCAATACAATGCATAAATATGCGGATTATGCCTTATATTATACTTTTTACTGCATGAATTGCCCTTTGCGATTATCCGAAGGCTATATTTATAAAGATACCCGACTGTGAAACAGGAAGATTTCAGTTTAGCGGTCGTGTGACGACGACAATCCCGGGGTACACGGTGCTTGATTGAAAGCTAAGTGCCCGAGCGGCATTAGCGCAAAGGTAAAGATATAGAACAAATTAAACACAAAAAGATCAGACTAACCATTACCCCTACAAGCTAAAATTTACCGAGTGCTGACGATCAGTGTGGATACCCCTCTGTCAGCGAAGCTGACATCTCCCCTTTCAGGGGAGAACTCTCTTGTTGCTAACTTGATGAAATAATTTTCTCCCCTGAAAGGGGAGATGTCGCAAGGCGACAGAGGGGTATCCGCCAAGGCGGCTGTGTGCGGCGAAGCCGCACATTTTCCGTGCCGTAGCACGGAAAACGCAAAACCGCAGGTTTTGTCAGCTGCCGTCCGACCGCCGGAAGAAGCTTTCCCGAAGCCGCAACGCTTCCCGTTACTTATAAATCTACTATGTTCCCGTTACAAAAAAGCTTACCCCTGCGGACTGCGTCTTTCCTTTGGCACGGTGTTCCCCGCGACCACAACTATTCACTATTCATTATTCACTATTCATTAATAAACGCCGCCGTACCGAAATAATGGTACAGCGGCATGAATATCAGCCGTTAAGGATTTTATAGTTGTTCTTGTTGGCTTTGTAAAGCTGTTTGTAAACGCTGTAATTCTTATCGTAAGCCGCCTTGTGCGCCGGGTTCGGCTTAAAGGTTTTTTCCGCCTTGATAAGCTTTCCTGCGTCGGAAACCGAATCAATGATGCCTAAGCCTACGGCGATGATGACGGCCGCACCAACCGAACCGACGTTCTGCGGACTTGCCACAGTTTCAACCGTTCTGCCGAGGCAGTCGGCAAGAATCTGACTTGTGGAATCGGTGAGAGCGCCGCCGCCGACAAAGCGGATCACATCAGAAGTCTTTGCTTTCTTTTCCTGCGTTTCGAGCATCCAGCGCATATGCATGCAAACACCCTCGACAACCGCACGGATCAGTTCGGACTTGCCCGTCTCGAGGCTGACGTTAAAGAACATTCCCTTGGCGTTCGGATCCTCAAACGGACAGCGGTTTCCGTGAAGCCACGGGGTAAAAACAACACCGTTTGAACCGGCGGGAACCTTCTGGATAACATAAGAAAGGTACTGATAAAGGTTTGTGTACTGCGTTTCCATATCCTCGGCAACATGTGTCTTTTTCAGATAGATACCGATTTCGTCAAGGGCAAGATGATCCTTGACCCATTCGAGGCACTTGCCCGCCGTTTCCAGCTCGGCAAAATAGTTATACGAATCCGGCTGTGCGCCGACAATAGCGGCAATCATCGCCGAAGCGTCAACCATACTCTTGTCAACGACGGTCGAAACCCAACCCGAGGTACCCATATAGATATGCGTATCGTGAAGTCTGACCGAGCCGGCACCGACACCAATTAAAGATGCGTCTCCGCCGCCGCCGAAAACGACCGTTCCGGCTTTCAGTCCGAGCTCAGAAGCCGCCTTTTCGGTCAGTCCGCCGACCTTGTCGGTACATTTGATAATCTTCGCAAGATGCTTCATGTCAACACCGAGCATTTTGCAGATTTCGGGGCTCCAGCAGTGCTTGCCGTCCCGGATATCATAAAGAAGCGTCGCAAAAGCGGAGTCCTCAGTCATGATGAACTCGCCGGTCATTCTTGCAATTAAGGCTTCCTTTACGTCAAGCCACTTATGTACCTTTTTGAAGTTTTCCGGCTCGTTATCTCTGACCCAGAGGTATTTATAGACGGGATCCTTGACGCTTGCGGCAACGGCACCCGTAATCTGAAGCGATTTTAAAAGCTTCGGAACGTTCGCACCGGCAATCTGAAGACCGTATGCCATGTTTTCCTTGAGCTGTTTTCTTGCCCGCTGATCCATATAGCTCATGGCACGTCTGACGGGCAGTCCGTCCTTATCGACAAGGACAAGTCCCTGCATCTGGGAGCAGAAAGAAATCCCGTCAATCAAGGCCGGGTCAAGCTTCGATTCCTCAAGCAGCTTTTTTGTCGTGCTGCACATGGCACTCCACCATTCGTTGGGGTCCTGCTCGGCTCCGCCGTCGGGATAGACGTAAAGCTCGTAGCCCTCGACAGCCGCAGCAACAAGCTCGATGCCGTCCTCAATTTTGAACAGACAGGTTTTGACTCCTGTTGTTCCGATGTCATAAGCCAATGCGTAGTTCATATATTCACATTCCTTTCAGGATAAATATTAGGCTTCAATGCGCTTTTGATAAAACGAAGAACGTTTTCAACGACAAAATCGTCCTTTTCAAAGATATCTTTTCCGGCGTAAATGCTAAGCCGCTGCTCGTAATAGGTGCAGGCATAGGAAAACTGAAGATTCATCAGCATATTGTCAACCATTAAAGCCGCCATTCCGGGGTCGATATCGGCTCTGATTTCGCCGTCTATTTGTCCTTTTATAATTGCCTTTCTGTATGCGTCGGCGGTAACAGACTCCATTCTCTCGGCAAGCTTTTCACCAAACTCTGCGTTGCTTTCGGTCGTAAACTCGTTATAAAGCTTAATCATGACAGCGTTTTCTCTTGAATAGCAGATTGCCGCACGAACAAGCTTTTCAAGCTTGAGCATCACGTCCTCGTCAAGGGCAACCACCTGCGCCAGAATTCTTTCAAGGGAGCTTACACCGTAATTGACGCTTGTCAGAAATAAGTCCGCTTTAGTGTCGAAATATTTATACAGTGAGCCGACGCTCACGTCCGCCTTTTTAGCGATGGTATTGATGTTTGCGTTTTCGAAGCCGTTATTGGCAAATTCATTCACGGCAACGTCCAGTATTTTTTTTCTTTTCTCTTCGGATATATTGTCAAAAGTCGGCTTATGGTATACATTTTTATGCATGAATCACTGCTCCTGACTGATTACATTTTTCAACATTTTATAAGATTATGCAACTTTTATATTGTATCAACAATCGGCAAAAAAAGCAAGACAAAAACCAGCGATGTGTTAAAAAAGTTTAATCATTATGAAGTATTTATGTCTTTGCCGGCATTTTTTATTCCTGCTTGAAAATATCTGTCTGATGTTTTCAAAAACACAATTAACTGAATTTTGTTGAAATCGGTCGGAATTTGTGGTATTCTAATGGCAACTTAATTTTAGTTTGTCTGTTTAATGGTTAGTTTGTACTTTTTGGGATTAGCTTCTTCTGTATCTTTACCTGTGCTCATGCCGCACGGGCACTTACTTTCTTTCAATCACGAAAGAAAGTAAGCA